>NZ_CP049703.1:940000-1614166 GCF_003688615.2 Parageobacillus toebii NBRC 107807 | reverse complement strand
CCTCAGCACCGTTTCTATTACGATTTTCCCTTTAAACCGGTGGCATGCCATCCATTTCGCGATAACGGTTCCAAGTAGGACCACAATGACTCTGGAGATGAATGCCGCTTTTATCGACAACAAAATCCAGTTATGTTAAAAACCTCTTTCAACAACACTATGACATTTTCCCATTTACTATACAAGAAAGATAAGAGAAATGTTGTGACGTTACTCACATTTTAACATAACAATCATGAAAACGGTTTCAAAAAATATTTTGTGACATCATTGTGACAATGATCACAAATACAACAAAATGTGATTTTCTTCACAACAAAACCAACCCCTTGTTTCCTACAATGGAAGTAACAACAAACCATTGAGGTGAAAAAAATGCTTGCAGCAAAAACGTTGCACAACCATGATCGCTTTGGCCATTTGCGTGAATTACTCCGTTCTGCGAAACATACAGTCAAAATACGAAAAGGAACATTTTTATTCCAAGAAGGAATGGATGCTGATGAACTATATCTTATTCTTTCAGGTAAAGTGCAAATGAGCAAAATTTGCGCTGACGGAAAAGAGATGTGTTTCCGTATCTGCGGCTCTGGGGAAATTATCGGCGAGCTAACATTGTTTACAGCAGAACCTCGCTATTTATTAACAGCAAAAGTGATGGAAGATGGCGAAGTAGCAGTCATTAAAAAAGATGATTTAGAACGGGAGCTCCTCACCAACCCTTCACTTGCCTATGAATATATGCAATGGGTCAGCATGCATGCGCGGCGGACACAAACGAAATTTCGCGATTTAATTATGCACGGCAAAAAAGGAGCGCTCTATTCCACGCTCATCCGCATGTGCAACAGCTATGGCGTTACGCTTGATAACGGAAGCATTCTAATTGACCTAACACTGAAAAATCAGGATTTAGCCAACTTTTGCGGCACCACCCGCGAAAGCGTCAACCGCATGTTGAACGTGTTAAAGCAGCAAGGTGTTCTTTCCATTAAAAAAGGAAAAATTACGATCCATGACCTCGACTATTTAAAGAAGGAAATTCAATGCGAAAACTGTCCGGTGGATATTTGTCGCATTGAATAAAAACACCCTCCTTTTCGAATGGAAAAGGAGGGTGTTTTTAAATCTTCTTTGCACGCATGCGGCGATATACAACATAATGTCTATTTAAATACGTCAGCGGAACGCTCCAAACATGGACAAGACGGGTAAACGGCCAGATGCCAAACAGCAATAAGGCGGTAATAATATGAATTTGGAATCCTAACGGGGCATCGCTTACCAGTTGAGGCAGCGGCCGAAACGTTAAAATCCCTCGGAACCATGGGCCAATCGTATCGCGATAATCAAACGTTCCTCCTGTAGCGGTATATCCTACTGTATTGGTAAATCCCGTTAAAATGACGATGGTTAACAGAAACAATACGACGAAATCACTTTTGCTGCTGTTGCGGAAAATACGACGAACGCTTAACCTCCGCCATAGCAGCAACAGAACGCCGATGACCGTCGCGACCCCAGCTGCGCCGCCGAACCAAACCGCCCCGAAGTGATACATTTCATCCGTAATTCCGATTGTTTCATAAAATGGTTTTGGCATCAGTATCCCAGCTACGTGCCCGAAAAAAACAAATATAATTCCCCAATGAAAAAGAATACTTCCCCATCGCAGCCGTCTGCTTTCAAGAAACTCACTTGATTTTGCCGACCAGCCAAATTGATCTGTATTATAACGGTAAATATGACCAACGACAAATAATGTAAGCATGAGATATGGATAAATTACCCAAATAAATTGATCAAGTAAACTCATCAGGCGTCCTCCATTCATGTTCGTATTGTTAAGAGGCTTTTTTCTCCTCTAAAAATGAAACGATTCCGGTTACACAGCCATCCATGACAAGATAATACGGATTATTCGCTAATTTTAGTTCCTCTGTAATTTTATCAATGGTTGTTTTATGAATAAGAAGCATCTTCTTTGCATGCTCTTCGGGAGCGACAGACGCAAATTCTAAAACGACTGGCAAATAGTCTGGCAGCTCCTCATCCAATAGATCAAAACCGGCGTTGCGAAACTCTTCTTTTAGTTTTAAAAAGGCTTGGCCGCGCTCTTTCTGATCGCCAAATAGATGATAAGTTAAATACATTGTGGTTTTATCGCTAAAATCAAACGTATTCACATATATTTCGCATAACGTCTCTATTTCGTTTGTTGTTAAATAGTCCAGAAACTGCATAAACAGTTTCCGGACGCCTTCATTGCTTAGCGAAGAAATTTCATGGAATAATTGTTCATCACCAATCCACCCTTGTTCCGGGTACTGCAGCAAAATCGAAGCGATTTTAAAAATTTTCCGGTGCTCTTCCATCGATATCACTCCAATAAAATTGATGAAAGTTTTCCGCGTCATATCCCGAACAGCCGGAACAAGATTCCATAAATTCATAACCGACTGCTCCTTGTCCGTAAAACATATTGTCTGCCTTCTCGCGATGAGAAGATGGAATCACATAGCGGTCGGAATATTTCGCAACAGCGGAAAGCTTGTACATTTCTTTCACCGTATGTTCATCCATTCCCACTTTATCTAATATGCTCTTATCCGGTTCTTTCCCCAAGTTCACGGCGCGCATATAACTTCGCATCACCACCATTTTTTTCAACACCGTGCGAATCACTTCCGTATCTCCTGCTGCAAGCAAGTTCGCCAAATATTCAATCGGAATGCGCATTTGATCAATCGCTGGAAAAATGACGTGAGCATTAATGTCGTCCAATCCGCCGTCAAATGCTCCCATGATTGGGCTTAGCGGCGGAATATACCAAACCATTGGCAATGTGCGATACTCAGGATGAAGCGGAAGCGCAATTTTTTGTTCCACCGCCAATTTATAAACCGGGGAGCGTTGTGCCGCTTCAATCCAATCATCGGTATATCCTGCTTCACGCGCCGCTTTGATCACTTCCGGATCATACGGATTAAGAAATACATCTAAGTGGGCTTGATATAAATCTTTTTCATCCTTAACCGAAGCAGCAGCCTCCACTTTATCTAGGTCATAAAAAACAATGCCGATATAGCGGAGCCGCCCGACACATGTTTCTGAACAGATCGTCGGCTGACCGGTCTCAATGCGTGGAAAACAAAATGTACATTTTTCTGCTTTATGTGTTTTCCAATTAAAATACACTTTTTTATACGGGCAGCCCGTCATACAAAAACGCCAGCTTCGGCACGCATCATGATCGACGAGCACAATGCCGTCTTCATCCCGTTTATAAATGGCGCCCGATGGACAGGAGGAAACACAAGGCGGATTTAAGCAATGCTCGCAAATACGCGGCAAATACATCATAAACGTTTGCTCAAATTCGAACTTTACTTTCTCTTCAATGCCTTTTATGTTCGGATCGCGTTTTCCTGTTTCATATACTCCCGCCAAGTCGTCTTCCCAGTTCGGCCCCCACGTAATTTCCATATATTCACCTGTCAGCTGCGATTTTGGTCTGGCGACAGGCTGATGTTGTTTTTCCGGGCTGTTAATTAAATTTTCATAGTCATATGTCCAAGGCTCATAATAATCGTCAATCGGGGTCATGTCCGGATTATAGAAAATATTTAGCAGTTTATTCACCCGGCCGCCGGCACGCAGCTCGAGCTTCCCGTCTTTGAGCACCCATCCGCCTTTACGTAAATCTTGATTCTCCCACTCTTTCGGGTAACCGATTCCCGGTTTTGTTTCTACGTTGTTCCACCACATGTACTCCGCTCCGGGACGATTCGTCCACGTATTATTGCATGTAATGCTGCACGTATGGCAGCCGATACATTTATCTAAATTCATCACCATCCCAAATTGTGCCCTAATCCTCAAGCCAGTTCACTTCCTCTTTTTTAAGTTTGCGAATGATGACTTGTTCATCCCGTTGGTTTCCCGTTGGACCATAATAATTGAAGCCATAGCTTAATTGCGCATAACCGCCGATCATTTGTGTCGGTTTTACATGAATTCGCGTCGGGCTGTTAAACGTTCCGCCGCGAAGTTTGCTGATTGGCGAGCCCGGAACATTAATATAACGGTCTTGCACGTGATACATAAACGTGACTCCGCGCGGCAGCCGGTGGCTGACAACCGCCCGTGCGACGACAACACCGTTGCGGTTATACATTTCAATCCAATCGTTATCGGCAATGCCTGCTTCTTCCGCGTCATCTTTATTCATCCATACATGCGGTCCGCCGCGAAACATCGTTAACATCAGCAGGTTATCCCAGTAAGTGCTATGGTACGACCATTTATAGTGCGGCGTTAAATAGCGGAGCGCAATTTCTTTGCCGCTTACCTTCGGACGATGGTCCTGTTCATAGAAAGCCAGTTTTCGCAATGGTGCTTTAAACGTCGGTAATTCCTCGCCAAACTCCAGCATTAACTCATGGTCAAGGTAAAAATGTTGCCTTCCCGTTAACGTCCGCCACGGAATCAGCCGCTCGACATTGGTTGTAAACGGGGAGTACCGCCGGTTTCCTGTTTCGCTCCCGCTAAATACAGGAGTCGTTAACACTTGGCGCGGCTGTGATGTAATCGCTTGGAACGTAATGTGCTCTTCCGCCCGTTCTTCCACTAAATCTTTTAACTTTTGCATCGTCTTTCTTTCCATCTCTTCCCAAGCTTTCAGCGCCAGCGAACCGTTTGTCGCGCTCGATAACGCCAATATCGCCTCCGCTGCGTCACGGTCGGTCAACAGGCTTGGACAATCTTTATACGGCCCTGTCAGCGAGGAAGAACCGGCCGTATCAAGCATCCATTTGTATTCTTCATTGGCGTTCCAGCTGAGCCCTTTCGCTCCGATTCGTTCCTGAACAACCGGGCCGAGAGCCACAAATTTGTTGTACACTTCGGCATAATCCCTTTCCACGATGTGAAGCCGCGGAAAATTTACCCCCGGAACCGGGTCGCTCGCCCCTTCTTTCCAATCGTTCACGATTCCAAACGGCTGGGCGATTTCATCTCGTGTATCATGCAAAAGCGGCGTTGCTACCACATCCTTGACTGGAGCGGAAAAATAGTGTTTCGCCATTTCCGAAAACGTCTTGGCGAGCCCTTTAAAGAAATCCCAATCCGATTTCGCTTCCCACGGCGGGGCAATCGCTGGATTAAACGGATGCACAAACGGATGCATATCGGTGCTGCTGATATCATATTTTTCATACCATGTGGCTGCCGGGAGGACGATATCGGAATACAGCCCCGTTCCATTCATGCGAAAATCGATGTTTACCATTAAATCGAGCTTTCCTTCGGGCGCATCCTCATTCCAAACGATTTCGCTCGTCTTTAACTCATTATTTTGCTCGCTTAAATTCGCATGATGGGTCCCTAACAGATGTTTTAAAAAATATTCATGTCCTTTTGCCGAGCTGCCGATCAAATTGGCGCGCCAAACAAACATCACTCTCGGAAAGTTGATCGGGTCGGACGGATTTTCGATCGCAAACGTTAAATTCCCTTGTTTTATTTCATTGACCACATATTGAATCACTTCTTCGTTTGTCTTTGCGTTTGCCTTTTCCACTAACGTGATGCTGTTTGCGTTAAATTGCGGATAAGATGGGAGCCACCCTAAACGAACCGCTAAATAGTTATAGTCGCCGCCATGCTGATAACGCGGCTGATCAAACAACGGAGAAATATGTTCGTCCATCTTTTGATCTTCGTATTTCCACTGCTCTGTTACAAAATAGAAAAACGACGTTCCGTTTTGCAGACGCGGCGGTCCTCCCCAGTCGCGCGCCATCGCAATCGTCTGCCAGCCTTCCAGCGGCCGCACTTTTTCCTGTCCGACATAATGCGCCCATCCTCCACCATTTACTCCTTGCGAACCCGTTAACAAAACAAGGTTTAAAATCGCACGGTAGATAGCATCGGAATGATACCAATGGTTGATGCCTGAGCCCATGACAATCATCGAACGACCTTTCGAATCGATCGCATTTTGCGCAAATTCGCGCGCGATTTGCGCCGCCGTGTTTCGATCAATGCCAGTAATCGCTTCCTGCCATGCCGGCGTATACGGTTTCGGATCATTATAATCGACAGGATAATCACCCAGCAGTCCGCGGGAAACACCGGTTTTGGCCAGCAATAAATCAAAAACGGTCGTTACATACAGCGTATCTCCGTTTTTCTTGATTGCTTTTACAGGAACGCCGCGTTCTAGCACCGATTTTTTCTCTACTTCAAAATGCGGAATTTTAATCGTAACATTATCATCTTCTTTTCCTAAAAACGTTAATGCCGGATCGAGGCCGATTCGTTTATTGTCCATGTCATCGAGCTGCAAATTCCAATTCCCGTTATTTTCCCACCGATGCCCAATCGTTCCGTTTGGCACGGCAAAAGTCTGCGACTTTTCATCCCATACGACCGTCTTCCATTGTGCGTAACGCAGAGGCATGCCAATGTCGCTTGCCCGTAAAAAGCGGTCTGCCGCATAATGATCTCCATGTTTTTTAAGGATGACTAAAAACGGCAAATCCGTATACCTTTTCACATAATTTGTAAAGTAATCTGTTTGCCGATCGACATAAAATTCTTTTAAAATGACGTGCGTCATGGCCATCGCCAGCGCCCCGTCCATTCCCGGCTGAATCGGAAGCCAGTTGTCGGCAAATTTGACAAACTCCGCATAATCCGGGCTCACAGCGACCACTTTCGTTCCCCGGTAGCGCGCCTCTACGTAAAAATGGGCATCCGGAGTGCGCGTCTGCGGCAAGTTTGATCCCCACACGATCATGTAGCTCGAATTAAACCAATCAGAACTTTCCGGAACATCCGTCTGTTCGCCCCATATTTGCGGGGAAGCAGGCGGAAGATCGGCATACCAATCATAAAAACTAAGCATCGCTCCGCCGATTAAATTTATAAATCTCGCACCGGCGGCATAGCTTACCATCGACATCGCCGGGATAGGTGAAAAACCGAAAATACGGTCTGGTCCATACTTTTGAATCGTATAAATAAGCGAAGCCGCAATCATTGTGTTGACTTCATCCCAATTCGCGCGGATAAATCCGCCTTTTCCGCGTGCGCTTTTATACCGTTTTGCCTTCTCGCGATCTTCCACGATCGATTTCCATGCGGAAACAGGGTCTCCTTCTTTTTTTAATGCTTCTCTCCATAGCTTTAAAAGCGCTCCGCGCACATACGGATAGCGGACTCTTAGCGGGCTGTATGTATACCATGAAAAACTTGCTCCTCTTGGGCAGCCGCGCGGTTCGTATTCCGGCATATCCGGACCTGTAGTCGGATAGTCGGTCTGCTGTGTTTCCCAAGCAATAATGCCGTCTTTCACATGCACCCTCCAACTGCAGGAACCAGTACAATTCACTCCATGGGTTGTGCGAACTACTTTGTCATGCTGCCAACGACGGCGGTACACTTTTTCCGAGTCGCGACCATACGGTGATACCTCGGCATGGCCAGCGGTTTTTTCGGATTTGCCAAAATACTTTAGCTTTTTTAGCAGCGGCGAAGGTTTCTTATTCATGTCAGCATGAAGCTCCTTCCTTTGCTTTATTGGCTAAAATAAAAATTTTTCTTCATCGTCACTATGCATACGGTTAATATGCAAAAGCGCGTGAAATCGAGTGAATACCTCTTTATCAATTCGCTGCGCTAATAATTGTTTTACTTCTTCAATTAAATATCTCATTAAGTCATGGTCACGCTTTAACATCGCCACTTTTTCAAACAAATTGTGGTCTTCCTCTACTTTTTCTTGATAAAATCCTTCTTCTTCCGCCTGCGCATGGGCAATGACTCTCTTTTCCCAATGCTCCACAAGCGCATCAGCAACCTCGCCAAGATGCTCCTGACGCCCATCGTTATATAGCTTCTCAAGCAGCTCAGTCAGATGTTTCGCCTCGGCAAATGCCCCTTCATGAATGGAACGATGCGCCTCTAATTTCCGTAAAGATGGACCGCCCATTTCACCACCTCTTTCCCCTGCTTAAATAAATTAAACCTCTATTAGCATATGTTTCCTATCTGTTCCGTTTATTATTCAAAAAATAAAAAAGGAGAGTTTTCATCTAACGAGTTCGGTTGTTGTCAACAGTATCCAAGATGTTGAACCCGATTATCAATTTCATAAAGATGGATGTATTGTGGAAGATTGTACGCCTTTTAACGAACCAAAGGCATTCTATAAACGTGGAAAAAGCACAGGTGAATCACAAAGATGGCAATGTAAGACGTGCAAGAAGTTAATATATTACCTAACCGTAAGCAATCTATCACATACAATCAAAAACGAAGTGATATTCTTCTTTGGTTTACAAAGTTATTGTTAAGTCGGGTTCCGATTACCAGAACTTGCGAACTTTTGGAAATTGGGAGAGGTACCTATTACGAATTTGTTTATCGAAGATGTTTGGAGTTTTTGGAACGGCACGAAACAAAACCGCTTCAAAATATGCAGTTTAAAGAAATATGGCTCAATAGATAAAATGACTTATTTCCTCAACAATGTTCGGAAAAAAGGAATGGGTGGCAGCCAGTATGACGATTTAAAGTCAATTCCCAACCAATGTGGTGATTACTGCCGATGTATTCTCAAGGTATGTGTTCCGAAGTGATGTGGCATTTGATTGGGATATTTCATTGAGGGATATTGCCCTTGATACCGTTCTTTTAAAAGAAAACCCCCTAAATGAATTTGCTAAGAAACACGCTCGCATTCCGAAATATTATCATTATCCGATGCCTACATCTAAAAAATGACACACAAACTTATGTCGAGTATCAAGCCGAATTAGATAAAATTGAACGCAGAGCCAAGTATATTGATGGATTACACATAACTTATACAACGATTGCTCATTATTGGCTCATTAAACAGCTTGTAAAGGCTTCAGAATGGCGTTTTGTGACGGATAAAGACAATTCATTGATGACTTCCCTTTGAAAGGGATTTGATATTTTATAAGACCAAATCACCACGCGATTTGTTTTTTTTTATTTTTGTTGAAATATCAATATTTTTTGACGAAATCCTTTTTAAGTATTTTGGTATTTTATGTTAAACTAAATATATAGATTAATCAGAAAATTAACAAAAGTAAAATGAACCCACGAGGGGGAGTGTATGAAAAAGTTTTTAATTACATTATTAATATTAATTGCGTTAGGCATTGGGGGGTATTTTGTTATTGGACTATTTAGTGCTAAACCACCTTTACCAACCATAACTGTTGGAGAAAAAAAGGTAGAAGTGACACAAGGTTCGTATTGTTGGAATGGATTACTTAATTCTGTTTGTATTGATACAAGTTCTCCGCCAGAACTCATTAAAAATCAAGAACTAAAACCTGTGGTTATACCACCAAATTCCCAATTGAAAATAGAATTCAAAGACGAGCCTAAAGAAAATACATTAGTAGTAAATAGATGGCTTACAAATGAAAAAACAGAAAATGTTCCAATAAATGATAATGTGATACTATTACCAAAAGAAAAAGGTGTATATGTGTATGATGTTTCAGCAAGATGGGAAAAGGGAGATTCAAGTTATGCCTTTGTAATTGAAGTGCGGTAGTAACCTTTTAGTAACAGTCTTAATTGAACAAGTCAATATAATTTTAGTTTAAAACGCTTGGAATAAGCCCAAGCGTTTTAATATGCCTTTTACTTTGTTAAATGTGGTTCGAATTTTGTGCTAATTACGCTGTTATTTGTACTGTTTTTTGATTTTGTACTTCTGAACCGAACCCGTTAGTTTTCATCTCTCCTTTTTAATGTTGTGTGATGCACATCACTTATCTTTTTCTATAATCCTTTACAATAGATGAAGAAGCTCTCTTGCAGCGGCATGCCGTTTCTCGTTTGGCAGAACGGGAAACGGTTAGTGTCCGCTTGTTTCTGTACCGTCATCTTCACCGGTCTCCGTTACTTTTAATATCGCTACGGCTCCTTTTTGCGCGTGGTTGAATTGGTGCGTAACGATCGGATACGTTCCCGGGCGTGTGACGGTAAATTCAACGACCGCGCCGCCGCTAGCCGGAAGCATCACTGTCTGCAAACCTTTTAGATGGTTGTTTGGATTACCGTCGATATACACATCATCCAAAACGGTTCCAACGACATGGAATGAGCTGACTTCGTTCGGACCAACGTTAAGGATGTAAATTCTAACTTTGTCGCCGACTTTGGCAACGAGCGGCTTCTCTTTTAGCGTAAATGTATCTCCGTTCGTATTTCGATCGCCTGCTTTTAACGCTTTTGCCGAAAAAACAATATAGCTTGGTACCCCGTTTTGGAAATCATCCATGTCATTATACTTGTACCACTCGTTTTGGATTAAGACAAATTCGCGCTCCACTTCTTTATCGGTTGGATAGCCGTTTTTCGGCTTGACGATAATCATCCCGTGCATGCCATTGGCAATGTGGGCGAGCACCGGCTTCGTGCCGCAATGGTACATAAATACGCCTGGGTTATTCGCTGGGTACGTAAACGTTCCCGACTTATTCGGCATGACGTCGGCAAAATCTTTCGACGGCGAAGCGTGGACGGCGTGGAAATCCATGCTATGGGGCAGCGATGGGTCCATATTTTTTAACGTAAAATGGAGCGTATCTCCTTCATTGACAACAATGAGCGGTCCAGGTGCTTGACCGTTGAACGTCCATGCTTTATAGATTTTTCCTTTATCGATTTCGATGTCAGTTACTTGTGCAGTCATCTCGATTTTAACGTCATGCGGACCGATGCGTTCCATTTTCAATGGAACCGGTTTTTGGTTAAGATCTTTATGGGCAGCGATGACGTTTGAACTTGCGTGATGCTCTATCTTTACCGTTTCTTTCGTCGCCTCTTTCTCCCCGGCACCTTCGTTTCCACAGGCCGCTAGTAACGCTGCCGTCGCTGCTACCGCCATGAATGCGTGAAGTTTGCCTGCCATGTTCCTCCCTCCATTTTTATCAATCCTTACACTTTAAGAATAGTGCGTTCTGTTTCTCATCCTAGTGATTCGTATCACGTATCATGGCCGATGTTTGAATAGTTTGTGAATTGTTGAACAATGTTATATATTAACGTTAGAAATCATTTCGGTAGGGAAAATGATGGATTGAACGATATACGTTTTACTTAAAAACATGCAAATAATCAGAAATCAAAGCTCCATATTAAAAAAAGCAGATCGCTTGAAACGACCTGCTTTTTGTTACGGTGCATATGGTTTTGTCACTTTGCCCACTTTTTTTCCGAAGACGACGCGGTTAAGCAGGAAGCAAACGAGGGCAAACAAGCTGAGAAGAAGAAAGCCGAGCACGTAAGAACCAGTAGCATCTTTCACTATTCCCAGCAAAATCGGTGGGAAAAAGCCGCCAAGTCCGCCCCATGCGCCGACGATGCCGGTGACAGCGCCTGTTTCTGCAGGGAACAACTGCGGAACAAGCTTAAAGACCGCACCGTTTCCTAATCCGGACATAATGGCAATAAACAAGCATGCGACTGTCATCACAACAATATTTTCCATTCCAAATACAATGGCAAGCGCTCCAATCGTAATTCCAGCATAAACGAAATTCAATACCCGTTCGGCACCGATTTTATCGCCGAGGTTTCCGCCAATCGGTCTCGCAAGTGTCGCAATAATAGTAAATCCAGCAGCGCGAAGCCCGGCATCCACCGGAGTTAAACCATATAAATCAATGAGCAGCGATGGCAAATAAATGCCGAATGCAACGAATGCACCAAATGTAACGAAATAAAAGAGAGATAACGTCCACGTATGTTTATACTTCAACACCGATAACGAATCAAGCATCGTTTTTTGCTGCTTAGGCTTTGGCATATCCGGAGTAAAGAACCAAACAAGAAGGAGCATGATGACAACTGGGATAATCATTCCCCAAAACGCCCATTTCACTCCAAACGCTGCCGCGATCGAAGGAACCAAAAAGCTTGCCACCGCTGTTCCAATATTGCCCATCGCGTTAATGCCGAGTGCTGTTCCTTGTTTTTCTGGCGGTGTTAAGCGCGATACGAACGTAACAGAAATGGCAAACGACGTCCCTGCCATTCCGATAAAGAACGCCCAAAACATTAACATTGCATATGAATCAGCAAAACCCGCTCCTATTAATGGAATAATTATGAACAATAGCAACAACGAAAATAATCGCCTGCCGCCAAATCGATCCGTCCAAATCCCGAGCGGAATGCGCATAATGGAACCAAGCAAAACTGGAATCGCAACTAAAATGCTTTTTTGTGTCGATGTTAGTCCGTACATTTCTTGGAATGTATTCGCCAACGGAGAAAATACAGCCCATACAGCAAACGCAAACGTCATCGCCAACGTTGTAATCGGCAAAAGGGCTTTTTGCTTATTCATCACGAAAATCCTCCTTTTTGTTCACAGCCATATAACTAAATTCACCTGCTTTTGAGTACATCATACGCAAATGAAAAAAAAATATTTGTGAAGTTTATCACAATTTTTTATAGTGTCACATAATTGTAAAAAGTTGATTTCCATCTTTATCGTGTCCTGTTTATTTTAATGTCTAGAAAATTATTTCAGTGAACTCGTAAATAAAAAACTGGCTCCCTAATAAAAGAGAGCCAGTTACCACTGTGATTAAGATAAATGTTTTTCTTTTTTCCGTAACGCTTTTGGAATGTATATGCAATATGGTTCGCTTTCTAAGTAATCACCCGTAACTGCATACGCCCGCGAGCGCGATCCGCCGCAAACGTAGCGGAATTCGCATACGCCACATTTTCCTTTATATTTATCAGGATTGCGCAAATCTCGGAAAATCGGAGAATTTCGATAAATTTCCGCGAGCGGCGTTTCCCGGACATTTCCTGCTTTCACCGGGAGCAACCCGCTCGGATATACGTCACCGATATGAGAAATAAAAACAAATCCATTGCCATCATTGACCCCTTTTGGCGCACGGCCAAGACCATCGACTTGTCCAGTTAATCCCTTCATCAACACGTCTTCATAGTTAATTTCATCGCCCGAGATTTGTTTTTCTCGCATTTTCGCCTGCAACACGACACGGCGGTAATGCTGCCCTGCTGTCGTTTTTATGTCAAACGGGACGCGCTTGCTCGTTTCATAAAGCCAACGAAACACTTTTTCATGTTCCACCGGCGAAATCATATCTGACTCTTTTCCGCGTCCTGTCGGCACAAGGAAAAAGACGCTCCAAAGTACACATTTTAGTTTTTCAACCAACTCTGCCATTTCATCAAGCACATGGACGTTATATCGGGAGATGACGGTATTAATTTGCACTGGAATATCAAGTTCATGTAAATATTCAATCGCTTTTATGGTCAAATCAAACGAACCGGATGTCCCACGAAAACGATCATGAATTTCCGCGTTTGGCCCATCTAAACTAAACGCCCAACGAGAAAGGCCAACTTCCTTCGCTTTCCGAATCGCTTCCTTTGTCACGTTCGGCGTCGCACTTGGCGTCATTGAAACATGAAGTCCTTTGTCAATCGCATATTTGGCAAGATCATATACATCTGGGCGCATGAGCGGGTCCCCGCCAGTAAACACGAGAAGCGGCTGATCCATCTCATATATATCATCAATTAACTTTTTCCCTTCTTCGAATGTCAATTCGCGCGGATCGCGGTGATATTGCGCTTCCGCTCGGCAATGAACACATTTTAACTGACATGCCCTTGTTAGTTCCCAAATCACAATAAACGGATTTTCGTTAAAGTCCCTCACTACTATCCCCCTCCTTGTTCTCATTGTACTGCATTGGAGAGGACACTAATGTGATAAATATCACAAAGTGACTTATGTCACAATATCGTCAAACTCATTCGGCGTGTTTACATTGCGAAAGACGATCTCATCTTCCCAAAAATCTTGCTCGTTCACATAGTGGACATGGCAATGGCGAAAAAGCGATTTCATCCTATTATCTTGTGCCTGTAGAAGTTTTTCGATCTGCTTGCATGTTCGCCGATGATATATGCCAACTAATGGCTGAATTCGGCCGAAATGCGCACAGATAATCGCATCAAACTTCTCGTTCGCATATTTAGCAAGTTTTGCCGCTGCTTCTGGACGCATATACGGCATATCGCACGGAAGCACAAATATCCATTCCGCTTCGCATTCTTTCATGACCGTATAAATTCCAGCAAGCGGTCCTTGGCCACGATACCGTTCATCGTCCATAATCACTTTTTCCGCCGTCTTTTGTCGAAAACAGTCTATTAGCGAAGGATGGCTAACAATATAAATATCCTCTACTACTGCGCGTAACGTTTCCACAGCAATTTCAAAAAAATATTTTCCGTTAAATTTGGCAAACGCTTTCGGGCTGCCAAAACGCCGCGACTGCCCGCCGGCAAGAACCACTCCTGCCATTTTGTTCATTCATTTTTCCCCTTTCACCAAAATCTTTGTTTTACTGTACCATGGAAGCAACAAAAAAAAAAGATTCCCGTCATTCTTTCGGGAATCTTTTTTAGCATTCATGTTTATTTTTTGCCGATTGCGACTCGCCAAATTTCTGGTCCCTCTTCCAAGTACTCCCAAGTAAATTGGTCTGGACGTTCCATCATAAACTGATAATGCAACGGACGCGGATCATGGTCATTTGTTAATTCCATCACTTCACCTGGTTTTAAGCTATCGAATAAGCGAAAGATCGCAGGGTGTCTTTCTCTCGGCTCATAGTCAGGTGCATGAATTTTTGCGGCAAATTGATTCATACTTATTGCCTCCTTTATAGTATAATTAATTATGTATACATCATAATCATTTCTGTCGTTTGTCGTAGTGACGAATATCACAATTGATGGATGAAAATTCTCAATGCCTGTGAAAGGAGAAATGATGATTGGAAGAGCTTGTTGGCTTTTGTTCGCAGTGCGGCAAACCGATACATTGTTTTCATGGTTTCTTAAACGGCGTCATTTGCGACGAAAAAGAAACATTATACTGTTTTCAATGTCACGAGAAAAAAGAAAAAATGCAGAAAACCTAACAATAAACAAGATAGAAAGCGCTATCATAGAAAGATAAAAAGAATCACAGCTATTTGTGCTGTGATTCTTTTTTGTTTATTCTTCTTTTGTCAGATCGGCGACCGGAAGCGCTTCTCCCTCGCCGTGTGTCGGTTTACGCAAATGGAATAGCGCTTTTACGCTGAACCCCATAATCACGATGACACCAATTAAGAAAATCGTATCTGGAACAGCACGGATCAGATTCAAGTTTTGCACAATATCTTGTTGTAAAAACTCTGGAGAGCGAGATGCCCAATAGCCTTTTTCAAAAGCTTCTTTAATTTGCAGAATGCCGACTGGCAACAACGTCACTGCAATCATCCCTGCAAGCCCGATATTGAGCATCCAGCATGCAAATTTTAATAATTTATCGTTCCATGCTTCCGGTTTCACGATATTGCGCAATGAGTAAAGCAGCACGGCAATACCGAACATTCCGTAAACACCCATCATCGATCCATGGCCGTGGGCTGGTGTTAAAAATTGCCCGTGTTCAAAGTAGCTGACTGCCGGCAAGTTGATAAGGAATCCAAGCACACCCGCGCCGACTAAGTTCCAAATTGCCGTAGCAATTAAGAACCAGAATGTCGATTTATAAGGGAAGTTAACCCCGCCGTCGCGCATCATTTTATACTGTTCATATGCTTCTAAAATCAGCAATGTAAGCGGAATGACTTCGAGTGCTGAGAAGACGGCGCCAAGCGCAATCCATATTTCCGCCGAACCGTTGTAATAATAGTGGTGGCCGATACCGATGACCCCGCTGCCAAGCAAAATCGTAAATTGGAAATATAATGCTCTTACTGTAGATTTTTTTGTAACAAGTCTCAATTGCACTAACAAAAAGCCGATAACAACAACCGCAAACACTTCGAAAATTCCTTCTACCCACAAATGGATAATCCACCAGCGCCAGAAATCTGCCATTGTAAAGTTCGTGTCTGGCTTAATAAAGAACGCAAAGATGTAAAAGAACGGCACCGCAATTGCAGAATAGAACAATAAGTGAATTAGTCCGCCTTTATCACTTTCCCGCTTTAATCCGCTCTTAATGCCGCGGAAGACGATAAACAGCCAAATAAGCATACCTACTACTAAGATAATTTGCCAAATGCGTCCAAGCTCAAGATATTCCCAACCTTGATGGCCGAGCAAGAACCAGTTGTTTCCTAAATATCCGTTTACTCCAAGCCATTGGCCGATCATGCTGCCGCCGACAAGAACGACAAGCGCCCAGAACAAAATGTCAACGAGAAGCCCTTGTTTTTTCGGTTCATGTCCGCCGACAAGCGGTGCGATAAAAATCCCCATACCTAACCATGATGTTGCAATCCAAAAAATTGCTAGTTGTAAATGGTAACCTTTTGCAATGTTAAACGGCAGTAAATCGTGAATCCATTTAATGCCGAAAAAGCTGTCTGGTTCTACATAATAATGGGCAAGCAACGCGCCAAACATCGATTGAACGAAAAACAGCACGGCTACGATTGTAAAGTATTTTGCTGATTTCGCTTGCGAAGGGGTTAATGGCTGCTTGCGCAAATCGATAACTGGAAACTGTCCTTCTTTATATGCTTCTTGCATGCTCAATTGATAACGATAGAAGAAGTACAAAATAATCGCAACAAATAAAATTAAGATGGTCACACTTGCACCGCTCCACCACATGGCGGAAAACGTCATTGTATTTCCTGCATCTTCGTAATAAGGCCAGTTGTTGGTGTACGTAATATTGTCACCGATACGCGGAGTGCTTGATAACCAAGCTGTCCAGAAGAAGAAATCGGCAATTTGCTGAATTTGATCGCTGTCCGCAACCCAAGCGCGATTTGTTTTTGGCATATCCGATTCTTTAATCAACCCTTTTTGCAAGCCCCAACCATCACCGTTTGTAAATACATCGCGGTAATAGTCACGAACTTTTTGAAGCCCATATACTTGTGCATCTGTTAACACAAGCACATCGGTAACCGGATTGTAGCGGTTTTTCCGCATTTCTTTAATAACTTTATCCCGAACGATTGTTTTTTCATCTTTGGATAGCTCAGAGAATGGCTTATCATACAGTTCTTTTGCTTTATACTCTTGCATTCCTTCCGTATAAATCTTCAATGCTTCTGCTGTATAATCCGGCCCCATGTAAGAACCATGTCCAAGCACTGTACCGTAATCCATTAATCCGTATTTCTGGAACACGGACTGCCCACCGATAATTGTTTCTTTCGTCATTAATACGTCGCCGCTTTCGCTTCGGACCTCTTTCGGTCTTGGCGCCATTTCTTTAAAAATCCAGTATCCGCCAACTAGCAAGACGGTAAAACTGATCAAAATGGTAAAAATTAATATAGATTTAAGAAAACTATTTTGTGTTCGACGTTCAGGACGTGGAGACGTACGAACCGACCGATTAATTTCCATAAATAACCACCTTCCTATCATTAAATTCGCCTTCATTGTAACGCTGCAAATGGGATTAGAATGTGAGGTACGGCAAACGTTCGCTATGATTTTCATCACTATGATTTACGTCACAACTCTTTTATGGAAAATGTTATAAAATTAAGTTGGAGGAAGCATTGTTCCTTCTTATTGCTTAAAACAATACGACTATTTTTTTATATATAAATTTAAGGAGAGATTATCTATGACAAATAATTGGATGAAAGAGAGATTAAAAAGCGTTCCGCTTTTCCGTGAATTATCCGATCATGAGCTTGAATCGCTTGTGGCTATTTCTCATGTGCGCGTCTATAAACCGCGGACGTTTGTATTTATGCAAGGAGACCCGCTCGAGCGTGTCTATTTCATTCATTCCGGGACGGTAAAAATTTATAAAACCGATATGAGCGGGAAAGAACAAATCATCTCGATTTTGCAGACAGGCGAAATGTTTCCGCATACTGGTTTTTTCTTAAAAGGTACGTACCCTGCGCACGCGGAAGTCATCGACGAAGCGACGTTAATTGCGATCCCAATCGCTGACTTCGAACAAACGTTAATTTGCTATCCAGAGGTATGCATTAAATTATTTCGCGTCATGGGCGAAAAAATCGTTGACTTGCAAAAACGTTTAGAAGAACAAATTCTTCATAACACATATGAACAAATTATTATGCTTCTGTTGCGCTTAACAAAAACAAATGCGGTACCGCAAGGGAAATTTTACCGTTTGACTGCTCATGTGACGAATCGAGAGCTTGCCAACATGATCGGCACCTCACGGGAAACGGTAAGCCGAACGCTTAGCCAATTAAAGCGAAAAGGATTGATTGATATTAATGAAGATGGATTTTACCTTATTGATAAAGAAGGATTGGAAAAAGAAATCTTTTTCTAATGGATGTGATAAAAATCACAACGCTTGAAAATGAAAATTACTATCATAAAAAACAAAGGAGGGATTTCGTTGGGAAAGATTGTAGAGTTGGATGTCCGCGAAGATTTACAAAAGAAAATCGAACCGTTTGAAAAAATTATGAACACAATTAAACCGCTTCAAGCGGGGGATACGTTTATTCTGCATGCGCCGTTTAAACCGATTCCGCTTTTTCCGATTATGAAAGCAAAAGGATTTACGTATGAAGCGGAACAGATTGGGAAAAAACATTGGAAAGTCACGTTCGTAAAACAGGGGTGAGAACGATGATTCTTGACAATCGCGGGTTAGAGCCGCCGCAGCCAATGATGAGAACATTGGCGGCGTTAGGGAAACTGCAGCCTGGAGAAACGTTAACCATCATTAACGACCGCCGCCCGATGTTTTTATACGAACAACTTGATGAGCTTGGCTATAAATACGAAACGACAGAACGCGAGGATGGCAGCTTCCAAATTACGATTACAAAAGGATGACCATCATGATTCCAACAAATACTGCATATGAAACGAATATTCGTCTTCCTTTTTTATTTATCTTGTTTGGTGTCATTGCTTTTGTTGCATCACAAACAGTCGCACTCATTGCCGGACCAGCCATGGTAAACGGAGCGTTCCGCCTGCCGATCGTCTGGGCGGCGGCGCATTTCGCCGTGCTCGGTTTTGCGCTGATGGTTGCGATGGGAGCGATGTACCAGCTCGTTCCAGTTGCGTTTTTGACACCAATTTGGAGCGAGCGGTTAGGATTTGTACAATTTTTTATTACAGCAGCCGGAATCGTATTATTTTCTGCCAACTTAGCGTTTAATGCGCACTTCGCCTTTTTCCCAGGGTTGTTGCTTGTGCTTGGCATCATAATCTTTCTTTTTCAAATGGCAATGACATTGCGGAAACAGGCGAAAAAAAATATTATGACATTGTTTGTCAGCTCGGCACTTGCTTGCTTATTATTTACGATTGTCTTGGGACTGACGCTTGCCTTTCATTTTTGGAGCGGCAGACAAACGATGGATCATCTTTTTGCTTTAAAAACACATATCTTATTTGGCGTGTTCGGCTGGTTTACTCTGCTTATTATCGGTTTTTCCTATAAAATGGTGCCGATGTTTTCTCTCGCGCATGGGTTTTCGATGACGTTGGCGCGATATGTATACATCGTTTATATGACGGGGCTTGCCGTTACATTTATCAGCTTTTTCATAAATGGACGATCGGTTTTCATCTCCGGTGCTGGGCTTTTATTTATTGCATTCGCACTATTCGCTTATCATATATGGTCGATTTTGCAAAAACGGATGAAGAAAAAACTGGACCGCCCATTTCAGTTTGCTTTGCTTGCCATTGCGATTGCCTTTATCCTGCACGGGACAGCATTTATTTTATCGTTTTTCGGCAATCTTCACGGAATTGCGATTGTGATTTACGGCTATATACTTGGCTGGATTATGTTAAGCATCATCGGCTATTTATATAAAATTGTTCCGTTTTTATGGTGGACGCACCGCTACAGCAAAAAGATCGGCCAAGAAAATGTGCCAACGTTAAAACAAATGATGAATGAGAAATGGACTGTTGTTCAATGTGTATTGTTTATCATTAGCGTTATCGGTGCCGTAGCTGCATTGACTGTTTCCAGTCCGACGATATTTTATGCTGCCCAAGGTGCATTGACATTGTTTTCTCTTCTCTTTGCCGGGACGATTCTTTCGGTTTTGTGGAAATAAAAAGGAGGCTATAATCATGGATATTCGCGAATTGGTACTTCAGCAGCTTCGAACGGTTATTGACCCAGAACTGGGGATCAATGTCGTGGATTTAGGGTTAATTTATGATTTGCAAATTAATGATGGAAACATATATATTTTAATGACGCTTACGACACCGGGCTGCCCGCTTCACGACTCCATCGTCGGCGGTGTGAAACGTGCGCTCGAACATATCGATGGAATCCGCGATGTACAAGTACAAATTACATGGAATCCGCCTTGGACTCCGGAACGAATGAGTGAAGAAGCGCTGCGGCAATTAGGGCATTTTTCATAACTTTTTTGGGAAAATGTCCCGTCCGCTTTTACCCCTCCGATAATGTTGTAACGGCTATGCCATAAGCATAGCCGTTTTTTTCTTACACATGTTTCGTAAACCATTTCACCGTTTCTAAAAACGCTTCCCTTGTCACTTTATGCCCTGCCGTATCATCGGAAATAAACTTCAAATTTTCTTCTTTTCCTTGATAAAGCGGTTTTATTTGTTCATAAAACTCATATGTATAAGAATAAGGGACAACTTGGTCGCACTTTCCATGCCAAATAAGAAGCGGACGGCCCGCTAATTTCTCCGGCTGTCTAGAAAGGTCATATTTCATTAATCGCGCCTTTTCCCGCTTTAGTTGTTCATCGGAAAGCGGAATCGCCACTCCCATTTTTTTGCCTGTTTCAATTAAGGCGTCAAAAAATGCTTCATACATTGGATTTCCCATCAGCGAAACGGCCGCTTTAATCCATGGATACACGGCAAGTGCGCCAAATGTGACAATCCCCCCCATCGATGTACCGGCAAGTCCTATCCGATCCGGCTGAATGAGATTGCGAAGTTCTAATTCCTCTTTGATTTTTTTAATTTCCGTAATCGTACGCGTCACAATATTCCAGAACGCCAATTGCAGCTCACGATCAGATAAAGACGAATCTCGTTCACCGTGATGCAGCGCATCCGGCAAAATCACGCGGTATCCCGCCTCGGCAAGCAAGTACCCAAAGTGCAAATTATGTTCTTTTGCACTTGTAAATCCATGAATAAACAAAATAAACGGCAATCGTTCTTCCCGCTTTTCTTTTTTTACGACATGAAGCACAGGCACTTGGGCAACGGTTTCTTTTTCAATGATGACCATGACCCCAAAACTCCTTCATTCTTTTTTCTATAGTGTAACATGTAGACAAGAATTTTGGAAAAGAGTTACACTATATTAGAAAAGAGCCAAAAAACAAAATGATGGTAAATATAGTAGTGACCTTAAAATCATGACCGTATATACTTTAAAAAAACAAGTAAAGGGAGTTATTATGAAACAATATTTAATTGCGTTGGATTTAGATGGTACGTTATTAAAAGATGACAAAACGATTTCCCCATTTACTAAAGAAATGATTTTACGCGCAAAAGAAGAAGGGCATCTTGTCGTGATTGCAACTGGAAGACCTTATCGCGCCAGCAAAATGTACTATGAAGAGCTTGGACTCACGACGCCAATTGTCAACTTTAACGGAGCGTTCGTCCATCACCCTGCCGACCATTCATGGGGGATCCGTCATTTTCCGCTTCCGCTCCAAACTGTAAAAGACATTATTGAAGTAAGTGAAACGTACTCGATTAAAAATATTTTAGCCGAAGTGATGGACGATGTATACTTTCATGAACATGATGAAATACTGCTAGATATTGTCCGGCTTGGCAACCCGGCCATCGAAATCGGCGACTTGCGCTATGCATTAAAAGATGATCCAACGAGCATCCTTATTCATACAGACAAACAACATGTCGACCAAATACAGTCGTACTTATCCGACGTTCATGCGAACGTATTGCATCATCGGCGCTGGACCGAGCCATGGCATATCATTGAAATCGTTCGCGCCGGCGTTCATAAAGCGTTTGGACTCAAGCAAATCGCTGATTATTTCCATATCCCTAGAGAACGGGTCATCGCTTTTGGAGACGAAGATAACGATTTAGAAATGATCGAATGGGCAGGTCATGGCATCGCGATGGGCAACGCGATTGAGCCCCTCAAACAAATCGCCAACGATGTGACTGCAACGAATGAAGAAGATGGCATCGGTATTTATTTAAAATCAATGTTAAAGCTGTAACGAATTGCCTTATTACAATCCTCCTTATACGGTTACACTATCAATGACGCAATATTGCGTCTTTATTTTTTCAAGGGGGGAATACGTCTTGGGTAAACGAAATAAATCGAAACGCTTCATTCAACAAAGCGTCGATGCGGTAGAAAAACATGACGAACGAATCCCTTACCACATGACATACGCTGAAGCGGAAGAGCGCAAAATGCAAAAAGCGTTTGAAACGTCGCTTGGAGGCGAATAACGATGGGCAATCGATTGTTTCAAGAAGCGCGCAAAGCGGTCATGCAGGCAAAACAAGCAGCAAACGGCCAAGCGGATATCGACTTGGATCGCGCGATCGCCATAGCAAAAAACGCCTTATCTTCTGCCTATGCTCATTCCAGCTTGGCAGAAAAAGCGCAGTTGCGTCAATTCCAGGAAGAACTTGATCAACTCACTCAGTAAAGGTTGCGGCGCTCGTCCGCAACCTTTTTATAGGAAAGAAAAATTGTCTTTTTTCATCATAATCGCTACACTAAAATATATCTTATCTTAACTTTATAAGAGGTGGATGCAGTGTCGATTCAAATTATTACGGACAGTGGTAGCGATCTCCCATATTCTTATTTGCAGAAGCATAACATCGCGTTTCTGCCGCTTCTTGTCCATTTCAATGGCGAAGAATATGAAGACTTTATTACCATTGAACCAAAACAAGTATATGACGCGATGCGCAACGGACAAATCGTGAAAACGGCGCAATCGAATCCGCTAAAAATGAAAGAACTATTTACCAAGTACGCAAAAGAAAACCGCCCTTGTCTATATATCGCGTTTTCCTCGCAATTATCTGGTACATATCAAACCGCGATGGCGATTCGCAGCGAAGTGATTGAAGAATATCCTGAGTTTCAGCTAACGATTATCGATTCGAAGTGCGCGTCGCTCGGACAAGGACTTGTAGTGATGAAAGCGGCGGAACTCGCAGAAAAAGGAATGCCGTACAACCTATTATGCGAAACGATTGCTTCTTACTGCCGCCATATGGAACATATTTTTACGGTTGACAATTTAGAATTTTTGGCGCGCGGCGGGCGAATTAGCAAAACCGCGGCAATGGTCGGCGGCCTTTTAAACATTAAGCCGCTTCTCCATGTCGAAGACGGCAAACTTATTCCGCTGGAGAAATTACGCGGCCGCAAAAAAGTGTTAAAGCGCATGGTCGAAATCATGGGCGAACGCGGCGACGATTTGCAAAAACAAGTGATCGGCATCAGCCACGGCGACGACGAAGAAGCCGCATTGGAATTAAAGCAGCTTATTGAAAAAACATATGGCTGCACGCGCTTTTTCATCACCGAAATCGGCGGTGCGATCGGCGCGCACGCCGGTCCGGGCACATTGGCGCTCTTTTTCTTGAACAAATATATTGAGGTATAAGTCCTTCTTTTCCACGCATACTAATGGTGTACACCGTGGATAAAGGAGTGCACGCCAATTATGTCACATACAAGCGATAACGATAAAAAAGCACGAGACAACAACGCGAAACGCCATGAAAAAAACATGTTGCGCGAAAAAAACCGCCAGGCTGGGAAATTTGCGTACTCGAAGAAGACGGATCATTTATAAAATTCGGCTGTCCTTTTATACTGGACAGCCTCTTTTCTTTGCCGAGAAGACCCCACCTCTAAGCGAAGCGTAGGTGGAGGATGAATCGGCATTTTTTGTTTTTTTTTAGTAATTTTAATAGTTGAAAAGCGTTCTTCTTCTGTCATAAATGAACGGAGGGGCTTGGGGCCTTTGAGCAACAACAGACAAAGGAAACAAAAATCCCCCACTTCCACCGGCCTTAGCCGGTAAGTGGGGATAGTTCAATTTCATTCCATCCGAAATTTTGCCATCACCTCATGCAGTTCATCCGTCAATTGTCTTAGTTTCGTTACTTTCTCCACCATTTTTTCAAACGCTGTCAGCTGTTCAGCCATCGAAGCGGCAATTTCTTCACTGCCGGCCGCCGACTGTTCGACGACGGCGCTGATGCTTTCCACATTTTGCAATACTTTCTCCTCTAATTGTTTCGACGTGATAACATCATCGACAAGTGCTTGAATATCGGCGGAAATGCCGGCGACTTTGTCCTCGATTTCGGCAAACGCCTTCGTTGTCGTTTCAATCGATTGCGATTGCTGCTCGGCGATTTTTACCGCTCGGGCAACGGTTTCGGAAACCGTGGAAATGCCATGCTTAATCAGCGAAACTGTTTCAAAAATTTGTTTTGTCGCCTGTGCGGATTGCTCGGCAAGCTTGCGCACTTCTTCCGCGACAACAGCAAATCCTTTCCCCGCTTCTCCCGCTCTTGCGGCTTCAATGGCCGCGTTTAACGCCAACAAATTCGTTTGTTCCGCAATATCGGATACCACCTTTGCCATTTGTTCAATGTTGGCGGCGTAGCTCGTAAATTCATTCGTCGCCTGTTCAATCGACAATGTCGCTTCATTGCTTTCGCGAATGAAGTGCATTTGTTGTTCCATCGCTTTTTGGCCATGTTGAATCGCTTCGACAGCCGTCTCGCTGTAATGTGCTGTCTGTTCGGTTCGCTCCGCTGTTTTGGCAAACGTATCATCCATTTTTTCAATCTGCTGTACTGCTTGCTGCAATTCTTCAGAGATGCTTTGCGCTCCAGCGGACAACTCATTGGTGGATAACGCAACTTGCCGGTTGATCTCCGTAAGCATTTTATTTTCTGTTTCGATTTCTTTTGCAAATGTTTCGACTTGTTGACTAACCACTTCTACCGAACGAAGCAGACGCTTCAACTCCTCGACCATTGTATGAAATGCCACATTTAATGCACCTAACTCATCGTTTTGTTTATAGTCAATGCGCTCAACAAGCAAATTGCCCCCCGCGATTTCGACCGCATTGTGGGCAAGCTGCTTGAGCGGATTCGTAATCGAGCGCGTCAGCCGTAGACTCATAGCACCTGACACAACGATGAGCGCGATGCTGCCGATGACCGCCGTCCAAATGACAAAACGGATTTGTGCCTGTAAATCACGCTGGAGCTCCTTGTAGTAATCATTCGTATACAATTGCAGCATGTAAATATCATTGACCGCCCCTTCGATTCGCATCGCTTGCCGTCTTGCTTCCGATACATCGCGATGTTCAAGAGCGGCAAGCGACGCATTATGCACTTCGGCAAATTTTTGTTTTGCTTTTTCTAATAGCGCGCGAAATTCCTTTTGTTTCAATGATTTTTCTAATTCGCCAATCAGCTTTTCTGTCGTTTCGATTTGCGCCAGCACTTCTTGCTTATTTCCTTCCGTCATATTGTAGGCGGCGTTGTTTAAGCTCTGCTTTGCCGATTTCATGCTTGCCTCGAGCTTTTCTATCGTCAACAAAACCGGAACGATATCTTTATTCGTTGCCTGAATCGACAACATATTGACGATGATGAACCCCATCAATATGATCGATGCGATAAGTGAAAGAAACGAATGAAGCCACAATTTTCTGCGAATTGTCATTCTAATCCCCTTTTCTGTATTACTTTGTCGCCACTTTGCCGTCCACAATGTTTTGTTTCCACTGTTCGAGCAGCTGTTGTTTTTGGTCATCCCATGGGATAACGCGAATCGGCGCGAGCCCAACTCCATTTTCCGCTAATCCAAGCTGAACAGTGCCGGTTGGCAATTCCCCTTTTTCCACGTATTGTTTTAACACGCGAAACAAGGCGACATCGACATTTTTGACCATTGATGTCACAACCGCTTTTTCCGCGTAAAAATATTGGTCGCTGTCAACGCCAATCGCATACACACCTCGTGCTTCCGCTTCCCGAAGCGCGCCAACTCCCGTAAATCCTGCCGCCGTATACACGACATCACTCTTTTGGTCGAACATTTCTCTAGCAATTTGGGCGCCGAGCCTGTCATTTCCGAAATCACCTGCATACACGATGTGAACGGAGGCGGACGGCTTCACGGCGTGAACCCCTTTTTCAAACCCCGCCGCAAATTTACGAATCAATGGCACATCCGCCCCACCGATAAACCCGAGGCGGTTTGTTTTTGTCACAAGCGCCGCCACCACTCCGGCAAGAAAGCTTCCTTCATCTTCTTTAAACGTAATCGATGTCACGTTTGGCAAATCAGAAACAGAGTCAACTAAAATAAAACGCTGCTTTGGATATTGTTTTGCCACTTTCTCCAAATCCTCTTGCACCATAAAGCCAAGGCCAATGACGACATCATTGCCATCTTTAATAAGCTCCTTCAATCCTTGTTCATACGTTTTCGTATCTTTCAATTCACGATAATCAAAAATGATGCCTAGTTCATCACGCGCTTTCATTAATCCGCGAAATGCCGAGTCGCTAAACGATTGATCTCCAAGTCCGACGTCCGACAACATAATCCCAACTTTGATTCTGTCTTTTTTCGTTACCGTCTCTTTCGTCGAACAACCAGTCATCATCAAAATAACCAATAACGCAATAACAAGATGCCATATACGTCTTTGTTGTTTCATTTGTTCGTCCCCTTCTTTTCATGGTGTCCATTATTGTTTATCGGCATCATTCTACATTTGTTGAGTTTTTTGCATAAAAAAAGCAAAGCTGTAATTGGCTTTGCTTTTTATTATCGCTTGATATACGTCCATCCATCTTTTTGATATACTTTGTCTTCTTTCATTAATCGTCCTAATGCTCGTTTAAAGGCGGCCTTGCTCATATGAAAGCGCGCTTGGATATCGTCCGGGTCGCTTTTGTCGTGATACGGCATCGCTCCGCCGCGGCTTTCTAAGTACGTATAAATGGCTGCCGCATCTTCGTCGATGCTTTCATGCTTGCGCGGCAGTAAGGAGACATTGACCGTCCCATCCTCTTTGACGGCGATAATCCGCCCTTCCACTGCTTCACCGAGGCGCGGCGCGTTTCGCCACTGGGATTCATGTACAAATCCAAGGTAGCCGACATCAGAGATAAGGAAAGCTCCCACCTTAATCACGCGGTAGACGCTCCCGCGAATGTTTTGATTGAACGCTGATTCCGGCGCTTTCACGGCGATTTGTTTCATCGTTTCATCATCCGCTAGTTTAGCAAGCAGCCGTCCTCGTTTATCCGTTTTTAACGAACAATATAATTGATCCCCTCGCTTCGGCCATTGCGAGCGGAGCGGCGGCAAATCATCGATGGACACGAGCATATCTTTGGAAATGCCAATATCGACAAAGACGCCCAATTTCGGAACGATGTCGACCACTTCAACCCAGTCGTATTTGTGGTTCGTAATTTTCGGCATTTTCATGGTAGCGCACAGCTGTCCGTCGTGGTCATGATATAAAAATACCGTTGCCTCGTTGTCGACCGCAAGCGTTGTATTCGCTTCTCTTTTATGCAGCATCACTTCCTCCGTGCCGTTCGTCAAAAAGCAGCCAAACGGCATTTCCCGTTTTACCGTTAATGTCATGATTTCTCCAGGAATTAATCGTTTCATTGCAATCTCTTCCTTTGTCTATATTTTCACGCTTATTATTTCCCACTCCAATGGACAATTCTGCATAAAACACAGTTTTTCCCATCATCACAAGAGCACCTCCACGTCGTTCGGCTTCCCCTCCTTTTCTTGTTGTGTCCCTTGCCACATTTTACTATAATAAAATAAAAAATGCTGGAGGTTGTGTATGTCGAAAGAAAGTTCCTTTGATATTGTATCGAAAGTCGACTTATCGGAAGTCACCAATGCGATCAACATCGCGATGAAAGAAATTAAAAACCGCTATGACTTTAAAGGCAGCAAAAGCGACATTTCGCTAGACAAAGACGAACTCATCCTTATTTCCGACGATGAATTTAAATTAGAGCAGCTAAAAGACGTGCTCATCGGCAAGCTCATTAAACGCGGCGTGCCGACGAAAAACATCCAATACGGCAAAATTGAGCCAGCTTCTGGGGGCACGGTGCGCCAGCGCGCCAAACTTGTGCAAGGCATCGATAAAGAAAACGCGAAAAAAATCAACACGATCATTAAAAACACTGGCCTGAAAGTGAAAAGCCAAGTACAGGACGATCAAATCCGTGTCAGCGGCAAAAGCAAAGATGACTTGCAAAAGGTCATCGCTGCGATTCGCGAAGCGGACTTGCCGATTGATGTGCAATTTGTTAACTACCGCTAACACGGATGGGAGGAGTTATAGCCCTCCCATCCGTGTTTTCTTTTCTTCTCTTCTTTGACAATGCCATTATTGATTTTTTCTTTCACCGGGATTACTTCCTTCCGTTTTTTCATATATTTATTAAACATCCTTTTTCCCACTCTTCTAGGCGGTAATAAGGATTCGTGAGAGCTGCCAAGCGTTTATCCTGCTTTTGGCTAGCCATCATCCTCATCATAGCAATGGAACTAAGCAAGACGGACAGAAAAGTTCAGCAGCTGCGTATAAAGGGAGTCATTTTTGTAAAATTATATTGAATATTTCTACAAAATCATTTACAGTAATATATAAATATTTTTTGAAAACTACATATCTAGTTCTTATCAAGAGAGGGGGAGGGACTGGCCCGATGAACTCTCAGCAACCTGGCGGAAGTCAAGGTGCTAAATCCAGACAGGCGAAACGCCTGGAAGATAAGAAGAGACGATACATAAAAAGTCTTCTTCTTATAGAAGGCTTTTTTCTTTTACTATCTTCATAGAACGGGGGAATGAGCGTGGGGCTTTTGCAAGACTTAAAAGAACGCATCCTTATCGCCGATGGAGCGATGGGAACGCTATTATACTCGCACGGCGTTGACCGATGTTTTGAAGAACTAAATTTATCAAAACCGGAAGACATCATTCACATTCATGAAGCATATATCGCCGCGGGCGCAGAAGTAATCCAAACGAATACATATGGCGCCAACTATGTCAAACTTGCCCGCTACGGATTGGAAGATGAAGTTCCATCCATTAACCGCGCGGCAGTAAGGCTCGCCAAAAAGGCGGCGGGAAATAAAGCCTATGTTCTTGGAACGATCGGCGGATTACGGAGCATCAATAAAAGCGCCGTTTCCATCGAAGAGGTAAAGCGGACGTTTCGCGAGCAATTATTTGTGCTTTTAAACGAAGACGTCGATGGCTTATTGCTCGAGACATATTACGATTTAGAAGAATTAGAGACGGTTCTTGCAATCGCGCGCAAAGAAACGGATAAGCCGATTATCGCGCACGTCTCCCTCCACGAAGTCGGCGTCTTGCAAGACGGCACTCCCCTTTCTGAAGCGTTGGCGCGCTTGGAGCAGTTGGGAGCCGATGTCATCGGTCTAAATTGCCGTCTCGGTCCATATCATATGATTCGTTCGCTCGAGGAAGTGCCGCTGCCGAAAAAAAGCGTTTCTTTCCGCGTATCCGAACGCAAGCTTGCCGGATTATCGCGACGGACGGCTTATCTATGAAACAAACACCGATTATTTTAAAGAAACGGCTCTTGCCTTCCGTGAACAAGGCGTGCGCCTGATTGGCGGGTGCTGCGGCACGACGCCGAAACATATCGAAGCGATAGCAAACGCCTTAACCGATCGGACACCGATTACAGAAAAAGTCGTTAAACAACGTCATGTTCCGATTTCTATCCAAACAAACGAACCAAATGCCGCCCCGCCGCTGCAGGATATCGTACGTAAGCGGCGCTCGGTGATCGTCGAGCTTGATCCGCCGAAAAAATTAGGGATCGCGAAATTTTTAGAAGGCGCCAAAGCGCTGAAAGAAGCGAACATTGATGCGTTGACATTGGCCGATAACTCGCTGGCAACTCCACGAATCAGCAACATGGCGCTCGGCTCCATCGTCAAAGAGCAGCTTGGCATCCGCCCGCTTATTCATATTACATGCCGCGACCGCAATTTAATCGGCTTGCAGTCGCACCTGATGGGCCTGCATACTCTCGGCATCACCGATGTGCTCGCCATCACCGGAGACCCATCGAAAATCGGCGATTTTCCTGGTGCGACATCCGTCTATGATTTATCTTCCTTTGATTTAATCCGGCTGATTCGCCAATTTAACGAAGGGCTTTCGTATTCCGGAAAACCGCTCGGGCAAAAAACAAACTTCTCGATTGCCGCGGCCTTTAACCCGAACGTCCGTCATTTAGATAAGGCTGTAGAGCGTCTGGAGAAAAAAATTCAATGCGGCGCCCATTATTTTATCACCCAGCCGCTTTATTCCGAGCAGCAAATCGAAGAGGTGTATGAAGCGACGAAGCATCTTGAGACGCCGATTTACATCGGCATTATGCCGCTAGTGAGCGCGCGCAACGCCGATTTCCTTCATCATGAAGTGCCGGGAATTACGCTTTCTGATGAAATCCGCTCCCGCATGGCAGCATGCGCGAATGACCCAGTGCAATCTGCGCGCGAAGGAATCGCAATTGCCAAATCGCTCATTGACGCCGCTTTTGACTTATTTAACGGCATCTACTTAATTACGCCGTTTTTGCGCTATGAAATGACCGTCGAACTCGTTCGCTACATTCATGAAAAGGAACAAGCCGCACAAGAAAGGAAGGTACTCCATGGGTAACATCACACTTGAGCAACAGCTCGAAAAAAAAATATTAATTATTGACGGCGCAATGGGAACGATGATTCAAAGCGCGAAGCTCTCAGCTGATGATTTCGGCGGAGAAGCATACGAAGGATGCAACGAATATTTGACGCTCACCGCCCCGCATGTGATCGAGCGCATTCATGAAGCATATTTGCAGGCGGGAGCGGATATTATCGAAACAAACACGTTCGGTGCGACAAGCGTTGTGTTAGATGAATATCATCTTGGCCATTTAGCGCTAGAGTTAAATATCGAAGCAGCCAGGCTTGCGCGCAAAGCCGCCGACGCCTACTCTACTCCCGAATGGCCGCGCTTTGTCGCCGGTTCAATGGGACCGACGACAAAAACGTTATCCGTCACAGGAGGCATTACGTTCGAACAATTAGTTGCCGCTTACGAAGAACAAGCGCGTGGACTATTGCTTGGCGGAGTCGACTTACTTTTATTAGAAACGTGCCAAGACACCTTAAACGTCAAAGCAGGATTTATCGGCATTTCCAAGGCGTTTGAAGCGGTCGGAAAAAAAGTGCCGATTATGATTTCCGGGACGATTGAACCAATGGGAACAACATTAGCAGGACAAACGATTGAATCGTTTTTCATCTCCGTCCAGCATATGAAGCCGTTCGCGGTCGGATTAAACTGCGCGACCGGCCCCGAGTTTATGACCGACCATTTGCGCGCGCTCTCTTCCTTGGCGAACACTGCTGTAAGCTGCTATCCGAACGCCGGGCTTCCGGATGAAGAAGGATGCTATCACGAGACACCGGAGATGTTAGCGAAAAAAATCCGACGATTCGCTGAAAAAGGATGGATTAACATCGTCGGCGGCTGTTGCGGAACAACCCCGGAACATATTCGCGCCATCGCCGAAGCGGTCCGGGATATTCCACCGCGGCCAATTCCGAAATCTTTTGACGTTCATGCCGTCTCCGGCATCGATCCGCTTATTTACGATGAAACAATGCGTCCGCTGTTTGTCGGCGAGCGCACAAACGTAATCGGTTCGCGCAAATTTAAACGGCTCATCGCCGAAGGAAAATATGAAGAAGCGGCGGAAATTGCCCGCGCGCAAGTAAAAAACGGCGCGCACGTCATCGATATTTGCTTAGCCGACCCGGACCGCAACGAACAAGAAGATATGGAAAAGTTTATCCAACAAGTTGTAAAAAAAGTAAAAGTGCCGCTTGTCATTGATTCGACGGATGAACGCGTTATTGAACGTGCTCTCACTTATTCACAAGGGAAAGCAATCATTAACTCGATTAATTTGGAAGACGGCGAAGAACGGTTTGAAAAAGTCATTCCTCTCCTTCACAAATATGGTGCTGCCGTCGTTGTCGGAACGATTGATGAACAGGGAATGGCGATTCATGCTGAGCGGAAGCTGGAAATTGCCTTGCGTTCGCATGACTTGCTCGTCAACAAATACGGAGTTTCCCCACATGACATTATTTTTGACCCGCTTGTGTTCCCGGTCGGCACCGGCGATGAACAATATATTGGCGCGGCCAAGGAAACGATCGAAGGCATCCGTCTCATTAAAGAACGGCTTCCGCAATGTTTAACAATACTTGGCATCAGCAATGTCTCGTTCGGGCTTCCGCCGGTCGGGCGGGAAATTTTAAACTCCGTCTTTTTATACCATTGCACGCAGGCCGGGCTTGATTACGCGATCGTCAACACGGAAAAATTGGAGCGCTTTGCCTCGATTCCGGAAGAAGAAGTGCGGTTAGCGGAAGAATTGCTGTTTAACACGAACGACGAAACATTAAATACGTTTATCCAATTTTACCGCGACAAAACAAAAGAGCCGAAAAAAGCGAAAACAGACCTTAGCTTAGAAGAGCGGCTCGCAGGCTATGTCGTCGAGGGCACAAAAGAAGGGCTGTTTGCCGATTTGGAACAGGCACTGCAAGTTTATCCTGACCCGCTTGCCATTATTAACGGCCCGCTGATGGCCGGGATGGACGAAGTCGGCCGGCTCTTTAACAATAACCAGCTCATCGTCGCCGAAGTACTGCAAAGCGCGGAAGTGATGAAAGCGGCGGTTGCCTTTTTAGAGCCGTACATGGAGAAAAAAGAAAGCAGCACAAAAGGAAAAGTGCTTCTCGCCACCGTCAAAGGCGATGTACATGACATCGGCAAAAACTTGGTCGACATTATTTTAAGCAACAACGGCTTCCGCGTCATTGACTTAGGCATTAAAGTGGCGCCGCAGCAGCTCATTGAAGCCGTTCAAGCGGAAAAGCCGGATATCATCGGCTTATCCGGCCTGCTCGTCAAATCGGCACAGCAAATGGTCGCCACCGCGCAAGATTTGCGGCAAGCGGGCATCTCGATCCCGATTTTAGTCGGCGGTGCGGCATTATCGCGTAAATTCACGGAAAACAAAATCGCTCCGGAATATGATGGAATCGTATTATACGCAAAAGACGCCATGGAAGGGCTGGCGCTCGCCAACCAATTGCAGCAAAACGAAATCGAATATACAAAAACAAAAAAACAAGAAACGGAAACAGAAAAAACGGCACCAACGGCTATTGCGGCAAAGTCGAACGTCTCGACCGACGTTCCCGTGTTTGTGCCAACAGATTTAGAACGCCATATATTGAAAGATATTTCGCTTTCGCATATTATTCCATACGTCAACTGGCAAATGGTATTAGGACATCACCTTGGGTTAAAAGGAAAAGTAAAACGGCTGCTTGAGGAAAAAGATGAAAAAGCGCTTATGTTAAAGCAAGTCGTCGATGACCTGCTTGACGAGGCCCAGCGCAACAACTGGATTACGCCAGCGGCGGTATATCAATTTTTCCCGGCGCAAAGTGAAGGAAACCGGATTTACATTTACTCGCCAAAAGACAAACGGACCATTATCGAAATGTTTGAATTTCCAAGACAGCCAAGAGAGCCATACCTTTGTTTAGCTGATTACTTGAAATCTACAGAAAGCGGACAAATCGACTATGTGGGATTTTTCGCCGTCACCGCCGGAAAAGGCATTCGCGAACTTTCGCAGCGATGGAAAGAAAGCGGCGAATTTTTAAAAAGTCATGCGATTCAAGCGCTGGCGCTCGAAATCGCCGAAGGATTAGCGGAGCTCATCCACCAAGTCATGCGCGACCGCTGGGGCTTTCCGGATGATCCGGATTTCACGATGGAACAGCGCTTTGCCGCGAAATACCAAGGGCAGCGCTACTCGTTCGGCTATCCGGCTTGCCCGAACTTGGAAGACCAAGAAAAGCTCTTCCGTCTATTGAACCCAGAAGAAATCGGCATCCATTTAACGGACGGATATATGATGGAGCCGGAAGCTTCCGTTTCCGCGATTGTCTTTGCCCATCCAGAAGCGCGCTATTTCAATGTGTTATAAAAAGCTGGCCCGATGTGGCCAGCTTTTTTATGCAATGTAGTCATCAATGATTGTTTGCCAACATTACATATTTCCCTGCCCATATCCCATACTAACGATGACAAACGATGCACAGGGAGGAATGGACAATGGTCACAAAACAACAGGCAACACTGCCGCCGCAGCACCAAGACCGCCAGCCAGGTCTGCAAACAGAAATGAACCCGCAGCCTGTTTCCGTGAGTGAACAATACAAAGCAAGCGGGAAATTACATAATAAAGTCACCATCATTAGCGGCGGCGACAGCGGCATCGGCCGGGCGGTCGCCATCCATTTCGCAAAAGAAGGTGCGGATGTAGCGATTATTTATTTAAACGAACAGGAAGATGCGGAAGAAACGAAGCGCCAAGTCGAACAAGAAGGAAGAAAATGCTTACTGATTGCCGGCGATGTCGGTGATGAACAGTTTTGCAAACAAGCGGTCAAACAAACCGTGGACCAATTTGGCAAACTAGACATCGTCGTCAACAACGCCGCGGAACAGCATCCGCAAAAAAGCTTGCTTAACATTACCTCGCAGCAGCTGGAAAAAACGTTCCGCACCAACGTCTTCGGCTACTTTTATTTGACGAAAGCGGCGCTCCCCTACTTGCAAAAAGGAAGTTCGATTATTAATACCGCATCCATCACCGCCTACGAAGGCAATGAGCAATTAATTGATTATTCCGCAACGAAAGGAGCGATCGTCGCCTTTACGCGCTCTTTGGCGAAATCTCTCGCCGGGCAAGGCATCCGCGTCAACGGCGTCGCCCCAGGACCGATTTGGACGCCGCTTATACCATCGACATTCACAAGCGATCAAGTCGCCACTTTCGGCTCCAACACTCCGATGAAACGGCCGGGCCAGCCGAGTGAAGTGGCTCCAAGCTATGTATTTTTAGCAAGCGATGAGGCATCCTATATTACGGGGCAAATGATACATGTGAATGGCGGGAAGATTGTAAATGGATAAGAATTATTAAAACGCACTTTAAACTATTAGCGAATAACACGTTATTTCATTGTTGTTGATAATTTTTCTAAATATTAATATTTTCGACAAACATTTTCGACAGCTTTTTGAACTTGTCGTACTGTAGCTTTATATAAAAAGCAGAATTTCTTATGATAATTTACGAAAGGGTTTCCTTTTCGAAAGAATATGGGAGGGAATAGTTATGAAAGCTGCTGTAGTGGAACAATTTAAGGAACCATTAAAAATAAAAGAAGTAGAAAAACCAACCATTTCATATGGAGAAGTATTAGTCCGCATCAAAGCATGCGGTGTTTGTCATACTGACTTGCATGCCGCTCATGGCGATTGGCCGGTAAAACCAAAACTTCCTTTAATCCCTGGTCATGAAGGAGTTGGGATTATCGAAGAAGTAGGTCCGGGCGTAACCCATTTAAAAGTGGGGGATCGCGTAGGTATTCCTTGGTTATATTCCGCTTGCGGCCACTGTGAATATTGTTTAAGCGGACAAGAGACATTATGTGAGCAGCAAAAAAATGCAGGCTACTCAGTCGATGGTGGTTATGCAGAATATTGCAGAGCTGCTGCGGACTATGTTGTTAAAATTCCTGATAACTTATCGTTTGAAGAAGCCGCTCCAATTTTCTGCGCCGGAGTCACTACTTATAAAGCTTTAAAAGTAACAGGGGCAAAACCAGGAGAATGGGTAGCGATTTACGGCATTGGAGGTCTTGGCCACGTTGCCGTTCAATATGCGAAAGCGATGGGACTTAATGTCATTGCTGTTGATATAGGTGATGAAAAACTTGAACTTGCAAAAGAGCTTGGTGCCGATCTTGTTGTAAACCCTGCTAAAGAAGATGCGGCGCAATTTATGAAAGATAAAGTCGGCGGGGTTCACGCGGCAGTTGTAACAGCTGTATCTAAACCTGCTTTTAAATCTGCATACAGTTCTATCCGCAGAGGAGGAACGTGCGTTCTTGTCGGATTGCCGCCAGAAGAAATGCCTATTCCAATTTTTGATACGGTATTAAATGGAATTAAAATTGTCGGTTCTATTGTCGGCACGCGGAAAGACTTGCAAGAAGCGCTCCAATTCGCCGCGGAAGGAAAAGTGAAAACAATTATTGAAACACAACCTCTTGAAAAAATTAACGAAGTGTTTGACAGAATGCTAAAAGGACAAATTAACGGACGCGTAGTTTTAACGCTAGAATAAGACGGCAAGAGTGTTCTTGCCGTCTTTTTTCTTGCAGCGACACTTTTTATATCGCCAAGCGAAATTCCTCCAGCTGTCGGACAATCTCTTTTCCAATTTCAATCGAAGCGGTAGCGGCAGGGGATGGGGCATTTAAGACGTGAATCGAACGGCGGCCGTGGACAATATAAAAATCATCTACAAGCGTACCGTCTTCTTTTAATGCTTGCGCTCGCACTCCAGAAGGACCTGGAAGCAAATCATCCTCTTCAATATCCGGCATTAACTGTTGCACGTTTTTCACAAACTGTCTTTTGGAAAAAGACCTTGCCATTTCTTCGATACCCTCTTTCGCATAGCGGGAGGCAAGCTTCCAAAATCCCTTAAAAAACAGAACGTCTTTTGTATCCATGAAACTGAAATCCGTTTTTAAGTATCCTTCCCGTTTAAAACTTAAAACGGCATTAGGGCCTACATCGACCGTTCCATCTATCATTCTCGTAAAATGGACTCCTAAAAATGGGAAATTCGGATTTGGCACTGGATAAATTAAGTTTTTTACCAAATATCTTTTCTCCGGCTTTAATTGATAATACTCCCCTCTAAACGGGACAATCCTTAAATCCGTTTGAATGTTGGCAAGTTTTGCTATGCGGTCGGAATAAAGCCCGGCGCAATTAATGTAAAAAGACGTTTTGATCGTATGTTGGTTTGTATCGATGACCGCTTCATCGTTTTTTTCCGTAATCGATTCCACCTTATGATCGAGGAGAATTTGCCCTCCCTTCTCTTGAATGATTTCCGCCATTTTCTCCGCTACTTTTTTGAAGTTTACAATCCCCGTTGCCGGAACATGTATCGCTTTTATTCCATTTACATATGGCTCCAATTCATGCAACTCGCGCTCTTCGATCATCCGTATAGAAAGACCGTTTTCAATCCCTCGTTTATATAAATTTTCTAGAAGAACGAGTTCTTCTTCCTTATTTGCGACAATAACCTTACCGCACATTTCTGCGTCTATTCCATGTTCGTGACAAAAACGATACATTGCTTCATTGCCTTTTTTCGCTAATTTCGCTTTATAGCTTCCTGGCCGGTAATAAATGCCGGAATGAATCACACCGCTGTTATGTCCTGTTTGATGGGCGGCAACGCTCTTCTCCTTTTCCAAAACAGCAATTGCCGCATTTGGTTTCCAATTTAATATAGCCATCCCAACGGCAAGTCCGACAATTCCTCCGCCGATAATAACGTAATCGTACATCAACAGCTCACATCCTTCCATATGTTGCAACTTCATTTATTGATGTTATTTGCCATTTGATTGAGTCTAGGGAATGAATATGGTTTCCTATCCTAAAATAAAATTTATAATAAGATAAGCAAAAAATCGAATAAAATATTCAGAAAATAAAAAATCTATACTCATGATGCATCCATATCGTAAATTCGCCACATAAAAGAATTAGTCTCCAACCACTTTTTAGCGATTGGAGACTAATTTTTCATTTTCGATAATAATCACACGAAAACCGCTTCACAATCCGATGCGGAATTATGATGCGTTTTACCGGTTCGTTCGGGTTGGCGATTTTTTCGATTAAACTTTTTGTTGCTTCATAACCGATTATGTTACACCAAAACCTCAAGTAAAATCGGCTCACCGACATTCCTCTCTCGCTTTCATTTTGTTTCGAAACGGGAGACTCTTCTTTCAGAGTTACATGAAAAAGTAAAATAGTATAAATAATAACCAATAGTATATTTTTTAACACTATGTAAAAATAAAGTGCGTACTTTTAAAGATAAATCATACATAGTATACTCATCAGTGTGTAAGAGATAAAAACACAAAAAATACTACTACTTATACGACCAACAATAAACTTTTATGAGAGGTGAAGAATTCATGGAATTACAATTAGCATTGGATCTCGTAAACATTCCAGAAGCGAAAAAGCTGGTAAAAGAAGTCGAGGAGTATGTTGATATTGTAGAAATCGGCACTCCAGTTATTATTAATGAAGGTCTTAGAGCCGTAAAGGAAATCAAACAAGAATTCCCTCACTTAAAAGTATTGGCAGACTTAAAAATCATGGATGCAGCCGCATATGAAGTCATGAAAGCATCCGAAGCTGGTGCTGACATTATCACTATACTTGGAGTTGCAGAAGATTTGTCCATCAAAGGTGCCGTGGAAGAAGCTAAAAAACAAGGCAAAAAAATCTTGGTGGACATGATCGGAGTGAAGAATTTGGAAGAACGAGCGAAAGAAGTAGATGAGTTTGGAGTCGACTATATTTGTGTACACACAGGTTATGATCTTCAGGCAGTCGGAAAAAACTCTCTTGAAGACCTTGCAACAATCAAACGTGTCGTGAAAAACGCAAAAACTGCGATCGCAGGCGGCATCAAATTAAACACATTGCCTGAAGTCATTAAAGCAAAACCTGATCTTATCATTGTAGGTGGCGGCATTACTGGTCAAGAAGATAAACGAGCTGTAGCCGCTGAAATGAAAAAAATGATCCAACAAGGTGAATGAAATTATGCAGACTACGCAATATTTGGGTGAAATCATAAAAGAGTTAAATCGGACAGCCGATTTCATTGCTGATGAAGAAGCTGAAAAATTGGTAAATGGGATTCTCGAATCAAAGAAAATTTTTGTAGCTGGCGCAGGCAGATCTGGATTTATGTCCAAATCTTTTGCGATGCGAATGATGCATATGGGGTTAGACGCCTATGTAGTAGGCGAAACCATAACCCCTAACCTAGAACAAGATGACATTTTGATCATCGGATCGGGTTCAGGGGAAACGAGAAGTTTAGTTTCCATGGCTGAAAAAGCAAAAAACTTAGGTGCAACAATAGCCTTAGTGACCATTTTCCCTGAATCGACCATTGGACAATTAGCTGATATCATTGTCAAATTACCTGGCTCACCTAAAGACCAATCAGACAATGGATACAAAACCATACAGCCAATGGGATCACTATTTGAGCAAACCCTATTACTATTCTATGATGCTATCATATTAAGATGCATGGAGAAAAAAGGACTTGACTCCAATACCATGTTTAAAAGACATGCCAATCTTGAATAGAGTATAAGGGACTTTTGCTCAGAGAATCTTAAACCACTCAAAATCTTAAACTATTCAAACTGAATTTTCAACTTAAAAACACGGGGGAAAGGTAAAAAGACCGCAGAGCTTTCCTTAAGAAACGCTTTGCGGTCTTTTTTATGAACCAATTTTTGATCGGAAGATTGGATTCATGCTGATGCCAATCGGTGTGATCATATAGTATCAACCATCTCCAACAGTTTGACCATTACATTCTCTGCGTATACATGAGATCGCTCTCCCTCCATCAGCGGTACCTCGATTATCACCGCATTCCTAAAGGAGGTAATAAAATCGGTTATAGTTGGAGTGATCTTTTGTCAGAACTTTTTCAAAATCGATGATCACTCCTTTAAGTAGCTATGGAATAACACAACGAGAAAGGTTTAGAATGGAGATGATCATATCTTCATGTGTAAAGTTGTATCCATAAACATCTTATCCTTGAAGTAATACTTTTGGGAATAAGGATAGTAAAACATATTATGTTGTTAACAATAACCTACAACGTATACGCAGAAACTAAGGGACATTGTACAACATCAAGTACGAACTCACCTGTAAAAAGAAGGAGCTCGTCCTGGGAATAACTTCTAGGATCTCTCTCCCAATTAGTCAGCGGAGATTAACCTTTCATCCAAGTACTTTAAAAAGTCTGTTGCCTGCTATAATACACCAGTAAAAGCCTGTGATAAGGTTCATTCATTAACCTTGAAGAACGCAGTTCCTCGTTGTGGGTGTCGAGAAACAGCGCCCGAACGCAAGCGCCCCCGGCGGCGGGAACACCCGCTACCGGGGGCGCGTAGCCTTTGGGGACTATTCTTGCAGGGGGTCGCAGAACTCTTCGTCGTAGTAGAGGTCCTGCCCAAGCTCCACCCGGCCGAAAAAGAGGGGCTGAGGCTCCTCGACCAGCTCCAGGCGGTAGACGGTGCTGACGTAGAAGGGGATATCGGGTTCCTTAACCGGCACCGGTGCCATGCGCGCCCAGTCTAGGGCTACAATGTCCTCCAACAGGTAGTCCTGGAAGGCACCCAGCATGTCAGTGATGGCAAAGCCCATGTCGAGAATGCCCTGCTGGATCTGCCGCCACTTCCGCCAAGAGGCCTCCAGGTAAGAGAGACCAAAGTAGCCCGCGGCACCGGGCCCACGCAGCCCCTCTGTGCAGCGGCTCAGGAAGAGCAGGAGGCCCTTGACGGTGTCGACCGGGTCCGTGAAGAACACATCAAACTGGCCACGGAGGTGAGACGGCAGCCCATCCTGTGCGTCGTAGACCTCGGCGTGGACGTGGTCCCAACCACGGTCCCGGGCCACGTCACGGATGAAGCTGATTATGCGTTCGTCCACATCCAGGACGTAGATGCGCCGCGGCAACCCTGAGAGCGCGGCCGCAATGCCCGTGAGGTCGTCGTCGCCCAGTAGCAGAATATCGCGGCCCACCAAATCGCCTTGCTGGGCCATCAGGGCCAGTCGTCGCATGGTGGTCTCAGGCGTCACGTACCCCTGGTCAAAGTCGGGCGTCGCCTTGGGCCGCATGGCCACGATATCCTGGAAATCCGCAAGGACGCGATCGAAAGGCGGTCGCAGAACGATACCGCGCCCCGCGCAAGCCTCACAGCGTTGTTCGGCCACCCGTTCCAGGCTCAGAGTTTCCGCCTTTCGACGCCCCGCCTCGGTAATCACGAAGTGATCACCGTCGTAGACCACCATCTCTCCCTCCAGGAGCGACTGCAGTGCCTTCAGCACCTGGTGGGTCTGGGCTTTCCCTGCCCGCATCAGCTCCCAGTAGGATTTGGGACCGAAGTAGAGTGCACGAAGCAGAAGCGCGTCGATCCGACGAGTTTCCGCAGCAATACCGATTTTTGACATAGGTACCACTCCTTTCGCTCTAAGAGAGTAAAGACCATTCCGCCCCGGCATCCCTTCGTTTTCAGCGAAGGAAGCGACGAGAAAACATACGTAGCGGCGGTTCAAACGTTTTTTGGAACGTTTGTCAGTTGCTTCTTAGTGTGGGTCTAACGAGCATCCGGCTACATGTCTTCGTTTTCTTCGTGACCATCACGATTTCCATTCAGAAAAACGGCTTGCACCCGCTCTAAGTCGTTGCCAACGCTGATAAACACATTTCCCGAGTATGCCTCATCAAAGCGCGCTCATTTTCCCTCCCCTGTGATTAACTCTTGCACGAACACGGGTAGCTGGAAAAGGGCTTTGTGCATTCTCGGATGATAATAGCGGGTATTGATTGGATTGAGCTTCGTTTCATCCACTTTCATTGGATCATACTTTTTCGAACCGATCGTAAATCTTCAACATGTTTTATTCCGTCGGTTACCTCTATTTTGACGCGTGGATCCTCTAAAGCACCTGCGATTTTGGGGAAATAGGTTTTGGAAGCTTCTATCACTTTGCCGTCAATCTCTGCCAAAGTAGCTGTTTTTACCGAAGAATGTTTCAAAATTTCGCGGATGGCCCCTCCATCTCCACCGCCAACGACAAGCACATGTTCCGGATTAGGATGGGTATTCATCGCCACATGGGTAATCATTTCATGGTATACAAACTCATCGCCATCGGTAGTCATTACCATGCCATCTAAAACAAGCATGTTGCCAAATTGGACTGTTTCAATTACATCAAGGGTTTGAAATTTCGTTTTTTCATGGTGTAAAGTGCGACGAATCTTGGTTGTGATTCCATGATCGGGAGTTTGTTTTTCTGTATACCAGAGTTCCATCTCCATCTGTAAAAGTCCTCTTATTCGAATTTTGATGTGTTATTTAAGATAAAGCAACCTTCATCTTTCATGTACCGAATAGCATTCTTGCTTCTTTCGATAGGGAAACGATAAAGGATGCCGCTAAATCTGGAAGAATTTTTTTAGGTTTCATAAGCATTACGTTTCTATAGGATTTAAATCGGTAATAGCGTTACGGTATCTTTCGCTTCCAGATTTTCAATCATTTCATACCAAGCCCTTGGCTTGTTCGATAAGACAGAATAATAACGTTTCAAAAACTTCACAACAAGATCCGCTGGAAGTTCATTCACGCTATCGTCCATCGGAAGAAAACAAAGATCGAGACCGGTTACGGCTTCTCCATCATTGTTCCAAGATGGATGGACATAAGGGAAGTCAAGCCGCTTATATCCCAAATGCGATAATACCTCACGACGAACATATGGATCCATCAGCTTAATCCCGCCAAATTCATAATGCTCTACCCGATAAGGATCATAAATTTCAGCGAACATGCCATATAACTGCTTTCCGTTTGCTGCGGCCCAGTTGTTCAAATCCTCTAACCGCTTTTTGGCTAAAAATCGACCAATCCCTAGTCCTGCTTGGCCGATAATGGTGAAATCTGTCATCGCGACATTTAAATCTTCATAATAGCGGTACTCTGTCGCACCTACTACCTCTCCTTCGTAAACAGCAACACACACACGAATTCCCGGATCTTCCAGAGGCTCTTTCCACAAATCGAATGCTAATACTTCTTCAGGAGGAAATACATTTTGCATCAATTGGTGCATTTTTTTAAACAAAGGGTCTTCAATACTCGTAATTCTGAGATATTCCATCTTCATCATTCTCCTTGTTAAGATTTGGATCTATAAAAAGGATTTTTCCATTCCATCAGTGCAGCATAATTGCACGATTCTTCATCCTCTAAATAGTTTGCCACCACTTTAACAGGTGTACGGCCACAGCGAAGCAGAAAGGTAATAACAGGATCCTTCAATTCTCCTTTTACTACAGCTTCGAGATATTGTTCCGCTGTCATCTTATGAGCTTTTTTATGATAGCCGGGCATTCTCCCTCCACCTAACAGCCGTTCTAATCCCAAATGAACAACTACTTCATACATGGATAACATCAGCCATTTTCCCAGCCCTAATTTGCGATAGGCAGGACGCACGCCAATATCAACAACATAGAGTGTATTCCCGTTTGGATTATGGTTACGGATATATCCATTATCCGTGATCTCTTCCCATGTATGGTCCGGATGGCTGGGATCAAAGTCAACAATAAGTCCCGTCATCGATCCCACAATTTCGCCATTCACCTCAACACATAAGGCACCCTCTGGAAATAGTGTTACATGGTTTTTCAGCTGTTCCGTATTCCACCATAATTCAGACGGGAATGGTGGAGGAAAACTTTCCTGTTGAATGCGGATTAAGCCAGGGAAGTCCTTTTCTTCATAATTTCGGATTACCGCTGGAACAGGACGATCTTGGTCAAAGACGTAAAACTCCTTTCGATACATTCTTCACCCTCCTTATAGAGCAGCTAGTCACATCTTATTTCCAATCCGGATAAAGATCCGTGCGTCGATCACGCCACGTGGTGACAGAACCGCTTTCGCGAACCTGATATAACAGCTCTAAATCGAGATCAGCGGTTACAATCATATCATGATTGATTTCTCCTTCTACCAAGATGCCGCGCGGAGGAAATGGAATATCGTTCGGTGTAATCACCGCCGCTTGCCCAAAATTTGCCCTCATGAAATCAACCGTAGGAAGGGAACCTACCGTACCAGTGGTGACGACATAAACTTGATTTTCGATTGCTCTCGCATGGCTGGTGTAACGGACACGATAAAATCCGTGACGATCATCGGTGCATGAAGGGCAGAAAATGACATCAGCCCCTTTCGCCTTTGCCATTCGAACGATTTCTGGAAATTCGATGTCATAGCAAGTCAACATCGCAATGGTTCCCTTGTCTGTTTCGAACACCTGCAAGCTTTCTCCAGGAGACATATTCCATTCCTTTACTTCCGTCGGAGTGATATGAAGCTTTGGCTGTTCGGCAACTCTTCCGTCTGGATAGAATAAATGAGCAACGTTGTATAATCGTCCGCCTTTACGGATGACATGGGTTCCTCCAATAATATGCATCTTTGTTTGCTTAGCCAAATTAATAAATAAAGACCGATATTGTTCTGTAAAATCAGGAAGATCTTGAATGGTCAAAGGTTGCCCTTGCTGGTTGCCAATAGACATTAGCTGGGTGGTGAAAAATTCCGGAAACAAGACAAAATCCGCCCCAAACTCTTCGGCTGTTTTAATATAATGTTCTACTTGTTTGGCAAATTCCTCAAACGATTGGATGGTATGAAGATGATATTGAACTGCTGAAACTCTCAGTTTCATAGTCTCCCCCTCTCTTGTTATCCATCTAGTAACGTTTCGCCCCAGTCAGTGGCGATACTGATATTATTAGACACATCATTCAATTTAACAAGTACACACTTTTGTGTTACATAGTGTGGAAAAGTATACTAAAAGAGGATAAACGAAAAAAAGGAGAATAAAAAAGAAGTCTGTAGAAACGATGAGGGATCTGATGATAGAGGTGATGCTTTGTGATCTGCAACCACGTACATACAAAAAAACCAACGGACAGTGGATCTTTCATAAAGATGGTTGTCCGCTGGTTTTTTAACGTCTAATATAAACTTATTGCTTTCTTCATCTCTATATCGATAAGTGTGCATTTTCTATGAAAATTACCTGCCTGTAAAAGTATATTAAGGAGTACGAGCAGGGAGTTTTCGAAGCTTTAAAGGAGAAAAGTTTTTTCTACTTGGCGGCCTCATTGATTTTTACTTGACCTTTGACAACAGTCTCCATATAGTTTCTGCCCCATTCATACATAGCATCAAGAATTGGCATCAGACTTTTTCCATGCTCGGTCAGTGAATATTCTACTTTTGGTGGAACAACAGGATAGACTTCGCGATGAACAATTTGATCTTCCTCCAGCTCTCGCAACTGGTTAACAAGCATTCTTTGGGTGATCCCCGGCATGAGAGCTTTTAGTTCACTAAACCGCTTCTTTCCCCCTTTTCCTAGATGCCATAAAATAAGCATTTTCCATTTACCGCCTATAACAGCGAGTGTTAATTCTTTTTCACAGTTATACGTCTTGCCACAAACGTGTCCCATCGTTTCACCTCCCATGTTTATTACAGCCCATGGTATACTCATTTTCACTTTATAATAATAAAACACATACTGTCAAATAAATGTTATACACATTTATTCACTCATAGCAGATGGCATTCATTTCTCTGGATGGTAAAGGTCTCTTCATGATACATTCCGTTCATTGTATCTGCATGCCTTTTATATCATTAGGTATATTTTTTTGCACTATATTATTTTTTTATCACTACATGATAATAAAGTGCGTACTTCTCAATAAATTTTATACGCATTATACTAGCATCTGTAAACCAATTACGAGCACTGGAGGGAGCAGCATGAATCGTTTTACTATTCCGCGCGATATTTATTTCGGAGAGAATGCTCTCGATGTTTTAAAAACGCTGGAAGGAACAAAAGCTGCCCTCGTCTTTGTTGAACTTTCATGAACGAAAAAATACAAGAACAAGACCTTCTTCCTGTTCACAAAAATACCAATTCTTGCAATGTAGTAAACCTTGTTACATCTGCTCTATCAGCTTTATTCTTTTTGAAAAATGTTTCAAAAAGACAGGGGGGATAACATTGGATTCGATGACCTTTGTCTTGTTTGGGGCAACAGGTGATTTAGCTAAACGAAAAATTTTCCCTGCATTATATAATTTATTTCTCGACCAAAAAATGCCTCAGTCGTTTTCCATTATTGGAGTAAGTAAAAGAGAATTATCCGATGATGAATTTCAAATATATGTGGAAAATTCGGTAAAAACCTTTTCTAGACGTTTGACAAATGACCGTTCCAAAATGGAAGAGTTTCTCCGTGCGTTTCGTTATACTTCTTTAGATGTAACGAATGCACAAGGGTATAAAAAGTTGCTCGAAATTGTTCAACAACGTGAAAAAGAATTGAATATTCCTGAAAACCGTATGTTTTACTTATCTGTTGCGCCAGAATTTTTTGATGTGATTACGTCAAACATCAAGGAAAGTGGATTAGGATCCACCAATGGTTGGAAACGTCTGATTATCGAAAAACCTTTTGGTCACGATATAAAATCGGCCCAAGATTTAAACGAAAAGTTAAGTCAAGCTTTCGAAGAAGAAGAAATTTATCGGGTGGATCATTACCTTGGAAAACCGATGGTCCAAAACCTTGAAGCTTTAAAGTTTGCCAACCCTGTGTTTCAAGCGATATGGAACAATCAATATATAGCCAATGTACAAATTACGGCAAGTGAGACGGTTGGAGTAGAACAAAGAGCAAGCTATTATGATCAGGCAGGAGCCATTCGCGATATGTTCCAAAATCATATGCTGCAATTGTTGATGATGACAGCCATGCACCTGCCAAAACAGATTAGCGCAAAAGACATCCGTAATGAGAAAAGAAAAATCATGGAATCTCTTCGACCAATACAGAAAGAAGAAGTAGGTTTACACGTCGTTCGTGGTCAATACGGTCCTGGAGAAATCCATGGTAAACCAGTTGTTGGATATAAAGAAGAACCTGAAATCGATGCTTCTTCAACAACGGAGACATTTGTTGCTGCTCGTTTGTGGATTGATGATGAAAATTGGAGCGGGGTACCATTCTATATCCGTACAGGTAAAAGAATGAAGGAAAAGTCCACACGTATTGTCATTGAATTTAAAAATCCATTAAAGGAATGGTACTTACCGAAAAATGAGAAAACAGCTCCTAATCTTTTGGTGATTCAAATCAATCCGAACGAAGGTGTTACGTTGCAATTCAATAGTAAAAATGTATTCAACAATGGAAAAATGGAACCTGTTCATATGCACTTTACGACTAATCAGAAAGAGGTACCCGAAGCCTATGAACTCTTAATTTTTGACGCTTTACATGGCGATTCGACTTTCTTTGCTCATTGGAAAGAAGTTGAACTATCTTGGAAATGGGTGCAACCTGTTTTAGAGGCATTTGAGGAAAATCTCCTTCCTCTTCATTCATATCGTTCAGGTTCGATGGGACCAGAAGCTTCTTATCAATTATTGAAAGAAGACGGATTTTATTGGCGGTAGGCAATCACTTTCAGAGCAAACTTGAAAACATAATTAAGTTGTCAATATGTGAAATAGGAAATGCATTATTCTACCATCAAATCTTCTTTGATCAAGTTTTAGGAGGTAGTCAGCATGAGAGTCGGGTTAATCGGTTTAGGAAAAATGGGATTAAACTTAGGTAAAAATCTCATTGAACATAAGCACGAAGTAGTGGCGTTCGATGTAAATGCAAATGCGGTTGAAGAAATAAAAAAATACGGGGCTAAAGGCGTATCCAGTTTAAAGGAGCTCGTTCTATCATTAGAAAACCCAAGAATTCTTTGGATGATGGTTCCACACACAGTTGTTGATTCGGTGATTAGTGAGATTACACCATTTTTAAGCAAAGGAGACATCGTGATTGATGGTGGCAATTCTCACTATAAGGAATCGATTCGTCGTTATAACGAGCTAAAGGAGATTGGAATTCACTTTATGGATGCTGGAACCTCTGGTGGAGTGGAAGGTGCTCGTAACGGAGCGTGTTACATGGTTGGAGGGGATTCTGAAGCTTGGAACATTGTCGAGCCTCTTTTCCGAGATACCGCTGTCAAAAATGGGTATTTATATACAGGAAAAGCAGGTAGTGGCCACTTCTTAAAAATGGTCCACAATGGGATTGAATATGGAATGATGGCTGCCATTGGCGAAGGATTCGAAATATTAGAGAAAAGCGAATTCGATTATGACTATGAAAAAGTTGCAAGAGTGTGGAATAATGGTTCAGTTATTCGTTCATGGCTCATGGAATTAACAGAACGCGCATTTTCAAAAGATGCAAAATTAGAGGAAATCAAAGGAATTATGTATTCTTCCGGTGAAGGGAAATGGACAGTCGAAACGGCTTTAGATCTACAAACTGCCACTCCTGTCATCGCCATGTCCTTATTGATGCGGTATCGTTCATTAGAAAACGATACATTTACAGGCAAAGTGGTAGCAGCTCTACGCAACGAATTTGGCGGACATGCTGTAGAAAAAAATGAGAAGAAATAAACCGTTATAAGCATTTGAAGCATCTCCAGAAAAAACTTTTAAGGAAATAACATAAAATCCCCTTTCAGACGTAAGGTCCAAAATGATCAATGGACATGCACAGCAAAATTGGAAGAGAAAGGAGAAGTGTTATATGGCTATCTCTTTTGATTACTCTAATGCATTACCATTTATGCAAGAGAATGAACTAGATTATTTAAGCGAATTTGTAAAAGCAGCTCATCATATGCTTCATGAAAGGAAAGGTCCAGGATCGGATTTTCTCGGTTGGGTTGATTGGCCGATCCGCTATGATAAAAACGAATTTTCGCGAATCAAACAAGCTGCTGAAAGAATCCGGAATCATTCAGACGCTCTTGTGGTGATCGGCATTGGCGGATCTTATTTGGGTGCAAGGGCGGCTATTGAAGCATTATCCCATACCTTTCATAACCAAATGAACGATACGACACAAATTTATTTTGCTGGTCAGAATATCAGTTCCACTTATATCTCTCATTTATTAGATGTATTAGAAGGCAAAGATCTGTCTATCAATGTCATTTCTAAATCGGGAACAACGACAGAGCCTGCCATTGCTTTCCGCATTTTCCGTGATTACATGGAGAAGAAATATGGAAAAGAGGAAGCAAGAAAACGGATTTACGTTACTACTGACCGAACAAAAGGAGCATTAAAAAAGCTCGCCGATCAAGAAGGATATGAAACGTTCGTTATTCCGGATAACATAGGCGGGAGATATTCTGTGCTGACAGCAGTTGGGCTATTACCAATCGCTGTAGCTGGACTGAATATTGACCGAATGATGGAAGGGGCAGCATCAGCATATCATAAATATAATAATCCCGATCTTTTAACCAATGAGAGTTATCAGTATGCCGCTGTACGAAATATTCTCTACCGTAAAGGCAAAGCGATCGAATTATTGGTTAATTATGAGCCATCCCTTCATTATGTATCGGAGTGGTGGAAACAGCTGTTTGGAGAAAGTGAAGGGAAAGATCAGAAAGGACTCTTTCCTGCATCCGTTGACTTTACAACAGATTTACATTCCATGGGGCAATACGTTCAGGAAGGCCGACGCAATCTGATCGAAACAGTGCTGCATGTCAAGAAACCGCAAATCGAACTGACGATTCAAGAAGATCCAGAAAATATCGATGGATTGAATTTCTTGGCCGGTAAAACGCTGGATGAAGTAAACAAAAAGGCTTTTCAAGGCACGCTATTAGCACATGTAGACGGTGGAGTGCCTAACTTAATTGTTGAACTGGATGAAATGAATGAATACACCTTTGGTGAAATGGTATACTTCTTCGAAAAAGCTTGCGGCATCAGCGGTCATTTACTCGGTGTGAATCCGTTTGATCAGCCGGGAGTGGAAGCATACAAGAAAAATATGTTTGCCTTACTTGGCAAACCGGGTTTTGAAGATGAAAAAGCGGCTCTCATGAAACGGTTATCTAAATAACGTTTTCTTACTCGATATCATGGCTATCTTGAAATGTGACTCTACATCTAAACTACCTGTTTTCCTGAACTCTGCAGGAGACAGGTAGTTTCATTTTTCCTGAATTTGATTATAATCTTTTTCCGCATGTAGACCGTTTTCAGCAAGTAAAATCAGTATGTCTAATACAGATCGATAGAGTGTAGGTACATGTACTTTCCAATTTAAAAAAGCCGACTCCAAACGATCACGTGCAGGGTGATCGCTTGTGTCAGCTTTTTATTTCCGATAATAATCACACGAAAACCGCTTCACAATCCGATGCGGAATTATGATGCGTTTTACCGGTTCGTTCGGGTTGGCGATTTTTTCGATTAAACTTTTTGTTGCTTCATAACCGAGCTGGAAAATGTGGATGTCCACCGATGTCAGCGGCGGACGCGACATTTCCGCCAGCAGCGTGTTGTTGAAGCTGACGATCGAAATGTCATCGGGAACGCGCAGTCCCATTTCATCCAATGTCTTCAGCACGCCTAAGGCCATTAAGTCGTCGGCGACGACAAGCGCGGTCGGCGGATCTGCGAGCGAAAGCAACTCCTTCATCGCTTCCTGACCGCCTTCCTGCAGAAATTCTTCATGCATGATATAGTCTTCCCGATAAGGAAGCCCTGCTCCTTTTAATGCCGCCTCATAGCCGTGCAATCGGTCGACGGTCACTAAATATTTCTTATTTCCGCCGACAAAGGCAATTCGTTCGTGCCCTAACTCAATTAAATGCTGGGCCGCTTCTTTCGCCGCCCGATAGTTATCGTTGTCCACATGGGTGATTTGTTCTTCTTTTTGATGCGGCTTTCCGATAACAACAAACGGAAATTTATTTTTTTGCAAGTATTTCATCAGCTTATCATCGATGCGCGAATATAACAAAATCACCCCGTCCACGCGGCGGCCTTGAAGCATGTCGATGACTTCTTCATAAATTTCATCTTCTTCTTCTCCCGTCGACATTTGCAGCGCATATTTCTTCTCATGCGCCGCTTTGCTGATGCCACGAATCACTTCTGGAAAAAACGGGTTTTGCAGCGCTAGTTCGGCAGCGCTCGGCATGACAATTCCGATCACCTGTGTCGCTTGACTCGCCAAACTGCGCGCAATAAAATTCGGATGATAGCCAAGTTCTTTCATTGCCTGTCGCACTTTTCGCTTCGTCTTCTCACTAATTCGCGGACTGTCGGCAATAACGCGGGAAACCGTGGAGGGAGCCACGTTTGCTCGTTTTGCAACATCTTTAATCGTGACGTTCATCTTTACTCCCCCATTGCTTTTTATCCATAGTATACGTTGTTTATCATGCTAGTCGCGCCTCATTATTCACTTTCAGCGCCTTTGTGCATGTAGAAAGCCATTTTTCTTTTTATTCTACGTCGTCCGTTTCGACCGCTTTTTGGCAAAATACAAAAACAGGGCAAATAATGCGTAAACAGCAACAAGCGCAGCAATAAACGGAATATTTATGCCTGTTTTATCGGCAACAACATAAAATTCCGCCGTTTCGCGATTGATAATAATATCATAGCCTTCGCTGTCGCTCCGCACTAAATCTCCGGCAAGCAGCCCGCGCAATTCTTTGCCAGGTGCAAGCTGTTCATTCGTAATATGCACTTTTTGCGTTTTGCTTGTATTATTAATCGCAATCACTGTTGTTTCCTCTTTATATTGCCGTTTGAATACAGCCATGCCGTCCTTCTCATACAGCAACGTAAAATCGCCTCGTCTTAGTGACGGAAGCTGCTTTCGCAGTTCCCCCAGCTTTTTGATATATTGAATAATTTCATCATCGGCACGGAAATTCATTAAGCGGCGGTTATCGGGGTCTTCTCCCCCGTTCATCGCAATTTCCGTTCCATAATACATAATCGGAATGCCAGGAGCTGAGAATAAATATGATAAAGCAAGCTTTGTTCTGGAAATCGGGTTTTGTTTGTTGTCCAAAGCGAGCTTCGTAAACCGGACCGTATCGTGGTTGTCTAAAAATGTTCCCAGCAAATACGGACGGTCGTAAAATGTTTTATTATACTCCCATACGTCATAAAGCGGCCGCAATGATTGATCCCGTTTCGTCAATGTCGTCGTTACCGCATTGTAAAGCGGGTAATCGATGAAACCGTCAATTCCGTATTTTCCGTAATCCGCAATATAGCGCGGATCATCGGCCCATACTTCTCCAAGCAGCAAGAAGTCTTTTTTAACTGATTTTACTTCTTTGGAAAACTCTTTCCAAAATGATTTTGGCACATGGCGAACAGCATCTAAACGATAGCCGTCAATATCGGTCTGTTTGATCCACCACTTTGCCGCATCAATTAAATACCGCTTTACTTCCGGATTTTCATGCGCCAAATCAGGCAGGCCGTTCACCCAGCCATTTTCCACTTGCTTTTGGTTACTCCAATCGAAAATTTCTTTTTTCTTATGAAACCAGTCTTTCTTCGCTGGGTCGTTCAGCCATGGATGGTGGTAGCCGGTATGGTTGGCGACAAAATCCAGAATCACCTTCATGTTGCGTTTATGCGCTTCTTTCACTAACGTTTTTAAATCTTCCATCGTGCCAAAATGCGGATCGACTTTGTAAAAGTCTTGAATCCAATACCCATGATAGCCGCCCGGTTCATTTTTAAAAATCGGTGTCAGCCAAATCGCCGTAAATCCCATATCTTTAATGTAGTCTAGTTTGGCGGTCACTCCTTTTAAATCACCGCCGTGATATCCTTTTGGATCATTGACATTAACGTCTTGGTCATTCGTCGGATCCATGTTGTTAAAGCGGTCGACCATAATAAAATAAATTGCCTCATCTTGCCATGTCCGTTCTTCTTTTTCAGCAGCTTGTACCGGAACCGCACAAAAAAGTAGAAACGGAAGCATAAATAAAGCGAATACTCGATTCCCCATTTCCGTTTCCCCCCCTTTAATCGTAGTATTGTTTGCTTTATCGGAAAAGGGTAATACCATTCTTATCATAACGGTTATTACCCTTTTGTTCCACCTAATGAGTATATAAAAAGGGGGAATTTATTATACAGCAATTTCTAAAACGATTACACTAAATGAATAGAAAAATGAAGGAAACGGGGGCGCTTTTTATAAACGTTATTTCACTGCCCCCTCCGACACTCCTTTTATAATCTGTTTTTGCGCAAAGAAATATCCAATAATGACTGGAAGGATTGCAATTGTTAACCCCGCAAGAGCCAAATGCCATTGTTTCGTGTATTCTCCAAAGAAGAAGAACATTTTTAGAGGGATCGTATGCATTCCTTCTTTATTGATCACAAGCGAAGGCAACAAATAATCGTTCCATATCCAAATGGTATTTAGGATTGCAACGGTAACAGTGATCGGTTTAAGCATCGGAAATATAATATGCCAAAACACTTGAAAACGATTAGCCCCATCTATGATTGCCGCTTCATCTAATGACTTTGGAATGCCATTTAATGTCCCATGATAAAGGAAGATAGAAAGACTGCATCCAAACCCTAAATACATGAATATTAATCCAATTCTATTTAACATATCCATCTGCCCAAAAATATAAATCAAAGGGATCATGACGGACTGAAATGGAATGAGCATCGCTCCAACAAAGATGAAAAATAATAAAGAACTCATTTTTCCCTTTCGTCTTGAAAGCGCATAAGCTGCCATGGATGAAAATATAATGATGATGCTGACACTGACAATGGTAATGAGCAAGGAATTAAAAAAAGTTTTCACAAAATCCAGCTCTTGAAAAGCTTCAACATAATTTTCAAATGTAAATGTTTCAGGTAATCGCAAAGTATCTGTAAATATTTCTCTCTTTGTCTTGAAAGAGTTTACAATCATTAAATAAAACGGAGCTAGCCAAACTAGAGCTAAAATAACCCCGAGGATTTCAACAACGTACTTCTGTGCTCTCCTCATTACATCTCCACTTCCCTTTTTTTATTGAAATACACTTGAGTCAAGGAAATTACGGCAACAATCACAAAAAATATCACCGCTTTTGATTGCGCATAAGCCATTTGGTTTTCGCTAAATGCTGTTTTAAAAATCTCCATTGCGATCATCTGTGTGGAGTTATAAGGGCCTCCGCCTGTTAAAGATAAGTTCTGGTCATACAGTTTAAAAGAGTTGGATAATGTTAAAAATAAACTTACGGTAAAAGCTGGCGCTACAAGCGGAAAAGTAATATGGCGAAAACGTTGGAAGCGATTAGCTCCATCGATCTCGGCAGCTTCTAATAACTCTTGCGGGATGCTTTCTAAATATGCAATATAAATAACCATAATGTAGCCTGCCATTTGCCAGCTTATTAAAATAACAAGTCCCCAAAAACCTGTTTCTGGTGTCGATAACCAGCCTTTTAAACTTTCTATGTGCAGGTAATTTCCTACATTAGCAAACACTTTAATAAAAATGAATTGCCAAATAAAACCGAGTATTAAACCTCCTATTAAATTCGGCATAAAAAAGATCGTTCGAAGAATTTTATACGTTTTTATTTTTTGAGTGACAATTAACGCAAGAGTCAATCCAAACAAATTAATAAAGAGCACAGACGCAATAGAAAACTTGGTTGTAAACCAAAGGGAGTGTAAAAATTCCTTGTCTTGAAAAACATTTATATAATGCTTAAATCCTACAAATTCAGTACTTTGAATCCCATTCCAATTAGTGAAAGAGTAGTATAAACCAAAAAAAAACGGTATGATTACAACAACGGTTAGCGCTATAAGAACTGGAGCCAAGAACAGCCAGTACCATAATGGTTGTTTTCTCATGGAAAACGCCTCCAATATAACTAAACTGACAAGAAGACTTAAAAAATATAGGTAGATTTCATCAAAAAATTTGAGTGTATTTTCGTTCCGTCTCCCATTTAACAGAGAAATAGAAGAAAACAAAGCAACTTACCATAGTGTTATTTTCTTCTATGCCACAATAATCCATTATTTTTACTATTCAAATGAGAGTGGGGCATGCGATACCACATGCCCAGTCGATAGAAAAGCCATTTGAAGGACCGATCGTAACTGGTTTTTATTAGTTAAATCAACACGCCTGATTTATTTATTTCTTGCTTCTTCCCATTCTTTTTTAGAATTTGCAATTAATTCATCCCATTTCATCTTTCCGCTTACATATTTTTGGATATTTACACCTAACTTATCCATGCCCCATCCTGTTGGATATCCCATGAATACCCAACCAATCGTTTTTCCTTGTTGAGCATAATCATAAATTTCTTTAGATAGTGGGTCAGAAATTTCCGAAGAATCATATCCATCATACGCCGGAATAAATTTAAATTCATTCAAAACAATTTCTTTTCCTTCATCAGATGTGTATAACCAATCTAAGAATTTTTTCGATTCTTTTACTACTTTTTCATCTTTATTTTTGTTTACTGCCCAATACATCGGAACACCGACTGGAATGACATCCTCTTTATATCCTTCAATTGGTATTGGCAAAATGCCGATATTTTTCTCTGCTAATTCTGGATCGATATCTGCGATTGAGTTATATACCCAGTTCCCCTGTTGAATGATCGCTACACGTCCCGTAGAAAATAATTCTTCCACTTGCTGCGAATAATCTAGACTTACAGTAGGCTGCACAGAATATTTATTTTGTAAATCAATTAATTTTTTCATTGCATCGCCGTACTTAAATTCAACGGTTTTTGCATTAAATGCGTTTACAACATTTGAATCAAATTCAGGCGCTAAAAATACATTAGATAGGTGAAGCCCAGTTACCCAAGTTTCTTTAGCAGGAAAAGCAAAAACAGCATCAATGCCTAAAGATTTTTTTTCTTTGTCCAGTTTTTTGACTGCATTTTCTAAATCAGAAAAAGACTTAATATTTTTTGGATCAATACCCGCTTTTTTAAATATTTCTTTATTATAAATTAGTCCATATCCTTCTTGGTTATATGGAAGTCCTAAAATTTGATCGCCTTTCTTAACCCCATCAAGCGTTCCTTCAAGAGCTAGGGATGCAGCTTTTGTATCTGACAAATCAGCCAATTTATCTAACCAATCTTCCACATCTTGCGGACCACCAACGTTAAAAATCGCCGGTTCATCTCCTGAAGCAAATTTTGATTTAAGTGCAGCACCGTAGTCTTCACCGCCACCGACTGTCGTAATATTAATTTTGACACCCGGATGCTCTTTTTCATATTGTTTTGCTAATTTTTCAAATTGATCTTTAAATTCCACTTTAAATTGGAAAATGTCAATTGTCACTTGATCATCTGAGCTTTTGTTCCCAGAATCATTAGATGAATTAGATGAAGAACATCCAAATAACGCTACACTTAACAACAAAAATAATGAAAGAGCAGCTAAAAAGACCTTTTTTGCTTTCATTTTTCGTTTCCCCTCCAAATAAATTTTCGGAAACCGTTTGCACAAAATAGTACAAAATGAAAACGGTTGCACTTTTATTTTCATTATACAACACTTGTTTTATTTATCAAGCATTTTTTTCAAATTAACTCTTTTATAAAAATTTTCATCTTCCTAAATAATCTTGAAATGCGCAAACGATTTCTCTTTTTACATCCGATGCACAGTACGGCGATATTCTGTCGGTGTAACTCCTTCTATTTTTTTGAATAGTCTTGAAAAATAGGCGCCATCTTCAATTCCTGCTCTCTTGGCAATCGCTTCAATCGTTTCATTCGTTTCTGCCAACCATTTTTTTGCTTTTGACAAGCGATAATAATTCAAATATTGCACAAAACTCATGCCAATTGTTTTTTGCATGCAACGGGTAATGTAGTCAGGATGAAATCGTAATGATTGGGCGAGCTGCTGAATCGTAATCGGTTCAGCATAATGCCGTTCGATGTAAGCAACCGCTTCGGCACACACTTTTTCAGAAGCGCTTGGAATATGCAGCTCCTGTTTTTGCAATTGCCAAATGAATTCAACAAAATAGAGTAATTGCTTTAATGAACGATCTGGATCTCTTTCCTCATTCAGCTCGACTAATTGTTGAAGCAATTGTTCGATGCGTTCCCTTTGCTTTACTTTCGCATATTGCCGTATCCAAAAACGATATTGAACCGACTCGACATATGTTGCTTCCCTCTCAATGACATTTTGCCAGCTTAACGACTGTTTTGGAACAATGTCATATCCTCCTTCGATCGTAAAATGAAGCCAAACTAGTTGTGTTTCTTCCGTGCAAGGATAATGCCCGTAATGCTCTCTTCCCGGAATAAGAATAAGATATTCTCCTTCTTTTACAGCAAATTCCTTGTTTTCTTCTGTCATATATAAGCATCCCTTTTTCACATATAACAAATCAAACACAGAAAACGTCCGTCGAAAATGTTTTTGTCCTTTTGGAAATACGCTTTCTGCCCCTTTAATAAAAATCGGAAACGGCGGAAAAGAAAATGTTATGTATTCCATTCCAAACATCCTTTCACATGTCGGAAATATACAAATCAAATCGCTCTTTTCTCTTCTTATTATGCAATAAACTAGATAAACTTGATATAGTTTTAAAGTCGGAATGATTAAAGGAGTTGTCTTGATGAACACCGATCAGAAAAAGCTTTCCTTATTTGCGCTGACATGGCCGATTTTTATTGAAACGCTATTATATATGGTCATGGGAAATGCCGATACATTGATGCTAAGCCAGTATTCGGATCACTCTGTTGCCGCTGTCGGCGTAGCGAATCAAATTATTGCTGTGATTATTGTCATGTTTAATTTTATTGCCTTAGCCACTGCCGTCTTAGTGGCGCAATATTTGGGGGCTGAAAGAAAGCAGCATGCAGTGGAAGTTTCGCTCATCTCTATCGCTGTTAACTTTTTGTTCGGCCTTGTACTTAGCAGTGTGCTATTCTTTTTCGGAAAGCCAATTTTATATACGATGAAACTATCGAACCATTTGCTTACAGAGGCGAACGACTATTTAATGATCGTCGGCGGATTTTTATTTATTCAAGCGCTCATTATGACCATTGGAGCTATATTAAAAAGCTATGGTTTTACCCGTGAAACGATGTACGTAACCATCGGCATGAACATACTGAATGTGATTGGCAACTACTTATTTATTTTTGGACCGTTCGATTTTCCAGTATTAGGAGTAAAAGGGGTGGCAATCTCGACAACCGTCAGCCGTCTCATCGGATTGATCGTTATCTTTTCTTTATTATTGAAACGGACAAAAATGCCATTTTCATTATCCGTTCTTCGTTCTTTGCCATTTCATCATATCCGGGATCTATTGAAAATCGGAATTCCATCCGCTGGAGAACACTTGGCGTACAATACGGCGCAAATGCTTATTACGTATTTTATTACTTGGCTTGGAGCAGAAGCGTTGACAACGAGAGTATATACGCAAAATATTATGATGTTTGTTTTTTTATTTGGCATTGCGATAAGTCAAGGGACGCAAATTCTTGTCGGCCATCTCGTCGGGGCCGGACGCTATACAGAAGCATATACACGTTGTTTAAAAAGTTTGCGCAGCGCCATCGTCATCTCGATCACGATGGCATCGATTAGTTTCATTTTCTCAAGACAGCTGCTTTCATTGTTTACAGATAATGAACAAATTATCGAAACAGGCCGATTGCTTCTCTTATTGACAATAGTATTAGAGCCCGGACGTTCGTTTAATCTCGTTATCATTAGTTCACTGCGGGCAGCTGGAGATGTTAAATTTCCAGTATATATGGGGATATTGTCCATGTGGGGCGTTAGTGTTGCCATTTCCTATTTTCTCGGTATTGAGGCTGGTTTAGGACTGATTGGGGTATGGATTTCCTTTATTGCTGATGAATGGCTGCGTGGATTGCTGATGTTATGGCGTTGGCGTTCGAAAGTGTGGATGAGAAAATCACTTATACCAAGCATAGAAACTGCATAGACAAAAAGAGCTGCGACAAAGGCAGCTCTTATTCTTTTATGGTAATGCCGTATTTTTGGAACCAAACATGCACTTGGCCAAGATACGCCAATAGTTGTGGTCCTGTCATTAACTGTCCAAACCAAGGCGCTTGGAATGATTTTCCTTCTGTTTCCACTAACTCTTCTAATTTTTTCGCATCAAAAAATTCATAAAGAATCGATGAGCGGTCGTGCAATAATTCTTTTACCCAATTTTTTACTAGCTTCGTATAAAGCGGATGGTGGGTTTTCGGATACGGGCTTTTTTTGCGATATAACACTTCCTCTGGTAAAATTCCTTCCAATGCCTTGCGCAAAATGCCTTTTTCGCGGTTGCCGTACATTTTCATCTCCCAAGGAATATTCCAAACATATTCTACTAACCGATGATCGGCAAACGGCACGCGAACTTCCAAACTCGCGCCCATACTCATGCGGTCTTTTCGATCCAAAAGCGTTGTCATAAACCAAATCATGTTCAAATAAAACAATTCGCGCCGCTTCGCATCTTCCGCACTTTCCCCTTCCAGTCTTGGAACCTCCGCGATCGTTTCACCAAAGCGCTTTTGTACATATTCATCCAGCTGCAATTTCTTTCTCCAATCTTCTTTTAATAAATCCATCCGTGCCTCTGTCGAACGCATCCAAGGGAATCCGTTCCGCGCTAAATCGTCAGGACGGTGAAACCATGGGTAGCCGCCAAAAATTTCGTCCGCACATTCCCCGGATAAACTAACGACAAAATCTTTTCTTATTTCTTTGCAAAACCATAGCAACGAAGAGTCCACATCCGCCATGCCTGGGACATCACGGACGATCACCGCTTCCTGTAAATGATGAAACAAATCTTCCTGACTAATGACACAATGATGATGGACGGTTTGGAATGTTTTTGACATTAGTTCAATCCAAGGCGCATCGGCATTTGGCTGAAAATCATTTGCTTTGAAATATTGGTCGTTCCCTTCATAATCAATCGAATACGTATGAAGTCGCCCTTTTCCTTCCTTTTCAAACGCCATTGCGGCAATGGCAGTAATGGAACTGGAATCAACCCCTCCTGATAAAAACGTACAAACAGGCACATCAGAAACAAGTTGGCGCGTAACAGCATCGATAAGAAGAAAACGGAGTTTTTCTACCGTTTCACCGAACGAATCTCTATGCACATCGCTTTGAACATTCCAGTAACGCCATACTTTTATTCCTTTACGGGAAAACGTTAGAGCATGCGCTGGGCGCAATTCTTTCATTCCGCGAAACACGCCATGCCCTGGTGTCCGTGACGGACCTAATCCAAACACTTCTGCTAACCCTTCATAGTCCACTTCTGCTTTTACTTCCGGATGTGCCAAAATTGCTTTCATTTCTGAGCCAAACAAAAGACTATCATGGACATGCCGATAAAAAAGCGGCTTCACGCCAAGTCGGTCCCGCGCTAAAAATAGCTGTTCGCGCTGTTCATCCCAAATCGCAAAAGCAAAAATTCCGTTAAAATAATCAACACAGTGCTCTTTCCACTCTATATAAGCGTTTAATAATACTTCCGTATCCGAATGCCCTTGGAATGTATACCCCTTTTTTAATAGTTCTTTACGAATGTCTTCTGTATTATATAATTCTCCGTTATAACAAACGGTATAACGATACCCATTTTTCATTCTTGTCATCGGCTGTTTGCCGCCTGCTGGGTCGACCACGATAAGCCGCTTATGCCCAAATGCGGCATGTTCGCTAAACCAAGCATTCGTATCGTCAGGTCCACGTTTCGCTAATGTTTCTGTCATTTTAGAGATAATCTCTTTTTCCATTCGCAAGTCGCGTTGAAAATCAACCCAACCGGTGATACCACACATACGAACCAATCCTTTCTTGATAGATAACAAAAAAGCTATTTTTAACATAACACGTCCCGAACGCCATACCTTTTCTTTTCCTTAGCTAAGCCAAGCTATCTCGCGCTTGAGGGATTTTATCATAGTTCTTCCCGCCTTCGCTTTCTTTTTAATTTGGCATTCTCCTTATTGGCATGATTCCATTTTATGCAGCACCTCTCATTTCGATGAATTGTCCGATTGTAAGAACGATGTGAATAAATGGAAGACAATTTGGCAAAACAGGAAATAAAGGAGGAGGAAAAGTGAACATCGAACATCGTCTTCAATGCATAAATGAACAAAAACGCGCTTATATACAAGGAACGATTGAATTCGTAAACGGCGAGTGGATCTTTTTTGATGAAGAAGATGAGGAAGCATCATTACTTGAGGAAATGACAGAAGGAAATATAGAGATTTTCCGCCATGGTCATTGGATGTGCGGCCAATTACAAAAAGACGGGATGGTCGATATAGGGATCGAAGTTTTCCCGCTTCAAAGCGGCGAACACGTCCGTTTTCGAAAGCGGCTTCCATACGCTTATCAACAATGGCTCGAATCGCTTTCGGATAAAACGTTTTTTCATTTTGTACAGTGGCTAAATGAACTCGGCTTTTCTTTATACGATTGTTTATACTGCTATAATGGATTGTTATTTAAAAAATATTCTGGTGTTAATTTTATTATTTATGATAATACTGAATTCATTAGCAACGTCCAACATTACTATGAGCGTGGAGATACATATAAAGACCGCTTTGAAATCACATTTAATACCGGAAAACGGTTTATTTGCGCGCACATCGGATAATGGGGAAAGAGTTGTTTCTTTCCCCAATTCTCTATTTGTGGCTTACCGTCATATATGTTGACAATTCTTCTGCGGTTACCGGACGATACAATGCATATCCTTGTGCGTGATGGCAATGCAGCATTTTTAACAATTCCAGCTGCTCGACCGTTTCCACCCCTTCGGCTACTGTTTTTAGTCCTAATCCGTGCCCCATCGTAATAATTGCCTTTACGATCGCGATATCCGAAGAATTTGTATGCATTTGCTCAACAAATGAACGATCAATTTTTAATATGTTTACTGGTAAATTTTTTAAATAACTAAAAGAAGCGTATCCACTTCCAAAATCATCAATAGCAATACCGACACCGAGCTGCTGTAATTCTTTCATTACTTGAATACTGTAATGAAGATTACGAAGCATAGAGTTCTCCGTTAATTCTAAATGTAAGCAATTTGGGGAGAGCTGCGATTGCTCTAGCGCCTGTTTTACATCATCAATAAAGCCTTCATGCTGAAATTGTCTCGCCGACACATTCACAGAAACGAAGAGTTGTTGATTCCATAATTGCTGCCATTTTTTTGTTTGTTTGCAAGCCGTTACTAATACCCATCTTCCAATTTCATGAATGAGCCCCGTCTCTTCTGCTAGTGAAATAAATTCATTCGGTCTAACAAGTCCTAGCTTTGGATGGCGCCAACGAATTAACGCTTCGTTTCCGACAATAACACCTTTATGTATATCAATAATCGGCTGATAGCATAGAAAAAATTCTTGATTTTCCAGTGCTTTTCGCAAATATCTCTCCATCTCTAAACGGTATAACGTTTCTTCATTCATTTTTGCAGAATAAAATTGTATTCGATTTCCCCCACTCTGTTTTGCTCTATTTAGGGCGATATCAGCATTTTTGAGCAATGAATGTTTATCCACACCATCGTTTGGATAGAAGCTGATTCCAATACTTATAGTGATAAAAAATTCTTTGTTTTCATATACAATCGGCTTCATCACTTCTTTTGAAATGTGCGCTGCTGTTTTAAACACTCCTTCTGAATCGGTGCGCTCTGTTAAAAGTAAACAAAACTTATCCCCATGAAACCTTCCTAAATACGCTCCAGCTGGCAAAACATGCTGAATGCGCTGAACGACTTGTTTTAAAATTTCATCTCCCGCATAATGCCCTATACTATCGTTAACTAGCTTAAAACGGTCTAAATCGATGAATACGACTGCTAGCTTCCTATTTTTTTGCTTCGCCTTTTCTAACTGTTCATCGATGATTTCCATAAACTTTGTCCGGTTTGGAAGATGGGTATCCGGGTCATAATACGCTAAATATGAAATTTTTTCTTCCGCTTTTTTTTGTTCGGTAATATCTCTTCCAATCCCGTAAATGCCTACTTTTTTCCCATCAACGATAATTGGAACGTTTTTAATTTGGAATAATAATGTTTCCCCTGATTTTGTAGGAATCTCCAAATTATAATATTGAATTTTTCCACGCAAAGCTCGATAAAAATGTCTGCTAACACGAGGTACATCATTCGGATGCATGTATTTTAAAGCGTTCGTATGTAAAATTTCCTCTTTTGTGTAACCTAGAATTTTCTCGAAAGCGGGATTCACGTTCGTAAAATTCCCATGTAAATCAGTAGAATATACAATATCTGTATTATGTTCAAAAAGTGATTGTGATATTTGTACATGAACGCGAAGCCTCTCCATTTCTCGAGAGGAGGTGGACATTAAATTCGCTAGCGTCATCACCCCTTGAAACATCTCAGGAATAGATAAAGAAACGGAAGCACTGCTATTCTCTCCGTTCTGATTTCCCTCCGATAACGCAATCATGCTAAAAGTGGCTGAACGTATATCTCTATCCTTGATCACCAGTTCTACAAATATAAATGGCGTAAAAGTAGGAGCAACTTGCTCCAGCGTTGTCGTTATTTGCTCTAGCACTGGATATGCATAGCCTTGTACGGCGATGCTGCGATAGAAAAAAATCGCTTCCGTGTATTTTTTCGTCAATTTGTTTAATTCATCGGATATAGTCCAAACCAATGACGTTAAATGAACGTAGCTAAACTTAACCTTCTCCCCTTGATGGACGTAACCGTTTAGTTCAATAGAACCATCCTCATTTGCTTTCACGATGGATAAACATTCTTTATGGCCATTTTTCTCAATAATGAACGGAAATTCCGCTCCTGAAAAAGGCAATCGATCGATAAATTCCTTTCCTAAATAACGTTGCAGCAATTTTATTGCTTTTTTTCCATCAAGCTCGTATAACTTATTTCCGCTGCATTTCGTTATTCGAAAAGCAGTGCCAACTGGTTCCCATAAAAACGGATGTGATGATTGAACACGAAAAGCAGAACCGTTAAAACTAATTGCCAGCATACCGCCAGTGACAAATCCTTCATGCGAAAACAAACGCTCTCCTTCATTAATTCGCCCGGCAATCACAACCGTTTTTTCATTTGCTAGTGGTATATGGCGAATAAGGGAATGAAGATTGCTATTCTGGTCAGTAAATAAAAGAAGAAGATTTGTTTCTTCCGTTATAAGCGTATCCGAAATATATGTTACAAGCTCAAGTTCATTTGCAAATTCTTCGTATGATAATAAAACAGAGTGAACGCTAACTTTTTCGAACACAGTAAAACATATAAAAAATTTGTCATCGAAACCAAAATGTTCGCCGTATGTGACGCCAAATAGCTGCGCTTGTGGAAGATAACGCTGAAGCAACCCAATCATTTTCCGAAGTTCAAGCTGATCGACTTTATTGGCTGCAACTTGTACAAAAATATGTTCATATTGGGCAAGGTGGTGCTGTGCGATAAAGTCATACAATTCTTCTGTATTATGACAATGTAGACGGTACATGTTCATTCATTTCCACCACTCTTATGCGAATATTTAGAAAATTTACAAAAACCCTCTCTCTACTAACATATCATATTTTTTCTATCAGAAAAAGCGGCAACTCCACATGGAATTGCCGCTTATTTCAAAAGAGATCAAACCCCAGCGGTAACATGAATCCTAAAAATAGAACGAGCACGAATGCGACGATCCATTGAATCCATGCAACATTCGTATTTTTTCCTTTTTTCATGCCGCTTAAAACCATCTCCATTGCCCCGATTAACCATAGGCCAACAATAGCTTTGATGATGTATAATATGGAAATCGAAGCAATGCTATGTAATAAAAGCCCCCCTGTTATCACGGTGAAGATGTAAAACAAACGAAGTGCCATTTGTACAATTTTTGCTTTCGAAGCCCCCGAGCGTTGCAATGAAACGGCGATAAAAAACAATATAACGGTGATTAACCAACTTGTAATATGTGCATGTGTCATGCCATTTCCTCCTTTTTCACATATTCATCCCCATCATAGCATGCATCAATCAGAAAAAACAAACTTTATATTAATCAAAAACTATTTATCTCCCCTGCTCTAGGAGGAAAGTCAACAGGTTCCTGTGTGCTACAGAGCTTCTGCCTTCGCATAAACACTCGCTCTAATTCCACAAGACTTTCATGAGCAAGGAATCCCTCCGCTCTCCCGGTTTAAGACTCTTTTCATCATTTACATCGTTTAACATCCCTTTTTTTGTTATAATAAAAAATAGCGCAAAAATTCCATAAATCACTAGGGAGGAACACGCATGAGCAAAACCACTGAAATTATCCGCTTAACAGAGCAATACGGCGCGAACAACTATCATCCGCTTCCGGTTGTTCTTACTAAAGGAGAAGGGGTATGGGTAGAAGACCCGGAAGGCAATCGTTATATGGATATGTTAAGCGCTTACTCAGCCGTCAACCAAGGGCATCGCCACCCGAAAATTATTCAAGCACTAAAAGAGCAAGCAGATCGCATCACATTAACTTCGCGCGCGTTCCATAATGATCAGCTAGGCCCTTGGTATGAAAAAGTCGCGAAATTAACCGGTAAAGACATGGTTTTACCGATGAATACAGGTGCAGAAGCGGTAGAAACCGCTTTTAAAGCGGCGCGGCGCTGGGCGTACGACGTTAAAGGCGTAGAAAAAGATAAAGCGGAAATTATCGTTTGTGAAAACAATTTCCATGGCCGAACGATGGCAGCGGTATCAATGTCCTCTAGCGAAGAGTATAAACGCGGTTTCGGACCGATGCTCCCAGGCATTAAAATCATCCCATACGGCGATGTGGAAGCATTAAAGAAAGCGATTACACCAAATACGGCAGCTTTTATTTTTGAGCCGATTCAAGGCGAAGCAGGAATTAATATCCCGCCGGAAGGCTTTTTGAAAGAAGCGTACAATGTATGTAAAGAAAATAATGTTCTTTATATTGCAGATGAAATTCAATCTGGCCTCGGCCGTTCTGGAAAAATGTTTGCTTGCGACTGGGAAAATGTCGTTCCAGATATGTACATCCTCGGTAAAGCATTAGGAGGCGGCGTATTCCCTATCTCTTGCGTAGCAGCAAACCGCGACATTCTCGGCGTGTTTAATCCTGGCTCCCACGGCTCCACATTTGGCGGAAACCCACTTGCATGCGCGGTATCCATCGCGGCGCTTGATGTCATTATCGAAGAAAAATTGCCGGAACGTTCGTTGGAATTAGGGAACTATTTCATCGAAAAACTGCGTGAAATTCAACATCCAGACATTAAAGAAGTGCGCGGAAGAGGACTGTTTATTGGTGTGGAACTTCATACTTCCGCCCGTCCATATTGTGAAAAATTAAAACAAGAAGGGCTATTGTGCAAAGAAACGCACGATACCGTCATTCGTTTTGCTCCACCGCTCGTTATTACAAAAGAAGAATTGGATTGGGCAATAGAGCGGGTGAAAAAAGTGTTTGCTGGGGTATAACAGTGAAACGGGGCTGGTGAATAGAAACGCCCCGTTTTTTCTTACTCTCCAATTTTATTTCTTAACGTTCCGATTCCTTCGATCGTAATTTCCACAACATCTCCCGCTTGTAAAAAGCGCGGCGGCTTCATTCCTTTTCCGACTCCCGCCGGCGTTCCGGTAGCGATAATGTCTCCTGGTTCCAGCGTGATTCCGCGAGAAATGGTTTCAATAATCGTTTCGACGTTAAAAATAAATTGCTCTGTGCTCGCTTTTTGTCTTATTTCTCCATTCACTTTCGTCTCTATTTGCAGCTTATTTGGATTTTCAATAAGTGATTGATGGACAATCCATGGTCCCATTGGACAGAATGTATCCAAACTTTTTCCAAGCAAATATTGTTGATGCCGTTCCTGCAAATCACGTGCCGTAATATCATTGATAATGGTATAACCAAATACATAATCAAGTGCCTCTTCTTTGCGAATCGCCTTTCCGCGTTTGCCGATCACAACAGCAAGTTCTCCTTCGTAATCCAATTCGTCTGTCACATCAGCGTGGCGCAAAACCGTTTCCTCATGTCCGATCACCGTTGTCGGCACTTTGGAAAATACAATGAGGTGCTGTGGGATATCCAACTTCCCTCCTAGTTCGATGGCATGATCTGCGTAGTTTTTTCCAATGCAAAAAATATTTTTGGCTGGGCGCGGAATCGGTGCCAGCAAACGAACATCGTGTAAATCATACATATATTGTGTAGACGGGTTTTCTTTTACCCATGCTGCAATTTCATTTACTCTATTAAGAAACTCATCTCCTAACGCGATACACTCCAACAATGACGACGGAAGCGTCATGCGCTTTTGCATCGCCTGCTCGGCAAGGTGTAAATGAACGACCTTCTCACTCTCCTCGACTATACCGACAAATATTTTATTATTACGCTGTGCTGTAACAAATCTCACCGTAAAATCTCCTTTCTATTTGAATTAATATGTACTTGTTTACAAAAAACCTACTATTTGTTTAATTTTGTCTAAATTAGTAAAATTACTACTTATTTTAGCGAAAACCTTTCTTTTTTCGTCGCTATATGTATAATAATGTTTAGCTTCTTTTCTTCCATTCACATTCATGGCTTTCGTCGTAGGTAAAAAGAATTGATCATGGCGCTTAAGTAGTTTTTTCTTAAAAGCTTCATTACAAAAATGAATCGAAAAACATGATCTTAGTGACGGTGAATGCAATGGTGATTTTAATTGAGGAAAAGCGGCAACAAATGATCGAATTAGCATTGACGTATGGATTTACCGCCAAAGAAACGATCGAGTGCAGTCAAGAACTAGATGAACTGATTAATCGTTATTTGCGGGAAACAGCAACGATCGAACATTCTTTCTTACCTGTCCCTCCTCAGTAATGATTGTGAAGGGGGACTTTTTTATTTGCGAAAAGGTTGTCTTTTCCCATAAGTTACAGACCGCCATATCCATTCGAGCGGACCGATCCGAAAAAACTGAAACCATTTTTGGCTTCCTATCAGTTGTACACCATAAATAAGAAATACGAGCATACTTCCGAAAAACATGCCGATATGTCCATACCATCCAAATCCATAACTATAAAACAACAGTGTACAACATACTGATTGCAACAAATAGTTAGTGAGCGACATCTTTCCGATATGATGGAAAATGATTAGTTTTCGCCGCCATTTTTCCTTTTGAAATAATAGAATAATAGCTGTGCCATAAAAACATGCTAGCGCTGTTCCTCCAAATATATTTTGAATATACTCGGTGAAATAATTTTTCACCGTAAAGTATGGCAACAGCTTTAGAAATACTCCTAATAGAAGTGACCATAATGCAATTTTTTTAATTACGGAAATGTAACGTTCTGCTTCCTCCACCCATCGTTTTTGTGCAACATATCCCCCGAACAAACAAAGAGGCAACACCGTAAGAACCGTAAATAATAATCCTCCTGAACCATTGGCGTACATCCAGTCATTCCAGCGTTGCAAAAAAATATCGGACATAGACCCGCTTTGATAATTGCGCATCGCTTCCATCGCCAGCTGGATGCTGCCATTTCCTGTTTCTTTTGTTCCTTCTAAAAACATAAGCATTCCAAATAACAGCGCCATAAATAAGTGAGGAATCAAAAAGCAAACGAACGCTCCAATCATCCATGTGCGCGGCCGTGCTTGAGAAAACAGAAGCAATATTCCTCCAGCGATGGCGTATGAAATTAAAATATCGCCAAACCAAATCAAAAAAGCATGAACAATCCCGAACATAAGCAGCATAGCCAGCCGGCGTAAAAATGTTTGAATAAATGGAAGCTGTTTTTTACGCAGCCGATCACGAAACAGTATCATGCTAAAGCCAAATAAAAATGAAAATAACGGATAAAAACTTGCCTCGCAAAAAACGTCAATGGCCGCCATGGTCCAATCATCGAGCCGGCTATTTGTCTTCATGTTTCCATACATAACCGGTGATGAAAAATGAGGCATGTTCGCCATCAAAATTCCTAATAGGGCAAAGCCGCGCAGTACATCAATGACCAAGATCCGCTCGTGATTTGCCTGTTTGTCCATTTTTTCTCCTTTCTTTTCACATCGACCGTTTGACAGAAAAAAGGCTCCGCATATGCGGACGCCATTTTTCTTTAATTAACATAACGGCCTGTTTTCCCAACAGAATCCCAATACTGTTTACGTAAATGCACTTTTTGAATTTTTCCTGATGCCGTTTTTGGCAATGCATCGACAAACGTTACACCAGTAATCGCCTTAAAATGCGCCAATTTTTCCCGTGAGAAGGCAATCAATTCCTCTTCCGTCACTTCATGGCCAGGCCGAACGACAACAAACGCGTGAGGCGTTTCTCCCCATTTTTCATGCGGCGCAGCGATTACTGCCGCTTCCAACACCGCCGGATGTTCATATAAAACGCCTTCTACTTCAATGGAAGAAATATTTTCCCCACCGCTAATAATAATATCTTTTTTCCGGTCGACAATGTCAATGTATCCATATTCATCTACTGTTCCCATATCACCAGTATATAACCAGCCATTGCGGATTGCCTCCATCGTTGCCTCTGGATTTTTCCAATACCCTTTCATCACATTGTTGCTTCTTATAATGACTTCACCGATCGTTTTTCCATCATGCGGCACTTCATCACCATACTCATTCACTACCTTTACTTCACAACCGATCATCGGATACCCCGCTTTTGCTTTCAGGCGATATTGTTTTTCTAACGGCAAATCACGCAAATGGGAGCGGATCGTGGAAATCGTGTTAAGCGGTGAAGACTCTGTCATGCCATACACTTGGATAAATTCCCAACCGAGATCTTGTTCCACGCGCGTGACAAATGATGGCGGCGGCGCAGAGCCTGCAATCACAACACGAACTGGATGGTCGATAACCGGCTTATGTTCGTCATAATATTGTAAAAGCATGTTTAATACCGTCGGCGCCATATGCATGACGCTAACCTTGTATGTTTGAATATAGTCAAAAATCACTTTTGGATCGACTTTCCGTAAACCGATTTGCGTCGCTCCGTTTGCTGTATAATAAAATGGCGCTCCCCATCCGTTCACATGAAACATCGGCAATATATGCAAATACGTATCTTGGTCGGAAACGCGGAGATGATGCATCGATATTAACGCGTGAAGATAATTATTACGGTGTGTTAACATGACACCTTTTGGATTTCCCGTCGTTCCGCTTGTGTATAAAAGGCTACATACATCGTTTTCGTCAATGTCCGGACGATCAAACGACGTGCTAGGATGCTGCGCTAACCATTCTTCGTAATCGATTTCATCTGTTTCTTCATTTTTTTGATGAACAATAATCGTCTTTACGGTCTGCAGTTTGTCCTTAATTGGTGCGATGAAATGATATAAATCTTGATCAACAAATAACACTTTGCTTTCACTATGATTTAAAATAAACAAATAATCCTCCGGCCTAAGGCGAGTGTTCAGCGGGACCATGATCGCTCCAAGCTGAAATACACCGTAAAATCCTTCTAACATTTCAAGCGTATTTGGCGCCAAATATGCGACCCGGTCTCCTTTTTCTACCCCCAATTGTTTTAGACCGTGAGAAAGTTGATTCACACGCTCATTTAATTGTTTGTATGTAAGCGTGCGACCAGAGCAAATCATTGCTGTTTTGTCTCCATACAGTGAAACGGCTCTATCCAAAAATTGTGTTAATACTAATGGTACGCTCATTATTCCATCCCCCGTAAAATATTTTAGAAAATTCACAATTATATTATACATAATTTTTTATTATTACACCATATCTTATAAAAAGAAAAAGATGGCCTTTTTTTAATCGTGACCATCTAATTGTTTCCACGCACTCCTGCATCTTTTATATCAGGGTCAAACGTATTTGTTACACTGCAAAATGTATTTGTCTGCAAAAAATCGCCTGTATTTGCTCCCCCCGCTCCTGAGTTCGTTTTCGCTGTACTTTTTGGAGCGATTTGCAGCACATCTCCCATATTTACTGTCCCGTTTCCGCTTACACTCGTCACTTTAACTCCCCCGATAATCGTCGCCGGCATATCCATTCTCCTTTTTATATTTTTATATATCATATGACAAAAAAATCGATTCGTCTGGACATCCATCGTGCGTTTAACTGTTTTGTCGCTTTTTCATACACTAACAGTAAGCATATAAAATAAGGAGGTAGAGCGCATGCCATCCTTTATTGGCGGCCCAATTAAAATTACTCACGTTAGTGGTGACGGAACGGTTAATTTTGGGGATGTGTTACAAATTGCACCAAAAAGTACACTTAAATCAAATACTGGCTCTGGCGGCAGCAATAATGGCGACTTTTTACAAACAAATACGTTCGTCAGCTTTACAAACACCAGCGATCCTGATGTGAATGACTCCAATACTACCGCAAATAAATGAACCTCTCCCACCTTCATTCCATTTAGAGGTGGGAGACTTTTTGGGAAAAATCTTAAAACGCTCACGTTTTTGCCGCCGCGCCCATACATTATCATAAGAACAAGAGAAAGGTGCATGCGTTATGCCAGCATTTGTCGGAGTCGTTAAGTTAAACAGTATCGGAAGCAGCGGCGTGTTTCACATTGGAGACGTGTTTGCGATTTCGCCACACAGTGTTGCCAAAACATTTGCCGGTGCCGGTTCATTTAATACAGGAGATGGCTTGCATATTTATAACTATTACAGCAATACGAATATAAACGATGCGGACATCGCGGATGAAAATGTAGTAGCTAACGCCTAAAAGGGGGAGAACCAATGAATTTTTATATTAGCCAAAGTATATGCATTTATCAATTGAAAATAGGTTCTGTTATGAACTCATCCGTACTGCAAATCGGCAGCGCTGGCAGCATCCAAGCGCTTTCTACACTAACAAACACAGGAGGATTCACGAAGCCTGCTCCACACGCTACCGCCATCGTTCCATTGGCAGGAGGAGCATCTAGCAGTCCTCTAGTCCCGCTTCATTCAGCAACTCGCTAAAAAAGCATGAAAATAGTGATGACAACAAAAGGCCGTCCATATATTGAAGTAAGAAGGGACTTTGGAGAGGATGATTTCAACATTATGTTCCTATATGACTATTTTGCGAAACTGCGGCGCTACTTGTCATGGCAAACAAAAAAAATACAATCGTTAGAACAGCGGCTTCTCCTCCTTGAAAAACAGCTAATAGAACTTCAACAACAACCGCGTACAACCATTGAACGAATCGAATATAAATTTGACCAATTAAAAGTAGAAACATTGGAAGGGACATTAAATATTGGCATTACTCCCAACGGTGTTGGCAACACTATCGAAGATTTTGCCGTTCAACCTGAAAAAACAATAGTTCCAAAGCCGGAACCAGTCTTATTCCGCACCATTCAAGAAAAAGTTCATGCTTATTTAGAAAAGGAAGCAAAGGAAACGTTAAAGAAATTGGAAGAACAATATGCACTTCGTCTTGATGACACGTATCGACATTTTATTTTGCAAGACATCGCTCGACAAGTGGACGAACGAATCCATTTTTATTTACAGCAAAAAATGAATAACGGATACGTCCCTGCATCGGACAATGATAAATCGGTCGAAAACGAAATTTTTCAAAAAGTAAAGATAGATATTGAACAATCGCTTGACCTTTTTCTAAAACATTTACCAAAACAAGGGGGAGAACAATGAACTATACAGTGATTAACCGCGATATCCATGTTGGCGATATTCACTTAACAGCTATAACAAGCTCCGCCATTTTTTTAGTTGGAGATGCAGATGTTATTAATCTCGCTTCCACTTTCGACACGCCGCCGGAATCGTTAATTATCGGTCCATTCGTCCCACTCGCTCCAAGAGGAGAATAATCATGAAACGAACATCGATGGTAGAATATTTTCATGGAGAAACAGTTGTTTATAGTTCTGTTTTACAAATCGGTGATTCACGGGAAATTACTTCGCGTTCTCGCGTTTTAGCGGTTCAACGACAATATGAATTATTTTTCGGGGGCGAAGGAGAAGAAATTTTTCCTATCTTTACAAGACCAATTCCCAAATTGCAGCCAAACAGCAATGATATTTTCATTCAAACCCTTCATCAATCTCCCGTTATTTCCGTTCGCTCCATTCGTATGTTAGCGGTTTCCACTTCTTCCGTTGTTCATATTGGATCTACTTCTACTGTTGATGCGGAAGCAAGAATTAAACATATTCGTCAGCTTGCTCCGGATTCTTCATTGCCTTCTATGACAAATACAGAAACCACTTCATCAATAACAAAGGATGAGAAATAATGCCTTCTGTCGTCGGACCCATTAAAATTAATACTGTCAGCAGTGGAGCAGTTGTGCAAATGGGGGATTGTCTTTATATCGCTCCAAAAGTAGCCACAAAAACAATGGCTGGTTCAGGAGGATTTAATACTGGGGATTTTATCATTACAAACAACGGCATCAGTTTAACAAACACGTTTGACTCCGATACGTTTGACAGCAATGTTGCTGCAAACAATTAGCAAAGCCGCCACTCCTTTTCAGGAAATGGCTGCTTTGCATTTTTATTAGTAAAAGTTACATGACTTCTAATCTAACTCTTGTTCCTCGCCCAGACGGTTCCGCCGGCTCAACAATAAGCCGCTTCGGCAGGCGGGAGCGAATTTCTTGCACATGACTGATTACCCCGACAGAAAGCCGCTGCGAATGAAGCTTTTCCAGTGCAGAAATAACCGTATCAAGAAGTTCCGCATCAAGCGTGCCAAACCCTTCGTCCAAGAAGAAAAACTGAAGCGGATATTCCCCACGCAATTGAATTTGTGCTGATAACGCCAATGCGAGCGATAATGATGTTAAAAACGTTTCTCCTCCTGATAATGTTGTCACTGGACGCTTTACCCCGCCATTGGCATCATCGCGAATGAGAAACCCTCCTTGTGAGTCGACTTCCAATGAATAGCGCTGTCTTGTCAACGAACTTAATCGCTCGGAAGCCATTCTTGTCACTTGAATGAGTTGTTCTTCCGCCATAAATTCGACAAAGCTGTTTCCCTTTAAAATCGACTGCAAATGTTTATAACGATCCATAAGAGCGGCTAACTCTTGTTGTTTTTTCTCTAATTCCGTAAACCGTTTATGTTTTTCCGTTAATTCTTCCACTTTGTTTTGCGCGGCACCCACTTGCTGCATGGCTTCATCTACTTGTTGTTTTATTTGTTCATATACAGTCTGCAATTGTTCCCATTGTTGTTGATCAATCATTTCCCCACCGATCGCTTCGGTCAGCTGCTGAAGACGATGCTGGGCATGTTGCACTTTCTGCCAATAATGTTTGATTTGCTGTTCCCACTCGAGGCGTAATTCTTCTGCCGCCTTTGCTTCTTTCACTTCGTTTTCATCGGCAAATGTTGTTTTTTTCAATTCATTAAGCCAACGCAATTCCGCTTCTTCGTACCGTTCTTTTCCTTCTTCCAACGACTGCTGTATCGCTTTTGCTTCCGTTTCTAAAGCTTGGTATTGTTTTTGTGCCCGCAGCCATCTTTGATATGCTTCTTCTTCTTCTTTTTTTAAGTAAAGCAGCTGTTTTTCCACTTGAAGAAGTTGCTCTTCTACTTGCTTTCCACCTGCTTTTTCCATTAACTGCTGTTTATAGTCATCTGCCAGTTGTTGTTTAGCCTTCCACAAGGAAACAAGGCGGACTTTTTCCGTTTCCAGCTCTCGCTGCTGTTGGGCTAATCGCTCTTTTTCATTTAATTTAGTTTCAAGAAACGGAATGCTGTCATCGATTCGTTTTTGCAATTGCCGAACGATTTCTTCATGTTTTCGCATTTGGTTGCGGAGCGCTTCGATCGTATCAAAAGAAAAATCGGTATATTTTTCACGCCAGCTTGCTTCTAATTGATTGTATTCATTGAAACGATATTCCCGCTCCGTTTGTAATTCTTGTACATCTTTTTCTAGCAATCTTAATTCTTGCTCGATGGCTTGCTGTGACGATTCGGCATCACGCCACTTTTGCAACGCCTGCTGAAGGGCTTCTTTTAATTGCAAACAATCTTGTTGAAGTGCTTTCACTTCCACGGCAATATCGATATCTTCTTCAACCTTTAATTTACTTACGTCGAATCGTTGGAACGTCCACTCATTTCCAATAAATTGCGCCAATTGTTCAAGCTGTGCTTTTAATGTGTGCAACACTTGCATATAAGTTTGTCCTTGTTTTACCTGCTGTTCCAATATAGCGATTTTCCCGCTGCTAACGTTATTGTGCTCATATACATACGGATTCGGATGTTCGCATGACCCGCAGACAGGACATGGTTCTCCTTGGCGAAGTTGTCTAGCAAGAATTGCTGCCATCTCTGCAGTTTTCGCCTGCTCCGCTTTTTCGCGTTCTTGCTCGAGCTGTTGTTCATACCGATACAACCGTTTTTCTAACTGCCATTGTCTCTCACAGACAGAATGATAGACTTTCTCTATTTTTTGGAACAAAACGTGCAATTTTTCTTTTGCCGTCTCTGCGCGCTGTCTTCTTTTTTCTCGTTCCTTATTGGCCTGCTGTTGCGCTTTTTGTTTTTGTGCCAGCCGTTGTTGAATATCTTGAAGCGCATCTGTTATTCTTTCAATTTGCTGTTTTTCATCGTATGCCCGCTCAACCACTTCCTTTTGCTCTATAGAAGCTGCATATTTTTGCAGCTCTGCCTTTAACATTTGTTGTTTTTCCAGCCCGCGTTCATACAACTTTGCTGCTTCCTGCCATTCGACAAGCTTTTTCCGTTCTTCTTCTTCTAGCAAATGAATTTGTTTCCTCATTTCGTTTAATTCTGTTTCTAACACATGGATTTGAGCCGCTAACTGTTTTGCTTGGGTGAGCTGTTCTTTTTTTGCTAATAAATGAGGTTCGGAAGCGGCCTTTTCTTGCCGAATACGTTCATAACGATGCATCGCTTCTTCATAAAGTTCTTTAGCTTGTACGAGTTTTTTCTGTAATTCCTTTTGTTTCTCCTCTGCATTGATCACAAACCGGCGCGCTTCCTCATACTGTTCGAGATATGGCCACATTCGTTCCGCTTGTTCCGCGCGTTCTTTTCTATTCTCTAATAAGCGAATATGTGATTCTTCACTGGCAAGGCGCGCTAGTTCGGCTTCAAGTTCTTCTTTTTCCCTTTGCCATGCCCATAACTGTTTCGTTCGTTCCATCGTTACTTCCATATCATGTAATTCTGCTTTTCGCTTTTGCAGTAAATCCCAAAGTGTCTCTAACTCTTGTTTCGCGCGTTCAAGCGCTTCTTCCGATGCATCTCCTAAACCTGTCTTCTCAGCGATCACTTCATTTAATTCATTAGAAATGGCAGCGAGTTTTTCTTTCAATTTTTTATTTAACTTGTCTCCATATGGTTCCAAATGAAAAAGGCGCTGTAGCATCTGCCGTCGTTCGGCGCCTTTCAATGATAAAAATTCGGCGAATTTCCCTTGCGGCAGCACGACGGCGCGCGTAAAATCTTTCATCGTTAAACCAAGCAATTGCTCTATCGCTTTATTGACTTCCGTCAACTTATCCGCCAACACAACGGTTTCTGCGCCAACTTCGATAAGCCGGCATATTCCGCTTTTTAACCGCCATTCATCGCCACGTTTAAAGCTGCGCTCTACCGTATATCGCTTCGTGCATGTGGCATTTTCTAATTCAAACGTAAAAGAAACGAACAGTTCATTTTCCGCATGATTCATAATTCCTTGCGTATGGTTTGGCGCACGTTCCACACTGCCAAATAACGCAAGTGTAATCGCGTCTAAAATCGTTGATTTCCCGCTTCCAGTTGGGCCGAAAATGCCAAAGACACCACCTTCGCATAATGATTGAAAATCAATCGTTTGTTTCTCGCGAAAACTGTGCAAACCCGCTATCGTTAATGAAATCGGCTTCACTCTTCCGTCTCCCCCTCTTCTTCCTGTTCCGCCACCAGTTCTAAAAATAATCGGACAAGCTCGTCGTCCGCCTTGCCGCCGCCTGTTTGGCGCTCATAAAAACGGCGGAACATTTCTTCTAATGATAATCGCTCTTGCTTCCGATTCTCTATATGCTCTTCTTTTTCTGGAAAGACAGGACGGATATGCACAAAACCAGAATGAAGCTTGCGCAATCGATAAATTTCCTCCATGGATAACGGCTGTGAAAGGTGAATTTCCAAATCAATCCATGCAGATGGATCTTTTCCTTCTTCACACCAGCGATATACTTGGGCAATTCCTTCGGTTGCTTGCCACCTTACTAACGGTTTGCCAGAGGACAACGGTATTTCGGAAACTATCGCTTTTTCCCCTGGTTTTACATCGACAATCGTAACAGATTTAGCGTATCCCGCTTCAGAAAAGCTATATGCAAGCGGTGAACCAGAGTAACGCGCCGCCGTTTCAGCACGTTTTACATCTTGCGGCCGATGCAAATGGCCAAGCGCGACATATTGAGCTTGTTTTGGCAAACTAGTAGCAGCTACTGTGTAAGCACCACCGACTTCAATCGGCCGTTCCGAATCGGATGTACTTCCTCCTGCCACATAAATATGACTCATTGCGATGTTTACCGTCTTTTCCGAAAACGAAGCGGACATCGCTGCAAATAGATGGCGAATGCGCTCGTCGTATCGGTCACGCAAAGAAATTTCGGAATGTTCTTTGGACAGCAATTCTGCTAAACGCGATTCAGAAGGATACGGGAGCGGAGCGAGCATCATCGTTTCATTTCGCGCTGGCACTTCAATGCGATAGACGGTCGTATCCGGCCACCCTAGCAAAAGGATGCCGTAATCGGCTACTAATTTCCTAGCAGCGCTAATCCGCTCCGGATGGTCATGGTTACCGGCAATAACAGCAACCGGACGTTTTCCTTTATCTGAAAGGCGGGCAAGACTTTCGTAAAACAATTGTTCAGCTGCTGCCGGCGGATTAACAGAATCAAACACATCTCCCGCCATTAACACGACATCAATTTTTTCTTTTTCCACGATGTCGACAAGCTCATCAATAAATTGTTCCTGTTCCGGCAGACGGCTTCTTCCTTCCAGCGTTCTTCCTAAATGCCAGTCGGCTGTATGTAAAATGCGCATACGCTTTCCGTTCCTTTCTTTCTAGAAAGTATTCGGAAAAGAGGAGATCCTCTTTTCCGTTTCTAGTTTCTATATGGAAATAAGATGTGAGCCATCAAATAAATATAAATAACATTCATCTACATTGATTTTCCAAATTTGTTCTACAGCGCGACGGTATAACTGCATTTGTGTTTTATAGCGGGATATTATCACCTGTTTTGCTTCATGCCAACCTCCTGCGAACCGATTAGTTACGGTGTCTGTTTTAAAGTCGATTAATACAAGTCCTTTTTCGTCAGCAAATAAACAATCAATGACGCCTTGAACAAGAACTTTTCTTTCTTCGCCAACACCATCTTCATATACTTCTTTTGCCGGCAGCGCCAAGCTAAACGGCACTTCACGATACACTTCGTCTGCGGCACGTAGGCGCTTGCCGATTTCTGTGTCGAAAAACGCAACAACGCTCGAAATATCGATCGCTTCCGCCTGTTCGTGTGTTAGCAGCTCCATTTGAACTAATTTGGCTATTTGTTCACGAACCGTCTCTTCCGTAATTGGTGCTGTCAAATCGACTTGCTGCATCACAATATGCATTGCCGTTCCTTTTTCTGCCGGTGTCAATGTTTTCTCTCTCATAAACATTGGACGCTCAAACAGCGGTGTGGAAAATGAATGGAGCGGCATTCGGTCGGCATTTTCCCCAAAAATTTCACGATGTCGTTTTAACTCAGATACCGTTTGCTTCGCACGGACAAGCATTTCTTTTTCATATGCGTATTCCCACGAAAGAAGGCGATCAACCTCTTCCTTCCATTCCCCCGCGTTCGGAACACGCTCTCCTCGTTTTAACGCGGTGATTATTTGCTCATCCATCTGCTCGGCTTCTTTATCCACGTCATACAATTGGCTCGCCGGAATGACTTCCATATGCCAAATAGACGGATGGGAAGCGATTTTCTCACATACATAGGACAAATCACCGAAGTTTCGCCCGTCACGATGGCGGATGAGCGCTCTTCCGATCCAATCTAAGTAACAACGCGCAGAAGCACGGACATCATCCGGCAAAAGCCACTCTTCTTCCATCGCAGTGCTTTTCCATTTTGCTACTTCTTTTTCCGCATCTTTCACCGCTGCGATTAAATATAGTTTCTCTTTTGCCCTTGTTAACGCAACATATAAAATTCGCATTTCTTCCGCTAAAAAATCGAGCCGTTTCTTCTGTTTTATCGCGATTTGCGGCAATGTCGGATAGCTGATGCGCAGCTTTGGATCTACAAATCTCGCCGCAAACCCGAGTTCTTTATCAAGCAAATACGATTCATATAAGTCTCGCGTATTAAACGGACGCGATAGCCCTGCAATAAAAACGATTGGAAATTCAAGCCCTTTGCTGCTATGAATCGTCATAATGCGAACAACATCTTCTTGTTCGCCAAGGGAGCGGGCCGCACCTAAATCATCTCCGCGATTTTGCAGGCGTTCAATAAACCGTAAAAAGCGAAACAATCCTCGAAATGACGTCGTTTCATATTGCCGAGCTCGGTCATAAAGCGCGCGCAAATTCGCTTGTCGTTGTTTCCCGCCAGGCAAACCACCGACAAAATCGTAAAATTGCGTATCCCGATATAGCTGCCAAATAATATCCGCCAACGAACGCTGACGCGCCATTGTCCGCCAATGTTTTAGCTGTTCGTAAAACAGGCGCAATTTTTGTTGCAACGCTGCTTCTTCTTTGTCATCCACCGTTTTATTCAAAAATGAAACCATCGCCTCATAAAACGTGCCTTTTTTCTCATGAATGCGAATAAGCGCTAATTCATTTTCATTCAAACCGACAATTGGAGAACGCAAAACCGACGCAAGCGGTATGTCTTGATATGGATTATCGATCACTTTTAATAGTGACAGCATGATAGATATTTCTGTCGCTTGGAAATATCCAGAAGATAGATCCGCATACACCGGAATACCTTGCGCGCGAAATTCTTCCATTATTTGCGGAGCGGCCGTCATGGAACGGAGAAGAATAACGATGTCTCGATACATGGCGCGACGCATTCGTTTTGCTTTGCGATCGTAAACGTGAAACGGCTCGGAGACGATTTCCTTTATTTTTTTTGCCATCATGCGCGCTTCTAGCTGTGCTGCTGCTAGATCATTCGTGTCAAACTCCCCGGTTTCTTCGTCGTCTTTGCTATTTCGGTCAATAATGATCAATTCCGGCACTGCCTGCTCATTGTCCGGATAGTCAACGGCGCCATATTTTAATTCCGCCGCTTCGTCATATTCCATCTCCCCGACTGTTTCGCTCATAATTTGTTTAAAAATAAAGTTCGTTCCATGCAAAATTTCCGCGCGGCTGCGAAAGTTATTGGATAAGTCAATTTTCATTCCCGATTGCTTACCGTCTGCCGTAAACCGTTTATATTTGCTTAAAAATAACATCGGCTCCGCCAAGCGAAAGCGATAAATTGATTGTTTTACGTCACCTACCATAAATAAATTTCCGGTATGTTCATTTCCTTTTGTCACAAGCCGCAATATCGCTTCTTGCACCATGTTCGTATCTTGATATTCGTCAACAAGCACTTCAACAAATTGAGCGCGATAATCCAAAGCAGCGTCAGACGGAAGCCATTGTCCGTCAGTTGAATCTGGATGACGCAAAATTTGCAAACAATAATGCTCCAAATCCGAAAAATCGACGATTCCTTTTTCACGCTTGCGTGCTTGAAACATTTCCGTAAATTGTTTTACTAACCGAACAATCGTTTCAACGACCGGTTTCATCTCCCGCATATGGCGAAGCCATGTAGTCGGGCGGAGAGAAAATACATTGTCCCGTAACGATTCCAATTTCTTTTTCGCTTGATCGCGCAATGATTTTGCTTCTTCCACGAGCTGCGGATCGTATTCGTCGCCGCGGCACGATTTTAAACGCGATAACGACAACGACTTCATCGCTTCATATAGCTCGTCCCATGAGCGGTCTAACAATGCTTCTAAATGGGCGATGAGCTGCAAATCATCGCGATAATTTTCAGCTCGCGGCAACGGCCCTCCAGGCAAATGAGCCAGTTGTAAAGCTCTTGCAATAAGGCGTTTTGCCGCTGCCAATTCCATCTCTACATATTTTCTTAAGTAAGAAATATACGGAAGCTGCGTTAATGGAGTATCCTCGTCTATGTCATACATCGCAACAAGTTGGTCAAGCCATCTATACGGTTCCGGATGCGACCGGGAAAATTCATAGATAGCCAAAATCATTTCTTGCAGTTCAGCGTCGCTCCGGTCCCCTGTATAACGGTCCACCACTTCGAAAAACAGCTCGTTATCGGCTTTTCCGTACTCTTCTTCCAAGAGTTCTTCCATCACTTCTTCTTTCAGCAATTCCATTTCCGTATCATCAGCAATGCGAAATACGGGATCAATATCGATCAAATAGTAATATTTGCGAATAACGTCCAAACAAAAGGAGTGAATTGTTGAAATCGAAGCACGATTCAACAAACTAAGCTGTCTGCGCAAATGGAGCGAGTTTGGCTGTTTATCCAGCTCGCGTTCGATCGCCTCGGCAATTCTCGTTTTCATTTCGGCCGCAGAAGCGTTGGTAAACGTCACAACAAGAAGCCGGTCGACATCAATCGGGTCTTCTTTCGCCGTAATTTTTTGGATAATCCGTTCGACAAGCACCGCTGTTTTCCCTGATCCTGCCGCCGCTGCCACTAAAATGTCTTGGCCATCCGCAACAATAGCCTTCCATTGTTCATCCGTCCACTGACTTTCCTTCGGTTTCGGACGAAAAACGATATTCATTTCAGTCCTTCCCTTCTGAAAATTTTTGAACAATTTCGCGGTTTTCTTCCGGAACTAACAAGCGATAGCGATTATTTGAAAACGATTCATCAAACTGACAAACCGACTTAAATGCACAAAACTCGCAAGGCGTCTGTTCATTTAACTTGTATGGCGAAATGTCGACGATTCCGTCGACGATTTGAATGCCAATGGTTTGAAACAGCTGGCGGATATGTTGGCGAAGACGCGAAAAATCTTCTTCACTGACCACCGATGAGCTGGAATGAATAGCGCCTTTTTTCGTAATTTGGGCTGGAACGATTAACGACCATTTTCCTTCCTCCATTTGCGTGTCCATCAAGCGGATTGCTTCCACATCCCCGAGCAAAAGCCCGCGCATTTTAAATTGTTCCAACAGTTTTCGTTCCACTTCTTTTTCATCATAAAGGAGCTGATCGCTTTTAATAATTGGATTGTGCACATGGAAATAAAGAATCCCGGCCGGAAAAGCTTCCTTGCCGACTAGCTGTTCTGCATAAGTGAGCACAATGTCCAAGTAAGTGAGCATTTGCAGCGCAAGGCCGTAATATACTTCCGTTAAATTCAGCGTTTTGGCGCTAGATTTATAGTCAATGACGCGCAATAGCACTCCCCTTGAACTTTCCGCTTTATCAACGCGGTCAATTCGTCCGACAAGCTCCATCACCGTACCGTCCGGAAGCCGGAACGTAAGCGGTGGAAGCACGCCATTTGGTCCAAACTCCAACTCAAGGCCAATCGGCACAAAACTGCTTGCTTTCGCGTGCTCGCTTAATACATTCGTTGTCCGCGCAATAACGTTTTGCAGCTTTCGTTTCATATAATAGTAGCGATTGGAACTAAGCAATATTTGCTGCTGAATGAGCGGTGCGATTTGTTCCACCGCTTCCATTGACAGCTGCTCACACTGCTGTTTGGACAAATGGCGCCAATCAATTTTTGCTTCGCGAAGGCGGTCGGAAATAATTTTCAGCGCAGAGTGAAATAGTTGTCCAATGTCAGGAGCATCGAGCCGAAAAACAGCCCGTTCCTTTAACCGTAAGCCATGGGAAACAAAATGGGAAAACGGGCATTTTTGAAATTGCTCCATGCGCGATACGCTCGCCTGGATTTTTTTGCCGTACAATCGCTTGCTAATTTCTTTTTTCAACGGCGTTGCCTCATTCGTATAAAATACCCCTGCAATCGCTTTGCGCGCGTGACTTCTCCATTGTTGATCACTTACGTAAAAGTTATATACATCCCACCAAAGCGGCGCAATCGAGTAATTCCGTTTCCATGCTTGCAGTTGTGTTACAAGATATGTTAACGTCGCACGCGGAACAGTGACAAATTCATGTTGTTCCGCAAACGGCGCATCAAGAGGATCATTTCCGCAGACACGCTTTTGCAAATTCGGGAATAAATCAGTAAGATGCTTAATAATGATCGAAGGAGAGAGCGCTTTTCCTTCTTCATTTGCCAGCGGATAGGTCACATATAGCCGCTCGCTTGGACTCGTTAATGCTAAATAAATGAAAAACGGTTCATAAAATAATTGTTCTCTTCCTCCTGGAGCAACTCTCGTTCCAAACTGCTGTAAAAGTTCCCGTTCCGTTTCCGCCAGCAATCCGTCTTCTTTTGCTTTCGCCGGAATGATACCTTCATTTACGCCAATAATAAACGCGCATTTTACATCAATAAGACGAGAACGGTCTAATTGGGCAATAATCACTTGGTCCATCGCGGGTGGAACAAGCGAAAATTCGAGACGGTCAAGCCCTGTTTCGATGATTTTCGCAAACTCTTCTACCGGTATCGATTCATCTCCTAACATTTCTACATATTGGTTTAATAAATCAATCACCGCATTCCATACTTGCTCATGCTGTCTTGCTTCCATCAACCTGCCTTGTTCTTCCGCTTCTTTGCTCATTTTTTCTAGTTTTCTAGGAATTTGTAATTCTTCTAAGAATAAATAAATCGCTTCACAAAGGCTTTTTCCATCTTTCGCTCTACGCATTCGGCGCTCTAGCTTAGAGAGCGGAGCTGCAATTATATCACGCCATTCGTTTAACTTTTCTTCGTATTGCTTTTCCTCATCTGTTTGCGGGATGGATAATCCTTCTAATGCCTGGTAGCGGCGGTATGTCCAACGTTCACCATTTGTCCATTTTTCTCCTTTAATTCCGTATGCGAGAACATAGTTTTCTAGCTGGTCCATCGCTTCTCGCAACGCAACGATATCTTCTTCCACTGGAAATAATAAATCGGTTTTAATGGCGCGAAATACCGATTCATAACGCCAGCGCGATGTAATAATTTCCATGCTGGCCCGCAGCAATTCAATAAGCGGGTGATGATGCATCGGCTCTTTTTCATCCATAAAATAAGGAATATGAAAATCATAAAAAATGGTTTTCACTAAATCGCGATAATCTTCCGTATTGCGAACAATCAAAGCAATATCACGATAACGATATCCTTTGTCACGCACAAGATGAACGATTTCTCGAGCAATCGCTTCGATTTCCGCGCGGCGGTTTGCCGCTTCATACACATTAACCGCCTCTGTCTCTTCTGAATAGACAACCGCGGGGCGCTCATGATAATACGCTTCAAGATGAGCAAGTGCTTTTTCTTGATGGCGCATATTTCTATCTAAAATCATGGTTTCTTCGATGGCAACATCATTTAAGAGCGCCATTTGGCGAATATCATGATAAGTTTTTGCCGTTAAATAAAATAAATGCAATTCATTTGGCAATCGGTCATCGTAAGGCGCATCTACTGTTAATGCCACAGTAACACGTTTACAATGAATAAGCAGCTGTTCAAGCACCATATACTCCTGTGGTGTAAATTGGTGAAACCCATCAATATAGATTTCTGCATTACGCAAATAGCGGGATTGCGGGATTTTTTCGGAAAGCAACCGCAAATAATCCTCCGAATCTATGTAATGGTTCAATAAACTTCTCTCTAGTTCCTCATAAATGATGGATATATCGTTTAATTTATCGGCTAACACCTTTTCAGCCGGCTTTTTTCCTTGTTCCGTCAGCGCTTTTACATGTTCGCGAAGATGCTGTGGAGTAACACAATAACGTTTACATTCTGTAATCATGTCGTGAAGCTGTTTGATAAAGCCTGTTTTATCAACGGCGCGGCCAAATAATTTCAATTGTTGTTTCTTTTGTTCGACAATTTTTCGAATCATCATCTGCATTCCGATATCATTCACATGGTATCGACTCATTCCGCCAGTTTCCTGCAAAATACGCCATGCTAACCGTGTAAAGCTAAAAACTTGCGCCCGGATCATTCCGCCTAATCCTGGTGTATGTATTAACGCATATTCTGATTGAAACGTCATTTGCTCTGGAACAAGATAAATAATCGGATTCCCTTTTGGCTCTTCTTTTAATTTACGACGAATTTCATTTAAGCACGTTGTTGTTTTTCCACTTCCCGATCTTCCTAAAAGAAATCGAAGCGACATCGATATCACCTTCATTTTCTATTATTTCCTTCATTTTAGCACATATGTTCGTATTCTGGAAGAAAAAATAGTATTCACGAGCTATACCGCATCGATGAATACCTTTTACGCGAACTACCCGCCACTTCACTTCGTTTGAACTCAAGCGATTTGAAGTTTTCGCCAAGCGATAAACTAAAAAACCGTTTTACACTTCCCCTCGTTCCAAAGGCGTCCGTTCTTCTATCATTTTATAGCCATGCGTTTACTGCCGCAAATAGAAATTCATTTCCACTCCAAACAAAATTTTTAAACTATATCAAAATCGGACAGAAAATTGTTGAACAGGCCAATAGCGCAAATCAACTTTTCCTACTACTTGACTTATTTTCACGAATCCGAAATGCCGGCTGTCCCAGCTGCTTAACCGGTTATCGCCAAGGACAAAAATATATCCTTCCGGCACTCTCTTTTTCCCTGTAAGTTCTTCCAGCGTAAAATCTCCCGTCAACTTTCCGCCAATCAATTTTTGTTTATACGGTTGTAAATACGGTTCATTGGTTTTTTTTCCGTTAATATATAGCACATCATTTTTATATTCAATTTGATCACCAGGCAGTCCGATCACGCGTTTTACGTAATCTTCCTTTTCGTTCGCATGAAAGACGACAACATCAAACCGATGAATATCGCCAATTTGATAACTTAGTTTATTTACAATCAACAAATTTCCTTCTTGCAATGTCGGCATCATCGATTTCCCCTCCACCATATAGTTGGTGAAGCAAAGAAACCGTAATACCAAAATAAAAGTGAGTGCACCTCCGAAAAGAAATGACCTGCGCCACCGCCGTCTCTTCTCCCCCATGTTCCAATCGCCACCTGCCATTATCCATCTCCCTCATTATACCGTTTTTCAGTTATCGAAAACTTCGCTTCCACTTTCTTTCCAGCATACCATAACATTGCGATAACAACCGCTATCGCGACTGTACGCAACGGCTGTTTCACAAGCGCGGCGATATCATATCCAATAAAACTAATTGTAAAAATCATTACCATCTTTCCCAATAATACGGCTAAAATAAATTGCTGCTGGCTTATCCGCGACAACCCTGCAACAACATTGACGACCGCTGATGGAGTAAACGGAAAACAATATATTAAAAACACTGGGCCAAAACCATGACGCTCAATCCAGTGCATAAACTGCCTGACTTTTCGATGGCGGCTTACAAAACGAAAAAAACGCTTTTGTCCAATTTTTCGTGTAAGCCAAAAAACGAGAATGGAACCGAGACAGGCGCCGATCCACGAAATAAGGAAACCTTTCCACAAACCAAATGCTGCCGCATTTGCCATAACGAAAACAAACATTGGTAAAACAGGAAAAAACGATTCCAACAACGTTGCTGCAATTCCTGGGAACACTCCAAAGGAGCGATACTGCTCCAGCATGGATAGTACGTTGTCAAGGGTAAACCATTGTTTGATTGCTTCGATGTCCATTTATACTCCCCATTCATATTATGCTATATATTTATTTTACACACTTCTAAGGGGAATTTGAACTAATCTTTATGGATATGAATGATCAAAACAATGGAAAATGATTAAATAGTAATAATAGTAATGAAAAAATAACAGCTGCAAGAGCCGTTTTTCTCCCACTTACTTGCGATGAAGAAAATCCGCTGAAGTGGGAGATTTTTCGGCTTTTAAAAAAACTATTGCTGCAACCACCCTTTAGAATGATTCATCCGAAACATATACTGCAGTTTACGTTCTCTTGCTTCCATTCGCTCTGTTAGTTTTGTTCTGAGCTGTGCCGTACGATAAAGTTGATTGACAAAAGAGTGGTAGGAAACATCAAGTAAAATACTTTTTTCGTTGGTAAAATAGACGATTGTTTGATCATTTTTTGTGGGCTCATATTTATATACGTGAATGTGTGATAGCCAAACACAGCGGGGATCACTAGGGGAAATCGTTGGGAAAACGTAAATTTCGTTGAGCGGTTCGATTGCGATCGGCGCTTTATGCGTAATGCCGATGACAGCTCGGGTGCCTTCTTTTCTGCCTCGAAAACTAGAACCATAATAGTCGCAGCTGCGTTTAATAATATCAATTGGCCTCATTTTAACAATATACTCGCCATCTTCTTCCACAACTTTTGCGTAGAAATTACCATGTAAGTGATGCGGTAAAACCGCCATGGTATAGCGGCTAATAATAAATTTATTCAGGACGATAAACTCATTTACTTTCATTACAAATTTCTCTCCTCTCTTATACATTGTACCTAATTCCATCATATCATTAATAGTTATATTTTTCTATATTTTCAAAAAATAATGAACAATTTTTATGATGAAAATCACGTTAAATAATAAATCCCATGACCAAAGTCATGGGAAAAAGGTGTTTTTAGAATGGCTAATCTCTCGCGAACTCTTCCACTTATTAATGGAATGAAAGCGGAAGAGGTTCATGAATTATGAAATGTTTGCCGAATTTCTTCTTCCGCTAAATATTCATTTGCTTGTTCAATAGCTGTATGCTCGCCAGTCGAACCTCCAGCATATGTTTCCTCATTCAAAAATGCCTGCTGAAAATGAAAATCTGTACTTATGCGAAACTCTGGATGCAACGTTGGCTCAAATGGCATTTCTCTTTTTTCATTTTCCTTTTGCATATGATAATCGCCTCCCATGTTTAGGATGTGTTAGTATTTCCAAATTATACAAAACTAGAAGGCATGTTGTTATTTTGTAATATTTCATTGGGAAGGCAACTATAAAAAGCGATCATATGATCCTCTAGCATATTTTTACAGGAATATGTATACTTTCTTGTCTAATTTTATCATTTCTATATATCATCTCGATAACAAAAGGGCACGCTTATGTCAAGCATGCCCTTGTTTCTTCTATATGAAATCCCCCATTTTTCCCTTATGCTGTCGTAAATTGTTCTTCTTCTGTCGAACCTTTCAACGCGACCGTTGATGCTTGACCGCCGGAAATCACTTGCGCTACTTCATCGAAGTAACCAGTGCCAACTTCGCGTTGATGTCTTGTTGCCGTGTAGCCATATTTTTCTGCGGCAAATTCTGCTTGTTGCAATTCTGCATATGCCGCCATGCCGCGCTCTTTGTATCCGCGTGCCAATTCGAACATGCTGTAGTTTAATGTATGGAAACCAGCGAGTGTAACGAATTGGAATTTGTAGCCCATTTTTGCGAGTTCTTTTTGGAAGTTTGCAATCGTTTCGTCATCCAATTTTTTCTTCCAGTTAAATGATGGCGAGCAGTTGTAAGCGAGCATTTTGCCTGGGAATTTTTCATGAATCGCTTCTGCGAAACGACGCGCCTCTTCTAAGTTTGGCTCGCTTGTTTTGCACCAGATTAAATCCGCATACGGCGCATACGCTAAGCCGCGAGCAATCGCTTGGTCAAGCCCTGCTCTCGTGCGGTAAAATCCTTCCGGTGTCCGTTCACCAGTAATAAATTCTTGGTCACGAGGGTCGATATCGCTCGTAATTAAATCCGCCGCATTCGCATCTGTACGTGCAATCAACACAGTCGGTACACCCATGACATCTGCTGCAAGACGTGCCGCAATTAGGTTACGTACCGCTGTTTGCGTTGGAAGCAACACTTTTCCGCCTAAGTGACCGCATTTTTTCTCCGAAGAAAGCTGGTCTTCGAAGTGAACACCTGCTGCACCTGCTTCAATCATCGCTTTCATCAATTCAAACACATTTAATTGACCACCAAAACCTGCTTCTGCGTCAGCAACAATCGGTACGAAATAATCGATATCTCCGCTTTGTTCCAAATATTGAATTTGATCGGCACGTTGCAATGCTTGATTAATCCGTTTCACCACATGAGGTACGCTATTGGACGGATATAAGCTTTGGTCTGGATACATTTGCCCTGCAAGGTTTGCATCTGCCGCTACTTGCCATCCGCTTAAATAAATTGCTTTTAAACCGGCTTTCACTTGCTGAACTGCTTGGTTTCCAGTTAACGCCCCAAGAGCATTGATGTAATCTTCCGTATTTAACAATTTCCAAAGTTTCTCTGCTCCGCGACGAGCTAATGTATATTCAATATCAATCGAGCCGCGCAATTTAATGACATCTTCTGCGCTATAAGGACGAACAATCCCTTTCCAACGCTCTTCATTTTTCCAACTTTCTTCCAATTGTTTTACACGTTCTTCAAAACTAGCCATTTCTCTTCCCCCATCTCTATTGTTATAATACATTATCGTTTTGTACGTTGTTATTATATAACAGAATCACAAAAAAGAAAACAGTTTTTTTGAAATTTTTTTAAAAAGAATTTCAAAAAGGAAATCTTTTTTGCTTTGTCACTGTTTTTTCCGTAAACCGGCTGAATGAACATAAAAAAATCATAAATGGCACGCATAACACCCACGCATACAGCCACCAGCGCCTTTCAAAGCGGCGAAGGAGCCAATACAATACTGTTGCAATCAACATAAACAGCACCGTATCAACAAAAAAATTGGTCAGCTCATCCTTCAACCAACTTGATACCGATTGCGTGCTAATGCCATATGCGCGGGAAAGATGATAGCCGACAAAATTTAGAGGAAGCGAAAATGCCGCCACAATGAGGGATAACCAAAATACATATAGGACGGATCGAAGCGTAAACCACTTTGTTGCTCGCTCCACCCACGTTTGCAACGCTTTAGCAACACCGAGCGCCAAGAGACAAAAATAAATTAGCCATTCGTACGGAACGGCGAGAAAAAATAAAAGATCCTTCCACCTCGAATATTCTTCGCTTAACATTTGCTCTCTTGGTGTTAAAAATGTCGACGGATCGGCGCTCGTTCCTTTCCACTCTGGCGGAATCGATGTATCAGCAACAAATAAATACCATGCCATTCCTATTCCATACAGCACATAAATGAAGAGTATCCAACGAACGACTTTTTCATTACTTGCAACCTCCTTTTTAGCAACCAACACTGCTATTTTTAGTGTAATCAACTTCGCCATAATTAGAACGCCAAAGAACTGTCACAAATATCATCCGTATAAATGACTATTTTCCTGTATGATAAACATAGGAGAGTGATAATGGTGAAAAAATTGTATTTATCGCTAACCATCTTGTTTATTCTTTGTGTTGGTGCCGGAGCATTTTATTTCACCGTATATCGGCAGGCAAAGATGGAACTGCCTAGCGATGTTGTAATGGAAACAGCATGGGGGGATGAATATCGTTTTAGTGATATGAAACCGAAAGTTCGCTTGCTTGAATTTATGTATACAAATTGCCCGGACGTTTGTCCAAATACGACATTTCAAATGACAAAATTACGCGCAAAACTAGAAAAAGAGCACGTGTTTGGGAAAAATGTCGAGTTTATTACGATTACCATCGATCCGAAGCGGGATACTCCGGAAAAGCTGCAAGCATATGCGAAATCGTACGGAGTCACCAACGGCAATGAAGGCTGGCTGTTTTTGCGGGGAAATGAAGCAGATACAAAAAAAGTCGCCGACGCTTTTGATTTCCAATATCGCGACCCTGGAAACGGCATGCTTGTCCATACGACGTTAACCTACTTATTAGATGAAAACGGGCGCGTTATTGAACAATTTGGCATGGGAAAAGAACGATTTAACGTACAGGAAGTTTATGAGACGATTATGGACGAAATAAAATAAAACAAGGATCATCCTAGTAAAAAGCTTCAGTCTTGTGATGAGCTGAAGCTTTTTATTTTATATATCAAACTGTTCACAAGACGATTGCTTGTTTCCTGCGCTCTCTGCTTTTATCAACATATGAGTGTCAACCGAAGCACTCTTATTCTGTTGCCGCCACTCCCACTCCATCTGCCTTTCCATTTTAGCAATAAAAAAGGTAAGCACATATTAGGAACAGAAATATGTTTGGCTTACCTTTTTACTGCGTTCATCATTCTATTGACCATTTATGCAAGCAGCGCATAAACGCTCAACACCGCCACAGATACGAGAACGACAATGATAACGTTCGCGCCGAGCCATGCCGCCACAAATGCGCTTATAAAGCCAAGAATGCCAAACCAAATATCTTCATGGATGAAAAAGATTCCTGGAACGATAAGCGCACCTAACGTCGCATACGGAACGTTTTTCAAGACACCTTGCCAAAACAGCGGCAGCTTGACGCGCTGAAACACGACAAGCGGAAGCATACGCGGAATATATGTCACAAGCCCCATACCGATAATCATCCAAACGATCGCGCTATTCATCTTGTTCCGCCTCACTTTCTTTCGCGAAACATTGCACGGCAATTGCTGCCGCTAATGTCGCAATCACAATTGACCACCCTTTGGAAATATGCAAGAGAAGCATGCATAGCGAATTGATGACTGCGGCCATTCCCGCAAGCAAAATGATTTTTCGCTGCTTTTTCAACGCTGGAACGAGCAAACCGATAAACATCGCATATAGCGCGACCGACATGCTTTTTTGCAAGCTTTGCGGCAAGCTGTCGCCGACAAGATAACCGATGCCCGAATTCACCACCCAGCTGCCGTATGACATCAAAATAAGTCCAAACATATAAGAGGCGGTCACGGTCCCTTCTTTCATCGCCGCCACGGAAAACGTTTCGTCCGTAATGCCAAATGCATAGAGCGCCTTTTTCCAAAGAACGTCCGGTTCCGCTTTTTCATTTAACGAAGCCGACATAAGAAAATGGCGAATGTTTAAAATAAACGTTGTCAACACAATTTCAAACATTCCCGTGCCAATGGAAAGCAAGTTTAACGCAATGTACTGGGAAGCTCCAGCAAACACAATAACGCTCATTAGCACCGTTTCTGCCGCCGTTAATCCCGTTGTTTTCGCGAGAAACCCAAACATCAGCGCAATCGGCATATAGCCAATCGCAATCGTCACCCCTGCTTGCACGCCTTGGCGAAACGGCGATGATTTTCCCGCTGCCAATGTCGTTTCCACGATGAATCCCCCGTTTCTGTCTAGCTTTACGTAATATTATCTAAAAATTGTTTATTTTTTGCAATAATCAGTTCATCATGATTCGACGGGGATATATTAGAACTGCGATCTCTCCTTCACAGATTCCCAATCTCTTGTTAAATAACGAAAAAGCATCAATCAAAACGGCGGCATGTCTTTCTATATTCCAGCAATGTTTTATAGGGGACATATTGATGAAGATGGGTATCACCTTAGTAAAAAAAGAATTGCTATAAGCTGCTCTTTTTTGTTCGTGATATACTGATAATAAATTGAATTTTCACACTTCTGGAAAAAGGAGCTGGAACCGATGACATTAAAGCTGTACGTACTAACGGAAAAACAATTTCTTCCCCGTCATGAAGTAACCTATCCAATGGAAGAACGGGGGCTGCAGTTTGGCGATGGGGTTTATGAAGTCGCGCGCATCTATCAAGGAACGTATTTTTTGCTTGAGGAGCATATCGACCGCCTATACCGTTCTGCGGCGGCGATTCGCCTTTCTGTTCCTTTTGACAAAGATGTGCTGATGGAAAAGCTGGAACTGCTGCGGGAAATGAACAATGTGAAAGAAGACGCGATTCTCTATCTTCAGGTGACAAGAGGGAGCTTCCCACGCAACCACGCGTTTCCGGCCGAGAATCGTCCGAATTTGTACGCCTATATTCGGGAAATGCCAAGAAAAATACGAGAAATCGAAAATGGAGTGCGTACGATTTTAACAAGAGATGTCCGCTGGGAATATTGCTATATTAAGAGTTTAAATCTTCTACCGAACGTGCTGGCAAAACAAGAAGCAACGGAACGCGGGGCGTTTGAGGCAATCTTTTACCGAGACGGAGATATTACCGAAGGCAGCTCCTCAAACATTTTCCTTGTCAAAGACGGAAAAGTTTACACCCACCCAGCGACAGAGCGCATTTTAAACGGCATTATCCGCATGAAAGTGAAAGAATTTTGCGATTTATTTCACATTCCATTCGTCGAAGAAGCGTTTTCCATCGAAGATATTGCCCAAGCGGATGAAATGTTTTTAACAAGCACCACATCAAGCATTATTCCAATCATCCAAGTCGAAGAGCAACTCATTGCCGACGGGAAGCCAGGAGAGGTTACAAGAAAACTTCAAGCGGCATATGAAAAAGCGGCGGGGCTTGCTGTCAAAAACGCAAAATAACAAAGCGGGGAATCGTTCCCCGCTTTTCTATTATCCTAGCACGGCGCGGTCGCTAGCGAATTGGCTTCCGCGGATGCGCTGAAATTCTTGTAATAGACGTTCAACCGTCAATGATTGCTTTTCTTTGCCGCTCGCTTCGAAAATAATTTGCCCCCGGTCCATCATAATCAGACGGTTGCCCAAGCGAAGCGCTTGTTCCATATTGTGCGTAACCATTAATGTCGTCAGTTTATATTTTTCTACGATTTCTTTCGTCAGCTCCGTAATTAACTCTGCACGCGCTGGATCAAGCGCCGCCGTATGCTCATCCAAAAGGAGCAAATCCGGTTTCGTAAATGTGGCCATTAAAAGCGACAACGCTTGGCGTTCTCCTCCAGACAATAGCCCGACTTTCGCGGTTAAGCGGTTTTCCAAGCCAAGATGAAGCGTCTCGAGCGTCTCACGGAAAAAATCGCGCCGTTTTTTCGTCACCCCGAATTTGAGCGTTCGCCGCTTCGTGCGATTATAGGCAAGCGCCAAATTTTCTTCAATCGTCATATTCGGCGCCGTACCGGCGAGCGGGTCTTGAAACACGCGGCCGATATAGCGGGCGCGTTCATGTTCCCTCAGTGCCGTTACATCTTTTCCATTAATCCAGACAGAACCAGTGTCGGGGAAGAGCCGGCCAGAAATAATGTTCATCATCGTCGATTTTCCCGCGCCATTGCTTCCGATGATCGTGACGAAATCACCGGGAGCTAATGTTAAGTTAATCGGCTGCAACGCTACTTTTTCATCAATCGTTCCCTCGTTAAATACTTTTGTAATCTGTTTGAGCTTCAGCAACGCGCTCCCCCCTCTCTTGTGCTTGTGTTTTGCGCTTTTTACTCCGTTTTTCTTTTTGCGCTGCGACAATGTTTGGAACAATGAGAGCAACTATTACAATAACCGCCGTAATGAGCTTTACGTCTCCGGTTTCCAAAAACTGCACACGCAAGGCAAGCGCTAAAATGATGCGGTATACAATCGCTCCACCGATGACCGCTAATGTCGCACGCGCAATCGTACGCGCTCCGAACAACGCTTCCCCGATAATGACCGAAGCAAGCCCGATGACAATCATGCCGATTCCCATACCGACATCGCTAAACCCTCCATATTGCGCGACAAGCGCTCCCGAAAAAGCAACGAGCGCATTAGATAAGCCAAGTCCAAAAATCGTCAGCCAATCGGTATTGGCGGAGAAGCTAGAAACCATTTGCTTATTGTCGCCCGTTGCGCGCAGTGCTAAGCCAATTTCCGTTTTCAGCAACTGATCAAGAAGCAGTTTGATAACTATGACGACAAAAGCCATCGTCACGAAAATCGCCCATGTGCGCGGTACAAACCCGGCAAAAGAGATCATGCTGTTGATCGCTTTGTCTAGCCCTGCATTTTGCCATACTTCCGTCATCGCCGTCATTATCGTGTCTTGCTGTAAAAGCGGAACGTTCGAACGCCCCATAATCCGCAGATTGATAGAATAAAGTGCAATCATCATTAAAATTCCCGATAATAGCGGATTAATCTTCCCTTTCGTATGCAATATTCCGGTGATCGAACCAGCAGCAAACCCGACTAACAACGCGGCGGCAGAGGCAAGAAACGGATTCGTTCCGTTAATAATAAGCACAGACGCCACCGCCGCCCCGGTCACAAAGCTTCCATCTACCGTTAAATCAGGAAAATCTAAAATACGAAACGATAAATACACTCCTAACGCCATAATCGCATAAATAAATCCTGCTTCAATCGCACTAAAAATCGCTGTTGACATAATGCTCCCGTCCTTTGAAAGTACATCCCTCCTTAAAGGAGGGATGCACTATATTTATTCAATATATTCTGCAATGGAATCCCATTCTGGGTTAAGCTCGATGCCCATATCTTTTGCCGCTTTTTTGTTAATAAGCAGCTTCAACTTCTTCGGATATTGCACAGGCAGATCAGATGGTTTTTTGCCATCTTTAAGAATTTGTACAGCCATCTCTCCCGCTTCATATCCAATGTCATAATAGTCAAACCCGTAAGCGGCAAACCCGCCGCGTTTCACCGAATCTAATTCACCGGCAAACAATGGAATATCATGGTCGCTTGCTACTTGGATCACCGACTCGAGCGCGGAAACAACCGTATTATCCGTAATGATGTAAATGCAGTCCGCTTTGCCGACAAGTGATTCCGCTGCTTGTTTCACCTCAGCCGTTGTCGATACAGAAACAGGAACAATTTTTAAATCTGTTCCCTTCATCGCCTTTTTGACGGTTTCGACTTGCGCCACTGAATTTTGCTCTCCAGAGTTATAAATCATGCCGACGCGATTTCCTTTTACGTATTTATCAATAAACTGCACTGTTTTCGGAATCGCATCAGGATGCGTATCGGTCGTTCCAGTGACGTTTCCTCCAGGTTTTTCTATTGATTGTACAAGCTGTGCTCCAACCGGGTCAGTAACAGAAGTAAACACAATCGGAATATCTTTTGTCGCATTCAACGCTGCTTGAGCGCTTGGAGTGGAGTTAGCAAAAATTAAATCAACTTGATCGGAAACAAAATTATTGGCAATCGTTTGGTTATTGTTCATATCTCCTTGGGCAATTTGTACATCATAGGAAACGGACAGCCCCTTATCTTTCAACGCTTGCTTAAATCCTTTTAACGCCTCGTCCAATGATGGATGCTCCACAATTTGTGTTACCCCGATGCGATATGTTTTCTCTTTGTTTCCTTCACTTTTACTTGTTTCTTTCGCACCGCACCCGCTCAATAATAAAAAACTTGCCGAACATAACATTGCGATTTGTTGAATCCTTTTTTTCATCATCCCATCCCCCTAGCAAACAATACTTTATCACTTTTATACTTTTTAGCTTTTATGCATTAAATTATATAAATTTATTATTCTATTTTCAACTATATATTTTAAGAAAAAAATAAAAGTACCGAAAATTCGGTACTTTTTACAACTTGGATGAGAGTTCTTTTAATGCACGCCGCAAAATTTTTCCTGTTGTATTTTTCGGCAATTCATCTAAAAACTCAATGGAGCTTGGAACTTTATATTTTGCTAGATGCTTGCGGCAGTATTCGATGAGCATTTCCTCGGTTAATTGCGGATTTTTCGAAACGACAAAACATTTCACCGTTTCTCCATAATCTGGATCAGGCACGCCAACTACAGCCGCTTCCACTACATCTGGATGACCGTATAGAACTTCTTCTACTTCACGCGGATATACGTTATAGCCGCCAACGATAATCATATCTTTTTTCCGATCGACAATGTAGAAATATCCTTCTTCATCCATTCTTGCTAAATCTCCTGTATAAAGCCAACCGTCACGAAGCGCATGGGCTGTTTCTTCCGGCATTTTGTAGTAACCTTTCATGACGTTCGGACCGCGGACAACTAGTTCGCCGACTTCTCCGACTGGCACTTCTTCGCCAAATTCGTTCACTACTTTGTTTTCGACATTCATAATGCTTGTTCCAATCGATCCAGGTTTTCGCGGACGATCGAGCGGGTTAAAGCATGTTACGGGAGATGCTTCCGACAATCCGTATCCTTCCGAAACGATCACTTTGAATTTTTTCTCAAAGTTTTTCAATAACGCCACCGGCATCGAAGAACCGCCCGAGATGCAGAGACGAAGCGTACGGAAATCGTCCGCGCTTCCGCCTTCATATTGGTACAGGAAGTTATACATCGTCGGTACACCTGCAAAAATCGTTGCTTTTTGCTCCCGAGCAATGTTGAAAATTTTCGCTGGACTAAACTTTGGAACAATAATCACCGTTCCGCCATTCATTAGCGGTGCATTCAGCGCGACGGTTAGACAAAAGACATGAAACATCGGCAATGTCGCAATAACACGATCGTTTTCATTGATTTTTAAATAATTGGCAATATCTTGAGCGTTGCTATATAAGTTTTTATGGGTCAACATTGCTCCTTTTGGTTTTCCTGTCGTCCCCGATGTATACAAAATTACCGCGGTATCATCATCCGCCAACTTCGGTCCTTGGAAGTTCACATCACCAGATCGAAGTACATCTGTAAACGATTTCATTTGTTCCGGCAAAGAAATTCCTTTTTCTTTTCCTTGCGGAGTTTCGCAAATAATCACATGTTCTAGCAGCGGCAAGCGTCCTTGCATTTGTATAAACAACGGAACGAGTAAGTCCAAGGCAATAACCGCCTTTGCATCTCCATTCATCAAAATATAGCTGATTTCATCGGGTGTATAAATCGGATTAATCGGAATAACGGTTGCTCCTAACCGCAACGCTCCGTATAATCCAATCACGAAATATGGTGAGTTTCCGATTAACAAGGCGATGTGGTCACCTTGTCGAATTCCCATGTTATACAGGCCGCTAGAAAACTTGGAAATCGCCGCATCTAACTCTCCATATGTACAACTTTCACCTTCAAACCAATACGCTTCCTTATTCGGCAATTGATCTGCTACCTCTGCCAGCCGCGATGATAAATTCACCAAAATCCCTCCCCCATAAAAGATACTGAATGAATCATCATTCATTTTATAATTTAAAAAATTCTAACTAGATTTTATTATAAGAAAAAAGAAAAAAGAGAGCAAGAAAAAGCTTGCTCTCCTAATTGAGTCACTGTCGTTTGTTTTTCCAGAAAACATTTTGATTGGCTGAATGGGGGATAAACTTTTTCTATTTTTCCCACACTAGTCCTGTTTTCGCTAACTGCACTTTGCCGGAAAACACTGCATTTGCCTCGCTGACAAGCTGCGTATGCTCTCCAAAATGCGGCAAATGGGTTAACCATAGTTCCGTTACGTTTGCATCACGGGCAATCATTGCTGCTTCTTCGCTCGTCATATGGCCGGCGGGAGCGGCGTTTTGCCCGGCGTAAAAATTGCATTCACAAATAAGCAAATCCGCATTTTCAGCAAACGGCGCAAACTCCGGTAAATAGCTAGAATCAGCCGTATAAACGACCGTTGCATCTCCTGCTGTAATTCGCATCGCATAGCAAGTAACTGGATGCACTGTCTTCATAAAGGTAATGTGAAACGGTCCGACTTGAAGCGATCGTTCCGGATCATAAGCAACCGCTTCGGTAATCCCCTCATGCGCTAGACGGGCAAATTCCCCTTGATCAAATGGGTGCCCGTAAATCGGAAGCACTGGCAATTGTACTCCAAGATTCTTTTTGATCAGCCGCGCATATTGCAATGGACCGATATCCGCGACATGGTCATGATGATAATGAGATACGATTACCGCATTTAATTTTTCGACAGATACATAATTTTGCAATTTCGAAAGCACGCCGCTTCCACAATCCACTAACAAGCGAAATTCGTCATGCTCAAACAAATATCCGGAGGTTGCTTCATTCGCTGCTGGAAAACCTCCCCAATAGCCAATAACCGTAACTTTCATCGTACTCCTCCTTATGTACTCATCTGTTATCATCATACATAAATTTAGTGGACTTTGCATCTTTGGCGAAATTTGTTTTAAAACAGTTATTGACAAATCACATTCTGTTATAATACAATACAAGTAACAAAACAACGGAGGCGATCGCAATGTTAGTAAAAGTGTTAGAATTTTTCAAAAACCTACCGCCAAAAAAATGTGTGCAATGCGGCAAAGAAATAGAAGAACAGCATGAATGCTACGGAAACACATGCACTAATTGTTTAGGCGTCGTTTATCATCAATAACACGAAAAACGTTTCTGTCTATATACGTAAAGGTGCTTCTCTCTAGAGGCATCTTTAATTTTTTTTTGTATGGATCGTCATTGAATCTATATGTGTCCGCGCTGCTTCATTCATAAACGTTGAACGTAGATGAAAAAAGCTTCCAAAGCATTACGCTTCGGAAGCTTCGTTCATCTGTTTATCAAACTGACGTTTATGCTGTGCAATAAAGTATAAAATTGTTCCTACCATGAAAATGGCAATAAACAAGGCTAAAACAGCTGCGTTATGCCACATAAACGCAAAATCTCCACTAGAAATAACCGCTTTAAATCCAAGCACCGAATATGTCATCGGCAACCAAGCATTGAAGTATTGCAATACGTCTGGAATCAATTCAAGCGGGAACGTTCCAGCACTTGTTGTAAGTTGCAAAATTAATACAACAATTGCAATAAAACGCCCCGGATCTGCCAACGTCGTCACTAGGAATTGAATTAACGCAATAAACGTAATGCTTGTGATCATCGTAAATAGTATAAATCTAGGAACACTTTGGACATGAATGTCTAATGCTCCAAGTAATACGGCATCTGCCAGCAATGATTGGATAATCCCAACGGCTACTAAAATGCCAAATTTCCCAATAAACCAGCTAAATCCTGATTTTGGCACGTCCGCTGGTTCACGCAATGGAAACACAATGGACAAAACAAGGGCGCCGACAAACAATCCTAGCGATAAGAAGTATGGTGTAAATCCGGTACCATAGTTTGGCACATGATTCATTTTTTCATTTTTCTTTTTCACTGGATCGGCAAACATTTTATAAGTATCATCATTTGCTTTGACATCACTCGCTTTTTTCGCGCCATCAGCTAGTTTATCTGCCAACTCATTCGATCCATCCTCTAATTTTTTCATTCCACTTACAAGCTGATTAGAACCGTTAGCAAGTTGATTCATGCCGTTGGAAAGCGACACAGCGCCATTTTCAAGGTCATTCATGCCATCGGCAAGCTTTCCGGACCCATCCGCAAGCTGATGGGCGCCATCTTTTAATTTGTTTGATCCTTGGGCGAGCTGATGCAACCCAGAAGACAATCGATCACTTCCCGCGACTAACTGATCAACACCATTTTTTCCTTCTTGTAATTTTTCCCCAAACACTGTTAATCCTTGCACTACTTCCGACTGGCCGGCAACAAGCGCGTCAGCACCGCTTGCTAATTGTTGCTGGCCTGCTAAAAGCTTTTCGACTCCTTCGCTTAACGCAAGCTGGCCATTATGGAGCCTAGAAGCTCCCGCAGCAAGCTGATCCGCACCTGTTTTTAATTGACCGGCACTATTCGATAACTGTTCCATTCCTTGAGCGACTTGTTTGCTTCCTTCGGATAGAGGAAGTAATTGTTCTTTCAGAGTTTGTAATTGCATTTTTTCTTTTGGATCTGTTGCTTGTGCTGCTAACGCGTCCAATTGGGCTACCGCTTTTTCTAATCCTTGGCTTACTTGGACAGCGCCTTTATTTGTCTTCTCAGCCCCTTGCTTCCATTGTTCCATCGATGCGGAAAGCTTTTGTGCTCCATTTTGTAAATTCTGCGATCCTTGTGTTAATGGCGGAATGTTTTCTTTCATTTGTTGCATTCCATCAAGCGATTGATGAAGACCGCCGGACAGTTGTTTCGCACCATTCTCCACTTGTTTCGCGCCAGCTAATAGTCGTGAATGGCCGTCCTGCATTTTTGTAAAACCATTTTGCAGCTGATAGAGCCCGGCGTTTAGCTGATTAGCGCCTTCGCTAGCCGATTGCAATCCATTTTCAAACGTAAGCGATTTTTCAGCGAGCAGTTTTAAGTTTTTATAAAGCTCATTAGCACCATTTTTTGCCGCATGCGCTCCTTTCGCTAATTTCCCGCTTCCTTCTTTCGCGGAATGCAGACCGCTTTGCAGCGAGACACCGCCATCATTTGCTTTTTGAATGCCGTCATGCAGCTGTTTTGCACCTTCGCTAGCCCGATCAAGTCCTTTCGCCATCTCGCGGATATTTTCAAACATCGCTTCCGCGTACGTTTCTGTCACCGTATTGGAAACTTCTTCTTTAATCTTCTCTACGGCACTATCGCCAATTTGCGCCGATAGGAAGTTAAATCCTTCGTTTGGCTTATAGATGAGTTTCATCGGTTTTGGATGTTCATTCTGTAAAGTCGTAGCATTTTCCGAGAAATCTTCCGGAATTTCAATGGCCATATAATACTTTTGATGTTGCAATCCTTTTTCCGCTTCTTTTTCAGAAACAAAATGCCAATCAAATTTCTTGTTTTCTTTCAGCTTTTCTACTAACTTATCGCCAATTTCCAATTTTTCACCGTTCATCGCTGCTCCTTTGTCGTTGTTCACCACAGCAACAGGCAATTTATCCAGATGAGCGTATGGATCCCAAAACGCCCATAAAAACATTCCACTATATAATATCGGAATGCATATAACAGCAATAATCGATATCAATGTCTTTCGATTACGAAAAATCGCATGCGCCTCTTTCCATAATAATGAAAGTCCTCGCATTTTCTCCCTCCTCTATACAATTGACCAATTTGTCCATTTGGTCATTTTTAAGTAAAAAAGAGAAGGACTATCTATTTCGACAATCCTTTCAAAAAATAAAGCTCAAATAGTTCAGCAATTTTTTCTTTCGGCAGCGGATCATGATCTTGCTCCCAATCGACAATTAATGCGATATATACTTTTAACATTAAAAACGCTGTAATTTCAGCATCGCAGTCGCGAATTTCTCCTTTTTTTATAGCGATTTCGATTTTCTCACGAATGTAATCGATAATGGCCCAATCTAATTTTTTCATCACTTCTTGGACTGCCGCCGTTCCGACATTGCGCACCTCTTGAAGAAGCTTCGCCGTTAATTGATGCTGCTGGCGAAACTCTAAAATGCGATACAGGGCGCGATGCACGTTTTCCGAAAAGGGACGATTGGGATCCATCGCTTGCTCCGCTGACTTTTTTATTTCTAAAATAAGTGAAGAGATAATTGCATCCAATAAGTCTTCTTTGTTTTTAAAAAACGTATAAATCGTGCCTTTTCCGACATTGGCGAGCTTCGCTATTTGCTCCATCGTTGTTGCCTTGTAACCAAATAACGAAAACGATTTAGTAGCCGCTTCAATGATTTGTTGTTTTCGATCAATAGACATTTCCCTCATCCTTCGAATGACTAAATGAACAATTTGGTCATTACGTCTAAAATCATAACATATTTTTCACAAAAAAGAAAGAGGTTAACTCTTTTTAGTTAACCTCCGCAAACTTTCGATGGCTCACTTGCAAATAATCGAGTACTTTTTTTTACCGCTTCTTCCCCTTGGGCAATGCAATCCGGCAGCCCTAATCCTTCGTACGAACTTCCCGCTAAAAACACACCTGGAAGCTCAGAGTCCATGTGTGCTTTTATATTCGCAAGCCGCTCTTTATGGCCTACCGTATATTGTGGCATCGCCCTTTTCCATCGCGAAATAACGAAAAATTCCGGACGTCCCGTAATACGCATAACTTTGTTTAAATCATCCAGCACGACGCGGACGATTTCGTCATCTGACTGTTCGACAATTTCTTCATCGCCAGGACGGCCGACATAGCAACGCAACAGTGCTTTTCCGCTTGGTGCGGTATGCGGCCATTTTTTATGTGTCCATGTGCAAGCCGTAATCGTATAATCATTGCGGCGGGAAACGACAAAGCCCGTTCCATCAATATCTTGTTCAATAGCGCTTTCCGGAAAGGCCAATGCCACGGTTGCTACCGACGTCGATGGAACTGATTGAAACGGCGCGAAAAACGGATAATCAGCAAACATCGCTGGTACAGATGAGTGCGGTATCGCGACGATAATGCTATCTGCTTTCCACACTTCTCCATTGCTTAAACGCAAACGATATTCTGTTCCTTCGCGTCTAACGTTTTCTACCCGCACCCCTTTCATGACACTGCCTTGTTCCAATCGTTTTTCCACTTCATCGACTAACGATTGCAATCCCGTTTTTAATGTTTGAAACGCGCCTTTCCGTTGTTTTGCTGCTTTTGGCGTCGTTCGTTTTGCACCTCGCACCAGGCTGCCGTATCGCTGCTCCAATTGAAAGAACTGCGGAAATGTCGACATTAAACTCATTTGATCAATATCGCCTGCATAAATGCCAGATAACAGCGGCTCAATTAAGTTATCTACCACCTCATCGCCAAATCGGCGGCGGAAAAATTGTCCTAATGATAAATCGCCTTCTGTTTTTGTCGGCGGCAAAATAAAATCAAGGGCAGCACGCAGTTTTCCCAGCGGAGAAAACAACCCTGTCGTGATAAACGGACCGATTTGTGTCGGAATCCCCATGACGGCTCCGCCTGGTATCGGATATAGCTTGCCGTTCACTAAGATGTACGATTTTCCTGTCGCGTTATGAACAATCTCGTCTTCTAGCCCTACTTCCTGCACAAGACGAAAAGCGCTTGTTTTCCGCGCTAAAAACGAATCAGGACCGCGCTCAATCACAAAACCGTCACGTATCATTGTTTGCACTTTGCCGCCTAAACGATGGGTCGCTTCTACCAGTTTACATTCAATAGGAAGCTGTTGTTCTTTAATTGCTTTTTGCAAATAATAGGCAGCGGCAATTCCTGTTATTCCGCCTCCGATGATCACAACCGTACGTTTTTCGCCACTCACTGTTCATCGCCTTCTTTATCAAAGTTTGATCCGTTTTAATACAACTGTTGCCAATGCATCGATGAATTTTGGATTCGCATTCGGCATTTCCGGCCGATAATAGTTTGCCCCGATTTCTTCTGTTACTTGTTTACATTCAATATCGTTATCGTACAACACTTCCAAATGATCAGCGACAAAACCGACTGGAACATAAACAAACGATGTATATCCTTTTTCCTGATGCAGCTGTCTCGTTAAATCTTGTACGTCTGGTCCTAACCAAGGCTCTGGTGTGTTGCCGGCACTTTGCCAACCTACCGCATAATGTTTTACACCTGCTTTTTCCGCAATTAGTTTAGCTGTTTCGGCAAGCTGCTGCGGATATGGGTCACCAACTGCAATAATTTTTTCCGGCAGGCTATGCGCTGACACGATAAGCACTGCTTTTTCGCGTTCTTCTTCGGTCATGGACGCGTATACTTCTTTTACTTTTTCCACCCAATAATCGATAAATTTCGGTTCATCATGCCAGCTGTCAATCGTATAAATCACCGGTCCTCCTAATTTTTTTGCTTCCGCTTTTGCCCGTTCATTATACGATTGAATGCTAAACGTTGAAAAATGCGGTGCAAGCACAATGCTCACAGCTTCTTTTATGCCATCTTCATGCATTTGGCGAACGGCATCTTCCACGAACGGCTCAATATGTTTTAATCCTAAGTACATTTGAAACTCAATGTCATCTTGAATGTCGTTAAGCCGCTTTTCCAATTGCTTCGCTTGTTCCAGAGTAATTTTTGCCAATGGAGAAATTCCTCCAATCGCTTTGTAGCGTTGTTTTAAATCTTCCAATAGTTCCGAAGAAGGCTTTCGGCCATGACGAATGTGCGTATAATATCGTTCAATATCTTCTTCTTTATATGGAGTTCCGTACGCCATCACTAATAATCCCATTTTCTTTTTTGCCATCTTTACTAACACCTCTTATTTTCTTGACGTATAGTCATGGATAAACGCCGTTAACCGTTTTAACGTTTCTGGCTGAATCTCTGGAAAAATGCCGTGGCCTAAGTTGAATATATATCCCGGCTGTTCCATGCCTTCGTCCAAAATTTGTTTCACGCGTTTTTCAATTACTTCCCAAGGAGCCAGAAGAACTGCTGGATCTAAATTTCCCTGAAGCGCCTTTGTAATTCCTATTTCCCGCGCTTTGCGAATCGAAAGCCGCCAGTCGAGTCCGATTACATCAAGCGGCAAATCGTTCCATTCTTTCGCTAAATGGCTCGCACCAACCCCAAACATAATAAGCGGAACGTTTTCTTCGCGAAGCGCCGCAAAAATACGAGCCATTGTCGGTTTAATAAATGTGCGGTAATCGTCAACATTCACCGCGCCAACCCATGAATCAAAAATTTGAATCGCGCTCGCGCCAGCACGAATTTGCGCCTTCACATAGCGAATCGTCATATCAGCAAGCTTGTCCATCAGAGCAAACCACGCTTTTGATTCTGCGTACATAAACGCTTTCGTTTTATTGTAGTTTTTCGATGGACCGCCTTCAATCATATAGCTCGCAAGCGTAAACGGCGCACCCGCAAATCCGATGAGCGGAACATTTAATTGTTCAGTCGTCAGCAGTTTGATGGTTTCCAATACATATGGCACATCTTCTTCCGGATGAATTTCTCCAAGTTTTTCTACATCCGCAAGAGAGCGGATGGGATTAGCAATCACCGGTCCAACCCCTGCTTTAATTTCTACATCAACACCAATCGCCGGAAGCGGGGACATAATATCTTTATATAAAATGGCCGCATCCACATGATATTGTTCGACCGGCAATCTTGTTACATAAGCACAAAGCTCTGGTTGATGGGTAATTTCAAATAACGAATATTTCTCCTTAAGCGCCCGATACTCCGGCTGGGACCTTCCCGCTTGTCTCATATACCAAACCGGAACATAATCTGTCTTTTCGCCGCGGCAGGCGCGTAAAAATGTATCATTCTTTTGTTTTGACATCCTCATCCGCCTTTCTTTCATTCAACATCGATAGATCTATAAAAGATAAAAAATTTTTCATCAAAGCAATTGTATACAAAGTTACAATTATAACTATACAAGGTTCTTATGACAATGTATAGCAATGGGGGGAAACTGTCAAAAAATTGACGATTTATTTTCGTTTGTTACTGACTTTCTGCACAATACCGTTTCGTTCGTCTGATTTCAGAAATAAATAGCCAGTCATTCCGTTTTTTATACTTTTCATGGTTATATCAAAAAATCATTCGTGTTCCTTTATTATTATATCAAAAAAGCCGCCTCGCTCACTCCTACGAGACAGCTTTTTCGTCAATGTTAAATCAAAAACATCGCTACAATGGTTGTCACAACAAGTCCAATCGCCACCGGAACCAAGTTTCGGCGCGCCAGCTCAAACGGGTCTACACCGCAAATAGCTGCCGCTGGAATAAGCGCCCACGGAACAAGCGTGCCGCCTCCAACCCAAATTGCCGCAATTTGTCCAAGCGCAGTTAATGTCGCGGCACCGCCGCCAATCGCTGTCGCGAATAAATGAGCAACCGACCCCGTTAACGAAATACCAGAAAATCCTGAACCATCCAATCCTGTGATTGCTCCTACAATCGCTAACGTGACCGCTCCAACTCCATCGCTGAGCGGTACGACATGAGCGAGCGCAATTCCTAGATCGTTTACAATTCCTTGCGATAGTTTAGGCAAGTGTTCTCCGATGATTTTGACAAACCCTGCGTCACCGAGATAAAAAAACGCCGCGATTGGAATGACTGGTCCAAACACTTTAAAGCCAAATTGAAATCCTTCGATTAAATAATTCGTAATTTCACTAAAACTTTCTTGTTTATAAGCAAAAATGGAAATAAGAATTAAAATAAAAATCGCTGTTCCACCGATTAACGCAGTCGCATCTCCACCTTGCAGGCGCAAATAAAACATTGCGATGACATCTAGAACAAATAAAATCGGAATGATGATCGCCAACATATTTTTCGCTTGATTAGACAACAATTGTTTTGCCTTTTCGATTGCCTCATCCGCTGTCGCCGCTACTTCATTCGTTTCATTAGCGAAATGGCCCCTTTTCATATCACGACGAAGCAATAGAAAGGCAGCAACCGTAGTAACAACTCCCATCACAAACACAAGCGGCACGCTGGCAGAAATGACTTCGGAGACAGAAAGACCAGCGGCATCTGCTGTCAGTTTTGGCGCTCCTTGAATAATAAAATCTCCTGATAGAGCAATACCGTGACCAAACAAATTCATCGCCATCGCCGCTCCTAACGCCGGCAACCCAACACGAATGGCCACAGGCAGTAACACTGCACCCATTAACGCAACTGCGGGAGATGGCCAGAAAAACCAAGAAATGATCATCATCAAAATCCCAATCGTCCAATACGCCCATCCCGGAGTGCGGATAAACCGGATAAACGGTGAAATCATCACATCATTAATTCCTGTTGTTGTCATCACTTTGCTCATTGCCACAATAATGGAAATCACTAAAATGGTTGGCAAAAGCTCTGTAATCGCGTAAATAAAGCTATTAAACACCCCGCTGATCGCCGCGCTTAACGAATGGGTCGCTGTAGCGGCTAACAAAAAGATCCCGATAATGCAAATAAGTGATGTATCTTTTCGCGCGATCATAAATCCGATAATAAACACGATAAACGCTAAGTAAATCCAGTGCAGCACCGTTAATTCCACACCCATTTATATTCTCCTTTCCTATATGCTTTCCATTGTTAAATAGGACATTTTCCCAACATGGATGTACTACAGCATATGAAAGGAGAATAAAGGTGTGAAACACTTATATACAAAAAACCCCCGCTTATTCATTCGAAAAAGCGGAGGTAAAAAACCGTTTTATCTTTCTTGAACGACCGAATAGACTGTTATATAAGATGGACGCGGAAATATTTTTTGTTGAGATGGTTTTTGTTCTTCTTTCCGCTGCTCATGCGCTTTTGTGAACGCTTTTGAACGCTGCCAATTTTCAAAATGCTCTTTTCCTTCCCATAATGTCATAATGATATACGTGTCATTAGAAAGCGGACGCAGTACGCGAATCGCAACAAATCCAGGTTCATTTTCAATCAGTCTTGCCCGCTGCACAAAGCGATGCTCAAATAGCGGCCGCCCTTCGTCGGTCACCGGAATATTATTGCATACAACAAACGCTCCGCCCAACTCACCAACTGCATCGATCACCTCATAACGGCGCGGCTCTTTAAACACCGTTTTGCCATCTGTTTCATGAATCAAAACAGCATCTTCTTCCCTTTCCAACAACAACATCGTTTCGTTCGCATGCATGTCTTTCACTTTTTGCAAATAATCCGTTGTTCCTGTTGTGATATACATCTTTTTCATATTTTTCCCTCCCGCTTGCGACGTTTGGAAAGATAATGAAACAGTAGCCAATAACTAAAAACAGCTCCTGCCATCCATGACGCTCCCCATATCCAGCCAGCATAAAGCAGGAATAAAAACAAACTGAAAACAATGTTTTGCACCATTAATAAGAAAAAGAGAAGGCGGCATAATGCCTGTTTCCGCACATCGTTTGGAAGCGGATATAATCGGATCAACAAGTTTGTCCGGTGATGGTCGATCAATGCGAATAATTGAAAGCCGGTGATGTAAAGAAAAAATAACGACGCGGCGATTTTTCCGTATTCGGATGGAACAATATAAAGAAATAACAATCCGATTGCGATTAAACGGATATAAAGACCTAAATATCCGCCCGAACGGATGAATGTTCTTGCGTACAAATAAAGAAACGTATTTTTTGGATGATATGGAATCATAGAAACTAGAAAATCAAGCCAGCGCCGGCGTTTCGCCTCCTCTTTCCATTGTGGAACATCGGTAAATAAATTGGCGATACGGTAAAATGTGCGCACCGCACTTGTTTCTTGTTCAATGAGCCGCTCCCATTTCCATCCTTTTCGCTTTGTTGCTTGCACCAAATAAACCGTTATGCCTGCGATGATGGCACATAGAGCAAGTAAAAACAAAACCGAAACAGGAACAAGCAAAAAGTAAACAAAAAGAGCATTGACCCCAAACCGTGCGACCATGCTAAGACGATGGGCAAGCGGTTCAATAAAATAATTTCCTTTCCAGCTTATAAACAAATTCCATCCTTTCAAAACGAGCAACACGAAAAACAGCAGCCATAAAGAAACATCGGAAAACTTCCGGTGAAGCGGCGCAATTGCCAACCATACAAGAAGCAGCCCATATCCCTGCAAAAGAAAACTCAGCAAAAAAGCCCGTTGAATATATGGACGAAGCTTTGTCTCAGACGGCAATAAAAACACGATATCCGCTTCTTGAAATAACGTGCGCAACGAACCAAACGTCAATACGAAAGAAAAAATCAGTGCGGCAATGATGGGATAAGGAAAATGCGGCGGAAGCGTTTGTACCCAACGATGGTAGGCGACCGCCCCTAGGCCAATGCCAATGAGCAATATAAACAATAGATGATCGTTCAACATATAACGTAAATAGCGCCGCATTTTTCGCACTTCTTGATAAAGGCGGTCGTTCCATAGTTTTTTTCCATCCATCATACGCTTTCTTCCTTTGTTAACGCAATATATAGTTCATCCAACGTTGCCGCTGGAGAAGAAAATTGTTCACGCAACTCCTCGAGCGTTCCTTTCGCCCTTACTTTTCCGTTATGCAAAATGACAAACGAATCACAATATTTTTCTGCTGTCGCCAAAATATGTGTCGACATTAAAATGCCCGCCCCTTTTTTCTTCATTTGCTGCATTTGTTCAAGCAAAGAATGAATCCCTAACGGATCAAGGCCAAGAAACGGCTCGTCAATGATATAAAGCTCTGGCTCCACTAAAAAGGCGCACATAATCATGACTTTCTGCTTCATTCCCTTGGAAAAATGAGCAGGAAACCATTTTAACCTTTTCTCCATGCGAAATTCTTTTAATAACGGCGGAAGACGCCGTTCGTATTCATGTTTTTCCAATCCATAAGCCATCGCCGTTAATTGCAAATGTTCCTCCAATGTCAGTTCCTCGTACAAAATAGGTGTTTCTGGTATATATGTAAATTGCGAACGATATACATCCGGCTGTTCCGAAAACGTTTTTCCGTTAATCGTAATCGTCCCTTTCCTCGGTTCCATCAGCCCAATAATATGCTTGATCGTCGTACTTTTTCCCGCGCCGTTTAGACCGATTAAACCAACTATTTCCCCGCGATCGACGGTAAACGAAACATCTTCGAGCACGTTTTGCTTCGTATATCCCCCGTATAAATGTTGAACTTCCAAAAGCGCCATCGCCTGCTTCCTTTCTATTCATAAATTACGGATTACATTTTCATTTTATCAAAGCAACAAATACTTTCCAAAAATTATCTCTCTCCTTTTTGCATACATCCTTTTTTCTCGGGCATGATAAATAGCGAAGAGGGGATGAGGAACAGCGCAAATGATGAATCATCCACTTGGAAATGAGGTGTTCACGAAAGACACACTTGTCGAAGTAACACCATTGTAATGCAGTGAGGAAGCGCGAAACTCCTTAAGTAAATGAGGTGTTTGTGAAAGACAAGACCATCGTTCCATTGCTATGAAGCAACGAACCTCTATGTAAGAGCTTAAAGGGGATGGTCATCTTGAACAAAGGAAAACTCACTCTTTAACAACTTTTTTTGCAAATGGGGTGTTCATCAAACGCCATTTTGTTTGAATAAACCCTCTCCCCTTTTCACTAAAGCAGGATGTAATCAATACAAGATTACATCCTGCTCTTTTTATGGTAAAATGGAAGAAAAAATAGGAAAGGTGGCTTTTTCTAGTGAGTGAATGCATTTTTTGCAAAATTGTAAACGGAGACATCCCAGCGGCAAAAGTGTATGAAGATGAACATGTATTGGCTTTTCTCGACATCAGCCAAGTAACGAAAGGGCATACGCTTGTCATTCCAAAAGTACATAAAGAAAACATTTTTGAACTCACTCCAGATGTTGCAAGCCACGTCTTTACCGTTGTTCCAAAAATCGCAAACGCGATCAAAAAACAATTTTCCCCAGCCGGCTTAAATTTACTAAACAATAACGGTGAACAAGCAGGGCAAACTGTCTTTCATTATCATGTTCACTTAATCCCTCGTTACGGCAAAGGAGATGGATTTGGCGCTGTATGGAAATCCCATGCAAGCGATTATACGTTTGACGATTTACAAACCATTGCCGCAACAATTCAAAAAGGATTGGAATGAACAAAAGGAAGCGATTCTTACCCGCTTCCTTTTGTTTTTGACCGTTATTTTAACACATCTTGCAAATCTTTATCTTCAATCTCCACTTTTGCATCTTTTATCAGTTTTTCTACTTTTGATTGTACTTTTGCTGGATCCAATTTGCTTTGTTTTACTTCGAATTCGATTTCCTCTTTCATTTCGTTAAACGGCTTTTTCTCCTCTTTATCCGTTACTTTGATGATATGGTAGCCATAGTCTGTTTTCACCGGATCGCTCACTTGTCCTACTTTTAGCTTATAGGCCGCATCTTCAAATTCTTTCACCATTTTTCCAGGTCCAAACCAGCCTAAATCGCCGCCATTCGGTGCTGACCCTGGGTCTTGTGAATATTGTTTCGCAAGCTTTGCGAAGTCTTCTCCTTTATCAAGCTTCGTTTTAATTTCTTCTGCTGTCTTTTCATCTTTTACTAAAATGTGGCTCGCTCTAATTTTCGGTTTATAGTTCTTATAATAGTCTTTTAACTCTTTATCCGTTACTTTTATATCTTCCATTGCTGCTTTTTGCCGCAAAAGATCCAGTTTCACCATATCCCGGATCGCTTTTTCTCCATTTTGCTGAACGACTAAATCATATTGCGTTCCATACATTTCTTTTAAGTTCTCGATTTCTTTATCGATTTCCTTGTCCGTCACTTTATATTTTTTGCTTAATACTTTTTCATGAACAAGGTCACGAATCACTTCCTTGCCTACGCGGGCCTTCATTTCATTATAAAATTCTTCTTTTGTGATGTTGCCGTCCTTTGTTTTTACAATGACTTCAGAATCGCCGTTATTGCAGGCCGAAAGCCCAAAAACAGCGGCGACGGCTGCAACGATCATCCATTTTCTCATTTGTTCCACAACTCCCACACCAATTTTTTGACAAAAAAAATTACAACAATAACTATAACATATTTTTCATAAAGAAAAAAACTTTTTCCTTTTAGTCATACGCCCATACATGTGTTTTTGCCTTACATATGATGATGATGAAGCATCTGAGGCTGAATTGCTCCTTTTTGAAAGGAGGTGTTACAATGGGCGCACCTTATGCAGGAGGCTTTGCGTTAATTGTTGTGTTGTTTATTTTGTTAATTATTGTTGGATGCTCATGTTTATTCTAATAACCCCTTCCCCTTGTCTACAACACATCTACAAAAAAGCTGGCAGCACAAGCTGTCAGCTTTTTTCTATGTAAATAACACTTCAAAATAGGAAGAAATTAATAAAATCGTAATAAGAACGTTGATTGTTCGAAAAACACTTGGTTGCTTTTCTTCTGGTATTTCCCTTTGCGCGCAAAGGCGAGATGTTAATTGATTAATAAGAAATAAAATAATGACAGCAAGGGGTATAAAGTACACCGTCAAACCTGTTTCCCCTCCTATTCATAATTACTCATTTACTTTACAACGTTTCTTTTTATAAATCAATATGATTTTTACAGAAAAACTCTTCTCCCCTGAAAAAAACTTTTTTATTGGTTGTTTTTCATAAATTAGGTAAAATATACGTAAAAACTTGTCCATTATGTTCGGCAAAAGGAGCGCGCATATGGGAACACTAGAGGAACGAATCGCCAAATTGGAATTCCATCGATCGTTGTTAATGGAAATGGTCGATGAAACAAAAAAAACCGTTTTATTATCTTGTTATTAAAGCAAATTTAACAAAAGAAGAAGTAGATGAAGTGCTTGCCCTTTGCGAACAGTTAAGCGAGGAATATGAAAAACAAAAAGCGGAAGGGCTGACGATTTTCACCCCGCTTCTCCTTCATTTCGCGGGAATGCTCCATCCTAGCCTTCCGCTCGAACAGACAGTTGACGCTCTCCTTAAGCAGCAAATGTTTGTCCCCCTAATGACGGAATTGAAAAAGTTAATGAAAACCGTTAGCTAGACTGACTTGTTAGCTCCTTTTCTTTTTCTTGCGATTTCGCGTTTCGTTTCACTAGTTTTCCATCTTGTTCCACGAAATCGTTTTTAATGTTTTCAAACGCTCTTTCAAAAATTTCCATAAAGTCATCGCCATAAATGTTGCGGATGATACACATCATTTCTAAAATTTCTGGAAACTTTCCATATAGCTCGCGCAGCGGCAATGCTCCGTTAAACACCGCGTTTTGCGTTGGATCATACGATTCCATTAATTTCAGTAATACTTCTTCTCCTTTTTCTGTCAGTTCAATGTACGTATTGCGTTTATCGTCTTGTTTTTTCGAAAAGGAAAGCAAGCCTCTCTCTTCTAATTTTTTTGAAAAATTAAACGCTGTGGATACATGCATCACTCCAAATTTTGCAATTTCCGAAATCGACGCCCCTTTAAAATGATATGCAATCCATAAAATATGATGTTCGTTAATGTTTAAGTCAAATGGTTTAATCCATTGCTGCCAGTCTTTTTCGATCGATTTCCAAAGCGCCTTGCTTAACTGAGCAATTCGTTGGCTAAATAGCATCGCCTCTTTTATAGAATAATTTTGCTCTGTCGTTTTCATCGTTCCACCCACTCTTTCCTCACCGTGTTTTTTACTTTCTATTATGCCAGTAAAATAAAAATTAATAAAGATAAAAATGTTTAATTTTTTTATTTTTGTGACCATTCCCCGCCGTTCATAGCTGTAAGTTAGCCAACATATAGTAAGCATAGGGGGAGAAAGCAATGATATATATGCAATCGTTTTTTTTTTATGATTAGTTTCATATTTTTCTGTCTTTTCATAAATACTCTTTTTTCATTAACAAAAGCGAAAATGTATCCGCCAAAAATAGTATTAAAACAGCGTGCTTTCAATTATATTGGAATAGCATTTTTTTGCTTTGTCACTGCTTGGCTACTCCGATATGTATAGCGTGATAGCAAAAAACCCGACCAAGATGATGATCGGGTTTTTTGCGATTGTTACGCATGCGCTGTAATGTTCATCCGCTTAAAAATGGACGAGGCAATTGGATAGATAATCACCATCACAATCGTATTAATCACAGCCGCCGGCAATACAACGGTCAGAAATAAAGCAGAAAAAGCTGCCCCGCCTGGCAATCCGACCAACAAAAGCGCAGCGGTTAAAAAGATCGTGCCAGAAATGATCGTGCCGACCGCTGTTAATATTGCGGCAGAAATCAGCGTTTGACCATACTTTTTCAAAAGCAACACAAACGCGAAGAATACAAAAGCGGTAATCGTTTTGTCAATGATATTTGGAACTTGTCCCCCCGGGAATCCTGTTGTCATCGCGGAAATAATGCCTGTCACAACTCCAACAAGCCCCACTGCTTTAACATTCGGAAACAACAAAATAGCCAAAAACATCATTGTCAGCATCATGTCCGGCTTCATCCCAAAGAAAATTCCTGGAATGACCGCGTGCAATACCGCACCAATTCCGACTAACAATGCCAATGAAACTAGTACTCTCGTATTCATGCTCATCTCTCCTCATCTATTCTTTCCTAAGCTCCTCTAATAGTGCATTTGCACCTATTACGAGAATCTTTCTATCATTATATCACTTTGCAGTGTGAAAGTGAAGTGGAAATTTTCAGTTAAATTTCCGATAGAAATCATTCATAAATTCCGCTAACGCTTCACACGCTTCAAGCGGCACGGCATTATAAATCGATGCACGGCAGCCTCCAACAGAACGATGGCCGGCTAATCCAACAAATCCTTTCTCTTTTGCCTCCGCCAAAAATTTCTTCGTTAATTCTTCATTTGGCAGCCTAAATGTCACATTCATAAGCGAACGGCTGTCCTTTTCCGCATGTGGGGCATAAAACCCATTGCTTGCATCAATCGCTTCGTATACGACAGCCGCTTTTTCTTTATTGCGTGCTTCGATCGCTTTCACACCGCCTTCTTCCTCGACCCATTCGAGCACAAGAGAAAGCATATAAATCGCAAACGTTGGCGGCGTATTGTATAATGAATTACTTGAGCTGTACGTGCGGTAATCGAGCATCGTCGGCAAGTTATCCGGAATGCGCTCCAATAAGTCATTGCGGATAATTACCACCGTTACGCCGGACGGCCCAAGATTTTTTTGCGCCCCCGCATAAATTAATGCAAATTGCCCAACATTGATTTCCCTGCTTAAAATATCGCTCGACATATCGGCAATAAGATCAACTGGCAAATCCGGGAATTCATGCCATTGTGTGCCGAAAATCGTATTGTTGGAGGTAATATGTAAATACGCTGCGTTTTCGGAAAGCTGAATGTCTTCCGGATGCGGAATGTACGTATAATTCGCTTCTTTGCTTGATGCGGCGATATGAGTTTTCCCAACCTTCTTTGCCTCTTTCAGCGCTTTTTCCGACCACGATCCTGTTAACACGTAATTAGCGACATGGTCTTTTCCAAGCAAATTCATCGGCACCATCGAAAACTGCAGGCTCGCTCCGCCTTGTAAAAACAAGACGTCATGGGTATCAGGAATGTTCATCAGCCGTTTCAGCCGCTCTTTGGCGCTGTTGTGCACCGCATCGTATTCTTTGCTGCGATGGCTCAGCTCCATCACGGACATCCCTGTATTTTGAAAATTAAGCAATTCCGCTTGCGCCCGCTCTAATACCGGAAGCGGCAACGCTGACGGTCCCGCGTTGAAATTATACGCCCGTTTCATTTTTTCATCCCCCATTTTATTTCTTTAATGAATAAGAGAGTTAATATTATCCTAACACGAATTCCGAAAAAAATAAAGGGAATTTTTCAAAAAATAAAGTCCTTGTTGGCTACAAGGACTTCGCTTGCTGGCGCCGCTCCCGCTCCTTTCGGATGCGCTCCATATAAATTTCTCCCTCTTTTTCAATAAATGATTCATCGATTTCTCTCTCTTTCGCTGCTGTTCTTACTGCCATGTAACCGCTAAAAATAATTCCCGCAACAACTAAATAAATCCACCATGGCATGCTAAGCATTAACATCCCCCTTTTTCTGGCTTGTCTTACTAAACTATACGCACAAAATCAATGATCTATGCATAAAGAAAGAGGCGGAAAATACCGCCTCTTTCGTATTGTGCAATGCTTATTCTTTTTTTTCTTTGCTTGCTGCTTTCAGGGCTTATGAATAATGCAAGAAGCCCACTGCCTTAGCCGTCGGGAAGAAGGCTTTATGATGTCCCCCCTCTTTCTTGCATTAAAACAGAAGAGAAAATTGGTTTATAAAATGAACGATTCTCTAATGCATAAATTCGTTCCGTAAACTCACCCGGCTTTACTTTTTCAAGCGCCCGGTCGATCATATTCATTTTCGCATCCAAATTGTCAATGTAATGAAGAATTTCTGCTTCTTTCACCATTGGCGGCTTCGGACTGCCCCATTCCGCTTTTCCGTGATGGGAAAGCACCATATGTTGCAGCACGATGATTTCTTCGCCGCTGATGCCAAGATGTTCAGCAGCTTTGCTGATTTCGCCTACCATAATCGGAATATGTCCAAGCAGCTTGCCTTCGAGCGTATACGAAGCGGACACTGGGCCAGACAGCTCAATTACCTTGCCAAGGTCATGTAAAATCACGCCAGCGTATAATAAATCTCTATTCAATGACGGATATAAATTCACAAGCGCTTTTGCCAATTCTAACATCGACACGACATGGTACGCCAATCCGGAAATAAATTCATGGTGGTTTTTCGTCGCCGCCGGATAGTCAAAAAATTTCTGTTCGTATTTTTTTAATAAATAGCGCGTAATCCGCTGAATATTTGGATTTTGCATTGCAAATATGTATTCTGTAATTTTTTCCATCATGTCTTCGCGTTTCATTGGGGCCGTCTCGAGAAAATCGGATACACGGACAGCATCCCCTTCGTGAGCGAGACGAATCGAGCGGATTTTCAGCTGCATTTTGCCTCGGTAATTATGAATGTCGCCCAATACTTTAACAATGCTTTCCGGCACGTAGACACTTTCATCTTCCGGAGACACATCCCATAGTTTCGCTTCAATATCTCCAGTTTTGTCTTGCAAAATCAATGTTAAAAACGGTTTCCCGTTACTAGCGATTCCTTTTGTCACCGATTTAATGAGCAAATACACATCGACTTGCTCGCCAACCTCATAATGAACAATTCCTTTCGCCAACCTTTTCCCTCCGTTTCCGTATTTGCGTATAGTTAAGTATACCACATGTGTGCAAAACACAAAAAGAAAACCTTGCCTTAGGCAAGGCCTTACTTTTTCGTCAATTGCACCGCTTTTTTCATATCTTTCAGTGAACCAGATTTTCCGTACATGAGCACTCCGCCGCGATACACCTTCGATCCGAAAAAGGCAAGCAAGCCAATCGTAGCGATTAATAAAACAAGGCTGAGCACCACTTCCCAAAATGGAACAGGCAGTAACCCAACACGCAAAAACATAATCATTGGCGCGAAAAACGGAATGAATGATGTCACCGTAATAAAGGACGACTCTGGAGCGTTTAAGCCAAACATCGCGATCATAAACGCAGCAATGACAACAATCATCACCGGCATAATCATTTGCTGTACGTCTTCCACGCGGCTGACGAGCGAACCAAGCACGGCAAATAATGTCGCATATAAGAAATAACCTAAAAGGAAGAAAATAATCGCATACACAAATGTCGAGACAGGAAGATGATCAAAACCGAGAAATTTCCACAATTCTTGCCCGCTGCTTTTCAGCGCTGTGAAGCCAACCGCAAATAAAATCGCAAACTGTGTTAAACTAAGAAGCGCAACCCCTAGGATTTTCCCGAACAGCTGCTGGATCGGGTGAACGCTTGATACCAAAATTTCCATGACGCGCGACGACTTTTCCGTCGCCACCTCTGTGGAAATCATGCCGCCGTACATGAGAACAAACATGTACATCGCAAACAGCAGCACGTAAACGAGAACGCGCGCCTGATTCAACTCTTCCTCCGTTTTCGCGTTTTTTTCCAATGCCACTTTTTCAAACGGCACCGGTTCATATAGCTGTGCAATCTGCTCTTGTTTAAGACCGAGTTTTGCTGTTGCCAGCGTTGTTTTCAGCTGCTGGAGCGCTTGCTCAAGCTTGCTTGGCGTATCGTTGTCGGCAATCGTGTTCGCGTAATATGCTGCTTTCGGCAGCTGCTTCTCATCGGCGGAAACTACGAGGAGCGCATCCCACTTGCCATTGCGGACGGCCTCCTTTGCCTTTTCTTCCGGACCGGTCACCTTCTTTAACTTGAGATCATCGTGTTTTCCCTGTTTTAGCTGTGCCTCAAGCGGTTCGTAAAACACTCCCGTTGTATCAATGACCGCCACCGTTGTTTTTTCATCCTTTGTAAAAAATTCAATAATATGCTGGATGTTGGCCATCGCAAAGACAAAGAGACTCGTAATAATCGTTGTGATGATAAACGATTTCACTTTCAGCTTTGTCGTATACGTATGCCAAAGTACAATCCAAAACTTATTCATACGCCGCACCTACTTTTTCAATGAAAATATCGTTTAACGAAGGCTCTTCTAGCGCAAACTTGCGAATAAATCCTTTGTTGGCAATATGGGAAAGAATTTTTTGCGACACGTCTTCATTTTCGATTTGCAAATGCACGCCTTCCGCTGTCCGCTTCATTTTGACAACCCCTGGGAACTCCGCCAGCTCATCAAGCGGCATATCAGCATGAATAATAATGTTCTTTTTGCCAAAAGACCGCTTCACTTCTTTCAATGATCCGTATACGACCGGCCGACCGCGGTGCATAATGCAAAGATGCTCGCACAACTCTTCGACATGCTCCATACGATGGCTCGAAAAGACAATCGTCGTTCCATTGTTTTTTAAATCGATGACCGCTTCTTTTAACAGCTCGACATTGACCGGATCGAGCCCACTAAACGGCTCGTCTAAGATTAATAGCTTCGGCTTATGCAACACGGCGGCGATAAATTGAATTTTTTGCTGATTCCCTTTCGACAGTTCCTCAACCCGCTTGTCCGCGTACTCCGGCACGTTAAACCGTTCAAGCCACGCTTCCATTTCTTTTATAATCGCTGCTTTATCCATGCCGCGCAGCCTGCCTAAATAAATAAGCTGATCTTTTACTTTCAGTTTCGGGTACAGACCGCGCTCTTCCGGCAAATAACCGATGAGATGGCTTTTCGAGTAGTTGATTTTTTCTCCATTCCACGTAATCGTTCCTTCCGTTGGTTCCAGCAAGCCTAAAATCATGCGAAACGTTGTCGTCTTTCCCGCCCCGTTCGCGCCAAGAAATCCGAACAAGTTTCCTTCCGGAATCGTTAACGTGACATCGTTGACCGCAGTCACTGTGCCAAACCGCTTTGTCACATGCGCTAACTGTAACGACATTCTCACTCCCCCAATTTTAGATAAAATTTCCACTAAATCATACACGTTTATCATAGCGAAAAGTTTCATCATTTAGAAGGAATTTTTTTAAAAATAGCAAAATAATAATATGAATCACCATTCAGCAAAGGGGGACTACTATGCCAACATATATATTAACAGCATTCGACAAAAGTGGAGAAAAACTGTTGGACGAAACGTTCGAAGCCGCGAACGATGAAGAAGCAAAAAAAATCGGCGAACAAAAATTGCGCGAACATAACTGCCACGATAAAACGCACCGCTGTGTAACATCAAGCGGAAAGCTGATTTTATTCCACCGTTGACACGAATAAAGCCCGGTTGCCGAAAGCAATCGGGTTTTGAACAGAAAGGACGGGAAAAACAAGGAAAGATATGCATAAAACGCAGCAGGCGGAACAGCTTCACCATGATGAGGACAAAGTCTTTGCACCTACCGAAGACTTACAAAGGATCGAAGGAGGCGTATGGAATCAAAAGAGCTTTCGCCCGGATTCACAGCCGAAAAGAATTAGATGGATTGGATATGTGATTGTTGGTTTTGTTCTTATGACGATGGCTATTGTTATCCTAAATTTCTTCAACGAATGATCTTCCCATCTTCGTTTACGTCTATAAAACTACAAAAAACAGGCCCCAGACATTTGTCCGAAGCCTGTCATCACTGCTGTGATCCCTATCCAAACAACGTTTCCAGCATTTTCAGTTTTTCGTTCGTGTAATGGACAAAATTTTCGTTATACACCTTCGGTTCTTTCGGATTGGCAAAGCGGGTAATTTTTCGAGTCTTCGGATCGACAAACTTGCTGGACGCGCCGCAGCCAAGCCCGATAATCGACTGTTGTTCTTCCATAATCATAATGTTGTAAATGCTTTCTTTTCCCGGCAAGGCATATCCGACGTTTTCGAGGTTGCCGAGAATGTTTTTTTGCCGATACAAATAGTACGGAACATAGCCGTGCCGCTTCGTCCACTCTTGGGCCGCTTTCATCATTTCGCTGATTTCGTCGCGGTCGGCGACTTTGTATTTCGCTTTGTTTTTTGTCATTTCCGACGCTCGTTTAAACGAAAGCGTATGCACCGTTAACGACTCCGGCATGAGTTTTTCCGTTTGCGCCAATGTATAGGAAAATTCTTTTGTTCCTTCCCCCGGAAGCCCGATAATTAAATCCATGTTAATGTTGTTCATGCCCATCTCGCGGGCGAGATGAAACTTTTCAATCGTTTCGTCTACCGTATGGTGACGGCCGATTGCTTTTAGCGTTTCCTGAATGTAAGACTGTGGGTTAATGCTGATGCGATCGATGTTCCACTTTTTAAGCACATTCAGTTTCTCTGGTGTGATCGTGTCCGGACGCCCCGCCTCGACCGTGATTTCGCGGACACGCTCGACATTTGGGAACGACTGATACATTTCCGCATACAGCCGGTCCATTTCTTCGGCGGTGATGCTTGTTGGCGTGCCGCCGCCGTAATAAATTGTCGTAATGTTGATGCCGCGCTCTTTTAAAAAGCGGCCGACTTCCCGCATTTCGTAATGCAATCCAGCTAAAAAGGCATCGACGGAACCTTGGCGCCCGCCAATCGCATACGCTGGAAACGTACAATACGCGCATTTCGTCGGGCAAAACGGAATGCCGATATAAATGCTTACTTCATGGGCGAGGTCATATAAATCTGGCACGACTGTAAGCTGGCGGTCGACGATTTCCTGCATCAGCTCAATTTTTTCTTCTGTTACTAAATAATCATCGCGAAGCTGACGGTGCGCTTCCTCTTTTGAAAGACCGGAACGCAGCTTTTGATGCAACAGTTTTACCGGACGTATTCCTGTCAACACTCCCCATTGTTGAATCAGACCGGTATATTGCTGCAATAACGTCAAATATACATGAAACACCGTATATTTTATTTGTTTGAAACGATCTTTCTCCTCAAGATAGCCGGATACGTCTTTTTCATGATCCGCTTCATATTTATTTCCCGTTAATTTTTCCGTCAATATTCCATGCACATGAACACGCTTGTCGCCGTTTATCGAAAGCGCAACTGCTATATCTGCGTCGTGAACCGATTCAAATACCAGCTCATATTCTTCGAAAAATAATCCTGTGATTACCTCCAACGGACGTTGAAACCGCTCGACATCATGTAATCCTTGAATTTGAACGCGCAATGACATCACCTTTCCCAGTCAAGCTTATTTAAGTGTACAGAAGGCAATTCGCTCTCGTCAAGTAGCGAGATTCGCCAATGAAAAAGCTGGGACCATCCATCCCAGCTTTCCTTTTATCGTTTTATTTTTAATTTCCGCAGAAATTCCGGTCGTAGCTGCTTGCGGAAATGTTCTTTAATCATGTAGGCGACACCGAGCTGTTCGTTCGAACGTGTCACCCAGTCAGCTGCTTTTTTCACTTCCACTGGCGCATTTCCCATTGCGACTCCTAGACCAACGGCTTCAATCGCTGGCATGTCGTCGAGACCATCGCCGATTACAACCATTTCTTTTAAAGAAATCCCTAAATGATTGCCAAGGCGCTGCAATCCTGCGAGTTTTGACACGCCCTGCGGCACAATTTCCATCTTTTCGTTTGGGTGCATAATCATATCAATGGTCGGGAACGCTTTTGCTAATACCGACATGGCCTCATTCCTTTCTCGTTCGTTGGCAAAATAGACATCGATTTTCGGAACAGCCACTGGTTCATCCATTAATATATTGCCGAGCGAATCGACAAACTGCGTCGGATAAAAAAACGGATCGCCTGATGATAACACCGTTTTTACGACTAAATTTTTTTGCACTTTGTTCCGATTGCCGATCGAATAGCGCTCATGCATCAATCGAATGTTGCAATTGTAATTTTCAAGCACCTGCACAATGTTAAATGTCCGTTCTTCTGGAATAAGCGCTTCAAATATTTTTTCCTTTAGTGATTTTCCGATTATTGCACCTTGAAACGTGATCAATTCGCTATCCAATTTTAACGCTTTTGCGACTTTCCGTGCCGCGAGCAAATTTCGGCTCGTCATTAACGTCACGTAAACTCCTTTTCGTTTCACATATTCTACTGCTTCTTTTGTTTCCCTTTGCAGGCGGCCGTTGTTTTTTAAAATCGTTCCATCAATATTGAGAGCAAGCAATTTGTACATCGCTGTCTCCCCCTTTTCGAAAAAGTTGAATCTTGCCCCTCTTTGCGTTCGGCGTTTTTTTCTTTTTGAATTGTTTCGCCCTCCGCTTTTCTTCTCTGTCTAGCTTCAGCTCGCCTCCGCTTTTCTTCTCTGTCTAGCTTCGGCTCGCAACCGCTTTTCTTCTCTGTCTAGCTTCGGCTCGCAACCGCTCGGGGTCAAATAACCTTCGCCTTCGGGCGACAAGCACCCCTGCAGGCGAAGAACATTTGCCCGTCGCGGTTAAGCAGCTCGCCTCCGCTTTTCTTCTCTGTCTAGCTTCGGCTCGCAACCGCTCGGGGTCAAATAACCTTCGCCTTCGGGGCGACAAGCACCCCTGCAGGCGAAGAACATTTGCCCGTCGCGGTTAAGCAGCTCGCCTCCGCTTTTCTTCCTATCACTTCATAGCTATGATAAAACGGACAAAAAAAGAACACCCAATACGAGTGTTCACATTTATTCTGCGAATGAACGATATAGTTCCTCTAGCGGTTTCATCGTGATTTGTTGAATATCGGATAATACCATGCTCATTCGTTGTTCAAGCGTCATCAGCTGGGCAAGCTTTTCGTTTTGCTGGGTGAGCGCCATCGCTTTTTGCGCTTGCTCGATTTCTTCCGGTAAAATTTCAGCACCAGTCATCTGTTTTTCATGAAGGCGCATTTGCAAATTGCGGAAATTCGTAAATAGGCGATACGCGGTTTCGTCGCGGCGCACCGCTTCGTATGCCTGCTTTAATTGTTGAAAATCACTGCTTGTACGGATTGCCTGCTCCAGCTGCTCGGCAAGGACATAGAGTTGATTGGACATAAAAAAGCCTCCTATAAAAAAGTAACGTATCACTATCATAACGTATGCGCCGAGAAAAAGCGATATGACTAACAAAAATTTGATAATCCGGATGGAACAGCATTTTGATTTCAAGTGTGTTTGTCACTCCACCGATCATCAAATCATCCCATGTTTCTCTCCTTTCACGTATGTTTTGCAATCACCAATATTAGGCGAAAATCATACGATACGATATGAAATAGAGTTTGTGTAACGAAAGCACAAATGAGGGAGAACAATGAACCACCCCCAAGCTATCGCCGTAATGACCGAAATTTTTCATACGGACTCACATGTTCACTTTGGATCCATACATGAATTTTGCAAGGAATTAGCGGAATATAGCAAGCAACATCACCTAACTTTATACGTTACATCTTTATCGATGTATTTAGAAAATGAACGAATTGGCTATCAGTGGATCAATGGAGAATGGACAAAAACGGAAGTACCGCCTGCAAAAGTGATCTATAACCGCATTCATTCACGAAAAACAGAATTAACCAGCTTATTTGAACGTCTTATCCAAAAGCTAAAAGATGAACATGTTCTTATGTTTAATCACCGTTTTTTGCATAAATGGGAAGTGCACGAATGTTTAATGAGCCATCCGTACTTGCATCCGTATTTGCCAAAAACGGAGTTATTCACAAAGAAACAAATGCTCGACGACTTTCTTGAACAATTTCCTGTCGTTTTTATTAAACCAATTTACGGCAGCCAAGGACGCCATATTTTGCGCATTGAAAAAACGGAAGGCGAGTTTCGCCTTGACTATTCCACGTTCATGAAAGATACGATGCAACAATATCCTTCTACTTCCGCCCTGTTTGCGGTCTTGAAAGAACGAATAAAGCTGGCATCCATCATTCAGCAAGGCATTGCCCTCCAGACGATGGAAGGACGTCTCGTTGATTTTCGGCTATCATGCCACAGCATTCATGACAGCGAATGGCGCGTAACATCCGCTATCGCACGCGTCGCCCAGCAAGAACAATTTGTCGCCAATCTTGCCCGCGGCGGGGAAATCGTTTCAATAGATGAGGTATTGCGGAAATGGTATGAACAAAACAGAGCGTTCCAGCAAAAAATGCTGTTAAAAGAAATCGCGCTCGAAACAGCTTCCGTATTAGCAAATGAAGCCGATGGATTATATGGAGAGTTCGGCATTGATTTAGCGATCGACCAAGAAAACAAACCATGGATTATCGAAGTAAACACAAAACCATCCAAACAGACCGATATGGCAATGTCAAATCGCCTTATTCGACCTTCCGCTAAAGCGATTATTGACTATTGTTTATCGCTTATCGAGCAAAAGGAGTGAGTAAAATTGATTTCTCTTGGATTTGTCACCGTCTATGATCAACAAGAAGTAAAGTATTCCACAGAAGTTGCCAAGCGGGCTGATCGTTATGGCATTACCGTATACCGCTTTACCCCTTTTGATATTGACCCGTTAACGGAAAAAGTGCGCGGCCTGCAATTTGATAACACCAAGCAATCATGGATAGAAAGCACTTTTGACATTCCCACCTTTTTATATGACCGTTGCTTTTATCGTGCGGATGACCGCTCGAAAAAAAGCAAACCGATCGTACAATGGTTAAAACATCGGCCAGATATTACATTTTTAGGACACGGATTCCCAAGCAAATGGGAATTGTACAAGAAGGTCATTGAACATCCATTGCTTTCCCCGTATATTCCCAAAACAGAACGTCTTCAATCCGCTATGGATGTACTGCGCATGATCCAGAAAGAAAAAGCCGTCATTTGCAAGCCTGAACACGGCTCGCGCGGCAAGGGCATTTATGTCATAAAACAAATGAAGAACTTACTTCATATTTTAGATGCAAGTGGTCAAACAATTGCCCATATCAGACGAGAAAACGATTTGCAACGGTGGATTAATGATTTGCTTCAACACAACTCATACCTTATTCAGCCGTTTTTGCCGTTACAGACGAAGAAAAACGAGCCGTTCGATATCCGTTTTCTCTTCCAAAAAAACGAACGAGGCAAATGGAGCGAACGAGGCAGAGCGGTGCGAATCGGGCAGCCTGGAACAATGATTGCCAACGTCAGTGCCGGCGCTTCCATTTTCGATTTTTCGGAATGGATCAACCAAGTTTCTTCCCCACAACGCCTTTTTATTACCGATGGAATCGAAACGATTACAAACGTGTTGCCATCCTACTTGGAAGAGCAATTTGGCCCATTGTTTGAACTAGGTCTTGATCTCGGGATCACTGAGGAAGGCGCTGTATGGATCATTGATATGAATTCGAAGCCAGGCCGAAAAATTATTACTGCACTCACTCCTGAAAACTGTGACGTCTACGAAGCACCGCTTCGCTATTGTCTGTTTCTCGCAAACGAGGTGAATATCTCATGAAATATACATTAACGATACAAGAGGCGGAAGAAAATACGATTTATCTTCCGCCCGATATTTCGCTCTCCGGGCAAACGATGGCCGCGTTCGGAAGCATGTCCACCGCATGCTGCTTTGTTTCGTCCCCGGTTTTAGACAAACATATCGTTATCACAAACGATGTTGCCAAACGCTTACAAATCCCATTTTCTGCCGATATTCATCTATTTCTCACTGAAGACACCGTCCATCTTGGTCCGCTCATTGGCATTTTTACCGCAGGGTTTACGAAATCGCCGCTTCGTCCGGTGGGAAAACGGAGCTTTTTCTTTGCGAAACTGCTTTCACAAGAGAAAAAAGTCGGCGGATTTGCTTTTGTTTTTGGCGCTCATCATATTCATTGGGAGAAAGGAACGATAACGGGGTATTTTTATACAGAAAACGGTTGGGTCCAGCATGAAGTTCCGTTTCCTACCGTTATCTACAATCGCTTGCCAAACCGTCGAATTGAAAACGATGAAACATTTCAAGCAATTAAAGAAACATTAAAAAAAGAATACGGAATCCCTTGGTTTAACGAAAACTTTTTTAATAAATGGGAAATATACCGTCTGCTTGAAAAACATCCATTATCCAGGCCGTACCTTCCAAACACGTCTTTTTATCCTACGATCGAGACCGCCGATCAATTTTTAAAACGTTATGGCGAAGCATATTTAAAGCCCGCCAACGGCAGTCTCGGTTTAGGTATTTACCATCTTTTGAAGAAAAACACGAAGTATGAATGCCGATTTCGAGATGAACATGGAACTAACCGGTCGCAAACCTTTCCAACGTTATCATCTTTGTGGGAAAACGTTTTTTCACAAAAAAAATTAGATTCATATATTATCCAACAAGGGATTCGCCTCATGGAAGTCAATGGAAGAAAATTCGATTTTCGCGTTCATACAAATAAAAACGAAGAAGGGGTTTGGCAGGTGAGCGCGATCGCTGCAAAAATCGCAGAAAAAAGAAGCGTTACGACCCATATTAACAATGGGGGCATCGTAAAAACGATCGAAGAAATTTTCCCAGACCGAAGCACTCGCAACCATATCATAAGGCAACTTCATGACACCGCTCTTACCCTAAGCCGTTGTCTTGAGGAACAGCTTCAGATGAACATTGGTGAAATCGGATTTGATCTTGGAATCGACCAACAATATCGGATTTGGATGTTTGAAGCAAATTCGAAGCCGGGACGATGCATTTTTAAACATCCGAAGCTAAAGCGATATGATGAACTAACAGCGATGCTCTCTCTTGCGTACGCCGTTTATTTAAGTAAAAAAATAATTGATGAACCAGAGGCGTTATTCACATGACGATCATTTGCTACAATGAAAAAAAACAACAATGGTTTCATCAAGATGAAGGCCGTACCTACGTTTTTGGATACCAGCATCCATTGGCTTTTTCTAACGAATTGCCGTCTTTTTCGTTTCACGTAAAAGAACAGCGGGGAAAAGTAGGACCGCTTGTCGGCATTATGATTAGCGAATCTTCCATTCCCGCTTTGTTAAAACGAAAAAAAACGATATATCGAGCTGATCACCACTTCCTTGCAAGAAGCGGGAAGTATCGCTATCGTTTTACCATTTAGCTCTATCTATGAAAAATTCGTTCAAGGATATGTATTCGTTCGCGGCCTCGGACAGTGGGTGCCTGTTACCGCCCCTCTTCCCGACGTTTTTTACAACCGAATCAAAAGCAGATCAGAAGAAAAAACAGACGAATTCCAACGAATCATCGAATTTTTAAACAACCTTTGCATTCCATTTTTTAATCGTTCTTTTTTTACAAAGTGGGAATTATACGAGACATTACAAAAAAACGACCAATTGCGCCCGCATTTGCCAGCTACGCTTTTAGTTCATGATACGGACGATATACGAAAAATGCTGCAAACACACGGAAGTGTATACGTTAAACCAAACGAAGGAGCAAAAGGAAAAGGGCTGTTTCGCTTAACTTCTTCTCCTTTACAAACACACATCCTTTACGAACAAATAAATGTTCGAAAAACACTCACTTCCCTTGACGAACTCACTCCTCTTTTTTCATCGAAACGCTATATTGTCCAACAAACAATTGACGCTGATACATGGAAAGGAAATCGGTATGATTTGCGTGTTCTCGTTCATTATCACCACGGCGCTTATGCAATCAGCGGCATTGGTGTGCGGATGGCGCCAGCGCAACAACTGACAACACACGTCCTAAACGGCGGAAAACTTCTGCCGTATTCCGAAGTGAAACATCGGATCGATGAAGCCCTTTTATGTAACCTAATTTCCGAGTGCGGGAAAGAAATGAGCAAGCATTTCGGTTTTATTGGCGAGTTTTCCGCGGATATTGGCCTTAGCAAAGATGGACAATTGTACATGTACGAACTGAACGCCAAACCGATGATTTTCGACGAACCGGACATTCAACATCATGGTGCCAAACAGCTTATCTCCCTATTTGATGAACTAGCTGGTTTTTTATCATCGTAAAAAATAGCTGGCTATATTGAATGGCCTGCTGTAATGAGTGATCTGCCGCTTTTTGTGCAGCTCCCGATAACATCTCACTTGCTTTTCGACACAACATTCCTTTTTTTAATTCATTGGAACAAAGCGCATACAACAGTTCGGAAACCGAAGCTGTTACGATCTTTTCACTGTCGCTTTCTTCATATGCCCCGGCAAGTAAATAGTGAATATATTGCCATAGTTTATATTGACGTGTTATATCCTCTAAATACAGAATAAATTGTTGTTTCCACGTTTCATCGCTCACTATTTCTGCCATCTGTTCTGCTAGTTGCGTTGATGTTCTTGTTATGTACAGCAGTTGTTTCACCGTGCGTATCATTGTGTTCCCTCCTTGCTTGTCCTGCTTTTTGACATATATATGATGAATACGAATAATCTATGCTTTTATAATACAAACTACAAAAAACAAGGAGGGACGCATTATGACGGAACGAAACAAACGGAATTATCAAGATTCCCAATATGAAGGACGCGATGAACACTATATGGATATCGACCGTATGATCAATGAGGGATTGGCAGGGGGCTATGTCCATGGCCACGGTGATGCCGTAAACATCGAGGAAGCGCGCGACTTAGCAAAAGAAGAACCTCCTCATGAAACAACGTAGCCATTCAAAAACCGATTTTCCTTTTTATTGGGAAAATCGGTTTTTCTTTTTGTATAATAAGTGAAAGGAATCATTCAGTTGTAGAAAGGAAACATCGCCATGCTCAAACAGCTAAAATCCTACTATAAGGATGCAATCGTCATTAATGAACAAGTAGCCGACACTGATGCATATGAATGGTTTTATACAAAAGATGGAGATAAAATCGGAATTTGCAAACAACGTCTATCGAAACAGGAAAAACAGCTATTATCGATTTTTCTCACGCCGATTCCCGATGTCAGCCGTACGATTAGCGATGAAGAAATGGCGTGGCATCGTTGGGTCACGCATGGAGATTCAACGTTGCTGCAGCATTTTTCCTCCCACTCCCCGTATTATCGCTTTATTCATTTTTTCATAAAAGGTTCTGTTGTCAACAAAGATGATTTTTTCGATGTCATCAGCGGGTTGTTTTCCGAACATATTATTATCGTTTGGGAACACGACTACCGAGGTGTCATTATTGAAAAAAAACAAAAACCAACCCTAGATCCTTTGCCGTTTGCTGAAATTATTGATACATTATCTACCGATTTTTACGTCACCATTCATCTATTTATCGGGCACATCCATCCATATGGTGACCATCTTTATGAATTATTTTGCCACGAAAAACAATGTTTCCAGCTAGCACAAACGTATATGCCAACACAAACGGTATATCAGATGGAAGATGTGATTCCGCTATTGCTTATCCATGGTTCCTCGGAACTTGAAATGATCAAGAAGTCGCTTCCTTTTCTCGAAACATTGGATGACGAGTCACTTCATATCATCAAAACGTTTTTTCAATGCAATCTAAACGTTTCCTTAGCGGCAAAAAAGTTATATATGCACCGCAACAGTTTACAATATCGCATTGATAAATTTATTGAAAAAACAGGAATCGATATTAAACATTTTAAAGGAGCTGTCGCTGTGTATTTAGCAATATTATTACAGCAATATGCGGACAATTGAACTACAGTAAAGCCAGGATCACCATACGAGGCAAGCGCATAGTCCGTCTATTCGTCATCTTGCCTGAAATCTCCCTCTTTTTTTGTGCATGTTGTCCATTTACGAATTCTGCTATTTTCGGTACGCTTAAAGCAGTTGAAAACGTTTTCTAATAGGGGGAGTGAGAATATGGCAGAGCTTCGTTTAGAGCACATTTATAAAATTTACGATAACAACGTAATCGCTGTAAAAGATTTTAACCTACATATTAAAGATAAGGAATTTATCGTCTTTGTCGGTCCATCCGGCTGCGGCAAATCGACAACATTGCGAATGATTGCCGGTCTTGAGGAAATTTCAAAAGGCGACTTATATATTGACGGCAAGCGCATGAATGATGTCGCGCCAAAAGACCGCGATATTGCGATGGTATTCCAAAACTACGCGCTTTATCCGCATATGAGCGTTTACGATAACATGGCGTTTGGCTTAAAATTACGGAAATTCCCAAAAGCAGAAATCGAACGCCGCGTCCGCGAAGCAGCGCGCATTCTTGGCCTTGAACAATACTTAGATCGCAAGCCAAAAGCGCTTTCTGGCGGCCAACGACAACGGGTGGCATTAGGACGCGCCATCGTCCGCGACGCAAAAGTATTTCTAATGGACGAACCGCTTTCGAACTTGGATGCAAAACTTCGTGTGCAAATGCGTTCCGAAATCGCTAAATTACATCAGCGTTTAGAAACAACAACGATTTACGTCACACACGATCAAACGGAAGCGATGACAATGGCAACACGGCTTGTTGTCATGAAAGATGGTGTCATCCAGCAAGTCGGCACACCGAGAGAAGTATATGAAAAACCAGAAAATATTTTCGTCGGTGGCTTTATCGGCTCTCCAGCGATGAACTTCTTAAAAGGAACATTGCAAGATGGCAAGTTTGTCATTGGTAATATTACTATTAGCGTTCCAGAAGGAAAAATGAAAGTGCTTCGTGACCAGGGCTATATTGGTAAAGAAGTCATTTTAGGCATTCGCCCAGAAGACATCCATGATGAACCACTCTTCCTTGAAGCATCGCCAAATACGAAAATTACCGCCCGCGTTGAGGTAGCCGAGCTGCTTGGTGCAGAATCGATGATTTATTCCAATATTAATGGACAAGAATTTGTCGCACGCATCGACGCCCGCACAGAAATCAAGCCAGGCCACCAATTAGACCTTGCCTTAGATATGAACAAAGCACACTTTTTCGATATCGAAACGGAAAAACGAATCCGTTCTGCGGATGAAAAATAACGATATCGTTCCCCAAAATATTGCACAGGCTCTAGCGATGATGCTAGAGCCTATTCTTTAATAAACCGCACTTCTTCGTGACAGCAATGCAGACAATAAAAAAGATGCACACATTCGTGCCGAATCAATGTCTTCGGATACCCATCGACCAATTTCATCATATCAATATCCATATACGGGCTGTAATCATCAAAATAATCCGTAATTTTTCCTTGATCCACCATTTGCTTCTGACAGCGCGAACAATGCACTGCCACATTACGTAATCCGTTGCATAGCGGGCAAATGTTCATGATGTTTCCTCCTACTAAAACAATACCTTATTTTACATATTCCCTAATATCCTCAACCATAAAACGTCAAAAATTACCATAAAAAAGAAATGAATAATGAAAGAAAAACGTCTCAAACTATTAGTACCATTAGCAAACAATATATTGGGTTCAGCCTAGTTTGGCGGCATGCTTATAACAGCATGCGTGCTGGTGCAAGTCCAGCGAACCCAGCCATTAAAACTTTAAACAAGGAGATGACCACAATGGCACGTAACAACAATTCTAACCAACTACTAGTCGCTGGTGCGCAACAAGCAATCGATCAAATGAAGTATGAAATCGCTCAAGAATTTGGTGTAAACCTTGGCCCTGACACAACTTCTCGCGCTAACGGTTCTGTTGGCGGCGAAATTACAAAACGCCTTGTAGCAATGGCGCAACAACAAATCGGCGGCCAATTCGGCACTCGCTAATAAAAACTTCATATACATGGCTTAAGCCCCAGGCGTCTTGCCTGGGGCTTTATCTTGTTACTCGATGAGTTGTAAAAATTGTTTTGTGCGCTCATGTTTCGGAGAAACGAGCAGCTGTTCCGGTGCTCCTCTTTCCACGATGATTCCCCCATCCATAAAAACCACTTCATCGGCTGCTTCTTTCGCAAACCTCATTTCATGAGTGACGACGATCATTGTCATTCCTTCATTCGCCAAACTTTTCATGACTTTCAGCACTTCACCGACAAGCTCCGGGTCTAACGCTGATGTTGGTTCGTCAAACAGCATGACTTCCGGTTCCATGGCGAGCGCCCGTGCGATCGCGACACGCTGCTGCTGCCCTCCAGACAGCTGAAATGGATAATGATGGGCTTTATCTTTCAGCCCCACTTTCTCCAACAATGCCATCGCTCTCTCGCGTACTCGCTCTTTCTTTTCGCGCTTGACCGTCACAGGTCCTTCCATGACGTTTTCAAGGGCGGTCATATGGGGGAACAAATTATAGCTTTGGAACACCATTCCTGTCAGTCGGCGAAATTCATGAATCTCCCGCTTCGTCACAGGCTTCGAAAAATCGAGCTGTCTATTCGCTATCGAAATTTTCCCTTTCGTCGGCGTCTCAAGCACGTTTAGACAACGCAAAAATGTCGTCTTCCCTGAGCCTGATGGACCGATAATGACCACTACTTTCCCTTTTTCCACCGTAAGATCGATTCCCTTTAATACTTCTACGTCTCCAAATTGCTTATATAAGCCTTGAACAGAAATCATCATCGTATCTCCTTATCGCTATCGTGCAATGTAACGATTTAAACGCTCTTCGATTCGGTTTTGCACAATTGATAGTAGAAAGCAAATAATCCAATAAATGATTGCCGCTTCAGTATATAACAACAAGAATTCGTAGTTCGTCGAGGCAATTTCTTGCGCTTTGCGAAACATTTCCGAAACGAGAATGAGCGATGCAAGCGATGTATCTTTGACTAAGCTGATAAACGTATTGGACAACGGTGGAATCGACACGCGCGCTGCCTGTGGAAATATGACCCGGCGCAACGCTTGCCCCGATGTCATTCCTAACGAATACGCCGCTTCCCACTGCCCTTTCGGAATCGATAAGATAGCGGCGCGAATAATCTCTGAAGCATACGCGCCAACGTTTAACGAAAAACCAATGATCGCCGCAGGAAACGAAGGAATCGTAATGCCGATGTTCGGCAGGCCGTAAAAGATAATAAACAACTGGACAAGAAGCGGTGTTCCGCGAATGGCGGATACGTATATTCTCGCGATAATTTCTAATACTTTTACTCCGGAAATGCGCGCCAATGCCGTGGCAATCGCCAATATTAATCCAATAGTAAACGTAATAATCGTCAGTGGAATCGTATAATACAAAGCCCCCTTCACCAGCGGGAGAAGGGAACTTTGTGCAATGGATATCAATCTGTCTACTCTTTCAGGGTCTGCCATCACATTACTTAGATACATCTTCACCAAACCATTTCTCTGAAATTTTTGCGTATGTTCCGTCTTTTTTCATGTCCTCTAACGCTTTATTCACTGCTTCCACCAATGTGTCACTGCCTTTGCGGAACATAAATCCGCTTTGAGAAGCGTCCTTATGCTTTGCCACAATTTTAATTGGCGCGTCTGGCTTTTGTTTTAAGAAATCAAGAACGGATAGATTATCATTAATGGTAACGTCCACCCGCTTGGAGCTTAACAATTCAACCGCTTGATTAAATCCTTCCACACCAACAATTTGCGCGCCATACGACCGCGCTAAATCCGCATAGTTGCTTGTCATCGATTGCGCTGCTTTTAGCCCTTTTATGTCTTCAAATTTAGATACTTTATTGTTATCTTTATGAACGACTAACACCGCCATAGAAGTAATGTACGGATCAGAAAAATCATATTTCTGTTGCCGGTCCGGGCGAATTCCGACTTCATTGGCAATCATGTCAAAACGTTTTGCGTCCAATCCCGCGAACATCGCATCCCACTGTGTTTCCATAAACACAGGCTTGACGCCGAGACGCTTCGCTACTTCTCTTGCCAAATCCACATCAAAACCGGTTAACTTTCCGCTTTTATCATGAAACGTAAACGGCGGATATGTTCCCTCTGTTCCAATGCGCAATTCCCCCGATTTTTTCACCTGCGCTAACAAGTCGGTTTCTTGCTTGCCCGACTTTTCCTTGGATTGCTGATTGCCGCATGCGGCCAACAACAAAATCGAAGCTGTCAACAAAAGAAGCAAACTTTTGAGAAAAAATCTTTTCATATATTTTTTTAACCTCCATCATTATTCCGATTGGTTTTTAGCGACATATGTCATAATAAAAAAGTTTGTATAAGATGTCAATAAAAGAGTATAAACGACAAAACAAAAAACGGAGCTTCTCGCTCCTTACATATTTTCCACTAACGGCGGCTCATTTAATGAAACAAGTACTTTCCTAATTCTGCGATTTTCGACTTGTCGTACGGTTAAAGTAAGCGGACCATAATGCAGCGTTTCGCCGACATTCGGCACGCGTTCAAACATTTCAAATATCCAACCGCCTAACGTATGGGAAGAGCTTTCCGGTGCATCAATTTTCATTATTTCGCAAAATTCATCAAGCGGAAGTTCAGCGTTAAATTCATAACTGTTTTCATCGATTTGTTGAATATTTTTTACCGCTTCATCATGCTCATCCCATATTTCTCCAACAATTTGTTCAATAATGTCTTCAAGCGTAATTAATCCTGCTGTTCCTCCAAACTCATCAATGACAATTGCCATATGCACTCTGCTTTTTTGAAGTTCCGGCAACAAATCAGAAATTTTCATTGATTCCACGACAAACAGCGGCTTGCGTAATAACGCGCGAATGTTTATATCTTTTTGTTGTACAAGCTCACTAAAAAAGTCCCTTTCAGATAAAATACCAATCACATTATCAATATCTTCCTCATACACCGGTATACGGGAGTACTTTTCTTCAAGAAAAACATCTCGAATTGCTTCGATCGGCTGATTTACTTCCACAGCGACCATATCTGACCGTGGCGTAAAAATTTCTCCAACTAAAATTTCATCAAAATCGAGCGAACGGTGAATTAATTCTTTTTCTTTGTTGTCAATAATGCCTTCTTCTTCACTTAAATCAATCATCACTTTAATTTCCTCTTCCGTTACTGCTGGAACAACCGTTCCATTCGTAAACCGTTTCGCTACGCTCTCTTTTACAGCGTTAAATAATGTCGTGATGGGTGAAAGCAGTTTCATCAATGCGTAAACAATTCCGGCATAACGAATCGATAGCGATTCAGCATGCTCTTTCGCAATCGATTTTGGCAAAATTTCACCGAAGATTAAAAGAAGCACGGTCATGACAATAATCGCAGCAATAAGACCTGCACGCTCCCCAAACATCGTTGTCGCAATATCTGCTAAAAACGCAACGGCAACAATACTTGTGACTCTGTTTGCAACAAGCACCGTCAATAAGACGCGATCTAAGTTTTCCATAATGTAATTTACTCGCTTGCTGCCACGGTGATTTTCTTCCACATAATTTTTCAAGCGAATTTTATTCGCTGAAGAAAATGCGGCTTCCACCGAAGAAAAGAAGGCAACTAACACGATACAAAGAAAAAACCACCCTAACAGACTCAGAGGCAACTCTCCCAAAGAATCTTCACTCTCCTAAATAAAAAAACGTACTTTGTTAGTATTTTAGTATTATCCATTGTATTTATTACATTATATCAAATTTTTCACAAAAAGCCTATTCGCAAAACGCCTATCGTCTAAAATATAATAAAACTGCAGGATGATCCCTGCAGCTTTTTATGACTCGATGATGATTGAACCGATAAAATATATCAGCACAAGCAATGAAGCAATGTTTAACGTTACGGATAATTCCTCCATAAATGCCCCTCCTAACGATAATCATCCCCATTGTTATGTTAACACAATAATTTTCTCAATACGTAAGACATTTTATACAACTTTTTGACAAATCCATTTTTTCCCCTTGCATTTTATTGTGAAGTGAGGAAGGTAATACTTATTACTCTATTATAAAAAAGGCTAATCGACAATCCTTTTGGCAAAGCTACAAACACAAAAAGAGAGCTTCTCATAATAGAAGCTCCTAGCCTAAATAGCGATAATAAATCGTTTTTGCCTCTTGAATATCCTTTGTCCCATGAATGAGCGCGCGTCCGTCTTGAAAGACAACAAGCCGTCGCTCTCCAAGCGATACAGAGACAAGATACGGGTTGACATCTACGGGCAATCCTTGTTTGACAAATAATTCAGCCAGCTCTTGCAAGTTGTAGTTTCGAGGCGCAGCCGGGCGAATTTGTACGGAATTTCGTCCGCATAATACCGCTGTTTTTGTCTGTTGATCATAAGAAAGGTACGGATACGATGGATGAGTGCCGCAAGTAGGGCAATCTTCTTTTTTCACTTGATCAATGCGAATCGCCGTATGCTGATTTTTCCATAAATCAAACGACACAAGTTTATTGCGCAGCGCCGCCCAATCTTCAACAAGAATTTTTAATGCTTCCGTTACTTGATAGGCGACGACCATTTGCACAGCAGGGCTGATAATTCCTGCTGTATCACATGTCAAACCGCCTACTGGCACCGTTTCGAGCAGACAGTGAAAACATGGGGTCTTCCCTGGGATAAACGCGTAACTAATGCCATAGCTTCCGACACACGCGCCGTGAATCCACGGGATGCGATATTTATACGCAGCATCGTTAATAATCATACGTATATCAAAATTATCTGTCGCATCAATCAAAAGGTCGGGCTTTCGCTCTGCAATAAGCTCTTCAAGCTCTTGTGCCGTTACATCGCCGACGATGGCATCAATTGCGACATCAGAATTTACCTCTTCAAGCCGCCGCTTTGCAGCAATTGCTTTTGGGATACGTTCTTTTGCGTCCGCTTCGCTATATAATTGCTGACGTTGCAAATTGCTCCATTCGACATAATCGCGGTCAACAATGGTGACTTTGCCAACGCCTGCCCGCACAAGCGCCTCTGCATTTCCTGTTCCTAGCGCACCCGCACCAATAATGAGCACATGTTTCCGCATAATCTTTTTTTGTCCTTCTGCGCCAATTGGCGCAAATAATTCTTGTCGAGAATATCGTTCAATCAAACAACACTCATTCCTTCCATTGGACTGCTTGCTGTTGCGTACCGTTTTTTAGGAATTCTGCCTGCCTCATAGCCAAGACGTCCGGCTTCCACAGCAAGTTTCATCGCTTTTGCCATTTTAACCGGATCGGCTGCACCAGAAACAGCGGTGTTTAACAGCACTCCATCAGCACCTAGCTCCATTGCAACCGCCGCATCCGCTGGGCTGCCAATTCCAGCATCAACAATCACTGGGACAGTTGCCTGTTCAATAATTAAGCTTAAGTTTAACGGATTGACAATGCCTTGTCCGGAACCGATCGGCGAAGCCCCCGGCATAACCGCATGACAGCCAAGCTCTTGCAGACGTTTTGCGAGCACAACATCATCAGAAGTATATGGAAGAACGATAAATCCTTCTTCCAACAATATCTCTGTTGCCTTTAACGTCTCCACTGGGTCTGGAAGCAATGTTTTCTCACAGCCGATCACTTCTACTTTTATCATATCACATAATCCCGACGCTTTGGCGAGCCGAGCGATTCGCACTGCTTCCTCCGCCGTTTTCGCCCCCGCTGTATTTGGAAGAAGTTTATATTTTGTAAGATCTAAATTTTCCAAAAAATTAGGCTGGTTTGGTTCAAAAATGTTCATGCGTCGAACAGCAAACGTTAAAATTTCCGCACCTGACACTTCCACTGCTTGCTTTTGTACTTCCAAGTCTGGATATTTTCCTGTTCCTAGCAACAATCTTGATTGAAATTCATATGGCCCGATTTTTAACATATCAACCGCCTCCTACAAAATGAACGATTTCTACTTTATCGCCGTTGCATAACACCGCTGTTTCATATTGCTGTTTTGGGATAATCGTTAAATTTACTTCGACAATCGCAATTTTATTGTTTAACTGAAAATGGGCAAGCAAATCGCTAACCGTTTTCACTTCATCTGGAACATGAATCGATTCGCCGTTAATAATGAGTTCCATCACTTCCCCACCTTTGCTTGATGTCTTGTAAGTGAAAATGGAGCAAGGTCGACCTCGCTTCCTTTTCCTTCAATGAGATCGGCTAACAATACGCCGGTAATCGGACTTAACAAAATTCCGTTTCGGTAATGACCTGTCGCGATCCATACATTCGGATAGCACGGATGCTCCCCTATGTATGGCAAGCCATCGCTCGTTTGCGGGCGGATGCCGCTCCACGCTTTTTCCCATTCCGCATTTTTCATTTCTGGAAGAAGATGATGCGCACGTTCAAGCAAATTCATGATTCCATGAATCGATACTTTTCGGTCAAATGTGTGCGGTGTCGAAGTTGCCCCTATCAATAGGCGATTTCCTCGTTTTGGAACGATATAACAACCGTTTTTCGCAAATACAGTCGCTTGAATTAACGGTTTTTCTGTTTTTCCTAACGATTTCCTCCACATTCATACCATTTTCTTCACAATTTTTGCGAGTTTCTTTGCTTCGCTAACAGGATCGTCGGCAAAAAATACCGCTGACATGACGGCAATCCCTTGCGCACCAGCTTTCAGTACTTGTTCTGCATTATTGGAATGGATGCCGCCAATCGCGATAACAGGAATATTCACGTGATTGACGACACTTCGCAATGATTCTATTCCGCGCGGCGGTACCCCTACTTTGCTTCCAGTAGCAAAAACGTGGCCGTATATACAATAATCAGCACCGCTTTCTTCCGCTTCCATCGCTTCCGCGATCGAATGAACCGAACAACCGATAGACAACGAAGGAAAATGATGTTTTACTTTCCGCACAGACAAACTATGGTGCGCAAGCTGGACTCCTTTTACTCCAAAAACCACCGCCACATCAATTCGGTCGTTCACGATGATTTTTCTAGGCGGCACTCCTTGCTTGATTAACGCTGTAAGAAACTCGGAAATTTCCCTTGCTGTTTTCATTTTTTCCCGCACATGAATCGCGTCTACATATGGATGAACGCGGGCGCAAATCGCAACGAACTGGTCTAAAGGCTGTTTTCCTGTTGAAATGATATGAAGTTGTCTTTCCATTCTGATCCCTTGCTTTCTACCGCACATCTTCCACCGGAATGTACGGATAATAAATCCCGGCGTAATAAGCCGCTGCCGTCACTATGATAAAAACAGCAACAAGCACAATATCATATTTGCTAAACCCGATTTCATAATAAAACGTTCGCTCTGCGCTGTTGGAAAAACGCTTTGCTTCCATCGCAACAGCGATGCGCTGAGCACGGCGGATGCTTTGTGATAAAAGCGGAATCGCATACCGCTTCATTTTTTCGAACAATCCGTTATGGACAACCCCCCGTACTTTTAACGCGTTTCTTACAGTTTGAAATTCCTCGATCATAATCGGAATTAAGCGAACGCCTGCTAAAAAGCTGTAAGCGTATTTTGGCTTTAATTTTAACTGCTGCATCAGCGAATAAAACAAACGGACCGGTCTTGTCGTTAGGGAAAACAAAAGCCCAAGGAGCGCGAACGAAAGCGCTCGAAATCCAAGATGCATTCCGCGCAAAAAGCTTTCTTCCGTCACATGGATAAGCCCCCAGCGAAACCATGTCGTTGAACCCTCACCAAACAAAATCATCGATGACGCGGTCGACACAAATACAAGAAAAAACGGCAAAAACAATAGCAGCAAAAACTTCCATGGATAGCCGGTATACAGCATAAATAACAAGAGAAGACCGAACGAAAAATTGATTAAAACATTTGGGTTGTGTACGAATAAAACAACGATAAACAACAAAATGAGCACCATAAGTTTTAAGCTCGGATTCGTATGATGCAGCCATGTTTCTCGATAATGAATGTTCCATTTCATCATCTATACCTCCCTACACGGACAGCACAGCCGCTTTGGATGGATGAGGAGAAATCCGTTCATCTTTCGCCAGCTGCCCGTCTTCAATCACCCATCTTCTTGTGGCAAAATATTTGACAATGTTCTCATCATGGGTGACCATCATAATCGTTGCTCCTTGCTCGCGATACGATTCCAATAACTCAAGCAGCGCAAACGTATTTTTTGCATCTTGCCCAAACGTTGGTTCATCGAGCAGGAAAATTTGCTGTCCGCTTACGATCGATGCAGCCACACTTAAACGACGCTTTTGTCCCATGGAAAGTTGGTATGGATGCTGATTTTGCTGTTTTCGAAGGTGGAATCTCTGCAGAAATTGTTCGACCGTTTCCGTAATTTCCGCTTCTTCTCGTTTTTCTAAACGAAGCGAATAAGCAATCTCCTCTCGTACAGAATTAGTAACAAACTGAAATTCCGGATTTTGGAAGACAAATGCAATCAAACGATGAAGCTGTTTTAACTGCTTGCTGTCTTTTCCGTATAACTCATACGTCCCGTCTGTGCGAATGAGCTTCATCAGCGCGTGCAAGAGCGTACTTTTCCCAGCGCCGTTTTTGCCGGTAATGGCAATCCATTCTCCTGCGCATACGGTCGCTTCTTCCACGCGTATTTTGACATCGCGCAGGCGATAGCCTTGGAACTCGCGAAGGCGGATAATTTCCTCTTGGCGAACATTCACTCGCTGGCGTTGCCGCTTCGCTATATATTCATCCCATACACCGGGATACCAAATTCCTTGTGAAGCAATGATATCTTTGTAATCGGAAAACACCGTTTGCGCTTTATCATCAGCAATGATCTCGCCGTTATCATTAAATAAAATAATCCGATCGACAAAATCGAGTATATGATCGATTTTATGTTCGACAATGATGACCGTTTTATCATGGGCAATTTGTTTCACCGTCCGCCAAATCGCTTCCGTTCCTTCTTCATCAATCATTGCCGTTGGTTCATCCAAAAACAGTACATCTGGATCTAACGCCAATACGGAAGCAAGGGCGAGCCGTTGCTTCATTCCTCCCGATAGTGTATGAATATCGGTATGCGGCTCTACAAAAAGACCAACTGTCTCTAGCAGCTTCTCGATCCGCTCTTTCATCTCTTCACGCGGCACACCGATATTTTCGAGCGCAAAGGCGATTTCTTCATCGACAAACGGCATGCAAAATTGCGAATCGGGATCTTGGAAGACGTAGCCCCAATTATCGGGAAGCTGCACTCGCTCTGCTTTCATCGGAATATCGATCGAATGCGGAATCAAGCCCGACAGCACTTGCAACAATGTTGATTTTCCGCATCCGGATGGACCGAGCAACAACACTTTTTCTCCTTCGTAAAACGTGATCGATAAATCTTTAAATAACAATGTATCTTTTCCAGGAAATTTCAAGCGCAGCCGTTCAACAGATGCTATCGGTTTCATCGGTTCACACGCCACCTTTTTTAACGATCAAGCGCATCGTAATCTTCTTTCGAAGCCGGGCGCAACATTTGCGTCACACCAGTTTTTTCTAACGCTTTTACTAAAGAAACGGCAAAAACACCGGCAATCACCACTGCGCCAATAAAGCGGGCAATAAGGAATAATGCCAAGTTCCAAGGAGCCAGCGATTCAATATACCCTTTATAAAAATCCATCACAAGCGAGCCAATCGTCGCACCAATCGCCCCTAACGACACGACCAATGCGTCAAACCGTTTATAACGGAACGCGGCAAACACCACTTCCGCCAAAAGCCCTTGAACGACTCCGTAAATAAGCACCTCTAGCCCCCACTCTGAGCCCATAATAAATTCTCCAGAAGAAGCAGCAATTTCCGCTAACAGCGCAACACCTGGCTTGCGGATCAGCAAATATGCCACCGATGCGGCGATAAACCACATGCCGTAAATCAATTGATCAACATGAAACCCAAATGGCTTAACAAAGTAATAGAGAGGTCCCCAAATTTTATAAATGATCCCAAAAACGACAGAAATCACGATTGTCGTTAAAATATCAACGAGCTTCAACCCTTTAGTTGTTGACATGTTCTTTGATCTCCTTTCTTGCTGATGGCCATGTTTCTAAGCGATATGCCATCTCCCAAAATTCGTATTCATATTCACTGCTAATAAGAAAATGCTGTTCCATCCGTTTGCGATCGGATTCGGTGACTGCTTCCGCAATCGCATCCAAACGGGCGATTTGTTCTTCTACTAAGCTGCGAAACCATTCGGAGCTATATGTTCCAATCCATTTCTGATAGATCGGCTCTTTCGGCTTGCAGTCCTTTAGCCTCTCGCCAATCTCATAATAAAGCCAGTAGCACGGCAAAATCGCCGCAATCACATCACCTAAATGCCCTTCATACGCAGCCCGGTACATATGCGACGTATACGCGTATGCGGTCGGCGCCGGAATAAATGACGCTTTTTCTTCCTCCGTGATCCCAAGCAGCTCGGAAAACGTTTCATGCAAAGATAATTCCGCTTCACATGTGCTTTGGGCATGATGCGCCATGCTCGCGATTGTCTTTGCATCTGGAGACTTCGCTGCCCCAATTGCCTGGACTCTCGCAAAATGGTGCAAATAATACTCATCTTGCATCACATAATAGCGAAAACGAGTAAGGTCTAGCGTTCCTTCCCCTAACTCTCTCACAAAAGGATGGCGAAAGCTTGCCTGCCAGATCGGATCGGCCTTTTTCCGCAATTCCATCGCAAATGACATCTTTATCTCTCCCCCTCTTTTTATAAAAAATAAACACCACTTCCTTTACGATGCGTAAAGAAAGTGGTGTTGCACACATAGTCGTCGAAAAAACACAGAAAAACCCACGACTGCGCCACTCCACTTCCCTACGCTGGTATTACCCAGATCAGGTTCTAAGGGTCTCAAAGGCACACTTTGATCTCAGCCTTTCTAAAGGCCCCCCTAGTGGATTGCGTCCAATATAAAAAATTTTCCCTTGTTTGAATTTATCATATCACGGTAAATATCATTGTCAACCCTTTTTTTACTATTCCACGATGACTGCTGTACCGTATGCCAAGATTTCCGACGTATTCGCCATAATTGCCGCTGTAGCGACTCTTACGCCGATTACCGCATTTGCTCCTTGGCGTTTCGCCTCGTTTATCATGCGTTCAATCGCAATTTTTCTCGCTTCGTCCATCATTTCGGTATACGCCTTGATTTCTCCGCCGACAATCGTTTTCAGACCAGCCATAATGTCTTTGCCGATATGTTTTGACTGTACCGTATTTCCTTGTACAAATCCGATATACTCTTTTATTTGTTTTCCTGGTACATAGTCCGTCGTTGCGATAATCATCACAATCCCTCTTTTCTTTTCATCTATGCTTATCGTTATTCTGTTTAGAAGAAAATAGTCCTGCCAAATGTCGACAAACTTGCCTGCGTTGCGTCTTTGTCCGCAATTCTGTATCATAGAAAAAGCAAACGACTATATCATAATGGAGTGGAGAACGTGGCAAACGTATTTTTAAAACGAAAGCGAAAAAAACGGCTGGAACAAGGACATCCATGGATTTTCCAAAGCGAAGTCGATTATATTGAAGGAGACTTTGAACCAGGCGATTTTGTGGACGTATATAATCATCAACGCTACTTTTTGGCAAAGGGCTATATTAACCCGAAATCGCAAATCATTGTGCGCGTTTTGACGCAAAATCCTGATGAAGAGCTAAATGAACAATTTTTTGTCGACCGAATCCGCAAAGCATGGGAGTATCGTGAGCGAATGATTCCCGGCGTTCGCTCATGCCGCGCTATTTACGGTGAAGCTGACTTTTTACCGGGGCTGATCGTCGATAAATACGAAGACGTGCTTGTCGTTCAAATTCTTTCCCTCGGGATGGAAAAACGGAAAGACTGGATTTTGCGCGGTTTGCTTGAAGTATTTAAGCCAAAAGCGATTTATTTGCGCAATGACGTGTATGTCCGCGAGCTAGAAGGGCTAGAGCAAGAAAAAGGCTTTTGGTATGGCCAGTCGGAAACGGAAGTGCTGATTGAAGAAAACGGCGTCAAATATATCGTCGACATTGAAAACGGGCAAAAGACGGGATTTTTCTTCGACCAAAGACAAAACCGAGCGGCGATTAAACCGCTCATTAACAGCGATACAACAGTGCTCGACTGTTTTACCCATACTGGCTCGTTTATGCTCAATGCGTGCTTATATGGTGCGAAACACGTCACTGCGGTCGATATTTCCGAACACGCCATTGAAACAGCAAAACGCAACGCCGCACTCAATGGCTTTACCAACGTCGATTTTGTCGTCGCCAATGCATTCGATTATTTGCGCGAAGCGGTTCGCGATGGAAAGAAATGGGACGTTGTCATCATTGACCCGCCAGCGTTTGCGAAATCAGCTCAAGCCGTTCCGAAAGCGCTGCGCGGCTATAAAGACATTAACTTAAACGGCTTAAAGCTTGTCAAAGATGGCGGCTTTTTCGTCACAGCGAGCTGCTCGTACCATGTTCACGCTGATTTGTTCCAAGCGATGATCGAAGAAGCGGCGTTTGATGCGAAGAAAATTTTGCGGCAAGTGTACTGGAGCGGCGCCGGCTACGATCATCCAAAGCTGCTTGCTGCCGATGAAGGCGACTATTTAAAATTTGCCATTTATGAAGTGCATTCGCGCAGATAGCTAAATGGTTCCATTTTCTAAACAAAAAAACGCTTAGGACTGTCATACAGTCCTAAGCGTTTTATTTTTTATGCAAAATATATAAGTAAAAGCTAATAGAAATCAACACGGATAGTGCGGCAGTTATATAAATGCTAGAGTAACCGAACCAATGGCCAATTTGCCCAAAAACCATCGCTCCTACTCCGACCCCTAAATCGAAAAAGGCGAAAAAGGTCGCATTTGCCATTCCTTTTCGGTTTTTTGCCGCTTTTTCCACAGACCATGCTTGCAGTGCTGGCTGCACCGTTCCAAACCCTAGCCCGTAAAGAATCGCTGCGATAAACAAAATCGCATTGCTTGGCAGCCAAGCCAACAATAACATTGCAATGAAAATCAGTGCAGCACCTGGTATAAACACCGCCTGATGGCCTTTTCTATCATACAACCGGCCGGCAAACGTTCTTGTTACCATTAACGCAAGCGCATATAGCAAGAAATACCATTGAATTCCTGAAATTCCTTTTTGTGCAGTATATAGTGGCAGAAATGAGGCAATTCCTCCAAATGTCACCGTAAGGAAAAATAGCAAAATTGAAGGCTCTAACGCGCTTTTTTCATAAATATCCCACTTATTACGCGCTTGCGCTTGCGGCTGTCCGATTTTTTTATATGTAATATTCGAAGCAAACAATAGTGACGCCAAACCTAAAACGGCACAAATCAAAAAAAGATGGCGGAATGACAACATTCCGGCGAGCAATAACCCCATAGATGGCCCAAAAGCAAGTGCTAAATTCCCTGATAGTCCATAATACCCCATTCCTTCGCCTCTCCGGCTGGCAGGGATAATGTCCGTGGCAATCGTTCCGGAGGCAGTAGTCGAAAACCCCCACCCAATGCCTTGAATGACCCTCATCATAAACAACAAAAAAATGCTCGCAATAAAGCTGTACGATCCGACCGAAAGGACAAAGATCGCAAGCCCTAGCAAAAATACAAAACGCCGCCCCTTTGTTTCTAACGCATGCCCGGCAAACGGCCGCACCATTAATGCCGCAAATGTGAAAATCCCGACCACTAAACCGATCAGCTGGTCATTGCCGCCAAGATGCTCGACAAACAGCGGAATCGTCGGCAATGTCATTTGAAATCCAAGAAAAACAAAAAAATTAGCTAAACAAATAAGTATAAAATCTTTTGTCCAAATTTTTTCCTTCGTCGCATCTATGATGTTTTGACTTTGTGGTTCCCCCACCGCAAACTCCCTCCAATCATTCATTTTAAACCGAACACTCAATACAGTTTAGTGTAACATAAATAGATAAATTTTTTATGTAAAAAGCTTATTGGAAATTTATAATGAGATAAAAAAGCTGCCCGTCTAGGCAGCTTTTAGTTCCATCCTTTGCGTTGTCGCAACGAAGCAATTTGCGCCGTATGATGTTTGCCGTGCCATGCGTGCATGGCGATTAACACATATAAAGGGACGTTCTCTTTTGTACCTTCATGATAAAAATTCCGCTGAAAATCATCGCTGCTCATCGACTCTAGCAGATGCGCCCACCGCTCGTGAAGGCCTTCGAGCAATTGCAGCGATGGCTCGATATGTAGTGAACGAGCTTCTGTCGTCTTTGCCCAATCATTTTCCTCAAACGGTTTAATCGAAGGAACATCTTCCGTCAATGTCCATTTTGTGCGCAAAAACGCGTTCATGCTTGCATCGGCGATGTGATGGACAACTTGTGCAACCGTCCACCCACCATCTCGATACGGCGTGTTCAGCTGTTCTTCATTTAATCCGCTGACCGCCTCCCGCAATTTTACTGGTATTTGGCGAATATCAGAAATCCACTGTTTCGCATCTTCTTCGCAAAACGCAGCCGGTGCTTGAAATTTACCAATCGGGTAGCGAATTTCATCCATAATTTTTTTCCTCCTCTTCTTATACATATTCTATAACCCATAAAAAAATCCTGCTTAAATATAGACAGCATATCATTACATAGCTTCTATTAAAATTACTTTCACTTATGCCGGATATAATTGCCGCAGGCGAAGTTTACAAAAGGACAGTACAAAATAATTTGACAAGCCCTGCCTGGCATGATACATTTAGTTTGAAAAAAATCAATATTCTTAAAAAATAGAAAATTATAAAATTAATAGAGCTTATGAGGGGGATGACGAAAATATGACGAGGCAAGCAATCAAGAATGCTCTCAAGGATGTTCTTGATAAAGTTTTGGATAAAGCTGTAGGCAGGGCTGGAGGCGTACCAGGAGTGGTTGCAATGATAACTGATCGCGAGGGCAACATCTACGAAGGTGCAGCCGGGGTGCGCGAACTCGGAAAGGAAACGCCGATGACCACCGACACAGTGTTTGCTCTTTTCTCGACCACTAAAGCCATCACCGGCACAGTATTGATGCAATTGGTCGAGGAAGGAAAAGTCAGTCTCGACGATCCAGTCAAAAAGTATGTTCCTGAGATTGCCGAGATTAAGGTTCTTGAGGGGTTTGACGCAGACGGGCAGCCTAAATTAAGAGAACCTAAAACCGACATTACGATCAACATGCTGATGCTCCACACGGCTGGCTTCGGTTACGAGTTCTTCAGTCATGAGGATCGCAGATATCGCGAGCAAAAAGGAATACCTTCCATCCTCACTAGTACCTTTGACTCGATTAAGAGTGTGCTGCTATTTGAGCCAGGCGAACGATGGAACTATGGCGTCAACATCGACTGGGTTGGCAAAGTTGTCGAAGCCGTACGCGGCAAGCGACTGGGTGAAGTAATGGCCGAGCATCTTTTTGCTCCTCTAGGTATGACCGACATCGGATTCACGCTAACGCCGTCGATGATGGAACGCCGCGCAACCATCCACAGTCGCGCAAAAGACGGTAATATCACACCACTGCCTGATCTCATCCTGCCGCAATCTCCTGAAATGGACATGGGAGGACATGGTTTGTATGCCAGCATTGGTGAGTATATGAAATTTATCCGGATGATCCTGAATGACGGTGCGGGCGTAATCAAACCAGAAACGGTCGCGCAAATGGCTCAGAACGGGCTTGGCGCATTGAAGAGCGGCGGCTGGATCTCGTCCGATCCATCGCTAGCTAATGACGGTGAGTTCTATCCTGGCGTGCAAAAATCGTGGTCCTATACATTCCAGGTAAACGAAGATCCTACCCCTACAGGTCGTCCAGCAGGCCAATTGATGTGGTCTGGTCTAGCCAACCTGTTCTACTGGATCGACCGTAAGAACGGCATTGGTGGATTTTGGGCTTCTCAAATATTCCCATTCCAAGATACAGCTTCATACTTGGGCTTCATCGAATTCGAGTCAGCGGTCTACAGTACATTGAAGCGTTTAGGCCAAATTACCACTTGATCTGAGAGTCTAAAACTGAAATAGCTGTTCAGAATCAGATTTGCCGCCTCCGCATTCACTCTCTTGCTTTCACTGTTGCTAGTGGCAAGCGCCAGTTCTTCCACACCGAAGCAAAATAAAGCTGCCGAGAAATGAACGGCAGCTTTTGTCTATTTCAGCAAATATACGCGTGCTTCATACGGTTTCAGCTTAAAGCGTGTTGCGTTTTTATGCGGTTTTACATCATAGTTTTGCAGCACCAAATTTTCTGAGCTTAATCGAATGCCATCATATCGATACAGCGCTGGTTTATCGCTTAAATTGACAATAACCACCGCTTTTTCGTTTCCAAGCGTTCTTGTGTACGCATAAATCGTCGGATGCTTTTCTAAAATCAAATCGTACGTTCCATAAATAAACACTTCGTTCTCCTTGCGAAGCCGAATCATTTTTTTGTAAAACTGAAGGACGGAGTTCGGGTCGCGCAATTGCGCCTCGACATTAATGGTCTTATAGTTTTCGTTCACTTTCATCCATGGCGTTCCCGTCGTAAACCCCGCGTTTGGCGCGTCGGACCATTGCATTGGGGTTCGCGAATTGTCGCGCCCTGTTTTCCAAATCACTTTCATAATTTCTTCATGGGAGCGACCCTTTTCCCGTTCGATTTGATACATTCTTTTAATAGCAACATCATTGTAGTCTTCAATATTCGAAAATTGGACGTTCGTCATCCCAATCTCCTGTCCTTGATAAATAAACGGTGTTCCTTGCATCAAAAAGTACATCGCACCAAGCGCCTTCGCACTTTCGGTAAGGTACTCCTTATCATTTCCCCATGTCGAGACAGAACGAGGCTGATCGTGGTTTTCTAAAAACAATGCGTTCCAGCCGCGGTTTTCCAGCCCTTTTTGCCATTTTGTCAACGTGCGCTTTAATTGGCGCACATCCACTCCGCCATTCGTTCCTTTTTGCCATAACCCTAAATGTTCAAACTGGAAGATCATATTGAAAATACCGTTTTCCTCACCGACCCATTCTTCCGCGTCCTCGACGGTAACGCCATTCGCTTCTCCAACCGTCATAATATCATAGCGTGCAAACGTTTGCATTTTGAGCTCTCTTAAATAATCCATAATTCCCTCTTGGTTCATATGGCCAGCAAAAGACGGAACATAATCTAGCCCTTTCGGATTCGGCAAATCCGGCAATCCCGGCTTTTTCTTAATATGTGAAATGGCATCCACTCGAAATCCATCAATTCCTTTATCCAGCCACCAATTAATCATTTTATACAACGCTTGGCGCACTTCTTCGTTTTCCCAGTTTAAATCCGGCTGCTTTACATCAAATATGTGCAAGTAATATTGATCAGTTTTCGGATCGTACTCCCACGCCGATCCACCAAAGATGCTTTCCCAGTTGTTCGGCTCTTTGCCATTTTTTCCATCACGCCAAATGTACCAATCCCGTTTCGGATTATCCCGTGATGAACGCGATTCAATAAACCATGGGTGTTCATCGCTTGTATGGTTAATGACTAAATCTAAAATCACTTTCATGCCGCGCCGGTGAATTTCCTCGAGCAATAAATCAAAGTCTTCCATTGTCCCGAATTCTTCCATAATCGCATGATAATCGCTAATATCATATCCGTTATCGGCATTTGGCGACTTGTAAATTGGACAAATCCATATGATATCGATTCCAAGGTCTTTTAAATAGTCAAGCTTCTCGATAATTCCGCGAAGATCTCCAATTCCATCGCCATTTGAATCCATGAAGCTTCTCGGATAAATTTGATACGCGACTCCTTCTTTCCACCAAGCTTTCTTCACGGCTGTATCCTCCTCTTTTTGTGCATACGTTTTCACTATTAACTGTACACTACATGATGCCAATATACAATCTTTTTTGCAAAAAAGAAGGCAGCCTTCTTTTGTATACATAGAAAGCTGCGCTTTTTCTATTCTTACTCTGTTTTGGAGCGATTCGCCTCGTAAATTTTTAAATTATGGTACGCCAATTTTAACAGTGGCGTTTCGATTTCGTATTGTTCCGCCAATGAAAGAAAATATCCTTGCAAATGATCCGCTTCAATGAGTTGTCCTTTTTCCATATCCCGCTGCATCGATGATTTCATCGTCGCTTCTATTCGGTTTAATTGCGCCAGTTGTTTTTCTTCGATATCATCGGCAATTGGTGCTCCATGAGCCCGCATCACGGCCGCAATCTCTTTTAGCAATCCGAAAATAATTTCTTGTCCGTACTTTCCAGAGCGAATTAGTCCAATCGGCGCTCGAAACAGCGTCGTCACCCCTGACATTGTCGCGATAAATAAATATTTATTCCACATATCTGTCGCAATATGCTCGCTTAAACGAAAACGGGCGTTGCAGCCGGAAAATAATTGTTCCAACGCAAGAACGCGCTCCGTCCGCTCCCCGGACCATTCCCCAAATCGAACATCATGGGAAGCGCTTGTTTGCGCGATTTCTCCATGCTCATTCAGCGTTGTTTCGATAAAACAAAGCCCTCCTAACACGTTTTCCTTTCCAAACTCATTCCAAAGTATTTCCATATGCGCCATGCCGTTTAACAGCGGTAAAATCATCGTTTTTTCTCCAACATACGGTTTCACATCGCGAATCGCTTCCGGCAAATGGTACGCTTTGTTGGAAAAAATGACGACATCAAACGGCTCGGCTTGCTCACCCGTTACAAGCAGCTTCGGAGACAGCACCGCATCGCCGTGAACGCTATGAATCACTAGTCCCTTCTCTTGCAGCTGCTTTTTTCTTCGCTTGCGAACAAGAAATGTCACGTCCACTCCTTTTTCGAGCAATCTTCCGCCGAAATAACCGCCAACCGCGCCTGCACCGACTACAAGTATACGCATATATTTATTCCCCCTTATAAAACAAAAAGAAAGTTTATTTTTCTTATGACAAAACAGTGAATGAACAGGAAAACACAAACGAAAAAGCTCGTCCTCATTAACTTAAAATAAATACGAAAAAGGAAAAAAGGGGAATAGTTTCCCCTTTTTATGTCAGCAACAGCGCGATACTTTTCCGCCTTTGCCGTTATAGCGCGCTTCCTGCACTTCGCAGAAAAACTCTTTTCTTGATTTTATCGGCTCTCCTGGATGATGTGTTTTCATATGTTCTACATATTTCTCGTAGTTTGGAACACCAACCAGCAAATCAAGAAATTGCTTGCGGTAGGAAAGAATCGTATGAAGCCACTTACGCATAATGTTTAACCTCATTTCCTCCATCTCTTGGAATATAAGGTGCTTCTTTCAACGGTACATGTTTGTTTTTCAATACTTTTATCCACATATTTACTGCCGAAATCAACATGGCAATCACAACAAGCATGAAAATCGCGCAAAGCGTTGCATCAATGTAGTCGTTCATAATGATTTGCCGCATTTGTGCTTCATTGGTTGCAGGTGCTAAAATTTTACCTTGATTTAATGCATCTTTAAAGGCATTAGCATGAGCTAGAAAACCGATTTTTGGATCGCTATGGAACAGCTTTTGGAATCCTGCCGTCATCGTTACCACTAAAAGCCATGTCGTTGGGACCAATGTCACCCAAACGTAAGCTTTTTTGCCCATTTTGAATAAAACCGTCGTTCCAAATAAAAGCGCAATTCCTGCCAGCATTTGGTTGGCAATACCGAAAAGCGGCCATAATGTATTAATGCCACCCAGAGGATCGACTACCCCTTGATATAGGAAATATCCCCAAGCAAGAACACACAGCGTCGTCGCGATAATATTGGAAACTAGCGAATCTGTTTTGCCAAGCGGTTTGTAGAAAGTGCCCATAATATCTTGAATCATAAAACGGCCAACGCGTGTACCCGCGTCAATCGTCGTTAAAATAAAGAGCGCTTCAAACAAAATCGCGAAATGGTACCAGAAGGCCATTAATGCTTTGCCGCCGATCACATTAGAGAGAATGACAGCCATTCCGATCGCTAGTGTCGGCGCTCCGCCAGTCCGCGATAAAATCGTTTGCTCGCCAACATCTTTCGCAAGTTCCGTCAGCATGTCAGGCGTAATTGTAAATCCCCATGAAGACACGACTTTTGCTGCTTGCACAACATCTTGCCCAATCACAGCAACTGGGCTATTAATCGCGAAATATACTCCAGGAGTTAATATACACGCAGCAATCATTGCCATCACTGCAACGAACGATTCCATTAACATGGCTCCATAGCCGATCGGGCGGGCATGGCTCTCCATCTCAATCATTTTTGGCGTTGTACCGGACGAAACAAGTGCATGGAATCCAGACACCGCACCACAGGCAATCGTAATAAATAAGAATGGGAATAAGTCACCAGCAAACACAGGACCAGTGCCGTCAACAAATTTCGTCAGCGCCGGCATTTGCAAGTCTGGAGCAACAACTAAAATTCCCAGCGCTAAACCAACAATCGTCCCGATTTTTAAGAACGTACTCAAATAGTCGCGCGGCGCAAGCAGCAGCCACACCGGCAAAGCAGATGCGACAAATCCGTAAGCAATCATTAAAATCGCGATCGTTTCACCTTTCAATGTAAAGATTTTCGCTAATGTCGGGTGCTCCGCCACATATTGTCCAGCGACAAGAGAAACAAGAAGCAGAATAAATCCCATTAATGACGCTTCCGCCACACGCCCTGGACGAATAAAGCGCATGTAAACTCCCATCAAAATCGCAATTGGAATCGTTGCGGCAATAGTAAACATTCCCCAAGGGCTTCCTACAAGCGCTTTTACTACTACCAATGCTAAAACAGCTAATAAAATAATCATGATTCCTAAAATACCAAGCGATGCAATAAACCCTGTAACCGGGCCAATTTCTTCCTTCACCATTTCGCCAAGCGATTTGCCATTGCGCCGCATAGACGCAAATAAAATAATAAAATCTTGAACAGCTCCGCCTAAAACAACGCCGATAATAATCCAAAGCGTGCCAGGCAAATATCCCATTTGCGCTGCTAAAATCGGTCCGACAAGCGGTCCGGCGCCAGCGATCGCCGCAAAATGATGGCCGAATAATACCCATTTGTTTGTCGGCACATAATCTTTTCCATCATTAAACACTTCCGCAGGCGTTTTGCGACTGTCATCAAGTTCAAATACTTTGCGAGCGATAAATTTACTATAAAAACGGTATGCTACCGCATACGTACAGACAGCCGCGACAATCAGCCAAATCGCATTTACCGTCTCGCCGCGGTTCAATGCAAGAACAGCAAACCCTGCCGCCCCAAGAGCGGAAATAAGCCCCCAAAGCAAGGCCGATTTTAATCCTTTCACGTCTTTTCCCCCTTTGTTGTTTTAATAATATTATATTAACTATTCTGAAAAATTCAAAGAATATTTTCTAAATATTATAAGGGATAAATATTTTTATAGTCGTTTTATCACCATATCTTTTTTTACTCTGAACATTCCTGCCTAATATTAATTTGTTGAATTTTGGATAACTGTTTTATTATTCCAAAAAAGTATAAATCAGTTTTATTTGTTAAAAATGTAATATCAAGAAAATAATCATGAGTTTTCATGTCCTTACAAAAAATAGTTGAATTTTCTATCGTTTTATTATATGCTTGTACCAACAGTAACAACACTATATATTGTGTTATAAACTCATAAAACAACTAAATATAGTATAAAAACCGCAAGCAATGGTGTCCATCCGGACTTAATAGGGAATCTGGTGAGAATCCAGAACTGCCCCCGCAACTGTATGTGTGGACGAAATGGAACATCCACTGTATGTGAAAGCTCGCTCGGGCGCACATACGGGAAGGATCCAAAGTAGGAAGAAGCACGAGTCAGGAGACCTGCCTTGCTTGTTTGCGTTTCATGTTCTCCGGGGAGCGAGAAGATGAAACGATGGTTGGAAAGGGCTTCTCTTGCCCTTTTTATACTGTCGTTTCGTCCACTCGACCCGAGTGGATTTTTTTATGGAAACAAGGAGGAGAAACTGATGGAACTACAGGCGAACACTATCATTATTACTTCAGAAAACGGGCAAACTAAACCGTTTTCGCGCGAACGACTCATTTCCTTTATCCGCAATATAACAAAAGACTACCCGCATCTACAGACAGATGACTATATGGAGCGCATCATCCGCATCATCGAAAGCAAAGATACACTTTCTGCGGAACAAATCACGAATTACTTAATACTTGAAGGTCTTTCCTATATTAGTGAGGCAGAACCAGAATGGACGTTTGTCTGTGCTCACATCTATTTGCAAAAGCTATACAAAGAAGCGGCAAAACAACGTGGATATGACCCAAAACAACGCTACGGCAGCTTGTACGAGTTGATTACAACGCTTGTTTCTAAAGGCGTGTACGATCGCTCTCTTCTTGATGATTACTCAAAAGAAGAAATCAATGAGCTTGGAAAACTTATTGATCCAGATAAAGATAAGTTGTTTACATATATCGGCCTTCGCACGCTCGCGGACCGCTACCTCGCCCGCGACTACGACCGCAACTTGTACGAACTGCCGCAGGAGCGCTTCCTTATCATCGCAATGACGTTAATGGCGAAAGAACCGAAACATCGCCGGTTTACGTTCATTCAAGAAGCGTATTGGGCGCTAAGCAACTTATATATGACCGTCGCCACGCCGACGTTAGCAAATGCCGGAAAAAGCTACGGACAACTTTCAAGCTGCTTTATCGATACCGTCGATGACAGCTTGCAAGGCATTTACGACAGCAACACAGACATCGCCAACCTTTCAAAATCCGGCGGCGGAATCGGCGTCTATCTCGGCAAAATCAGAAGCCGAGGCAGCGATATAAGGGGGTTTAAAGGCGTTTCGTCCGGAGTGATTCCATGGATGAAGCAGCTTAATAACACCGCCGTCAGCGTCGACCAATTAGGGCAGCGCAAAGGTGCGATTTCCGTTTATTTGGATGTTTGGCATAAAGACATTTTCGCTTTTTTGGACGCAAAATTAAATAATGGCGATGAACGAATGAGAACACATGATTTATTTACGGGCGTCTGCATCCCAGATTTATTTATGGAGCAAGTAGAAAAACGCGGCGATTGGTACTTGTTTGACCCCCATGAAGTGCGCAAAGTGATGGGATTTAGTTTGGAAGACTTTTATGATGAGGAAAAAGGCAGCGGAAGCTTCCGCGAAAAATATTGGCAATGCGTTCAAGAAAAGAGCCTTTCGAAAGAAAAAGTGCCAGCGATCGAAATAATGAAAAGCATTATGCGCAGCCAGTTAGAATCCGGCACACCATTTATGTTTTACCGCGACGAAGTGAACCGGAAAAACCCGAACGCGCATCTCGGCATGATTTACTGCAGCAACCTTTGTACAGAAATCGCGCAAAACCAAAGTCCGACCGTCGTGGAAAAACAATATACGAAAGATGGAAAGATTATCATTGAAAAAATCCCGGGCGATTTCGTTGTTTGCAATTTGTCTTCCATCAATCTTGCCCGTGCCGTCACCGACGATGTACTCGAGCGGCTCATCCCGATCCAAATGCGCATGCTCGATAACGTCATTGATTTAAATAATATCCCGGTATTACAAGCGAAATTCACCAATCAAAAATATCGCGCCGTCGGACTTGGCACGTTCGGCTGGCATCATTTGCTTGCGTTAAAAGGCATTCGCTGGGAATCAGACGAAGCAGTTGAATACGCGGACAAGCTGTACGAAAAAATTGCCTACTTAGCGATCCAAGCGAGTATAGAGCTCGCGAAAGAAAAAGGAAGCTATCCAGCGTTTCCGGGATCTGACTGGCAGACGGGCGCTTATTTCGACAAGCGCGGATATCGTCGCACCGAAGACTTTGACTGGGATGCACTCAAAGAACAAGTCGCCAAACACGGCATGCGCAACGGCTATGTGATGGCAATCGCGCCAAATGCTTCGACGTCGATTATCGCCGGCAGCACCGCCAGCATCGACCCAATCTTTTTAAAAGTGTACGCCGAAGAAAAGAAAGATTACAAAATTCCAGTTACCGTGCCCGATTTAAACGCCGAAACAACGTGGTACTATAAATCAGCTTACCATATTGACCAGCATTGGAGCATTAAGCAAAATGCGGCGCGCCAACGCCATATCGACCAAGCGATTTCGTTTAATTTTTACGTGTTGAACACCATCAAAGCAAAAGAGCTTTTAGATCTTCATCTCACCGCATGGAAGTCAGGACTAAAAACAACGTATTACGTCCGCTCTACTTCCAGCACGATCGATGAATGTGAATCATGCGCAAGTTAATGCCAAGGGGGAATAAAACATGGCACATCCATTAACGAAGCGGATCATCATGGACCCAGAAGCACCAAACCGCTCAACGCGAATCATTAACGGCAAAAGCTCAAACGTCCTAAATTGGGATGATATCGCCTATCCTTGGGCGTACGCCAAATATAAACGAATGCTGGCAAACTTTTGGACGCCGTTTGAGATCAATATGTCCCAAGACGTCAAACAATTTCCGAATTTAACTGAACGCGAACAAGACGCGTTTTTGAAAATCATTGGGCTTTTAGCGTTGCTTGACAGCATTCAAACGGATTACGCCGGAAGAGTCGCCGATTATATCACTGATTCGAGCATTAACGCGCTTATGATTATGCTCGCGCAGCAAGAAGTCATTCATAATCATTCATATTCTTATGTTCTTTCAAGCCTCGTGCCAAAAAGCAAACAGGACGAAGTGTTTGAGTTTTGGCGAAACGAACCGATTTTGCGAAAGCGAAACGACTTCGTCACAAACGGCTATAAAGAGTTTGCTGAACATCCAAATGTTGAAAACTTGCTAAAATCGATCGTGTATGACGTTATTTTAGAAGGTCTGTTCTTCTACTCCGGCTTTGCCTTCTTTTATAACTTGGCGCGCAATCAAAAAATGGTCGCGACAAGCACGATGATTAATTACATCAATCGAGACGAACATATTCATGTCGATTTATTTGCAAAAATTTTCAAAGAAGTACTAAACGAATATCCGGAATACAATACACCGGAACTTGCTCAATTTGTGCGAGAAACGTTCATTAAAGCAGCAGAGCTGGAAATCGAATGGGCCAATTACATCATTGGCAACGATATCGATGGCATTGATATGCACGATTTGAGCGCCTACATTAAGTTTTACGCCAACGTCCGCGCCCATCAGCTTGGATTTGACCGTCCGTTTGACGGTTATCGGACAAATCCATTGCGCTGGATTAAAGCATATGAAGAAGTCGACCTCGGCAAATCAGACTTTTTCGAACAAAAATCAAGACAATATACAAAAGTGAACATCGATAACGGATTTGATGAGTTATAAGCAAAAGCCGCCAATCATTCGTTGGCGGCTTTTGTTTCTAATTGGTTTTCACCCTTCTTCTTTTTCAACGTGCCGGCGGCAATCACTCCAGCAATGACGAGAATTTCAAATCCGTATTTGACAATCGGATTAGCAAAATACTGATCTAAAAACGGCTCGTCCACAATCATTTTCGAAGCCGTCCATGCAAGCACTCCCGCTCCGATTGTAATAATAATTGGGAAACGATCGATCCATTTCAAAATTAACGTACTTCCCCATACCATGATCGGCACCGAAATTAATAATCCTAATATAACTAATAAGAAGCTTCCGTGCGCGGCTCCCGCTACCGCCAGCACATTATCCAACCCCATTAACGCATCGGCGATAACAATCGTGCGGATTGCCTCCCATAAGCTTCCCACCGCTTCGACGTCATGGCCTTTTTCCTCAACAAGCAGCTTATAGGCAATCCAGACAAGCAAAATCCCACCGACTAATAGCAGTCCCGGAACTTTTAATAACCAGACGACAAACAATGTCGCAAGCGCGCGGATTACAACCGCCCCTACCGTTCCCCAAATAACCGCTTTTTTCTGTTGATGCTTCGGCAAATTTCGCGCCGCCAAACCAATGACGATCGCATTATCGCCCGCTAGTACAAGATCAATAATGATAATCGATAAAAGTGCAGATAGAAATTCCATCGAAAATAATTCCATTGATCATTCCTCCTTTTTTTAAATACCGTATTTATCTTTTAAATGTGAAGGAGCCATTTTTACTATTTGCTGAAGAATAAATAATAGTACGGTTACATCATCAATGATGCCAAAAAGTCCCAACCAATCAGGAATAATGTCAAACGGAAACACCATATAGATCGCTAAAAGTACAATGGAAAGCGTCTTTTTAAACATAGGCACTTCTCGAGAGCGAAAAAATTCGATGAAAAACGGGATAAACCGGCGGATTTTTACAATGAAACGCAGTCGTTTCCATAATTTTCTCATTATATCCCCCCAAATACTGCATTTCATCTTTTTCGAATCTCCTTTTTATTCTCCCCAATCCTCCTCCTTTCTTCACAAAAAAAGACCTTTACCCAATCGGTAAAGGTCTTCATAAAAACAGACCTTTACCAATATCGGCAAAGGTCTCGCTAACAACGTCATCGTTGCCAACAAAGCCGAGGGTGTGACCCTGAACTGACGACTTTGCTGTTAAAGCTACTCCCCTTTAACACAGAAACCATATATTATTTTCAATTTAATGATATTCAATCATTATATGCGTTGTCAATAAAAAACTCGACTTGTCAATCAATCTCTTCTGTGCCAATAGAAAAAATATGATATAATTCAGAAAAAATTCATTAGGAGAGACGGAATATGAATACCAAAGAAATTTCTGCTCTTTTTCTGCTTGCCGTTTTATGAGGAGCTTCTTTTTTATTTATGCGCATCACTTCTCCTGTCATCGGTCCTGTGCTTACAATTGAGTTGCGCGTGCTTATCGCCGGCCTCGTGCTGTTATTGTATGTATGGATGTTCAAAAAAAGCATAGAGCTGAAAGCTTATTGGAAGCAATATCTCATCGTCGGGGCGCTGAATGCGGCAATTCCGTTTACACTGATCGCCGCCGCCACGCTGCATTTACCTGCTTCCGTAGCGGCCATTTTGAACTCGACCACTCCGTTGTTTACCGCGCTTGTTTCGCGATGGTTTCTTCACGAGCCGCTTTATGCAAAAAAATGGATCGGCATCGGCCTCGGAATTGTCGGTGTGTTTGCGCTAGTCGGCTGGAGTCCTGTTCCGCTGTCGATGCAGACCGTTTTTTCCGCATTACTGTCGATTTTGGCCGCGTTCTCATACGGATGTGGCGGTGTGTATGCCAAAAAAGCGTTTACGGGAGTTTCTTCCTTATCGTTGTCGATTGGACAGCAACTAGGCGCCGCTTTCGTGCTCATTCCGTTGACGGTCTTTTATATCCCAACGAAGCCGGTATCGCCAGTCGTGGTGTATTCGGTATTGGGATTGGCCGTTTTTTGCACGGCGATTGCTTACTTATTTTATTTTTACTTACTAGCAAACGTCGGTCCAACAAAAACATTAAGCGTTACCTTTCTTGTACCTGTTTTCGGTGTCATCTGGGGAATGATCTTCCTTCACGAAAAAATCACGATTGGCATGATCGGTGGATTGATGATTATTTTGACAAGCATTTTTCTTTTGTCCGATGTCAAAATCTCATTGAACTACCCCCACTTACCAGCTAATGACCGTTGAAGGGAGAGATTCTTGTTTCCTTTGGCTGTTGTTGCTCAAAGCTCAAAAGTTCAAAGGTCCCAAGAACCCCCTCCGTTCAACGAGAGGAGTAGCCATACGAGATGTCCGAAGTGTCCCTTTCAGGACGACCAGCTATATGTCTGCTGATGCAGCTCACATAGAAGGTACCCCATCTTCCATTCGTATGGCATCCAAAGAACGCATGGCAATGCATCCAGCTCCTAGAATCGCCATCTGCTCCGGTGACGAGAGTAAGAGGCTGGTGCAATGCGTTCTTTTATTGTAAAACTTCAAAAAATAATGATATTCTTAATAGTTTATTACGCTAAAGCTTTTATTAATTGGCGTTTTTCTTCTCCTAACAACGATGGGTGAAATACATCTATTCCTTGGTATGGTTGGTTCACATTAAAAAGATGGTACAGCGTATGTGTACGAACCAAAAACTTCTTACCCAAAATAGACCAATGCTTCCAATGATGAGAAGCATCTTTCGGGACATACTTTTTAAGCACCTTTGGAGTTTTTTCTTTATATCCTAATTTTGTATTTTTCGGAAACCGTAAGTTTCCCTTGATGCAACTTTCTTTGATTTTGCCTAATTTCGTCAGTTTGGTTCGTTCTGTTTTCCGTTTTTTCTTCTGTCTGTTGAATGTGCATTTTATTTAATTCCATTAGAGAGAAGAAAAGAGCATTTGCTTCTCGAACCGCACTGTTGGCAAAATAGTCATTCAGTCCGTATTTTTTCTTCACAACGATATGCAAGCTTTCTTGATGTAATTTTCGTCCCCATCGTTTTTCCCGGACCAGCGTTTGAAAAGCGAAACGTTTCGCTTGATGGAATAACTCTAATGCATAAGATGTTTCCGTCACATGAAGGATATCTATTTCGGATTTATACAATCTTCTCGAAAAATACGCTTTTTTCACCTGCAAAAGAACGTGTGTTCGTAATATTATAACAGAGGAAGAAAGTTTTTCAACTATTAAGATTGCTAAAAAAAGGCCGATTCATCCCCCACCTATGCGCTGCTTAGAGGCGGGGGGCTTCTCGACAAAAAAGATAATCGAACCTTTTCTTCCTCCACTTCGCCTTATATGCAGATAAAACTCTGACAAAAGAAAGGATGATTGTATGCATGATGAACAACATCTTTTGGCGCAGTGCAGACAAGGAAACAAAGATGCTTTTTATCTGCTTGTTTCCCCGCATCTAACGAAAGCGTACCGGCTCGCTTTTACGATACTTCGCTCACATCACGACGCCGAAGACGCCATACAAAACAGTTTGCTCGAAGCCTATCGCGCAATCAGCGAAGATAAGGAAATTCACCATTTCTCGTCATGGTTTTACCGGCTTGTCACACACCGCGCCATTGATTTGGCGCGCAAACTCGGAAAAGAAAGGCAATATACCGAAATCAGCGATATGCTTCCGTTTTTATCGAATTCCCATCACTTGCCCGTTGACGAAGTGATCAGCAAAGAAGAGGAGCAGGAGCTTTTGGCGCATATTCTTAAGCTCGACATGAAATATCGCGTTATTCTTGTGCTTTATTACTATCAAAACATGAAGATTAGCGAGATTGCCGAGCTTCTCCAAATCAAAGAAGGCACGGTGAAATCGCGGCTGTTTCAAGCGCGAAATTTGCTTTATCAATATTTTCAAAAAGAACGGAAGGAGGAGCTTCGATGAGTTCCCATGATGATTTAATAAAGCAAAAGATAGAAAGCTCGATCAATCACATTCCCGTTCCGGAAAGCATTTTTGCTTTTGCCAAAGAACTTCCTTTCCAAGTAGAAAAACAACAAAACCCGAGACTCACACGTAAACCGAGATGGCGAAAATGGCTAGCAGTTGCTGCCGCTTCCATCTTCATTGGAATTTCAACAGGGGCTTATATTTCTCCGACATTTGCCGCCTACATTAAATCCTTTTTCATCCGTCCTGAGCTGGATGAAGGCTTGCAAACTGCCGCAAAAGAAGGATTCTCGCAAAAAACAGAAGCCGCTGTCACTGATCACGGTATTACGTTTAGAATCAAAGAAGTAATGGCGGATACGAATCGCCTTATCTTTACGTATAGTCTTGAAAACAAAAACGGAAAATTGATCGACCCAACTATTCTTTTTGAAAAAGAGCAATGGGGACCAAAGCAAACAATGTATTTTGTTAAACATGCCAATGAATTTTACATTACTAATGAGAAAGGGGAGGTCGTATCCACAAATAGGACATATCAAACAAACACGGGGAGAATGGTTTCGCAATCTATTGATCAAGTATTCCCTCACGGCCATTACGCTGATCTTATGTTCTCATTAAACGATAAAGCCCGCGAAGCAAAACAGCTTTTTATCCATATCGATCTGAATCAAATTGGTACGGTCAATGGTCAATGGAAACTGGAAATTCCAGTCAACATCGATAAAAGCATGTTGGTTACAAAAACAGTACCGATTGGCCAAACGTATGTCACTGATGACGGATTGCAAATTACGGTGAAAAATCTCATCCATTCTCCTACATTAACGAGCATTGAGTTAGAAACGTCATGGACAGAGGAAGGAAAAGAACGGCTAAAAAGCCACCCAGAATACTGGCTTGGTGACCAAATGTTTTATCAGCCGCTATTCGATATTGTAGATAGCAACGGAAATATTGTCGCAACAACTTTACCAAGATGGGACATCGAAGAGTCAAAAAGTGCGGTATTTGTCTATAAAAAAGAACTTCCTTCTTCCCGACAACCAAATGTCGTCCGCTGGCGCTATTCGTTCCTCCCGTTTTCATCAAAAGGAACATATACGTTTGTATTTCGCGGGATTGAAAGAATGGAATATCCAGATCAATCGCTGGCATTCTCTGCGGAAGAATTGAAAAAGCACCCAATTTCTCTTCACTATAAAGGAAATACCCTTACCATTCATCAGTTGCGATTAGAAACAAATAAAGAGAACAAATCCGTTGGGATATTAGATGTAGAAACAAACACATATTTAGGAATGGACTTCCAACTAAGAGATGAGACACAGCAAGTCTACACGATCAACCAAAAAAATTCCTGGTTGCCAACGATCATCAGCTACGACGAAAAGAAAATGATGTATAAAATAAAAAGCAATGTCGAAGTAGAGGGAATGGACAAGATCCCGAAACAGCTGACAATTACTTTAAAATCGGTGATCGTATTTGATCCAAGCGAGAATTGGCATGTTTCACTTCCCGCCAGCAATGAATAATAAAAAAGCAGGGCGCTCCCCTGCTTTTTTACTGCCCGGATGTCAACTTTAATCCGATCAGCCCGACAAGAATAAACAACAAAAAGATCATCCTCGGCACTGTCACCGGCTCGTTTAAAAAGAGCATGCCGATAATAACCGCACCCATCACTCCGATTCCCGTCCATACCGCATAGGCGGTTCCGATTGGCAGCGTTTTTGTCGCTATCGACAAAAAATAAAAGCTGGCAAGCGCGCCGAAAAACGTAATGATGGACGGCACCATCCGCGTAAATCCCATCGTATATTTTAGAGCGATCGCCCATACTACTTCAAAAATGCCAGCAATGACTAAGTATACCCATGCCATGTTCATCACTCCTTGTTTGCAAAATAAAAAAGCCGCGAAGAAATATCGAATCGATATCCTCCCGGGCTTTTGTCCCTCCGTGTACGCGGCCAATGCCGCGCGTTTTCTCTCGGTCGCAGACTGGCCGCCGCGTGGCCACGGAACCCTAGAAAACTTTTTATCTCCTTATTCGCCATTATTGTAACACTTATGATTGTTGCCGGCAAATAAAAGGAGTTCTTCATGTTCTTGAAGAATATGATAATTAAGGAGGAGACAAGAAAGGAGGAGCAATAGCCATGCGCGAAGTGCAGCGTCTGCCTTGGTATGCGAACGCGCTTGTCCTTATCGTCGCCGCTGTTATATGGTACGGATTTATCCAGCAAATCATATTTGGAATCCCATTTGGCTCGAAGCCGTCAAGCGATACGGAAATGTGGGGCTTGTTTCTGTTGTTCGGCATCTGTTTTCCCCTCTTCTTTTTGTCGATGAAACTAGTCACAAAAACGGAAAAAGAAGGGCTTGTCATTCGTTTTTTCCCATTTCGATCTCGCGTTATTCCGTATCAACAAATTAAAAACGTCCAAGTTCAGCCTTACCATCCTATGTCCTACGGCGGCTGGGGAATCCGCTGGAGCTTGAAAAAAGGCCGTGCTTACACAATGAAAGGAAAGAAGGGAATATGGATCGAGCTGACGGACGGAGACTGTTTGTACCTCGGCTCGCAAAAACCGGAAGAACTTGCGAAATATATACAAAGAGAGTGTCTGCACCGCTAACAGGTGAACACTCTCTTTTGTATGTCATACAATCTGCCTTCATAGAAAAAGCGCATAAAACTATTACTGAATGATCAGCTCGATTTCGTTGCCAGACGGATCGCTTGTCAATATGCTATTTTCGCTTCGCCGCACCGATGCACCGATATGTTGGAGCCGTTCCACCACTTTTTCTCTTTCCGCTTCATTTGGCAGCACAATCGAAAATACACGCAATCCAACGGCGTTCACTGGCGGTTTTGGCGCCCCGACTCCAGCCCATGTGTTCAGACCGATATGGTGGTGATAGCCGCCCGCGGAAACGAATAACGCGTGCGTTCCCATACGTGTCGTCGGTTCAAAGCCTAATCCTTGCACATAAAAAGCATAAGCTTCTTCGATGTGGGCGACGTGGAGATGAATATGGCCAATCCGCGTATGCATTGGAAGCCCCGACCACGCTTCCGTTCCCGCTTGCGCCAGCAAATTGTTCACATCTAACGGCTCCGTTACCGCTTTATATTCTCCATTTGCCGTCTTCTCCCACTTTTCCATCGGGCGGTCGGCGTATATTTCGATGCCGTTTCCGTCTGGGTCAGCCAAATAGATCGCCTCGCTGAACAAATGATCGGACGCTCCCTGCAGCGGATAGCCGGTCTGTAATAAATGGAGCAGCGCCTCGGCGAGACTCTTTCTGTCCGGAACTAAAATCGCGAAATGATAAAGCCCCGTTGTCCGAGGCGGCTTCGGCACCGCATCCGCTTTTTCCTCGAGCACCACTAACGGAGTAACTCCATCCGCAGTTAATGCCGCTTCGTGTTGATTTTGCTTTAATAGGCGAAATCCGATGATTTCTGTGTAGAAACGAAGTGAACGCTCCAAATTGGATACGATAAGATGAACGTGTCCGATCATTGTTTTTGGATGAATAATATCTCTCATCATAATAACCTCCATCTTTAATAACCAACGGTAAACCTCATCCGGGTTAAAGCGTGGGTTTTCAATCATGTTCGTTGTAATAATTTTAGTTACAACAAGTTTAAAAAATTATTGATGACCTTCCTCGATTTTTTGTGCTAAATTGGTGACTAAATCTTTTAAGCGAATCTCTTCTAATACTTTTTCCATTGCCGTTTGCGCACGCAGCAAAATGACTTCAAGAACAGCTTGAATGTTTGCCCCTACTGGACAATGAGGATTAGGATGCTCGTGAAATTGGAAAAGCTCCCCTTCTTCAACCACTTCTACAGCTCGATAGATATCAAGCAAAGTAATCTCTTCTATATCTTTTAAAAGATATGCTCCACCAGTCCCTGGACGTACATTCACTAAACCAACTTTTTTTAGTTTGCCAATGATTCTGCGCACAACGACCGGATTCGTGTTGACACTTTTCGCAATCCATTCTGAAGTACAAAGAGTATTTTTTTCCAACGCTAGCAATGACAAAATGTGGACTGCCATAGTAAAACGACTGCTGATTTTCATAAGTTGCCTCCTTTATGTAACCATTGCAGTTACAACAATAATAAAAATCAAGTTCAACTATCCATTCAATTAAGAAAGAAATGTATATGATTTGTTTGAAACTATTTAAGCTATACGTTTTCAAAAAAGAAAGTAAACAAAGGCAAATAATTTTACAATTTTATTTAATTTATTAAATAATAATTAATATAAAAATATATTAATTATAAAAAGGTGTAAAAAGGAGAGAGGATTTTATGTCCATTTACGACTATGAAGTGAAAAACGCGGACGGAGAAACGGTTTCCTTATCTGACTACAAAGGAAAAGTGTTGCTAATTGTTAATACAGCGAGCCATTGCAGATTTACGCCTCAGTTTCAAGATTTACAGAAGTTGTATGCGAAATATCAGAAGTACGGATTTGAAATTCTCGGTTTTCCGTGCAATCAGTTTGGTGAACAAGAACCGGGAAGCAATCAAGATGCCGTTGCCTTCTGCCAGCGAAATTACGGTGTAACGTTTCCGATTTTCGAAAAAATTGAAGTGAACGGTAATAATGCCCACCCGTTATTTCAATATTTAAAGAAAGAAGCCCCTTTTAAAGGATTTGATGAAACAAGTGCGAGCGGAAAAAATTCTTAAACTGATGATTATGGAGAAAAACCCAGAATGGTTAGTTGGTGACGAGATTAAATGGAACTTCACTAAATTTCTCATTAACCGAGATGGAAAAGTGATTCGCAGATATGAACCAACCGAAGAACCGATCGATTTTGAAAAAGATATAGAAACACTTGTCACTTCTTAAAAAGACCTGTCCAGCTTTATCAAGTAAAATGATAAAGGTTGCTGAAGCTTCAGCAACCTTTTGAGGTAGAACCGTTTCTCGAAACGGTTTCTTTATCCTTTTAGGACAAATTCATTTCCATCGATGTCCTTAAATTGCACAAATGTGCCCCATTGCATTTTTTGCGGTTCTCCTAAAAATTCCACACCTTTAGCTTTCATCGTTTCATATGTGCCTAGCACATCATCGCACTCAAACACAATAGACGGCTTTCTTTCATTCCAGTCTTTCATCATCGATTTTCAGTTGCAATCCGTTTAATCATCAAGTTTCCTCCCTCGATAAATATCTTTTAACTTGTCCATTTGTAATGTATCATATTTTTATTTACTCATCTTGTAAAAGCACACATACCCCGTCAAGTAGACGATGAAAAAAGAGTATATTAAACTGCATTCAACCGAGGAAAGGCCGTTCCGCTTTTCTTGGAATGGCTGTGATTGTAAAAATGAATATACTCTTCAAGCTCATTACTCCCCTCTCTGAAACAGCCTCTGTGGCCATCTCCATCCCCACCTTCCATAAACATACGTTCGTAATCTTCGGTATTAACTATGAAATAAATGTGAACATCATTGACAAAAGTAATAATCACCTTTAATATACCGTATAGGGTATATTATTAAAGAACATTCAATACGAACAGATAGGATCTTTCATGCTTGCAATAATTAGTCAATAAATGCAACTTCGTAATCTATATAATGGAGGGGAATCTTCATGCGAAAAATTGTAATTGTCGGCGGTGTAGCAGGGGGAGCCACCGCAGCGGCCCGATTGCGCCGGTTAAGCGAAAAATACCAAATTATTATGTTTGAGAGAGGCGAATACATTTCGTTTGCTAACTGCGGCCTGCCGTATTATATCGGCGAAGTCATTACGGATAGAAACAAACTATTAGTCCAAACGGTTGAAGGAATGGCGAAGCGTTTTCGCATTGATGTTCGCAATTTAAGCGAAGTCACAGCGATTCATCGTGACCGTAAAACTGTTACAGTAAAAAATATCCGCACTGGCGAGGAATACGAAGAAACATATGATACATTAATTTTGTCACCTGGCGCAAAGCCGATGATACCTCCAATTCCTGGAATTCATGAAGCCAACGCGTTATTTACGCTTCGTAATCTATCTGATACAGATAAAATAAAAGCGTACGTTGATCACGAAAAACCAAAGAGCGCCGTAGTCATTGGCGGAGGGTTTATCGGTGTCGAGGTGGCAGAAAACTTAGTCAAGCGCGGAGTGAACGTAACGCTTGTGGAAATGGCAAATCAAGTGTTGGCACCGATTGACTACGAGATGGCATCGATTGTTCACGCGCATATGCGTGAAAATGGCGTAAATTTGATTTTGGAAGATGGCGTGAAAGCTTTCGAAGACAACGGCCGACGTATTGTTCTAAATAGCGGCCGCACGCTTGAAACCGATATGATTATTTTGGCCATCGGGGTACAGCCAGAAAGTCAATTAGCGAAAAATGCCGGACTTGAACTTGGGGTGCGCGGCACTATCAAAGTCAATGAATATTTGCAAACATCCGATCCGAACATTTACGCCATCGGCGACGCTATCGAAGTAAAAAACTACATTCATGGTTTTGAGACATTTGTCCCTCTTGCATGGCCGGCGAACCGCCAAGGCCGCTTGGTAGCGGATCATATTCATGGGCTCGATGTGAAATACAATGGCACATTAGGAACTGCGATCGTGAAAATTTTCGAATTAACCGTCGCAGCAACAGGAAATAATGAAAAAACCTTAAAACAACTCGGCATCCCATATGAAGTTGTCCATGTTCATCCAATGAGCCATGCGGGCTATTATCCAAATGCAACACAAATGACATTGAAACTGATTTTTGACAAAGAAACAGGCAAAATTTATGGTGCGCAAGCCGTTGGAAAAGACGGCGTCGACAAACGTATCGACGTCATCGCAACCGCTATTAAAGGCGGCTTAACGGTTCGTGATTTACCGGATTTAGAGCTTGCCTACGCACCACCGTTTTCTTCCGCGAAAGATCCAGTGAATATGGCCGGTTACGTTGCTTCGAACATTCTCGATGGAATGGTGGAAACCGTACAATGGCATGAAATTGATGAAATCATCGCAAACGGAGGCACGCTCATTGACATTCGTACACCAAAAGAAGTCGCATGTGGAACGATTCCTGGTGCTATCAATATTCCGCTTGATGAACTGCGCGAACGTTTAGCGGAACTTCCGAAAGACAAAACCATTTACGTAACATGTCAAGTCGGCTTGCGTGGATATTTAGCAACACGAATTTTGCACGACAACGGTTTCCGCGCGAAAAATTTAGATGGCGGCTATAAATTGTATTCCTCCGTATTTGGTGCAAAACACTAAGTTCAAAATATGCCGCCGAAAGTCGTAGAAAAATAATGAACCACTCCCACCTTCATTCCATGAAAAGGTGGGAGTTTCTTATTATCTCCAGCAAAGAAGTTTTGGCATAGAAAAATTCTTGTATAGAACACATATTTGTTTTTATACAAAAAAACCGCTGATCATCTTGCCCTTCCCTTTCGTTTAGAGAAAGGAGGCTTTTCGGGAAAAAAGGGAAACGATCAGTAGTTTTTGGCGTTTATTTTACCACTTCATGAAACGTAGCTTCTGTTATGCTTTGTAAATCTTCCACGCTTAGTTCAATTAACAAACCAATTTTTCCGCCGCTAACGATGATATGCTCAAATTGACAAGCACTGGAATCGATAAAGGTCGGATAATGTTTTATCATCCCTATCGGTGAACACCCTCCACGAATATAGCCAGTCAATTTTTCGATATCTTTCATCGGCGCCAATGCGACATTTTTCTCTCCCGTTATTTGCGCAGCTTTTTTCAAATCGAGTTCCGATTCTACAGGGATGACAAACACATAAACGTTTCCGCTCTTCCCCTGTGTTACTAATGTTTTATATACCAATTGAGGGTCTTTCCCAATTTTTTGAGCAACCGATATGCCGTCAATTCTCCCATCCTGACTGTCGTAGGTAAAGACATTGTAAGGAATCATTTTTTTATCAAGAACACGCATCGCGTTGGTTTTTTCTGTCGCCATTTTTCTTCCCTCCAGTTCGTTTCAACAGTAAATGCTGGATAATCAACACACATGATACTACAATAAATATCCCAATTTCCACTTTGCAACATGAAACATTAAATCATTCCGATTCAACGTTCATCACATTCTCCCGCGATGGTTAGCTGCCCGGCAATTTCAACTTTTTTACATTCCACTCTATAGAAGTAACAATTGGCCAAAAAAATATAACAAACCCAGTTTATCACTGGGTTTGTTATATATACTTTCCTGATTTATTATTTCGTTAATGCAGCTTCTTTTTGTGCCTCATCTTTTTTTGGCATCTCGCGAACTCCAAATGCAACACGTTTAATGTTGAACAAATGAGTTACTGTAACGTTGTCAGATGTAACGTTGTTGCCGATTGCACCGCATCCAAGTGTCAAGGATGGCATTAAATTCACTGTAGCACCAATTCCACCAAATGTTGTACCAGAATTTACAATAATACGAGATGCTGGTTTATCGATTGTGTACGCTTCGATCACTTTTTCGTCTTCAGCGTGAATTCCAACTGTGTGACCGAGTCCGCCCACTTCAAGCAGTTTTAGTGCAAGCTCGCTTGCTTCTTCCATACCTTTTACAGTATAGAATGCTAGAATTGGAGACAACTTTTCGATTGAGAATGGATATTCTTTACCCACTCCTGTTTCTTCCGCTACAAGCACTTTCACGTCAGCAGGAACTTCAATACCAGCCATTTCCGCAATTACTTGAGGCGTTTTTCCAACGATCTTCGCATTTAACGAACCGTTTACCATGATGATAGAAGCTACTTTTTGCTTTTCCTCTTCATTCAAGAAGTAAGCGCCTTGTTGTTTTAATTCAGCAACAACTTTTTCTTTAATAGATTCATCAACTAAAAGAGCTTGTTCAGAAGCACAAATTGTTCCATTGTCAAAAGTTTTACTTTGGATGATTAGTTCAACAGCTTTTGCGATATTTGCACTTTCATGGATATAGACTGGTACGTTACCAGGTCCTACGCCATATGCAGGCTTTCCAGAGCTGTAAGCTGCTTTCACCAAGCCAGGACCGCCAGTTGCTAAAATGACATCGGTTAATTTATGCTTCATTAACTCGTTTGTTGCAGCCATTGTTGGTTGTGTGATGCAAGAAATCAAGCCTTTTGGAGCTCCAGCGCGCTCTGCCGCTTCTTGCATGATTCTTGCAGCCTCTACTGTACATTTTGCAGCTGCTGGGTGTGGGCTGAAAATAATAGCATTTCCTGCTTTAACTGCGATCAATGATTTAAAAATAACTGTTGAAGTTGGGTTTGTGGATGGGACGATTCCTGCAACGATTCCTACAGGTTGAGCAATTTCCCATACGCGATTTTCTTCATCGCGACGAATAATACCAACAGTTTTCACATCTTTGATAGAGTTGTAAACGTCATTCGCTGCGAAAAGGTTTTTCGCCGTTTTATCTGCAACATTACCAAAACCAGTTTCTTCTACCGCCATAGCTGCCAAGCGGCTAGCTTCCTCTCTAGCTGCATTTGCCATACTTTCAACAATTTTATCAATCTCTTCTTGTGTCATTTTTGCAAGAATTTTTTGCGCTTCTTTAGCTTCTTCAAGATAATTTCTTACTTCTTGGATGGATTGCAAATCAATATCACGCAACACTTTTAATCCCTCTCCTTTTATGATTTTATTTTTTATTCCTATAACCGGTAGAATAATTTTGTCATGTCAATATTGCTCGTGTGAGCAGCAACATTATCTTTTGCGTCCTGCCATCACCTCCTCTAAGTGGCAATCACTTGGCGTTCAATAGTACTCGCCTTTCCTAGCAAGAATGAGGCAATATCGACCACACAAAACTGGCAACGGTTACATAAAGCGTTTACATAAAAATCCAATATTCGACAGACAGGTTATTACGCTGCTTAGAGTATAGTTGATATTCTACGTCGCTTTTGTCCTGTACAATCTCAATTTCTTCTTTCTTCATAATCGAACTATCATCTCTTTTGAGACATACAACTCCTGTCCTGAATGTTTTCCATCATCCCCGTGGTATTTTTGAGCTACCATAATTAAGAGACTTCATTTTTCTCAAACTAAGACTAGCAGACTAACAAGTATAGCCATCTGCATAAACAAATCCAGAACCGGCGATTCCGATCTCAAGGTGGATTAGAACGGAATCGCGCGAGTTCTTAATATTTCATTTCCCTGAATTACTCCTCAGTTAATGCTGGAAAGTGTGGAACAACTTCTTCTCCTAATTCTTCAATCACTTCTTCAACAGGACGATGGCCATATTTTAAGTTGATAATCACGTGATTGACACCAATATTTTTAAGACTTTCCAGGAACTCAATGAGTATATTGCGTCCGACTCGGAACCCTAAATGAATAGGGATTGGCGGATGATTTGGGTCCTCCGTCAAATCTACATATAAAGATTGAGTGAACGGTTTAAACTGATCGGTATGAGAGCGCCAATTTTTAATCAATTCCGCTTGGAATCTCAAGTTACGCGGATAATACATCCAACCATCGCCGTTTTCAGCAATCCATTCCACGGACTGAGAGCTGTGGCCAGTTACCAGCACCGGAATGTTCGACAAGCGAGGTTTCGGCAAAAGGTCCCCGTTCGACATATGGACTCGCGGCGATTCGATCACCGGAAAGTTCTCCTTCCACGCTTTTTTCATTACGAATACAGCTTCTTGAAACAAAGCGCTGCGCTGTTCAGGCTCGACTGAGAAAGCTGGAAATTCGATAGGGCGATCCCCGGTCGCCACTCCCAGAATCAAACGTTCTCCAGATAGTTTGTCAATCGAAGCAGCTGCTTTGGCAACATGCAAAGGGTGGCGCAAGGTGAGAATAATACTTGCGGTTCCCAAAGCAATCTTTTCGGTATGGGCGGCTAGATATCCTAAATAAACCCAAGGATCATAAATTTGACCTACATCTCCAAAATAAGGGTCATGTAATGGAACATCTCTAACAAACAATGCAGCAAAATTGAGCTCTTCTGCTCTTTTTGCCAGTTTCATTTGTTTTTCAATGTCCATCTTTGGAATGCTGCCCTCGTATGATTCAATTGGAAAGAACAACCCGAGAGTGAGATGGTTTTCTTTAAACATGCGTGAATATCCTTTGTGCTTTTCAAAACGATTCATCATCGTTCCTCCACATTTACATTTCTTTCTGCCAATCCCGTGCTTTCGATGTCTTAATACTACCCCTAGTATTCCAAAGACAAAAAAACAGTTCGACAGTCAGATAATGCGCAAATCTATATTTACCAAACCGATTTATTCCGTCTATTTTTATCTGTTTTTATAAATATAAATATTTAGAATTATCGATATAAATCATAAAAATAAAAGAGATTTAGAAACAATTCTATATTTATAGATATCTAGAACTATTAATATAATAATATAAAAATAAAGAGGATTCAAGCCCAAAATAATAATTGATGCTCACAGTCTAAACGTGAGCGAAGAATTGGGGCTATAAATCCCTAGATAACAATTCGATTATTTTTTTGATGTTCTCCTCATCTCTTTTATAATAAGTCCATTGCCCAACTCGTTTTGCTTTTATCAATCCGGCGTTTTGCAACATGGACAGGTAAAGGGACACTGTAGATTGTGACAATCCAACTTTTTTATGGATGTCGCTTACGCAAACTCCATCTTCGTGTATATCCCCATGCTGCGGTTTTGGAAAGTGAATTTCAGGATTTTTTAACCACTGTACGATTTGCAGCCTTGTTTCATTGGACAAGGCTTTAAACACTTCTAGAAGTTCCATTGCTACCTCCAAGTCTGTCAAATTATTATTATAATATTTTATTATATCACAACTGCATTTGAGCACTTGAGTAAATGAAGTAAATAAAAGTGACATGAACCGGCTTCTAGAATAAAGATATACAAGCAAACGATCCAAATAAGAAGGTTAATGTCTCTTGCATGGATAGATTAGCACATCCAAAAGAAATCTACAATCCCCTATCGGTTAACTCGGATGTTGAAAGCGCATTAAAGATAAACCCCTCCAAAAAAATCGTTGATATTATCATTTTTCTATGCGATATAAAAAAATTCCTTTTTTACCCTTAAATTTTTTCACGAATTTTTAATATCATTTTTTGGAAAATTCCTTATTATCGATCTTCTGGGGTATTACAACATTATGCAGGTTAACGGTAAAAATTCATATAAAATCATCAGAATAATTTTGAATTTAAAAATTGGTGAGAATATACAACAAACCCAGCTTGCCGCTGGGTTTGTTGTACGCTATTACTTCCTTGCTTTCTCAGGATAATATTGGTTTACAAACTTTTCTAAAGTGCTTTAAGTTAGTGCGGGATTTTTCTCTTTCAACTGTTTGTTTGACTCCTGCATCTCACGAATTCCATATGCTATACGTTTAATATTAATCAAATGCTGTGGTCCAATATTGTCAGAAGTAATGTTATTACCGAAAGAACCGCATCCTAATGTCAAGGATGGCTGAATTGCCGTAGTGGCACCGATTCCGCCAAACGTCGTACCGGAATTGATAATAATACGTGCAACTGGTTTATCGATGGTGAACGCTTCGATCAGCTTTTCGTCTTCACAGTGAATTCCTAAGGTATGGCCTAGTCCACCCAATTCCAGCAGTTTTACGCAAATATCGCTTCCTTCATGCCAATCCTTCACGGTATAAAAGGCAAGGATCGTTGACAATTTTTCAATGGAGAATGGATATTCTTTGCCTATATTTGTCTCTTCCGCAATGAGCAATTTCGTATCGGATGGAACCTTAATTCCGGCTATTTCCGCAATCACTTGCGGCGATTTTCCAACGATCTTCGCATTTAACGACCCGTTTACCATGATGACGGAGGCCACTTTTTGTTTTTCTTCCTCATTCAAGAAGTAGGCACCTTGCTTTTTGAACTCAGAAATGACTCGTTCTTTGATGGATTGATCGACGACAAGCGCTTGTTCGGAAGCGCAGATTGTTCCATAATCAAACGTCTTGCTTTGGATGATTAGTTGGACTGTTTTGGCTATATCAGCACTCTCATGAATATAGACCGGTACGTTTCCAGGTCCTACGCCATAGGCAGGTTTCCCGGAACTGTAAGCTGCTTTCACCATACCAGGGCCGCCTGTTGCGAGAATAAGGTCTGTTAATTTATGTCTCATTAACTCATTCGTCGCAGGCAATGTTGGTTGCTTGATGCAAGAAATCAGCCCCTTTGGAGCCCCAGCGCGTTCTGCCGCTTCTTGCATGATTCTTGCCGCTTCCGCCGTACATTTTGCAGCGGACGGATGCGGACTGAAAACAATAGCATTTCTTGCCTTCACCGCGATCAACGATTTAAAAATTGCGGTTGAAGTAGGATTGGTAGATGGGACGATTCCAGCAACGATCCCTACAGGGTGAGCAACTTCCCATACGCGATTTTGTTCATCCCGACGAACAATCCCAACGGTTTTCATATCTTTGATCGCATTGTAAACGTCATTCGCCGCAAAAAGATTTTTCACCGTTTTATCTGCTACATTGCCAAAACCGGTCTCTTCAACCGCCATAGCCGCCAATCGTTCCGCTTCTTCTCTTGCCGCATTCACCATGCTTTCAACAATTTGATCAATCTCGCTTTGTTTCATCTTTTGAATGATTTTTTGTGCTGATTTAGCTTCTTCAAGGTAATTTCTTACTTCTTGAATAGATTGCAAATCAATATCACGTATCACGTTTGATTACCACCTTTCTGTCTGATATTGGTTTGATCCTACATATGCCTTCTATAACTGAATGATTTTGTTATGACATTGGACGATTGTTCTGCTAACTTTGAAAAGATCAACTGTCACGATCCACTGATACTTGTTCGCTTTGTAAGCGATTTGCGGCCGCTTCGCTTCAAGAATCACGGCTGCAATTCTAAGCGGTAATCACAAGCCTTACTTTCTTGATGTTCATACGAGCAGCAGTTTCATCATTTGCGTTTTTATCATCGTCTGCCGCATGTTTAATGTAACCACTCAAGAATATCGTTATCCGCTTCGCTGAAATGCAGATTCTCCCAAAAAATCTCCGTTTTGCCGTCGTAAATCTGTGAGAAAAGGAAACAATAAACTGAAAAACAACGAGGAAGGCAATATCGTGCCTTTATTGGAACAGTCACGTTAGTATGAATTTAATTGTAAGCCAGGACTTTTGTGGGAGTTTTTCAGGCCATGACAGAAACTAAGTCAAAAATGGATATAAGCAATTGTATAGAAAAAGAGCCCGTATCATTGTATAATAGACAATGATACGGGCTCTAATGATCAAGAATTGATTTTTTTAGTCGTTGGAAATAATGACTTTTAATGCTTTTTCTTTTGCTGCGTTGCCAAATACCTCATAAGCTTTCATAATGTCAGAAAAAGCAAAGCGATGTGTAATTAATTGTTCCGGTTTTAATTTTTTCGACTGCACCGTTTTTAATAACATCGGGGTAGAAGTCGTATTGACAAGACCGGTTGTCAACGTAATGTTCCGTATCCACAATTTCTCAATATGAAACTCCACGCTTTTTCCATGAACACCTATATTGGCTATATAGCCGCCTGGTTTTACAATTTCTTGGCAAATATCAAATGTTACTGGAATTCCGACGGCTTCCATCGCGACGTCTACACCTTTTCCGCCGGTTAATTCCATAATTTTTTCCACTGCCTTACCATCAGCGCTATTAACCACTTGAGTTGCACCAAATTTTTTCGCAACTTCTAAACGGTTATCGTCTAAATCAACCATAATGATCTCTGCAGGTGAATAAAACTGAGCCGTTAATAGCGCTGCCATACCTACGGGACCAGCTCCGATAATGGCAACGGTTTGTCCAGGCTGAACCTTGCCGTTTAACACCCCAATTTCAAACCCTGTCGGAAGAATGTCGCTAAGCATGACGAGTGCCTCTTCATCCACGCCTTCCGGAATCGGATAAAGACTGTTGTCTGCGTGTGGAATTCTTACATACTCTGCTTGGGTTCCATCAATTAAGTGTCCTAAGATCCAGCCTCCATCTTCGCAATGAGCATACAACCCTTTTTTGCAATTTTCGCATTTTCCACACGAGGTAATACAAGAAATCAGCACTCTATCGCCTTTTTTAAAATTCTTTACGCCCGAACCAACTTCTTCGATAATTCCTACGCCTTCATGCCCTAAAATTCGACCTTCTTCTACCGTAGGAACATCCCCTGAAAGAATATGCAAGTCTGTTCCACAAATCGTTGTTTTTGTGATCTTAACAATTGCATCGGTTTCCTTTTCAATTTTCGGTTTTGGCTTTTCCATTACTTCTTTTTTTCCTGGTCCCAGATAGGTAAGGGCTTTCATGTGTAGTTCCTCCTTGTCAAAGTTTCAATCTTTCCAACACCTATATCTTACGGAAAAACACGATCATACTTCAATGAACTATTAGTTAAAAGATTGTATCAAGATTTTGTCGGAGATTTTTTCTGTCCAGGCTTTCCTTCTTTTTATATCTCCTCTCCAGGCAAACGGAAACAAGCTTTCTTCCATAAACATTACTCATGCATAGGCAAGGGAATCCTTGCCTATTCACACTGGGTCATTATCTACGTTGCTGTAAGATTCAATCGCTTGATCAAGCGCCCGATACGCTTCGGCAAAAGCGTTCGTTGCCGACTCATCGCCCGCATTGGCAAGCTGTGCTTGCGCGTTTTTCGCGTGGGTGATAGCGCGAATGACATCTTCCATCATTTGTTGTTTGTCGCCTGCCGTCGCCTTTAACTGCTCGAGTTCGCGGAGACATTGTTCCAAATCGTAAGCGCCCGGATTGTCAAACGATTGTTCCAGCTTTTCTTTGACACGCTGCAATACTTCTTTCATTAACGCCCACACCCTCCTTGATATTTTCACCAGCTAGTGTGGGCGATTTAAAGCAAACTATACATGGAAATGAAATGATTGAAATAAAATGCGGTTCATATTTATACTTGAAATTATAAAATATCAACCCAAATTTTTACGGCTGTCGCTAAAATTAAAAACGCTAAAATAACTTGCAATATTTTTGTATTCATTTTTTGGCCCATTTTTGCTCCTAAAGGAGAGGCGATTAAGCTGGCAATAACCATGATGATGGAAGGAAGCAGTTCCACTTGCCCCGTTGTGATTTTTCCAAACGTCGAACCAATGGAGGAAATAAACGTAATCGCCAGCGAAGAGGCAATCGTCATTCGTGTTGGGATTTTTAACACAACAAGCATAGTAGGCACCAGCAAAAACGCTCCCGCTGCGCCAACGATTCCTGAACCAATCCCAATGACAAGCGCTAATGCAGTGGCAAGCCATTTGTTAAAGGTCACTTGATCGCTTGGAATATCGTCAATGCCTTTTTTCGGAACAAACATCATGACAGCAGCCAACGCGGCAAGAATGCCGTACACGACATTAATTGTTCCTTCACTCATCACTTTTGAACCGAATCCGCCAAGGAAACTGCCGATCAAAATGCTAATCCCCATATAAAGAATTAATGTTTTATTTAAATAACCGCTTTTTCGATACGCCCAAACGCCGCCAATCGTCGCAAAAAACACTTGAACCGCGCTAATTCCCGACACTTCATGGGCGCTGAACGAAGCAAGCCCAAATAACGGCGGAAGATAAAGCAGCATCGGGTATTTAATAATGGACCCTCCAATACCAACCATGCCAGAAATAAATGAACCGATAAAGCCAATGAGAAAAATCACGATGATGAAATTCAATGTCAATTCCATCAATACATTACCCCTTTTGACTTTTCGAAAACTAGGGGGTACTTTATACGTACCCCCGAATGATTATTTTCTTTTAACCCAAAATTTCCATACACCATTTTCTTCTTTATAATCGACTAGCTCATGACCACTTACGTTTATCCAAGCGGTTAGATCATTTTTTGCTCCTTGATCCATTGTTTCGATTTCAAGTATTTGACCGGGTGGCAATTCATCGATAGCCTTTTTTGCCTTCACAACGATCATGGCACAAGATAATCCTTTTGTATCGACGACCTTATTCCCATTCATTTTTTCAACTCCCTTCAAATTAACGGGTATGATGCAGCGCGCAACGGTTTGGACCGATTTCGAGTTCTTGCTGCTGTTCCATGTCGACTGCTTTCAGCCCGCGGTTAATCGCTACGATGTCTTCAAAGTTTGGCGGTGTCTCTGTGTTTGCGTTTTGCACGACAATATCGATAAATTCTTGTTTTTTCTTATGCTGCATCATGTCGTTGCGGGCACGAATGTTGCCTAATGTATCGCCGATATATCCCGCTTTGCTCATTTCTTCATCCAAATTAGCGTAATGGGCAGGCAGAACGATTACATCATCCGCAATCGCGGCTACTTTTTCGTATACCGTGTCGTATAAATCCGCTGCCCATTCCGCCGCTTTTCCGCCTAAATCCGGGCGTCCGAGTCCGCCGACAAAAATCGTATCTCCAGAGAAAAGCAATTGATTATTCACGAAGAAGGAAACACTTCCCGGCGTATGCCCTGGCGTTTTCACCGCTAATACTTCTAATTGCACTTGTTCAAAATCAATGCGGTCATGTTTTTCCAGCGGTTCGAAATCAAACACCGCTCCTTCGCTTTTCATCAAGTAATATGTCGCTCCTGTACGTTCTGCTAACGCTTTTCCGCCGGAAATATGATCTGCATGTAAGTGGGAATCGACGATATGCGTAATCGCTACCCCTTCTTCTTGCGCGACTTGTTCATATACATCAATAAACCGCGATGGGTCAACGACAAGCGCTTCGTTTCCGGAAATCACCATATAAGAGAGACATCCTTTTCCGACACGAATGAATTGATATACTTTCATCTTGTCATCTTCATATACTTTTGCTTTATGAAGATGTTCGCTCCACGCTTTCATACCGCCAACGAGCGTGTAAATGTTGTCAAATCCGGCTTCTACTAATTGTTCTGCCACAAATGCCGCTGAACCGCCTTTGGCACAAACGACGACAACATCTTTGTCTTTTGGAAGGCGGCCGATAACCGAATCTACACCATCAATCAACTCAAAGTATGGAACATTAATATATTCAAAGTTCTCCCCTTCAATTTTCCAATCATGAAAATCGCTTTCGTTACGTACGTCAAAAATAACGAGATGTTCTTTATTTAATACTTTTTCTGTTAATGTTTGCACCGTCATTTCTTTTACCGTCATTTTTATACCCCCTATAGTATATTTTTGTTTTTTAAAAAACCGCTCAATCAGGATTGAGCTGTATCGAGCGGTCCTTCCCATTTTGACATGCCTGGGACGACATTCCATACATTAGTAAATCCTTTTTCTGTTAATTTTTGTGCCGCTAAATCGCTGCGCGTTCCAGTACGGCAAACAACATAAATCGTTTTATTCTTCGGCAACTCATGGATGCGGTCTTCTAATTCTCCAAGCGGAATCGAAATAGCACCTGGTATATGTCCAAACGCATACTCCGCCGGCTCGCGGACATCTATAATGACCACAGAATCATCATTTATTTTTTCCGCCAGCTGTTCATTGGAAATTACATGAGAATATGTTGCTTCGCCTTTTGTCTCATGGTCACTTGCTTTACGAATATAATGTTTTAACACGTTTCCTTCTTCAATCGTTCCTAAGTATTGATGGCCGGTACTTTCCGCCCATGCTTTGATATCGGCTTTCGAACCTTTATCGGTTGCCTTTACTTCAAGTACTTGTCCCGGTTGCAAGTCATTGATCGCTTTTTTTGTTTTTACAATTGGCATTGGACAAGATAATCCCTTTGCATCGACTGTCATATCTACACGAATCATGCTGCATTCCTCCTTTTGCCGTTTTATTTATTCAACAGGTCCTTCCCATTCCAACATGCCGCCAGTCATATTGATCACATGATATCCATGACTTTCCAGCAGTTGAGCTGCGCGCCCGCTTCTTCCACCCGAACGGCAAACAAGGATATATTCCTTATTTTTATCTAGCTCATTCATGCGAAATTCGAGCAATCCTAACGGAATATTAATCGCACCAGGAATTTTCCCAGCCGCTACTTCATCCACTTCACGAACATCGATAATGTTCAGTTGTTTTCCTTCTTGAAGAAGTTTTTCAACTTCTTTTGCCGTTAATTGTTTCATCAACGATCCCCTCCTTTTTTTATGACCAAGCGTTCATTCCGCCTTTTACGTTTGTTACGTATTGGAATCCAAGTTTCTTCAATAGTCTGCTGGCTTTTGTACTTCGCATTCCGCTTTGGCAAATCACAATCACTTCTTTTTCCTTGGATAATTCGTTGGCACGTTTTGGCAGTTCATGAAGGGGAATATTTTTAAATCCGCGAATATGATTCGCGCGGAACTCCGCGGGAGTACGTACATCCACATACTGCACATCTTTTTTTCCTAATTCTTTCTTTAGCTCTGCTGTTGTAATCATCCGTACTCCACGCGGTGGAATGACGCGGATTGCAATAAACCAAACAAACAATAGGAATAAAACGATATTCATTACTGTTTGTGTCATTCGTAATCACCTTTAAATGAATAAGTTTATGTTCCCTTCTGACGCATCCGCCAAATACGTTGCCACTCCAGCAAACTCAATGCCATCGATCAATTCTTCTGGCTTTAATCCTAATAAATCAACGGTCATTTGACACGCGACTAATTTAACCCCCTGTTCTTTTGCCATTTCGATTAATTGTGGCAGCGGCATCGCGTTATGCTTTTTTATAACGTGTTTGATTAATTTTGGTCCGAGGCCGCCAAAGTTCATGCGTGAAAGTCCCATGCGATCCGCTCCGCGCGGCATCATTTTGGCAAACATTTTTTCCAAAAACCCTTTTTTCACCGGAATATGCGCATCTTTTCGCAATGCGTTCAATCCCCAAAACGTATGGAAAATCGTGACGTCATGGTCATAAGCGGCGGCACCATTCGCGATGATGTACGCCGCCATCGCTTTATCGTAGTCGCCGCTAAATAAAATAATCGTTGTTTTTTTCTTTTGTTGCGACATTAAGTTCCTCCTTTCTTATACATATACTCATATACGTATATAAAACGCTAAAAAATTACCCTTTTTGAATCCAAAACGTCAATACGCCATTTTCCTCTTTCATATCAATAACCGTATGGCCGCTTGCTTTTGCCCATGCCGGCAAGTCGTTTTTTGATCCTTTATCCGTTGTTTGCACTTCGAGCACTTGCCCTGATGTTAATTCATCCATCGCTTTTTTCGCTCTTACAACCGGCATTGGACAAGCTAATCCTTTCGCATCTAATACTTTATTTACATTCATGATGGATAACCTCCTTATTATTTTACCATTACCCCTATAGGTATATTAATATGTGTAAAAGAGTGTGTCAACCCTTTTTTCAAGAGTTGACTTATCTGCTTTTTACTAATAGCTCTACCGCTTCTTTGACTAAATGTTCCGTTTTTTCTCCTTTTTCCATGCTTTCGCGCAGACAATTTTCTAAATTGGTACTTACAATGACCGCAATGGCGCGATCAATCGCATTGCGTGCCGCCGATAATTGCGCGACAACGCTTTTGCAGTCTTTTCCTTGTTCCATCATGCTAAGAACGCCTTTCACTTGTCCCTCAATCCGTCTTAAGCGGTTTTTGATTTCTTTATTGTATTCCATTTTTCATTTCCCCTTTCTCGACAAGGACAATGGATGATTGAATAGCTTTGTACGTCAAAACCGCGGCGTCGTAAAAAACGTACGCCTAAATTTTTTTCGATTTCATCGTTTGCAATAATATGAAGCGATTTACTCGGAATATTAGAAAAATGCCGTTTTAAATAAGCATACGGAATATGAAGAGAATTAGCAATAGGCGGTTCTGTTGTTTCGTTATAATCACGAATATCTAACACAACCATATCCTTGATTCGTTTATCGGCTATATCTATGCATGGAACACCGCTTACCGGATAATAACGGCGATACAATGCTATGAATAATAAACTGAAAATAATCAGGCTGATGATATACAATATAGCGATCACCTCGCTCCATCATTGTTGTCTGTGTTTATTATATACCCTTATAGGTATATTAGCAACTGTTTTATTTTAACAATATGTGGATAAATGATGTATCGTTCATCATCCCAACATGTATTGGGATAACCACTGTTGACTCAATACGTTAGCAATATACCGTATACGGTTGGATGAAATGATACAAATTCTACGTTATGGTGTTTTGTTTTCATATATTCTAGCAATTGCTGAGAAGGAATTCTCTCATGAAGCGGCGGCCCCATTTCGCTTTCTACCGCTTCCCATTCAATGATCAGAAATTTTCCGTTTGGTTTCATCACCCGTTGTATCTCAGCAAGCACTGCGTCATGATCATCTACTTCATGAAACACGAACGACATGAGCCCCTTATCCGCCAATCGTGAAGGCAAAGACGTATTCGATACATCCTCAAGTATATATTCAATATTGTCCACTTGTTCTTTTTCTGCGTGTGTCTTTAAAAATTCCAACATTTCTTGTTGTACATCGACAGCATATACTTTTTCTTTCGTCATTTTCGCCATTGGCACGGTAAAATACCCATTGCCAGCTCCCAAATCAACGATGACATCTTGCGTTCCGATTTGCAATATCTCTATTGCCCGTTCTGGAGCAATGATTTCTTTTCGCTTCGGATCTAATAATTTTTCCGCCTTTTCTGGATGAAAACGATGCCCTGCCATCATAAATCCTCCTGTATTCTTTTTTTAATGATTATTATAATCAAAAAGCTTCGGAATCCATAATCCGAAGCTTTTTCTTGCTGATGCATTTTTAGCAAATTGCACAACGGTTTGGATCGATTTCCATTCCCCGTTGTTGTTCTTTATCTGCTTGAAATTTTCCCATATCCGTTTGACATACTTCCAATCGTATATGTTTCTTTCCTTCCATTTTTCAATCATTGAATATCTCTTTGTTGCATACATCAAGAACGAACCATTTCTTACCGTTAATCATTGTTGGAACAAGTTCTTTTCCAGCAATGACATCCCATATCTTGCTAACGTTGCAGTAATTGCATGATGGCGTCCGGATCAAATCCGATTACCCATTGACCATCGATTTCGATTTGCGGGACTCCGACTTGCCCTGTTGTTTCAACAAGTTTCCGAGCCGCGACAGGATCCCGTTGCACGTTGACTTCTTCAAACGGAACGCCTTGTTCACGTAAAAAGTTTTTTACCATTACACAATACGGACATGTCGTTGTCGTATATACCGTAACTCGTTTCATTTTCGTCCCTCCACTAGAACGTCAACGTAATGTCGGCGTCTTTTGCAAAGTTTAGAAATGTTGCAGCGCCAGCGACTTCAATTCCATCGACAAATTGATCTTTGTCAAGGCCCATGACATCCATCGTCATTTGGCACGCAACTAGTTTCACACCTAATTCTTGCGCCATTTTTACAAGCTCTTCGATCGATGGAACATTTGCTTTTTGAAATCCTTCTTGGAAATGCTCTTTTCCTTCTGGAAGCGGTAAGTTTTTATGTGCTTCTTTATGAATGAGATTCAACCCTTCAAACGTGAAAAAAATGCCTACTTCCGCCTCAGATGCTGCTGCCGCTGTGGCAATATTAAATACTTTGTATGCGTCAAATAAACCACCGTTAGCTGCGATAATCGCTACTTTCATCACAAATTCCTCCTTTTTCTCGATCATAGTTTTTACGAAATAAAATATTTTTATTTATTTATTTACATATACATGTATGGGTATTTAATCTAGTTCTTATAGTAATCGATTTTTCCATCCATGTCAACGAACAAATATAAAAAATGTCGATCAGGAAGTCCTACTCGACTTGTTCGTCCTTCAATCCTGCCCAAAACGCAGCAACTACAGACAATTCCACAACAAGAATTGGCGCATACATAATAAGAAATGTTTGCATGTTATGCTCTCCCTATAATTGTCCTTTTACATATTTTTGTTGAATAAAAACAATCGCATTAACAAATACAGCGATGGAATTAATAACAAGAACCCGGCAATTACTTCATGCATAGAAACAAATAACGTTCAAACACATAAAAATGAGCTGCCTCCATGAGCAGCTCCTTTTCATTATATATATTTTCGATGCACTGTTTTTCCATCATACGTAAATAATACAGGCTTCTCTTCAACGACCGTTTCCATATGAACAGCGCGGCCCCATAACTGATAAATGTACGGAAGAACTTTTTCTAAATATTTAATATCTAATTCAATTCCTTCATACCAATGTTTTAAATATAATTCACCATTGCGCATGTAATCGCCATCATTTACTGTAATGTATGGAAATCCGCCATTGACACGCATACTGACGAGTTGATCGCGAATGTGCTCCCAATTTTTATCAACAACTTTATACTCTTTCCCTTGTTTTTGAAATAAATACATATCCTCGCGCATCACTAACTCTTTCGTTAAATAATTTCGTAAAAACGAAATATCGGATTCGAGTTCACGTACTTCAAAAATTTTTTGGCGTCCCGATCCTGGCTTCACCCCAAGTTTTTTCATTTCCTCCGTTGGGTTGTTCCAACGTTCTTCAATATCTTCAAAAATTTTCAACCCCAAATAATATGGATTAATCCCTGTGCGAGATGGCTGCACGACATTGGCGTTTAATTTCGCAAATTCAATCGCCTCTTCGCTCGTTAAATCCATTTCCCGTAAAATCCGTTGATGCCAATACGTCGCCCAGCCTTCGTTCATGATTTTCGTCTCCAACTGCGGCCAAAAGTATAACATTTCTTCGCGCATCATCGTTAAAATATCGCGTTGCCATTCTTCCAGCTCACGGCTATATTCTTCAATAAATAATAATACGTCTTTTTCCGGTTGCGGCGGGAATTTCCGTCGTTTTTTACGCGGTGGCGGAGTCGGCTTATCTTTTTCATCGAGCGACCATAAATCATCATATGGCGACGCTATTTTTGGCGGTTCTTCTTCTTCGTATACTTCCGTATCTTCCAAAGTCCATGATAATTTCGGACGAAGCAGTGACGGATCGATATGCTCTTGAATCGCCAATACCGCATCTAAAAACTTTTCTACTTCCAATTTTCCATATTGATGTTCGTAATGTTTGATTCTCTCGGCGGTTGCTGCCATGCTTTCGACCATATCCCGCTTTGTGTTGCTGAAACGAACGTTATTTTTGAAAAAGTCACTATGCGCTAATACATGTGCGACGATCAATTTATTTTGAATCAGCGAATTTGTATCCAATAAAAATGCGTAACAAGGGTCAGAGTTAATGACTAGCTCGTAAATTTTGCTTAAGCCTAAATCGTATTGCAGTTTCATTTTGTGAAACTGCTTGCCAAAAGTCCAGTGGGAAAACCGCGTTGGCATGCCATACGCACCAAACGTATAAATAATATCCGCTGGACAAATTTCATAACGCATCGGATAAAAATCAAGCCCAAACCCTTCAGCGATTTCCGTAATCTCCGCAATCGCCCGTTCCAACTCCTTCAAATCATCTTGTCGCATGCACATCTCCTCCCCTTTTCCCTCTTATCACAATGTATGAGGAAAAAGGAGTTTTGATACGTATAAGTCCATTCCATATCAATTGGTAATTATTTAGGGAAGAATTGGATTATGATTAAACAATATATGGATGAATATCGGGTACCGTCAAGAATTTTGTGTAATGCAAGATAGATAGGGTATCTCTGAAATGGATTTGGAATGGATAGGGGACTAGTTTCCTCCACACAAAGGACTGAATATTCAGTCTCTTGTGTGGAAAGGGAGAATCCCCTTATCGTATTGGTTTGATATTTACATTATTTTGTTAATTGTAACGTTCTTCAAATATTCGCTCGAGGGCTTCCTGTGCTTCGGCAAATCCTCGCAACTTTCGTCCTGCCCATTTCTCGTTAAAATCTTGAATGGTCAAATATACGACTTTTTCAGCGGCTTCTAAACTGCTCAAACTGTTCATCGGCTTTAGACGTTTCCGAATCTCCTTGATCGTTCGTTCGATGGCATTGGTCGTATAAATCACACTTCGAATACTGCTTGGATCATCCATAAATGTAAGGAGGACATCCAACTCATTTGCCCACGATTGGACTTCCCTTGGGTATTTGTGAGACCATTTGGATTGAAACTGTTGAAACATCTCCAATGCGATTTCTTTATTCGGAGAACGATAAATGAGTTTCAGATCCTCCGCCATTTCTAATTGATCTTTTTTCCGAACACAACGGAGATAGCAGCCGTTTCTCCTATTCGGTGTTCCAGCCTGTTCGATTTCGAGGAAATGTTTGATTTCTTCCCGCATAATCAGCTCTAATTTTTCTTTCACAAATTGACGAATAACACTTTCCAGTTGATTTGCCCAGTCGACATTCGGTACACTTCTTTTAGACATAGGTAGGGTTCTCCTTTCTCTAAGATTTTTGGTCCAATCAGAGAATACCCTACCTTTTTTCTTTTGTTCTAGCAAAATGTTTTACACAAACTTTTATACATCATCGAATATCGCTGAATAACGCAAAATATTTTTGGGCACCTTTTATGCATTTCATTCATTTTTTTATATGCTAAGTATTCTGGAAACCCCGCGACTAACCAATATTTATCTTCCGTTCGATCCTTTTCAACAATAACATGGCTGCTTAACTGATCCCCTCCCTCTAATATTTTGACCATTTTCTCTACTGCTCTTTTTGAAACATTTTCAACGTATATGGGGACAATTTTATCTAATTCAATGGATTCCATCCAAATCCCATCAAGCTTCATTCGTACCCCTCTCCATCATATTTTGTAAAACTATATGAGAAGGGAAATTTGTCTAATAACAATAAACCAGCATTAGGAATCCAGCATCCTAATGCTGGTTAAAAAGAGATCGTGTCATATATGCTTGTTTCGGATGATTTACTTGCTCCGGATATAGCAGTTCTAACTTTCCTTCCCTAAGCAATCGTGAAATGTACTTTTTGCGAAGAGGATCCATCTGCCTATTCAGTAATTGACTTAATTCTTTGAGCGTTAACGGCTTAATTGCACAAAGATTTAAAATGATCTCATCCATTTCGGAAGGATTTAATCTCTTTTTCTTCCTTGCTAATTCAGAAATATCCAATAGCACTTTTTCATGATCTTTTGTTTGTTCGTTTTCGTTAGGTCCGGAGTTAGCAGCGTTAGGTCCGGAGTTATTAACATTAGGTCCGGAGCTTATCCGATTATATCTGGAGTTCCCTATAGACTTTTGATGAAACATTTCCGTTAGCGTATATTTTGTACCTCTTCCTTGTCCATTTGGTTCTAAATATCCTTTTTCCACCAGTACGGATAATAATTTGCTTATTTCATCACTCTTTTTATCTGTCAGGCTTTGCAATCTCGTATTGGTCACATAATTTTCTTGATGTGCCGTCACTAAAATTAATACTTCATCATTGGTTAAAAACTTATAATGTTTCCCAAGAACTGCTTTTAGAAAATCGACGCTTTCCTGCGGTAATAATGAAGTTGTTCGCAACGTAAGAATCGTGCGATCCGGCTGAAATTCTTCAATTAATTCCGGGGCAGTCCAATGTTGTTCTTTCCACGCCAAATGAATATTCTCAATCCCCGACCCTGCCCGTTCACCAAGTCCGATTAACATAAACATTTTAAAAATCGTTGGATTTCTCGGATCACTTATTCCACCTTTCAGTGCTTGTTGCAAAGGAATCCGAAGAACACCCGGGTTGGAAAATCGAAATAACATCTTTTCCTTTTCGATAACAATTCCGCGTTGCCCGTAGTAATCGGCATGAGCCAACGTATTGACTAAAGCCTCACGAAGAGCAGCGTGCACCCTTGTATCATCCTTGCGAAAAAGCCCCTCCATTTGAAAAGGAATGTTTAAATCATCCGTTAGTCTGCGGATCACTTTAAAATAAAAATCATACAAATTCCCCGACCAAGTGCCGTCGGAAGAAATAATCCGATCTGTCCATCTCTCCCCGGGCACATCCAAACTCTTTTCCCGATATTCCAAAAAATACTGCGGTAAATACTCTGTAATGCTGCGCTCTTCCCCAAACATGAGTAACCCGGCTAATGTTAGCCCTTCCTCGTTAGTTTCGCGCAGCTTTCCCAAAGCTCCAATTTTATATAAAAATTCCTTCAGTTCTAAACCATTCCAAGGGTGATCTGGTTTCAAAGAAGAAAAGCGATTTCGATAACTTCTCACCGATTCCATATTCAAATCATTTAAACCGTAATTGGGAAGAACTTTGCTGTCTTGAGGAATTGGCGATTGGTCCGCTATCATTCGCTGTACTTCTTCTTTTGTACATTTATAGTCTCCTTCATAATTGCGGCGATATGTACCTGTAAAAGGATTATGACCAATATAAATTGGCTTGTCCTCACGTGAAGCTCTTGGAACATAAATTTTCACGATTTCTTTCCCATCAACTTCAACAATTTCTACATTTCGATCCACTAAGATATTTTTGCTAATTCTTTGTGGATTATTAATTCCGTCCCAAAAGTCTTTAACTAACTTTTTTGCATCAACATGGACTGGGAAAAACTCTTGTCCTTTTTGCTCGACCCCAAGCAAAATAATACCGCCATTTGTATTTGCAAAAGCAGAATACGTTTCCCAAACATCTTTCGGCAGACCACCTTTGGCTGCTTTACATTCCAATTCGGCATTTTCCCCATCGTCTATAATACGTAACAAATCCTTTGCGTCCATTCCGCCATATATCCCCTTTAAATTTCTAATATTATTTACTACAAATTATTTGACAAAGAAAAGAAACAATCCTTTTAACATTTAACAAATTATACAATTTCCCATTTGTCAAAGAAATCTATGGTTCACCAGGACAAAATGTATTACAAACGTTATTTTAGCATGATCGCTAAACATTATCGAACCATACAGCAACCATGAATCAAATGAGCAATATTTAAAAATTTCAACATCAAACAAATAAAAAATCACTTCCGCATACAAGTGATTTCTCATTTACATATTTAAAGCTCCTTTGCGAAACGAAGTTCAGCCTTCGTTCATGATTTTCGTCTCCAACTGCGGCCAAAAGTATAACATTTCTTCGCGCATCATCGTTAAAATATCGCGCTGCCATTCTTCCAGCTCACGGCTATATTCTTCAATAAACAATAATACGTCTTTTTCCGGTTGCGGCGGGAATTTCCGTCGCTTTTTACGCGGTGGCGGAGTCGGCTTATCTTTTTCATCGAGCAACCATAAATCATCATATGGCGACGCTATTTTTGGCGGTTCTTCTTCTTCGTATACTTCCGTATCTTCCAAAGTCCATGATAATTTCGGACGAAGCAGTGACGGATCGATATGCTCTTGAATTGCCAATACCGCATCTAAAAACTTTTCTACTTCCAATTTTCCATATTGATGTTCGTAATGTTTGATTCTCTCGGCGGTTGCTGCCATGCTTTCGACCATATCCCGCTTTGTGTTGCTGAAACGAACGTTATTTTTGAAAAAGTCACTATGCGCTAATACATGTGCGACGATCAATTTATTTTGAATCAGCGAATTTGTATCCAATAAAAATGCGTAACAAGGGTCAGAGTTAATGACTAGCTCGTAAATTTTGCTTAAGCCTAAATCGTATTGCAGTTTCATTTTGTGAAACTGCTTGCCAAAAGTCCAGTGGGAAAACCGCGTTGGCATGCCATACGCACCAAACGTATAAATAATATCCGCTGGACAAATTTCATAACGCATCGGATAAAAATCAAGCCCAAACCCTTCAGCGATTTCCGTAATCTCCGCAATCGCCCGTTCCAACTCCTTCAAATCATCTTGTCGCATGCACATCTCCTCCCCTTTTCCCTCTTATCACAATGTATGAGGAAAAAGGAGTTTTGATACGTATAAGTCCATTCCATATTTCGCGTTTAATCCATACGACTGATCAATCATATGTTTACTTTTCTTCCCCATCTTTATATAAAAAATTTCCTTCAACGTATGTATTGTTTATAATGGACATTAGCAAATAATAAAGCCCATTTATTTTCTGCTGACTCGCTTTGCTCATACTATTAAAGTGTGGTGATACAGTGGAGCATTATTTACATTATTTTATCGATCATTTTGGATATATCGGCATTATGGTCGTGTTAATGTTAGGAATTGTCGGTATGCCGATTCCGGATGAGCTGCTACTTACGTACATTGGATACCGAATTTCCACAGGTTCCATGTCATATCCTATCTCATTTGTTTTTGGCTTTATTGGTGCTATAGCTGGTATCTCCATCAGTTACTATTTAGGAGTAAAACTCGGATTGCCGTTTTTGCAGAAAATAGGTCCAAAAATACATATTACAGAAAAGCGAATAGAGCAAACGAAAGCATTATTTGCCAAACTAGGGCCATCGGTGCTGTTTATTTGCTATTTTATCCCTGGCATCCGTCATCTTGCTGCATTTTTAGCTGGATTTAACGCATACGATCGAAAAAAATTTATGTTATATGCCTATAGCGGAGCGTTTGTCTGGGTCTTCACCTTTCTCACAATTGGTAATTATTTAGGGAAGAATTGGATTATAATTAAACAATATATGGATGAATATCGCACTTTTTTTATGGCCGTATTTATTCTCCTCATTTGCCTGCTCACAATATATTGGTTTTATCAGCAAAAAAAGAAGTAAAACACCGGCACTTTGAAACCGGTAAATTTATTTTTTACCTTCTAACGTAACATTTACAGCGTAAAAAAAAACAAGAACCATCATACACTAAAGACATCTCCTTCTATAAAGGAGGCATGAACTTGAACACCATCGATTATGACAAAGCATTATACTATACGCACCGCTCCGAATGGGATAATTTGCTTATTTTAATGGTGCGTACACAAGATGATTTGCTGTCGAAAAAAATTGAGCAATTTCTTCACGCCTACAATTTTGAATATGATTACTCAGTCATTCAAAAGCGGCTAACCGCTCTGTTGCGTTATATCGACCATGCCCTTGAGGCAAGCGAACAAAAAACAGGAGCTGAGCAATACGCTTATTCGTAAATAAAAAACGGGGAATTGGTTCGATCCAATTCCCCATTATTTATCCTATCGATTCTCCGACCGATGTATAAGAAAAATCTCCTTTTATCCTGTCAGATGAAATTGTTCTTTTTTCACCGATTCTCCAGTCCTTAGCACCAATAGCCCGGAAATGATAAGCAATCCGCTTAATATGGCATATGGAATCAGGACATGTTGTAATGAAACAAGACCAGTAAATACGCTTAACAAGATGGAACGAATAAGAAAACCGAGCGCTCGAAATAAGCTGTCTATCCTTCCGATTTTCCCATTAGGAATCCGTTCCATCATCAGCGAGCTGCGGGCCACCCTTGTCCCCGCATTGCCAAACGCCGTTAGGCTAACAAGCACATAAAATATCCACGTGTTTTTCACCAATAGAAACATGGTCATCGCCATCGCATACATAAAGACGGTAATGGTGATGCTTACTTCGGTTCCGATTTTCCTTAGCCATAACGGCACGATTAACCCTGCGAGCGCGGCCCCGATTCCGTATATCATGCTTTGAATGCCGTATACCGAACTATCTTCCTTTAAGACATCGGTAATATAAATTGGATGAAGATAATTGGTCATCATCACACCAATAAAGGGCATGAACGAAGCAAGCAAAAACCAAAACAACAGCGGACGAGCTTTCATATAATGGTATCCTTCGGTCATCTTCATCCAAAACGAATGTGTGTCTCCATTTCTGACAGAACGTTGATATGGGATAAAGAAAAGGCAAACAATCGCTACCACATACGTGCACGCATCTAGCCATAAAATCGAGTAAAGTGGCACTTTCGTAAGAAGCAGGCTTGCCGCTCCGCCGGAGATGACGGTAGCCAATTGTCCTTGAATCTCCATAATCCCATTTAACGTCTTATATTGATCAGGGTGAAATACTTCTTGGGTAAATGCAAATAGCGTCGGATAAAAGAGAAAATAATATAGGGAGCCGCTGGCAAATAAAATCACTAAATGCCATACGTGATACTCTGTTCCCATCATCCCATAAAGCGCAAACATAGCGGCAATCACTAGTCCCATTGCCTCTCCAAGCATTAACATAGCTTTTCGCGACATATGATCAATCCACATTCCGACATACGGTGTCAATAAAAACATGATGATCGTCATCGTTGTGGACATGTAGCCAAACCACGTTCCTCCGTCAGGTTTTTGCACAAGCAGCCAAGGAACGGCCGTCATCGTGATTCCTGTTCCAACGGAAGAAAACAAATTGGCAACGAGTAACAAATATAACCGACGGTCGCGATGCAGGCTGTTCATGCCTGCTCCCTCCACCACTTGGCTGCGTTGATATAACGTCGCAATTCGGAAAGGATATCATCCACCTGCAAAGCTGCCGGCTTCGTTAAATGATCGCCAGCAAAACTAGGAGGATCTAAAACCAGCTGCTTCGGAATAGTATTCGCATGCAGGCTGCGCATCACCGTCCGCATGTTGTTTAAGGCATTAATTCCACCTTTTCCTCCCCCTGCTACCGCGATAAGAGCAACTGGTTTGTGTTCCAATTGGTCGCTGCTTAAAAAATCAAGAGCGTTTTTTAACGCTCCACTCATGGCGCCGTGATACTCAGGCGAGCAAAGCACAATGCCATCGGCTTGCTGAATTTGTTCGCGTAACTGGCACACAGCAGGCAACTCTTCTTGGCCTGCTTCACCGTTATATAGCGGTATGGCTCCTTCACTTAAATCGATAAGCTGCGCTCCATATTGCTTTGCAATATGTCTAGCGACGATTCCCGTTCTCCCCGATTTGCGCGGACTTCCGTTCACTACAACGATATGCATGGCATTTCTCTCCTTTTTTCCTTGTTTTTCTGATTATAGTGTAATCAAAGGAATGGCTTCTTTCGCCGGCAAATCGGGGGAGCTGTACATACGAAAATAGCCGAAGCCTCAATACAACTAAAGTCTGAGATGTTTTACGGCATAAAGAGCTGCTTGGGTACGATCTGCAAGATTTAACTTGGCAAGTATATTGGATACATGCGTTTTGACTGTTTTTTCCGTAATCATCAATGCTGCAGCAATCTCTTTATTGCTTTTTCCCTTCGCGATTTCAGCGAGCACTTCTTTTTCCCGCTTCGTCAGCGTTTCAATAAGTTGTTCCTCACGATCCCCTTTGGACAAGTGAGTCATCAAATGAGCAGTGATTTTCGGATGAAGCTGATTTTCGCCTCGGTACACAGATATAATCGCCTGTACTAACTGATCTGGTTCCACATCTTTCAATTGATACCCCGACGCGCCGGCGCGAATGGCGGGAATAACATGATCAACATCAGAAAAACTGGTTAAAATGAGAATCTTCGTATGAGGAGACAGTTCCTTTATTTTTTTCGTGGCTTCCACCCCATCCATGACCGGCATGACCAAATCCATTAACACGACATCCGGCTGCAGTTCTTTCACTCGTTCCACCGCTTCTTCGCCATTGGCCGCTTCACCGACTACGTTGATTTCCTTTTGCGTGTTGAGGAAAAATGCTAATCCTCGCCGAACAACATGATGGTCATCCACAATAAGCACGTTGATTCCCATTATCCTCTCTCCTTTTTCAACGGAATGATGACATCGATGGTCGTTCCTTCCCCGACAGAACTTTCGATATGAATTTCGCCATTTAACGATGCAACCCTCTCTTTCATACTATTTAAGCCGAGAGAAAAAGGATGGCCATCGGCCTTGGAAAATCCGCATCCCTCATCACGTACCTTCATATGGACATGGTGCTTTTGGGCGTGGATGGCAATATCGACCTCGGACACTCCCGCATGTTTTTTGCAGTTACTCAATGCTTCTTGCCCCACTCGCCATAAACACTCTTCGACTTCGTTAGGTAAATCAACCAGTCCGTTAATATCCACATTTACTTTTAATCCGAGCATATCTCCGTAATGCTGAAAAGCGTTGGCAAGTCCATGTTCCAAACCGTGCGGACGAAGCTGCCAAATAAGCGTCCGCATTTCCTGAAGAGCTTCTTGCGCTAATTGCTGAATGTAGGCGAACATATCTTTTATTGTTTCATCTTCCGTCATTTCCTTTGCGCCACGCGCCGTCAACTGCAGCGAAAATAATAATTGGCTCACCGAATCGTGCAAATCTCTCGCTAAGCGGTTGCGTTCCGCGATTAACGCAAGTTTTTGTTCATTTTCCGCGAGCTTGATACGCTTTATTGCTGTCCCGATTTGATAAGCAACCGCTTCTAATAATGCCAGTTCCTTATTGGAAAAGCTTATTTTATGCGGAGCGGCTACATTGAGCACCCCAAATTTTTCGTCCCCCGCACGAAGAGGAATGCTCGCGTGGTGGGTAACGCCATTGGTATCTCCCCATTGCTCTTCGATTGCCTTTTCAAGCCGCTTGCATTCAATGACATTCGCTGCCCGCTGCAGCCGCCCATCTCTGTACCGTTCCAAACACCAACAGCCTCCTTCGCACATCGGCTTCTTATTTTCCCATGTCAGTGCAGGAGGTAATTGATAGTCAGCAATAAGAGAGTATCCTTCTTTTGGATGAACAAAAAAAATCCAGCCGCATTGCAATCTCATCACTTGTATTAATTCCTTTAATACCGTCTGCAGCATTTCCTTTAAATCATTGCACTCATTCAATGTTTCGGCAATGGATTTTAATGTAAGCAATTCTTGAATATCCTGCTTGTCCTTGCTCATTTTTCTTCCCCCTTCGCTCCAATCGTATAGAAAAAAAGACAACGCCGACCTTCGGCATTGTCTTTTTTGGCTTATGCAATAGGATACTGTTGAATGAGCGGATGAAGGACGATTTCATCGATCAGCATGTGCTTTGGAGCGCTTGCCATATAGACGACTGCTTTGGCGACATCTTCGGCTTTTAGCCAATCGCGTTTTTCCGGAACGCCTTGGACCGAATTGGCGAAGTATGTATCAACCATTCCTGGGTTAATCGTACCAACGCGAATGCCGTATTTTCTTACTTCCTGCGCCAGCGAACCGGAAAATCCTTGAACAGCGTATTTGGTCGCGGTGTATGCCGCTCCGTTCGGAATCGTGTAGCGGCCGACATCGGAAGAAATGGTAATAATCGTTCCCGATTTTCTTTCTTTCATATGCGGAAGCACGGCTTTTACTCCGATGAACACGCCTTGAACATTAACGGCAAAGATACGTTCCCATTCTTCCACAGTTGTCTCTTCCACTTCTTTAAAAAATCCGATCCCTGCATTGTTGACGAGAATATCGATTTGCCCAAACTCTTCTAATACTTCTGTGACCATCTTTTGCATCTGCTGTTCATTGGCAACGTCCACTTGGAACGCCTTCACATAAGAGAATCCTTTTTCTTTCAGCTCTTTTTCCGTTTCATAAACCCCTTCAGAACTTCCCACGAGCGCCAATTTTGCTCCTTGTTCCGCCAATTGAAACGCAATGGCCTTTCCGATTCCTCGAGAAGCTCCTGTGATAATCGCTACTTGGTTTGTTAACATGTGGCATGATCCTTTCCGTTATGTTTATCATTTAAGATAGCGAAGCAGTGCGAAGAAAGTCATGAACTCGTTTCATCACTGCATTGGAAAGTTGTTGCAGCTTTGCTTCACTGTCGGCTAATGACTTCCCTTTCACGCCGAAATATACTTTGATTTTTGGCTCTGTTCCCGAAGGGCGCAAGCAAAACCATGAATCGTCTTCCAGCAAATACTTTAATACGTTGGAAGTCGGAAGTGTAATCATTGTTTTTTCACCAGCCGCAGTATTTACCCGTTCTTTCGTTTTGTAATCCTCGATCACGGTTACTTTTTTTCCTGCTACTTCTACCGGAGGTTCATTGCGGAAAGATGTTAGGATAGCCTGGATTGTTTCCGCACCTTCTCTTCCTTTTAACGTTAATGACTGCTGTCCTTCACGGTAATAGCCGTATTGGTCAAATAATTGCAGCAATCCTTCATATAAAGACATACCTTGTTTTTTATAAAAAGCACATACTTCCACCGCTAATACCGCTGCTTGAACCGCGTCTTTATCACGTACAAAATCACCGATTAAATAGCCGTAGCTTTCCTCATAGCCAAATTGGAACGTATACTGACCGGTTTGTTCATATTCTTTGATTTTTTCGCCGATAAATTTAAATCCTGTTAATGTATCCACCGTATCTAAGCCGAAAGATTGCGCAATCGCGCGGCCAAACTCGGAGGTTACAATCGTTTTTAGCACCACGCCATTTTGCGGCAATATCCCTTTTTCTTTCTTTTGGGATAGCAGGTAATGAAGCAATAAGCCTCCTGTTTGATTTCCGGTCAATACAACATAGTCGCCTTTTTCATTTTTTACGGCAATCCCTAATCGGTCGGCGTCAGGGTCTGTCGCAATTAACAAGTCAGCATTGACTTTTTTGCCGTACTCTATCGCTAACGCAAATGCCGCATGCTCCTCTGGGTTTGGCGATGCAACTGTGGAAAAGTTCGGATCTGGCTGCTCTTGTTCCTCAACAACAAATACATTTCGGTATCCAAGTTCCTTTAACGCGCGGCGAATCGGTTTGTTTGATGTGCCGTGAAGCGGTGTAAAAACGATGTGAATATCGACTTCTTCCGCAAGCTTCGGTTGAAGGGAGACCGTTTTTACAGCGTCAATATAAGCATTGTCCACTTCTTCGCCGATGATTTGAATGAGCCCTTTTTCTTTTAAAATTGCTTCGTCCTCAACATGGATATCAAGTTCATTTTCCACTTCATTGACGTATCGAATCACCGCATCTGCCGTGTCTGGAGGAAGCTGCCCCCCATCTTCTCCATATACTTTATATCCATTATATTCTGGCGGATTATGGCTTGCGGTGATGACGATGCCGGAAAATGCATGCAAATAACGAACAGCAAACGAAAGCTCCGGCGTCGGTCTCAGCTCATCAAATACATATGTTTGAATGCCGTGAGTAGCCAATGTTTTCGCTGCTTCCATCGCAAATTCCCGAGACTTATGCCGCGAATCATAGGCAATGACAACACCGCGTTTTTTTGCTTCTTCGCCAAAGGACTCTATGTATCGCGCCAAACCTTCTGATGCTTTCCGAATCGTGTATATGTTCATCCGGTTTGTCCCCGGACCGATTTCTCCCCGCATGCCGCCTGTGCCAAATTCTAAGTTTTTATAAAAACAATCTTCCAGCCATTTCAGGTCGTCTTGACGCTCTGTTAATAAACGCTTTAATTCTTTGTCTAATGACTTATGTGCTAACCATTGTTCATATTTATTTTTCCAATTCACCAAACATCCCTCCCTTTCTTTATGTATTCGTTATCATCATACAATATCCTTCATAAAAGAAAAAGGATGTCTCATAAGTCAGAGACATCCTTCATTTTTTTATCCTTGTGGTTGCGACGGCTCAGAAATGTTTGTCAATGCTTGTCCCGCCGCTTGATCGGAAGCGCTGTTTGTCGCGATATCGCCTAAAGCGACAATTCCTTGAATTTGGTTATTTTCGACAATTGGCAAACGACGAATTTGATGTTGCGCCATCACACTTGCCGCCTCTTGAACGCTCATATTAGGCGTACCAGTGACCACGCGATTCGTCATTATTTCCGATACAGGAGTGGAAGCTGGATCTTTTCCTTGCGCCGATGTACGGAGTGTAATATCACGGTCCGTGATCATTCCTTTTACTTGACCGTTTTCCACTACTGGAAGAGCCCCAATATTTTTTTGGCTCATGATTTGCGCAGCTTCTTGAACTGTTTGGTTAGGAGAAACTGTCGCTACATTTTTCGTCATAACGTCTTGAACTTTGTTGTTATTATTCATGTGATCCTCCCCTTTCACCGATTATTATGGGCGGATTGGCGGGAGGATATAGGTAGAAAATAATGTTTGTATCGCTTAGTATTGGCACCGGAAAAAGCAAATGTTTCATGACAAACGGATTTTATATACGCGCGCCTCCCATGGACGCAAGCGAATTTCTTTCAGTTCTTCCGTTTCATCAACATCGTAATTGCTGATAAGCAGTTCTTTTGTTTTGTAGGTGATATCATCCGGAAGCCGGAAAACAGGAGTTTTTTCAGAAAAATTAGTAATAACAATCAGCTTTTCATTTCCCAATGTGCGTGTGTATGCGTAAATATACGGATCGTCTTCCAAAATTAAGTCATATGTTCCATAGACAATAATGTCATGCTGCTTGCGAAGTTGAATTAATTTTTTATAATAATGAAACACCGAATTTGGATCCGCTAAAGCCTCTTTTACGTTGATTTCCTTATAATTTGGATTTACTGGAATCCATGGCGTCCCCGTTGTAAATCCTGCGTTTTCGCTGTCATCCCACTGCATCGGTGTGCGCGCGTTGTCACGCCCTTTATAATAAATTTTCTCCATCACTTTTTGCGGATCTTCACCATATTCTTCCACACGTTCTTTATACATGTTCAATGTTTCAATATCGCGGTAGTATTCAATCGACGGGAAGCGCACATTGGTCATTCCGATCTCTTCACCTTGGTAAATATACGGTGTTCCTTGCATCATATGGAGAAATGTTGCAAGCATTTTCGCCGATTCCACACGATACTTTCCATCATCGCCAAAGCGAGAAACAGCGCGTGGCTGATCATGATTGTTTAAGTAAAGACTGTTCCATCCTTTTCCTTCTAGCTCTTTTTGCCATTTTGTCATCGTTTTTTTCAAGTCGGCCAACGACCATGGACGAATATCCCATTTTCCTCCAGGTCCGGAATCTAAACCAACATGCTCGAATTGAAACACCATGTTCAACTCATGACGCGATGGGTCGGTATATAAAATTCCCTCTTTTGGTGTGACTCCCGGCGTTTCTCCGACCGTCATAATGTCGTATTTTGACAATACTTCGCGGTTCATCTCTTGCAAAAACTCATGAACGCGCGGACCGTTCATAAAATACTTGCTTCCCGAAGCGTATTTCTTCCCTTCCTGCGGTTTTCCGTCCGGTAATTCTGGCACTTTCGAAATCATGTTGATGACATCCATTCGGAAGCCGTCGACGCCTTTATCAAGCCAAAACTTCATTATGTCATACACTTCGCGGCGCACTTTTGGATTTTCCCAGTTTAAATCTGGTTGCTTTTTTGAAAAAAGATGCAAATAATATTCTTCCGTCGTTTCGTCATATTCCCACGCTGAACCGCTAAAATTTGACTCCCAATTGTTCGGTTCCTTTCCATCTTTTCCAGGCCGCCATATATAGTAGTCGCGATACGGATTGTCCTTTGACTTTCTTGATTCGATAAACCACGGATGCTCATCTGATGTATGATTGACGACTAAATCCATCACTAGCTTAATCCCGCGTTTGTGCATTTCCTCAAGCATTTCTTCCCAATCTTCCATCGTACCAAATTCATCCATAATCTCCCGATAATCGCTTATATCATATCCGTTGTCATCATTTGGCGATTTATATACCGGAGATAGCCATACCACATCCACGCCAAGTTCTTTTAAATAATCAAGTTTCGCGATAATGCCGCGGATATCGCCAATGCCATCCCCGTTGGAATCGTAAAAACTGCGCGGATAAATTTGGTACACAACCGCCTCTTTCCACCATGCTCGTTCCAAATTTCTCACCTCTATGTCCAGTTGTACACAAGCATTGTACTATAAAATAAAAATAGCGGCTTATATATTTATTAAAATTTTACATTCTCCTTTTCGTCCAATATAATGAAAATGGCAATAAACATGAGAAATAAGGGGACTACAGTATGAATAACAATGCCAAAACATTGGAAAACGCGCTTATCGGCGCTTGGGGAATTTCATTGATCGCGACGCTTGGTAGCCTTTACTTTTCCGAAATTTTAAAATTTATCCCTTGTGATCTTTGCTGGTTTCAACGCATTTTTATGTATCCACAGGTGGTTTTGTTAGGGCTTGCGGCCATTCGGAAAGAATATGGCATCGCTCGCTATAGCCTTGCATTATCCATCATCGGTGGAGCGATTTCGCTTTACCATTATGCTCTGCAAAAAATTCCATTTTTCCAAACCCATGCGATTTCGTGCGGCCGCGTCCCTTGCACGGGACAGTACATTAATTGGCTTGGCTTTATTACGATTCCATTTTTAGCGTTAGTTGCATTTTTTCTCATTAGTGTATTAAGCATCTTCATTATTCGTAAAGAGAAAGAAGGGAAAATAAGTTGAAAAAGCTCCTTATCTTCGGATCGATTATTGTAGCGCTGTTTGCGGCGATCTCCTTTATCACATCGTATCAGCAAAAACAAGCTGCCAAAAATAATCCTTATCATAAAGAAGAACTTGACCCTGCAACTGTTGCGCAGCTTGATGATCCAAATTATCAAAACATCATTTTGCCGAACGAATTAGAACAGAAGTTAAAAAACAAAGAAACGGTCACCGTCTATTTTTACAGCCCGACTTGTCCGCACTGTAAAAAAATAACTCCGATCGTCGTCCCTTTGGCAAAACAAATGGGCATTGACTTAAAAATGTTTAATTTGCTTGAATTTGAAGATGGATGGGATAAGTACCATATTGATGGAACACCAACCCTTGTTCATTATGAAAAAGGGAAAGAAGTAAAACGAATCGATGGCTATCATGAAAAAGCAGTTTTCCGTGACTGGTTTTCTTCGATTCAACATAGCAATAAATAAGGAGCTCGCCCTGTGATGGACGAGCTCCATCTTACATTAACCAATCGCTTTGTGAAGGCAAATACATACTGCATGGGTAATGACGCTTGCTCATAAACTGCTCGATCATAAACGGAAACGTAATACCGTACCGTCTAAGTAATTTGACGTTCCGCTCAAATAGATCACGATACCGTTCGCAATCTCCGCTTTTTCCTACATACTCAATCACAGTAATTAATGATTGAAGTGATGAAATAATTTGAAACGCTTCTTTCATCGTTCCATTGTATGTAACGTATTCCCTCGGTAATGAAAGGATTTTCGAATTTTCAAACTTATTAATTTGTTCATCATCAAAATAATACGGAAAAATGTTTGTGTAAAAATAATTGACTAAATAATTCATATATTCCTCTTGTTCTTTCGTGGCTGCATAAACCATTTTCATGTTCTTACCACCTTTTCGCACTTGCATAACATACTATAAAACGCTACTATGAGTGTATCATATCTGATACATATATTGAGGTAGAAAGTGTTTCCACTGTTTTGAAATTTTGGAGTGAAATAATGATGTGGTCCAAAAAAGGAGACTGGCTTGAATGCGTCATTCCTTCTTTTTGGGAAGGACGTACGATTGAATCGTTGCTAAAAGAAGTATGGTGCGCCTCTAAAAAGTTAGCTCATCAGCTGCGAATGGAAAAAGGAATCAAGCTCAACGGAAAAGAAGTATCATGGCAAACGCCATTAAAAGAAAAAGACCGCCTGCAGTTGCACCTTTATAAACCTGAACCTTCCATCATTATTCCTGAATATCGAGAGCTTTCCGTTTTATGGGAGGACGAGCATCTCCTTATTATTAATAAAGGCGCTGGAATCGATATCCATCCTTCTGAACCTTCTCAAATAGGGACTTTAGCGAACGCGGTCGCTTTTTATTTACAATCACAAGGGATTTTGACGAAAGTACGGCATATTCACCGGCTTGATCGTGACACATCGGGAACGATTTTGTTTGCCAAACATACGCTTGCAGGAGCCACGCTTGATCGGATGTTGGAAAAACGGCTCATCAAACGGACGTATGTAGCGCTCGTCCATGGCATCCTAAAAAATAAATCAGGAACGATTTCTGCACCGATTGGACGCGATCGCCATCATCCAACGAGGCGAAGAGTTTCGAAAACGGGTGCAAAAGCGGTAACACACTACCGCGTCTTACATACGTTTCCCGATGAACAAACATCGCTCGTAGAGCTTTCCCTCGATACCGGGCGCACTCATCAAATCCGCGTCCATATGAGTTACATCGGTCATCCGTTAGTCGGAGATGTTCTTTATGGCGGAAAAGACACATTTCATCGACAAGCACTTCACGCCGTTAAACTATCATTTTTGCATCCTTTTACGAACGAAATGATTTCATGCATCGCTCACGTTGATGATTTTCCTGTTGATATCGCTCGGTTTTACATGGATCCACCATAAAAGGCAGACGTCCTATAAACGTCTGCCTCATAAATGCAATTCCTCTTTTTCACCGAGTTCATTATCTGCTTCTCTCTCTTCTTTTTCCTGCTTCACGACTTCTAGCGTCTTCACATGGTGACCATCCATCTCCTTCACCGTAAACAAGTAATTGTCGATTTCGACGCTATCGCCTACTTTAATATCATAATGCTTTGTTAAAATCCATCCTCCAATCGTATCGACATCCTCATCATCAATGGAAAGGCCAAACAAATCATTTACTTCGCTAATCAGCACTTTCCCGTCGATAATCGTACGTGTTTCATCAATTTTTTGGATCAACGGAATTTCATCTACATCAAATTCATCTTGAATTTCTCCAACAATTTCTTCTAAAATATCCTCGACAGTAACAAGTCCCGACGTACCGCCATATTCATCGACTAAAATGGCCATGTGGATGCGTTCTTTCTGCATTTTCACAAGCAAATCATGGATCGCGATTGATTCAATCACTTGAATGATTGGGCGGATATAATCTTTCATTTGTTTTTCTTCGGATGGATTTGTCACAAGATCGGTAAACACTTCTTTCACATTAATAAGTCCAAGAACGTGATCTTTATCGCCATCAATAACTGGATAACGAGTATATTTTTCCTCTTTAATAATTTCCAAATTCTCTTTCACGCTTCGATTAATATCGAGCGCAACAATTTCTTTGCGCGGTACCATAATTTCTTTTGCAACCCGATCGTCAAATCGAAAAATATTGTTCACATATCGATATTCCGATTGGTTAATCTCTCCGCTTTTGTAGCTTTCTGATAAAATAAGGCGCAGCTCTTCTTCGGAATGGGCAATTTCATGTTCTGCCGCTGGCTTTAACCCAAACATTCTGGCGACGAGGCGCGCGGAATTGTTGAGCATCCAAATAAACGGATACATCACTTTATAAAATAAAATAAGCGGTTGAGCTGTAAACAGTGTAATCGCCTCCGCTTTATGGATCGCAAACGTCTTGGGAGCCAGCTCTCCGACAACGACGTGAAGAAACGTAATCGTTGAAAAGGCAATAACGAAGGATAAAACGTGCGAAATCGACTCCGATAAATGGATGCGTTCAAAAAGCGGTGTTAATATCCGCTCCACCGTCGGTTCACCGAGCCAACCAAGCCCTAGCGATGTAATCGTAATGCCTAATTGGTTCGCCGACAAATAGCCATCAAGGTTGGAGATCACCTTTTTGGCAGCAATCGCCCGTTTATTTCCTTCGCTAACTAATTGGTCAATGCGCGAGCTGCGAACTTTGACAATCGCAAATTCCGAAGCTACGAAAAAAGCGGTACATGCAATAAGCAATGCTACCACTAACAAGTTAACTATGTCCAATTGGTTTCCGGACGCGGATAACGCGCCCGGATCACACCTCCTACAGACAGGTTTATATCCTTATTCTTCATTGTTATTTTGCGTAAAAATTAACACGTATTTTAACAATTCTAAAACCGAAATGAGCGTTGCTGCCACATATGTCAATGCGGCCGCTCCCAATACTTTGTTGACGCCGCGCTTTTCATCCGGATAAATAATACCTTCCGCTAACATAAATTTTTTCGCCCGCGAGCTTGCGTTAAACTCTACCGGCAACGTAATGAGTTGGAAAGCGACGGCAAATGAAAAGAAAATAATGCCTAATCCAATTAGCGAAAGCTGTTTGAACAAAAATCCCGCCAACAATAAAAATGGCGCCGCTCCTGATGTAAAGTTTACGATTGGAAACATGCGATGCCGAAGTACTAACGCACCATATGATTGTTGATGTTGTACAGCATGCCCGACTTCGTGCGCGGCAACCGATATGGAAGCGATCGAACGGCCGTAATATACCGGTTCCGATAAACGAACAGTGCGCGAAATCGGATCATAATGGTCCGTTAATCTTCCTGGCACCACTTCGACAGGCACATCATAAAGACCGTTGCGGTCCAAAATCATGCGTGCAACTTCCGCGCCTGTTAATCCGGAAGAAGCAGGAACTTGAGACCAAGTGTTGAAATTGCTTGATACTTTAAATTGCGCCCATAGCGAAATGCCAAAGGCAATGAGAATGAGAAAATCCATCGGATGGAATAGCATTGCAGCCCCCTCCGTTATTTTTGTATCACATGTAAATGTGTATACTAATATTTATTGTACTTTAACGATCTTTCATACGTCAAATCATACAATTTATGAATGGCTAACAAGAAAAGTTGAATACGCCACAAAATTCGTTTTTGCAAAAAAGAGGCTTCTCCACAACGGAAAAACCCTTTTTCTCGCATCATAATTAAAAATCGAAGTTATCCGGATCTGGTCCGATTCGCTTGTTCAAATTAAGCGCATCGATCTTTGCCATTTCCTCTGCCGTTAGCTCAAAATCAAAAACATCCGCGTTTTCCTTAATGCGTTGTGGCGTTACGGATTTTGGAATCGTGACAACTTCGTTTTGCAAATCCCAACGAAGGACGACTTGTGCTGGAGTTTTCCCATATTTTTCACCAATTTCCACAAGCGTTGGTTCTTGCAAAATTTCTCCTCTCATCAGCGGCGACCATGCTTCAAGCTGAATGCCGTGTTGTTTGCAGAAAGCATGGAGTTCTTTTTGCGTCAAGCGAGGATGATATTCCACCTGATTTACCATCGGTTTAATTTCGCAATCAGCCATTAAATCTTCTAAATGATGAATTTGGAAGTTGCTTACGCCAATTGCCCGGACACGTCCATCTTTATATAGCTTCTCCAACGCTTTATACGTTTCTTTATATTTTCCTTTTACCGGCCAATGCACTAAATATAAATCAACATATTCCAGACCTAACTTTTGCAGGCTCGTTTCAAATGCTTTCAATGTTGTTTCGTATCCTTGATCAGAGTTCCACACTTTTGTCGTAATAAATATTTCTTCGCGCGGAATGCCTGATTCACGTATCGCTTTTCCGACACCTTCTTCGTTTTCATAATATGCCGCAGTGTCTATATGGCGGTAGCCAATTTCTAGAGCGGTGCGCACCGCGTTAATGACTTCTTCTCCATTCTTCACTTTATAAACCCCAAGTCCGATCCACGGCATTTGTACACCATTATGTAACGTAACTCGATCTTGTAAGTGTTTCATATTTTCTCTCCCTTTTCGAAAATTTGCTTACTTTTATTTTATTATCTTTTCGTACATAAAAAAAGCAAAATATAATGCATAAAAAAATGAGGGTAAAAACCCTCATCTTATTGTCGCATTCCATTTTTTATCCATTGCGCAACTTGAACGGTACGGCGTGCTTGATGTTTCACAGCAGCTTCCGCATTTTCTACTATTTTTCCGTTTTGATCGACTGTCACACTCGTTCCGTATGGATTTCCTCCTGCAACAAAAGCAGATTGATCCGTATATCCAGGCGCTACTACGATCGCACCCCAGTGGTACATTGTTGTATATAGTTGTAAAATGGTTTGTTCTTGGCCGCCATGAGCATTTCCTGCAGATGCCATGGCGCTGACAACTTTATTGGCAAGCTTTCCTTGTGCCCATAATCCGCCGGTTGTATCTAAAAATTGCTTTAATTGCGAAGGAATATTGCCAAAGCGAGTCGGCACGCTGAAAATAATCGCATCCGCCCATTCTAAGTCCGCTAACGTAGCTGTTGGGACATCTTTCGTTGCTTCCGCATGAGCTTTCCACGCTGGATTCGATTCAATTGCTTCTTTTGGAGCGAGTTCAGGAACTTTTACTACTTTTACTTCTGCCCCTGCTTCCTTCGCCGCTTCTTCCGCCCATTTTGCCAATTGATAGTTCGTACCTGTTGAGCTGTAATAAATAATGGCTAATTTTACATTTTCCATCGTCTATTCTCCCCTTTACACGAATTTTTTCGTGGGAAAAATGAGTGTTTCACGGCCTTGCCGGACTTCCCAACTGTAATTTCTCCATTTTTTTGCATGCCATTCATTATTCTTGCAAGATCGTTATAAACACTGAATTCATAAATCTTGAATTCAAGATTTATGATATAAAAAATTAGATTTATTGTCAAATTTTTAAAATAAAAAATGCTTTTCTGCCATAAGCGGCAAAAATTTGCCTGCCTTCATATGTTGCATCGAACTGGCAGAAAAGCATAGATGATGTCGAATTGCTAAAGTTTACTTTGCAACAACCATCTTCGTTCTCTCTGCATGTTGTTCTTCAGAAGGATGAAATTCATTTTCCATCTTAGAAACAACAACAGTCGCTACAGCATTGCCAATTAAGTTTGTAATGGCACGCGCTTCCGACATAAAGCGGTCTACGCCAAGCAATAACGCGATTCCTTCTACTGGAATCATCGGGAACGCTGCCAAAGTCGCCGCAAGTGTAATAAATCCGGAACCTGTGACCCCTGCTGCACCTTTTGACGTTAACATTAAAATTCCGAGCAACGTAAGCTCTTGCCAAATGCTTAAATCGATACCGTAAGCTTGGGCGATAAAAATCGCCGCCATCGAAAGATAAATAGATGTTCCATCGAGGTTAAAGGAATATCCTGTCGGCACAACAAGCCCAACAACTGGCTTCGAACACCCGTATTTTTCAAGGCGCTCCATCAGTTTTGGCAATGCCGATTCAGAAGAAGATGTGCCAAGCACAAGTAAAATTTCCTCTTTGATATAAGCAATAAATTTAAAAATATTAAACCCGTAAAACTTCGCGATAAGTCCGAGTACGACAATAATAAATAGCGCCATCGTAATATACACAGAAGCCATTAATTTTCCAAGCGAAAGCAATGAACCGATTCCAAATGTGCCAATCGTATACGCCATCGCACCGAACGCTGCAATTGGCGATACTTTCATGATCATATTAACAACACCGAAGAAAATGTCCGCCAAACGCTCAAATAAGGTAATAACCGGTTTGGCTTTTTCTCCTAACCCCGCCGCGGCAAGGCCGAATAATACGGCAAAGAATAAAATCGGCAATAATTCGCCTTTTGCTAGCGCCCCAACAACGTTATCCGGGATGATGCCAAGCAAAAACTCAATGACGCCATGATTCACTTCTTCTGCTTGCTTCGTATACTGTGATACATCGCCGCCTTTTACGGCATCAGTATTAAACCCTACCCCAGGTTTGATCAAATTAACCACAATAATTCCGATTGCTAAAGCGAACGTAGTAATAATTTCAAAGTAAATAAGCGCTTTTCCACCGATGCGGCCAACCTTTTTCAAATCCCCCATGCTGCCGATTCCAATTGCGACCGTGAAGAAAATAATCGGCGCAATGACCATTTTAATTAGTTTAATAAATGCATCTGCAAGCACTTTTAATTTTGATCCAAATTCAGGGAATAAAAAACCAACGATAATCCCCAGTATAATTCCAATAATTACTTGTACGGTTAAGTTTTTAAACTTGCTCCGCATTTCTCCCCTCTCCTTTCGTCACCTTGACAACGCTTTCATTTTGCAATTCTAATGTTAAAGTAAAGTTCAGAAAATAAAAATATTATGGTGATAATGATCTTTTTGGTCTTTTTGGTCGTAAAAAAGAGCGGCCTTTCTTAATAAGGCCGCCTTCCTCTTTATCTCTGTTTAATTTCGCGAAGCAGCTTGTCGCCAAACTCTTTTGTAAATTGATCATACAAAGGCGCAAACTTCCGTTCCCATCTCTTTTTTTCTTCTTCAGACAGTTCATAAATATGAATACTTTTGTTTTGTTTTATTTTTTCTAATTCCTGTTCGTTTTGTTTTTTCGATTGTTGTAAATTCCATTTCGTTGTTTCCTGAATCGCTTCTGTTATTTTTTGCTGAATATCTTTCGGCAAACTTTCCCAAAACGATTTATTCATCATCACGGCATAGCCGAGATACCCATGATTGCTAATCGTTATATATGGCTGAAATTTGTAAAAACCTTTCGAATAAATGTTAGAAATCGTATTTTCCTGTCCATCAAATTCATGCCTTTCTAAAGAGCGGTATACATGATCAAATGAAACAACAATCGGTTCGCCTTCGAGCAAACGAATTTGCTTTTCAATCACTTCGCTTGGCATAATACGAAAGCGCAATCCGCGAAAATCATCAGGACGGACCAGCGGCCTAGCCGTGCTCATCATTTGTTTAAAACCGTTGCCCCATAAAGCCAATCCCTTAATCCCTTTTTGATCCAACATCGCCAAAAGATGTTCACCCACATCCCCTGTAAATGCCCGCTCCACATCGTGATAATCTTGAAATAAAAACGGCAAATCCAATACTTGCCATTCCGGAATCAACTCCGTCACTTTGGAAAACGATGGAGCAATCATTTGCACGTCGCCGCGCAATAGAGCATCCATTTCCTCACCATCGGAATATAAAGATCCATTCGGAAATACTTCTACTTTTACACGGCCATTTGTTTTTTTCTCTACAAGATCCGCAAATTTTTGCGCCGCTAATCCTTTTGGCGTATTTTCCGCTACTACATGGCTAAAATAAATGACAATTTGCTTTTTTAACCCTTGTTGTTCATCATCATACACCATATTTTCATTGCGAAAATGCTGTTTTAATAAGTATCCTAAACAGACAAGCAAAACAAGAGACGCCACCCACCATTGCTTTTTCATATTCCACACCGTTTTATGATTAAGCTTTTTAATCAAATTTTATCATATTGCTGAAAAATGTTAAAATAATTACAAATTATATTATTTTCCATAAAGACGAGGTATTCATTGTGATGAATCGGCTATCCATCCGCTGGAAAATCACGATCCTAATTTCCTTTATTGTTAGCTTTTCCTTATTGTTAAGCGGAATGTTTGTCATCGGCGACTTTTTTCATACAAAAGAAGAGGAATTACGACAGCGGGCATTGTTGACAGCACGGACGGTATCAGAGCTTCCTGAAATCAAATCACATATTGTCGGAACAAAAGAAGAACGATCTTCCATCAATATCATTGTGGAGCGTGTTCGCATTATTCATAATGCCGACTACGTTGTTGTTCTTGACATGAATAAAGTTCGCCTTTCCCATCCCGTCCCATCCATGATCGGACGTGTTTCCCGCGGCGCTGATGAAGGGCCTGCCTTTGCCGAACATACTTACACATCAAAAGCACGCGGTGAAATCGGCACGGTCATTCGTGCGTTCGTCCCAATTATGAATAAAGATCATCAACAAATCGGCGTCGTCATTGCGGCATATCGATTACCGACTTTTTTCGAAGTGATTGATGCTTTAAAAGAAGAAATTTCGATTACTATCATTCTTTCTTTGCTCATTGGCGGGATCGGTGCTTGGCTGCTTGCTTCTCATATTAAGCGACAAATGTTTCATTTGGAGCCGCATGAAATTGCCAAGCTGCTTGTTGAACGGACAGAAGCCTTTAACGCCATGCATGAAGGGGTCATTGCAATCGATAGTAATGAAAACATTACGATTTTTAATGATCGGGCTAAACGAATGTTTGGCGTCAAAGGAGACGTTATCGGTAAACCAATTCGGGCTATTATTCCGGACACACGTCTACCTGAAATATTAGAAATTGATCAGCCTATTTATAACAAAGAATTACAAATAGGAAACTTAACGATTTGGAGCAATCGCATTCCAATTAGAGTGAACGGCAAAACCGTTGGTGCCATCGCTATTTTCCAAGATCGTACCGAGGTGAAGAAGCTTGCCGAAGAGTTGACAGGTGTGAAAGCGTTTGTCAGTGCTCTGCGCGTGCAAAATCATGAGTATATGAATAAACTTCATACGATCGCCGGACTCATTCAATTAGGACATTTGGAGAAGGCGCTCGAATACGTATTTCAAGTGACAGAAGAGCAGGAGGAACTAACTAGGTTTTTAAGCAAGCATATTAAAGATGAAAGCATTTCCGGGCTTTTACTTAGCAAAATCCGCCGCGGCAAGGAATTAGGCATTCGCGTCATCATCGACCGCCATAGCCGTCTGCATGCTTTTCCACCTGCACTAGACCATCATGATTTTGTCATTATTCTTGGAAACTTGATTGAAAACGCGTTTGATTCCTTTCAAGGCATTACGGACCGGGAAAAAGAAATATATGTAAGCATTGAACAAAATGAGGAAATTTGTTCTCTCTCGGTGGAAGATAACGGCCAAGGTATTGATGAAAAACATCTCGACCGTATTTTCGAGGAAGGATTTTCAACCAAAAGCGAAAACGGGCGCGGCATCGGTTTATATTTAGTGAAACATATTGTCGAAAAAGGGAAAGGGCATATTGATGTGCAGTCAGAAAAAGGAAAAGGAACGATATTTACAATTACCTTTGACATGTAAGGAGGAGAAAGATGTACCGCGTATTGCTTATTGAAGATGATCCGATGGTGCAGGAAGTAAATCGCCAATTTATCGAACAAGTGAAAGGATTTACCGTTATTGGCGTCGCTGCAAATGGCGTGGAAGGGATACAGCTAATCCGCAAACTTCATCCTGATTTAGTGATTATCGACATTTACATGCCTCACAAGGATGGTCTTGAAACATTGAAAGAAATTCGTTCCGAAGGATATGAAGTAGATGTCATCGCCATCACCGCAGCAAGTGATATCGATACTGTACGCCGCGTGTTGCAAAACGGTGCTTTCGATTATATTATGAAACCATTTAAATTCGAGCGTCTCAAACAAGCGTTAGAAAATTACCATTCATTTCGTCAAGCACTGAATGAAAAAGAATCGTTAACACAGAAAGAGCTAGACGCTCTTTTACAGACAACAGAATCCCAAACGTTCGAGCCTCGCAGTGGGCTGCCAAAAGGATTAAACGAAGTCACATTGCAAAAAATCGCTCGTTATCTCCGAAAACAAACAGAACCAGTTTCCGCCGAGGAAGTCGCCGAAGGAATCGGCATCGCCCGGGTAACTGCCCGCCGCTATTTAGAATACTTAGAAAAGAAAGGGGTAGTCACTCTCGATGTTCAATATGGCGGAATTGGACGCCCAGTAAACCGATATATGATGAAACACATATAATGCCATGTTTTTATACCGATGAGCGTTCCATAAAACGAATAGGCAGTTTTTCCTTTTTCTTCACGATATTCCCCGTTTCGATGTAATGATAAATGAGACGAAAGGCCTTCGTTCCCATCAGCGCAAGCGGCAGCTCCATCGTCGTAATTTGCAGCGGTTCTGAAATCGGATGATTATCAAAACTAACAATCGCAAGGTCATCGGGGACGTTTACCCCTTCTTTTTTTCCCCACAACACGATGCCCGCCGCCACTTGATCGCTTGATACAAGCAAAGCGCTCGGCTTTTCGGACAGCTCCATCCATTGACGGATCACCCGCTTTCCGTCTTCCATATATAAACAACGATCAAAAATCCACTCTTTTCGCGGCTCAACGCCAATTTGCCGCAACGTATCATAATATGCCGCTTCCCGCGCCTTGCTATTTGCTCCTGTCGTTCTTCCGATACAATAGCCGATATGCCGATGCCCTTTTTGAATCAAATAGCTCAAAGCCTTCGTAAACGCCTCGTAATGGTCAATATAGACGGATAAAAAATCTTGATCTTGGACGTCTTCGCATAATACGATTGGTCCATCTTTCTTATATTCCTCAATGACGCTCCAGTCTGCCACATGTGAACAAATAATAAGCCCATCGACTTGTTTCATCCGCATCATCTCAAGCGCCTCTAATTCCTTTTCCACATCGTAATTCGTTTGAAATAACAAAAGGTGATACCGATGACGAAGCGCTTCTTTTGATATTCCTTCCAATACTGTAGCGAAATACGGATGATTCACATATGGAAGAATGACTCCGACAATCGACGTTTTCCCTTTCGCTAGATGAACCGCATTAATATTTTTTGTATAATTCAATTTCTCTACCGCTTCCCATACTGCATTTCGCTTTTCTTCCTTCACGTATGGGTATCCGTTTAATACTCGTGAAACCGTCGCAACCGAAACTCCTGCTTCTTTTGCAATTTCCCGGATATTTGCCATCCTCTTCACCTTTTTTCAAAAAACTATTGCATTGAAACGCGTTTCATACATTATTGTACTCTTAAACAACATAAAGGAGGAAGAATCGATGATAAGCGGAATATTGTTGATTTTGTTTCTATGTGCGGTTGAATGGCTTGGAGCCCATATAGCTTTAAAAGCAAATCCCCAAGCAAAGCGAGAATATTATAATAATAACGATCCATTCAAAACATTATTCATGTGACGGTGGAACTTCCCGAAAAACGATGGCGGACGGATGAAATAAAAACAGGAATGATGGAGGCTTTTGCAATATGCTTATGCAGCGGTTACAAAAAATGATTGCATGCCAAAAACGTACGTACGCTACTAATTATAATTATTGTAACAAAAATACTTCCATCGTAACATTCCTCCTTCATGTTTCGACTGATATAATAAGTGATAGATAAATTAAGGAGGAATGATGGATGCAATTCACTTGGAAACCGTTTATAACTGCCATCATGGTGATCGCGCTTGTTTCAGGTTGTGGAACGAAAGAAACAAATGAAGTAAAACAACCAAATCCTTTTAATAAGGACACAACCCAAACGGAAACGACGCAATCGGACAACACAGGGAAATCAGAGACATCACAATCTTCTTCTAAAAACGAAAACAGCGCCTCTGAAAATGGCAGTGCCACTAATGAAGAAAACAAACAACAAACTAATGCAGAAGAAAACAAACAACAAGAAGAAGCGCGCCCTTCCGAAATGCAATTATCTTATATGGTCGATGGAAAAGAAGTGAAAGAAACTGCTTCTTTAAAAACAAGCGACAACCAAGGTTTTTCCTTATATGTACTAAAAGGATGGGAGCTTGAAGCTGAAGAGCCGCATTCCGACTTGTTGCTGCGAGATAACAGCTTTGTCAGAATCCGCCTTCTTCATGAAGAAGGGAATAAAATAGATTATGCGAAACTAGCGGAAGAACACGCACAAGCAGTGTCTTCCGATGCCGCTCGCCAGGACAGCGCAAACCTGCCAGAATCATTGAAAGGAGCCGCTTGGTATACCGCACAATCGGAAAATATGACGGTTCATGTCATCGCTACAAGCAGCCCTGTTCCTATGCTTGTAATGATTCAAACGCCAAAAGATAAGGAAGAACTTGCGCCTGCTTTAGCAATGATAGAAACAATACGAAAAACAGATTCAGCCAAGCAAGACAAAGAAGCGGCGAACCCAAATGAATCTGTCAGCTCGTCCAATTAGATCATCTATTTCAAAAAGAAAATTTGGTCTCGTTTGCATGCCAAACGAGACCTTTTCTTATGCCAGCCCAACAAATCGAAAAATTGTAGATAGGTTGATTAGATCGATGCAGTGACAAAAACTACTCGCCCAAGGCTCGGTCTTAGACGAAGGAAATACGCTCATCGTTTCCCCTCCCCGCTCATCGTATGTGAAGAAATAGGATAAGGAAGTCTGAAGCCATGATCATCAAAAAATACAATATTTGCTTCATCAATAACCAACGGAATCCGTTCGCCGACCTGAATATTCCACTGTCCGTTCCATCTGGCAATCCAATGTGTACGTTTCGTTAGTTGAAACGTCACAAGTGTTTCAGTACCTAATATTTCTACATTCACAACAGTAGCAATAAAATATTCATCTTGAGATGGAACGAGATGAATATGTTCGGGGCGAACGCCGACAATCACTTGTTCCGGCAGCAACAAACTGCTATTTGAAAATCGTATTGCCCGTTCATAGTTGAGAAACAATGTGTTTTCTGATACTTTTGCCTCTACTAAATTCATCGGCGGAAAACCGATAAACGAAGCAACAAAAGTATTATTCGGATGATTGTACACATCCAGCGGCACACCGATTTGTTGCGATATTTCTTCGTGCAAAACCATCATTCGATCTGCCATCGTCATCGCTTCAAACATCTCGAAGGCCCAACTAGCACAAAAAATTCTCCTGATTCAATGGAAGCATTTAAGTCGTGAATGACATATTTTTTTCCGTCATAGGACTTGCAAACACGAACAAACTCCACATTTGTCACACGATGCACCTCCTTGCTTTTGCTTCTTTCCATAAAAAATGCTTCCCGTTGAAACCGCTATCCCCCCGCTTTGCAAGACAGCTTGATTACTTTCATCATGGAGGATGTTTGTAAATAAGCTGTAAAATAGGGGGTTTTGCTTCTGTAAAATTTATACTTTTTGTAAAATAAATAAAAATCTCCTGCGCTATTGCAGGAGATTCATACGAATGCCTTATTTTCTTCTTTCCGGAAAAATGTTTTCATCGCATGGAATACATCTGATTTTTGTTTGAGGATATAATAACGGAATTTTTCATCTTTGATGTTTTTGTAAGCAGACATTAGCGTCGAGTGGCGGTTATACTGATTTACTTCTCCATATCCAAACATGTTGGACACTTTCATTAGTTCTTGAACAAGTTTGACACAACGGGCGTTATCTGATGTCAAGTTATCTCCATCCGAAAAGTGGAACGGATAAATATTATAACGCGATGGCGAGTATTTCGTTTCAATGAGCTCCAACGCTTTTCGATAGGCGGAAGAACAGATCGTGCCTCCGCTTTCTCCTTTTGTGAAAAATTCATCTTCGGTAACCACTTTTGCTTCTGTATGATGGGCGATAAATGCGATTTCCACCGTTTCATATTTTGTACGTAAAAAGCGGGTCATCCAAAAGAAGAAACTGCGTGCCATATATTTTTCCCACAATCCCATTGAGCCGCTTGTATCCATCATCGCAAGAACAACTGCTTTCGAATCTGGCTTTACCACTTCATTCCATGTTCTATATCTTAAATCTTCACGATAAATCGGATAAAAACTTGGATTGCCATTCATCGCATTTCTCTTAAATGCCGCGAGCATCGTTCTTTTTTTATCGATATTCCCCGTTAAACCAGTACGGCGAATATCATTAAATTCAATATGTTCTACAACGTTTTGGTCCGCTTCTTTTCTTTGTAAATTCGGCAGCTCCAATTGGCTGAATAACGCTTCTTCCAATTCCATTAGCGAAACTTCCGCTTCATAATAATCTTGCCCGGGCAAGTCGCCGGCTCCTTGCCCTGTTCCAGGCCCTTGTCCCTCCCCTGATCCATCTCTTGCAACAACATCGCCAACTTGACTGTCTCCGTTCCCTTGACCAACATGTTTGTTTTTCTCATAATTATAACGAATTTTATATTCATCCAAAGAACGGATCGGAATTTTAATGACGTCACGTCCGTTTGACATAATGATGCTTTCTTCTGTAATTAAATCTGGCAAATTGTTTTTAATTGCTTCTTTTACTTTTTCTTCATGTCGTTTTTGATCGTCATGTCCTTTCCGATGGAGGGACCAGTCTTCTTTCGATATAACAAAGTTTCCTTTCATTTTTTCCCCTCCTCATTTAAAATGTTTTCACACTTTTTTATCTTGAAGCATATATTTATGTTGGCGTCATAACAAACATAATGAATAAATGACGGTTTGTTTACTCTATCCTATGCAAAAAAACGAAATAATTGACAAATTATTACGAAAATGAACATGTAAATTTTTGTTGGACAAGCCTAAAAAAGTACAAAACAAAGAATATAAACATCATCAGACTGCTATTTGAGTAAAAAAGCATGCCTAACATTAGGCATGCTAACGATTTAATAAGCTGCCGACATAGCGAAGCAATTCGTTTGCTGACGTAGAATTATAGCCATATTCATCGATCAAGCGTGCCACTACTTCATTAATTTTCTTTAATTGCTGCTCATCCGGCGTTTTCGATGAAGTGGTGATTTTTACAATGTCTTTCAAGTCAGCGAATAGTTTCTTCTGAATAGCCTCCCGCAACCGCTCATGTGAGTTGTAATCAAACCTCTGTCCTTTTCGGGCATAGGCGGAAATACGAATTAAAATTTCTTCACGAAATGCCTTTTTCGCGTTTTCCGAAATGCCGATTTGCTCTTCGAACGAGCGCATGAGTTTTTCGTCTGGATTCATTTCCTCTCCTGTCAACGGATCGCGCAGCTTCGTTTTATTGCAGTATGCTTCTACATTGTCTAAATAATTGTCCATCAACGTTTTCGCCGACTCCTCATAGGAGTAGACAAACGCCTTTTGTACTTCTTGCTTGGCGATTTCATCGTATTCTTTCCGGACAAGCGAAATAAAGTTTAAATACCGCTCTTTATCTTCTTTGGAAATAGACGGATGCTGATCAAGCCCCTCTTTTAAGGATCGCAATACATCTAGCGCGTTAATCGATGGAACTTCTTTGCGAATAATGCACGAAGAAATTCGGTTAATGACGTAACGAGGATCGATGCCGCTCATTCCTTCATCCGGATGTTCTTTTTTCAATTCCTCTACATCTACTTCATTAAATCCTTCGACCATTTCGCCATCGTAGAGTCGCATTTTTTTAATTAAATCGACATCCGGCCGTTTCGATTCTTTCAATCTCGTTAAAATCGTAAACATTGCGGCAATTCGAAGCGTATGCGGAGCAATATGAACATCAGCTACATCACTTTCCCGAATCATTTTTTCATAAATACGCTCCTCTTCCGACACACGCAAATTGTATGGAATTGGCATGACGATAATCCGCGAGTGGAGCGCTTCATTCTTTTTGTTCGCGATAAATGAACGATATTCCGTTTCGTTCGTATGGGCGATAATTAGCTCATCAGCGCTAATGAGCGCGAATCGCCCCGCTTTGAAATTTCCTTCTTGCGTTAAAGAAAGCAAATGCCATAGAAACTTTTCATCACATTTTAACATTTCCTGGAATTCCATAATTCCTCGGTTCGCCTTGTTTAACTCACCATCAAATCGATAGGCGCGTGGATCTGATTCTGAACCATATTCAGCGATGGTTGAAAAGTCGATACTTCCCGTGAGATCAGCAATATCCTGAGATTTTGGATCAGACGGACTGAACGTTCCAATGCCGACCCGTTTATTTTCCGAGAAGAAAATTCTCTCTACCATTACATCTTCAATACGCCCGCCATATTCTTTTTCCAATCTCATCATGTTCAGCGGCGAAAGTTCTCCTTCAATGCGGATGCCATACTCTTTATAAAAATCATCGCGCAAATGAGGTGGGATTAAATGAAGCGGATCTTCATGCATCGGGCATCCTTTAATCGCATACACTGCGCCGCGTTCTGTCTTCGAATACTCCTCTAACCCCCGTTTTAGCAATGTAACAAGTGTTGATTTTCCGCCACCGACAGGACCCATCAACAACAAAATACGTTTGCGCACATCAAGCCGCTTTGCCGCTGGATGAAAATATTCTTCTACTAGACGTTCCAGCGCCTCCTCTAATCCAAATAGCTGATGGCTGAAAAACTTATATCGTTTTCTTCCATTTACTACTTCGACTCCAGCATCTTTAATCATATTATAAACGCGTGAATGAGCGGACTGAGCAACCCATGGCTTTTCTTTTAAAATCTCTAAATACTCTGCAAACGTACCTTCCCATTTTAACCGTTCCTCTTCTTCCCGATATTGTTCGATTTTCTTTAAAATATCCATAAAGGACCTCCTTATCCTTGATGTCTTAACAACAAGATTATTACAATGTATGCAAGGATGTCCCGAATCATTCATCGCAAAAAAAATTTTGTCTGACTGCCACGGCCCATACTTGCCATTCACAACGCTTGTCATATTCGCTATAATGAAGGAGATGAAGCAATCATTTCGTGAAGGAGGAATCGCGATGCGTACATTGCTTGTATTAGGCGTGATCATCGCTTTTTTAACCGCGATCTTTACAGCTGGCTACGAAGATAAACCAGGTGTAAAAAATTAATGCATAAAAAAACGACCTCCTTTTCAGAAGGTCGTTTTTTATTTAAAATAAACCGTTAAATTTTTGCTGACGCAACGCTTCATAGACTAAAATAGCTGCAGTATTGGATAAATTTAAGGAACGGACTTTATCGTTCATCGGAATGCGCAGACAGCGATCCATATTTGCTTCAAGCAAATCTTTTGGCAATCCCGTCGTTTCACGTCCAAACACAAAAAAATGATCTTTTTCCATATCACTAAAGTCGAAAGAATCATAGTATTTTTTTCCAAATTTAGTGATAAAGTAAAATTCTCCGTTTGGATACCGCTCAAATAACTCTTCCAATGAATCATAATAAGAAATATTTACATATGGCCAATAGTCAAGACCGGCGCGTTTTAACATTTTATCATCGGTCGAAAAACCGAGCGGACGAATCAAATGAAGCGCTGTATCTGTTGCTGCACACGTACGTGCAATATTCCCCGTATTTGCTGGAATTTCCGGTTGATATAGTACTACATGTAGTGGCATATCGATCACCTCAAACTATATTGTTATTTTCGATCAATGATATGAAAAAACTTATAGCGAATATTAGGTGTATACGCCGTGGAATCTTCATATGACCAATAGCGCATGCGGCTATTTGTTGTATGAGCGTTCACTAACGGCATTCCGTTCGCATCCTTCGCTACAACAATCGTTGAGTGATTAAAACGACCGTCCCCTTCAAAGTCGTAACAAATCACATCTCCAGCCATCAATTGTTCTGGCGATGATACTTCAACCGCTTGTAATCCAACACGCGCTCCACTCAAGTACCAACGGAAAGAATGTGCCACCGCCCAACTATAGCTCCAATTGTTGTTTTTGCACCACCATCCCTTTGCGCGATTCGGATACCCTGTCATCGGGGCTCCACCTGCGTATAAACATTGGGAAATAAAATTCGTGCAATCTACCTTAAACCGTGGAAACGCGGGATTGTAGCTGTTCCACCACGTTTCAGCATAACGCACCGCCTTTGCTCGATCATATTTATATGAAATTCTTTCATCCACTAACATCTCACGTTCTAAACGAGGCGGGACCATTTCCTCGCTCACGATTATTTTTTCATCTTTCACTAACTCTCCACGTTCAAAATACGCTCTTCTTTCCTCCACTTGTTCCTCAACGTACATCTTGCTGCCATGCTTTATTAAAAATTGATAATGAGCTAAATAAGCAAGCCTCCCCCCAGTTTCCATTACATGCTTGCTTACAATTTGGCTATTAATGGAACAGCGGACAATTTCTGCGTCGCGTTTCTCGAATAGCCGCTGCTTCCTTTCCACTGCTTCTTCTACATTGCGTTCGTCTTTAGACACAAAAAATTGAGCTCTTTTTTCTAATAAATATTGCAGCTGTTTTTTCACATCGCTCACCGCTTTCTTTTTTGCTATTAACTTATGTGACAGGTGAGCGATTTTTTCCCTTTTCCTCATTTGACCGCAATAATTGTAGTCCCTTTTCGATTTCCGCAAGAACTTCCGGGTCTTTTTCCGTTTTGCTTGCTTCCTCTAAATCGGAAATAACGCGTGTATCACCAATTTTTCCAAGCGCCCACGCCGCTGTTCCGCGAATAACCGGACGGCTATCTTCTTTTAATAGTTTTAGTAAATCCGGAATGGCTGTTTGATCTTTATAATGTGCTAAAGCCAAAATGGCATTTCGCTGAATCGGCTTTTTCCCTCGCCAAGCCCCAGCAATCGAACCGAATTTTTCCTTAAATTCTCGATTGCTTATATGCAAAAGCGGAATTAATTTTGGTTTTACCACTTCAGGGTCCGGTTCCATCTCTGGATGGAGATGAAAGTCTTTTCCTTTATTTTCAGGGCAAACCATTTGGCACGTATCACATCCATATAATCGATTTCCAATTTTATCACGAAATTCATCAGCTAAAAAACCTTTCGTTTGTGTCAGAAATGAAAGGCATCGCTGTGCATTCAATTGTCCTCCCTGCACGAGCGCTCCCGTCGGGCAAGCATCGATACACTTCGTACACGTTCCACAGCGGCTTTCAATCGGTTCATCAGGTGGAAACGGAATATTGGTAATCATCTCTCCTAAATAAACATAAGAACCAAACTCTGGAGTAATAATAGAACAATTTTTTCCGCTCCAACCAATTCCAGCCCGTTCCGCAACAGCACGGTCAGCCAGTTCTCCCGTGTCTACCATCGATTTTACTCTAGCCTGAGGAACTCTCTCTAAAATAAATGCTTCTAATTTTTCAAGACGTTCCCGCAAAATGTAATGATAATCCTTTCCCCATGATGCCCTGCAAAAAATTCCTCGTCTTTCTGTTTTTGTACCACGCGGAGCATTTTTCATTTTGGACGGATATGCTAAGGCAATCGCAATAATAGACTTTGCTTCTGGCAAAAGCAGGGAAGGATTAGTTCTCTTTTCAATATCCGGCTCTTCGAATCCGGATTGATATCCTAACTCTTGTTGGCGACGAAGCCGCTCTTTTAACTCGACAAACGGATCAGCACTAGCAAATCCAATTTTATCAATACCAATCGTTTTGCTATATTCAATAATCTCTTGTTTTAGAGCCGCCACATCCATCGTTATCCCTCCTTTCGCTAAAATTCGGAATCTATGTTACAATAAAGAAAAAATTTCGAGGTGAAAGCAGATGGACGTAGTTGTCGCGGAAACAATAAAACAAATGATACCTGAATTTAAAGTAGGGATTATACTTTATAATCATATCGTTGTTGATGATTCTCCGCAAATGTTAAAAGGAAGACTCCAATTATTTCAAGAATCCATTTACTTTGATTTGCAGGAAACAGCGATTGCAGATATTCCTGAACTGGCGGAATGGCGCAGGGCATTTAAAACGATCGGAACAGACCCGAGCAGATATCGTCCTTCGTCGGAAAGCTTATATCGACGTATTCAAAAGAAAAACTTTATCCCAACTATCCACTCCGCAGCCGATGTGAACAATTTCTTTTCACTTTATTATAAAATTCCAATTGGCATTTATGATTTAGATAAATTGGAAGGACCGATTACCATTGATATTGGAACAGACCAAGACGAGTATATCGCTATCAACGGGCGCACTGTCAACTTTTCTCATAAGCTCGTATCAAAGGATGTTCACGGGCCATTTGGCAGTCCGATTGTTGATTCCCAACGAACAGCTGTTACAAAAGAAACGAAAAACGCCGTTCAAATTGTTTATTTACTGCCATCTATGAAACAAGAACAATGTGAAAAACTGTTGCAGTCCATGCAAAAGATGTTCTTGCAAATTCATGGAGGTGATGCTGTCTTTCAACTTGTGTAAAAAATTACATAAAAAAATAAAAAACGCAATGCCTCGTTCTTTGAAGAAACGAAACACTGCGTTGTCCCCATAACCATTATTTGCGATGGAGCGGGTGATGGGAATCGAACCCACGACATCAGCTTGGAAGGCTGAGGTTTTACCACTAAACTACACCCGCATATTATTTTTTGTTCTTTAAATCTGTATACAACGCGCAGTTGTCATGCCTCTTCCTCTGCTAGCAAACTCAAAGATGATGGATGCATCGAGGCAACCCGCAATCAACTCTTCTTTTCGTTGTCCCTTCCTCTTCTAGCCGATTCAAGGTGTTTAATGCGTCGGGACAACTCGAAGCAAATTCGATGATGTATTGCTCGTGGCTGAGGTTTTACCACTAAACTACACCCGCGTATACATTCTCCGAATACAAAACCGCATTGATCATGAACAACATTAAGTTAACGGTATTGATTATAACAGAGGATGTATTAGATTGCAACTATAAAACGAAAAAATTCGACAAATTTCGTTTTATGGAAAGAACAAAAGCACCAGCGTAACTGGTGCTTTTATGACCCGTACGGGATTCGAACCCGTGTTACCGCCGTGAAAGGGCGGTGTCTTAACCACTTGACCAACGGGCCACATTGAATGGCGGAGAAGGCGGGATTTGAACCCGCGCGCCGCAAAATTGCGACCTAACGGTTTAGCAAACCGTCCCCTTCAGCCACTTGGGTACTTCTCCGTATGGCTCCGCAAGTAGGATTCGAACCTACGACCTACCGGTTAACAGCCGGTTGCTCTACCGCTGAGCTATTGCGGAATAAAGCAAGTCTAATATTAGTTTAACTCACTATCAGATAATATGCAATATGGTGGGCCTAAGTGGACTTGAACCACCGACCTCACGCTTATCAGGCGTGCGCTCTAACCAGCTGAGCTATAGGCCCAAGAAGCGGGTGATGGGAATCGAACCCACGACATCAGCTTGGAAGGCTGAGGTTTTACCACTAAACTACACCCGCATAACATGGGGCGACTAGTGGGAATCGAACCCACGCATGCCAGAGCCACAATCTGGTGCGTTAACCACTTCGCCATAGTCGCCACAATCTGATGCCGGCTGCAGGACTTGAACCCGCAACCTACTGATTACAAGTCAGTTGCTCTACCAATTGAGCTAAGCCGGCACATCAGACAGAAAAACTTAAGAGTGAGTGGTGGCTCGGGACGGAATCGAACCGCCGACACAAGGATTTTCAGTCCTTTGCTCTACCGACTGAGCTACCGAGCCATTTTATTATCTTAATATTCTGTGTTGTCTTGTCCTTTCCTCTTCTAGCTTATTCAGCAATGTTAGATGCGTCAGGACAACTAGCAGCATATTCATGGAAGTATCATTCATCGTTACCGATCCATATACTTAGTTCATTGTGGCGGTCCCGACGGGACTCGAACCCGCGATCTCCTGCGTGACAGGCAGGCATGTTAACCACTACACTACGGGACCAATATTGGTTGCGGGGGCAGGATTTGAACCTGCGACCTTCGGGTTATGAGCCCGACGAGCTACCGGACTGCTCCACCCCGCGGCGATATACTATAGTAACGAGTAACGATGTATGGCGGAGGAGGAGGGATTCGAACCCCCGCGCGCCTTGCGGCGCCTCTCGGTTTTCAAGACCGACCCCTTCAGCCAGACTTGGGTACTCCTCCATCATATTAAAGAACATGGTGGACCTTGTAGGATTCGAACCTACGACCGGACGGTTATGAGCCGTCTGCTCTAACCAGCTGAGCTAAAGGTCCATTTCAATGGCGGCGGAGGGGATCGAACCCCCGACCTCACGGGTATGAACCGTACGCTCTAGCCAGCTGAGCTACGCCGCCAAATTCTTTATTATTACTGGTGGAGCCTATCGGGATCGAACCGATGACCTCCTGCGTGCAAAGCAGGCGCTCTCCCAGCTGAGCTAAGGCCCCATATTTTCTAAATCGGGAAGACAGGATTCGAACCTGCGACCCCATGGTCCCAAACCATGTGCTCTACCAAGCTGAGCTACTTCCCGCTTCCTACATATTCATTAAAAGATTAACGCGCTCGAGAGGATTCGAACCCCTAACCTTCTGATCCGTAGTCAGATGCTCTATCCAATTGAGCTACGAGCGCATATGCCGAGGGCCGGACTCGAACCGGCACGGTAGTTACCTACCCCAGGATTTTAAGTCCTGTGCGTCTGCCAATTCCGCCACCCCGGCGGCATTAATGGAGCGGAAGACGGGGTTCGAACCCGCGACCCCCACCTTGGCAAGGTGGTGTTCTACCACTGAACTACTTCCGCACGCTTATAAGATGCGGGTGGAGGGACTTGAACCCCCACGCCGTAAGGCGCCAGATCCTAAGTCTGGTGCGTCTGCCAATTCCGCCACACCCGCAAAAGTGAGCCATGGAGGATTCGAACCTCCGACCCTCTGATTAAAAGTCAGATGCTCTACCTACTGAGCTAATGGCTCGTGTGGTAAATAAAGACACTCGTTGTTTCTCGTTGCCTCTTCCTCTACTAGTGAATTCAAAGAAGCAGGATTCGTCGAGGCAACTCGTAGCGGATTCATAGGAGCTTAGGCTTGTTGCTCCCCTACTGAGCTAATGGCTCATACTATTACAGTGCCGGCTGCAGGACTTGAACCCGCAACCTACTGATTACAAGTCAGTTGCTCTACCAATTGAGCTAAGCCGGCATAAGAAAGAAGTATTGACATATACGTTTAATTTTTTGTGTCCCTTCCTCTTCTCGCTTATTCAGCGAAGTGATATGCGTCGGGACAACTCGCAGTGAATTCACGGAAGCTTAGGCTCGTCTCTACCAATTGAGCTAAGCCGGCATAAATATGTATTATCATGGTGGAGGATGACGGGATCGAACCGCCGACCCCTTGCTTGTAAGGCAAGTGCTCTCCCAGCTGAGCTAATCCTCCGTATGAATTGCCTAGCAACGACCTACTCTTGCAGGGGCGCTGGCCCCAACTACCATCGGCGCTGGAGAGCTTAACTTCCGTGTTCGGGATGGGAACGGGTGTTTCCTCTCCGCTATTGTCACTAGGCAAGTAATGGACAAGTTTTATTATATATAAATAGATAGTCTTGTCAAGATGGGTAATTCATTCCTTCAAAACTAGATAACCGTCTGTTTGGAAGAAAGCCGTTTTGCGCAGGCGGCTTCCGCTTTTCCGTTGTCTAGCTCCTAGCGTCCTCCGCTTTTCGCTTTGTCTAGCTCCGGTGCCTAGCTCTCTTGCGCCAAATAACCTTCTCCCTTGAGGTGCAAGCACCTCTACGGGTGAAGAACATTTGGCTTCGAGAGCTAAGCGCGGCACCTCCACTTTTCGCTTGGTTAAGTCCTCGATCGATTAGTATCCGTCAGCTCCACGTGTCGCCACGCTTCCACCTCGGACCTATCGACCTCGTCATCTTCGAGGGATCTTACTCGCTTGACGCGATGGGAAATCTCATCTTGAGGGGGGCTTCACGCTTAGATGCTTTCAGCGCTTATCCCTTCCGCACATAGCTACCCAGCGGTGCCCCTGGCGGGACAACTGGTACACCAGCGGTGCGTCCATCCCGGTCCTCTCGTACTAAGGACAGCTCCTCTCAAATTTCCTGCGCCCGCGACGGATAGGGACCGAACTGTCTCACGACGTTCTGAACCCAGCTCGCGTACCGCTTTAATGGGCGAACAGCCCAACCCTTGGGACCGACTACAGCCCCAGGATGCGATGAGCCGACATCGAGGTGCCAAACCTCCCCGTCGATGTGGACTCTTGGGGGAGATCAGCCTGTTATCCCCGGGGTAGCTTTTATCCGTTGAGCGATGGCCCTTCCATACGGAACCACCGGATCACTAAGCCCGACTTTCGTCCCTGCTCGACCTGTCCGTCTCGCAGTCAAGCTCCCTTGTGCCTTTGCACTCTACGAATGATTTCCAACCATTCTGAGGGAACCTTTGGGCGCCTCCGTTACCTTTTGGGAGGCGACCGCCCCAGTCAAACTGCCCACCTGACACTGTCTCCCACCCCGATAAGGGGTGCGGGTTAGAATTTCAATACCGCCAGGGTGGTATCCCACCGGCGCCTCCACCGAAGCTGGCGCTCCGGCTTCTCAGGCTCCCACCTATCCTGTACAAGCGATACCAAAATTCCATATCAGGCTGCAGTAAAGCTCCACGGGGTCTTTCCGTCCTGTCGCGGGTAACCTGCATCTTCACAGGTAGTATGATTTCACCGGGTCTCTCGTTGAGACAGTGCCCAAGTCGTTACACCTTTCGTGCGGGTCGGAACTTACCCGACAAGGAATTTCGCTACCTTAGGACCGTTATAGTTACGGCCGCCGTTTACTGGGGCTTCGGTTCGCACCTTCAGCCTTGCGGCTTAAGCGCTCCCCTTAACCTTCCAGCACCGGGCAGGTGTCAGCCCCTATACTTCGCCTTTCGGCTTCGCAGAGACCTGTGTTTTTGGTAAACAGTCGCTTGGGCCTTTTCACTGCGGCTCTCTCGGGCTCATCACCCAAGAGAGCACCCCTTCTCCCGAAGTTACGGGGTCATTTTGCCGAGTTCCTTAACGAGAGTTCTCCCGCGCACCTTAGGATTCTCTCCTCGCCTACCTGTGTCGGTTTGCGGTACGGGCACCTCTCACCTCGCTAGAGGCTTTTCTTGGCAGTGTAGGATCGGGGACTTCGGGACCGATGGTCCCTTCGCCATCACGGCTCAGCCTTTGCGCCAGACGGATTTGCCTATCTGGCAGCCTAACCGCTTGGACAGGCTATTCCAGCAGCCTGCTCGCCCTACCTTCCTGCGTCCCCCCATTGCTCAAACGGTGAGGAGGTGGTACAGGAATCTCAACCTGTTGCCCATCACCTACGCCTTTCGGCCTCGGCTTAGGTCCCGACTAACCCTGAGCGGACGAACCTTCCTCAGGAAACCTTAGGCTTTCGGTGCAGAGGATTCTCACCTCTGTTTTCGCTACTCACACCGGCATTCTCACTTCTAAGCGCTCCACGAGTCCTTCCGGTCCCGCTTCGGCGCGCTTAGAACGCTCCCCTACCGATGACCAACGGTCATCCCACAGCTTCGGTGGCACGTTTAGCCCCGGTACATTTTCGGCGCAGAGTCACTCGACCAGTGAGCTATTACGCACTCTTTAAATGATGGCTGCTTCTAAGCCAACATCCTGGTTGTCTGGGCAACTCCACATCCTTTTCCACTTAACGTGCACTTTGGGACCTTAGCTGGTGGTCTGGGCTGTTTCCCTCTCGACCACGGATCTTATCACTCGTAGTCTGACTCCCAAGGATAAGTCGTTGGCATTCGGAGTTTGACTGAGTTCGGTAACCCGATGAGGGCCCCTAGCTCAATCAGTGCTCTACCTCCAAGACTCTTCCCTTGAGGCTAGCCCTAAAGCTATTTCGGGGAGAACCAGCTATCTCCAGGTTCGATTGGCATTTCACCCCTACCCACACCTCATCCCCGCACTTTTCAACGTACGTGGGTTCGGGCCTCCAGTAGGTGTTACCCTACCTTCACCCTGGACATGGGTAGATCACCTGGTTTCGGGTCTACGACGACGTACTTAACGCCCTATTCAGACTCGCTTTCGCTGCGGCTCCGTCTCTTCGACTTAACCTCGCACGTCATCGTAACTCGCCGGTTCATTCTACAAAAGGCACGCCATCACCCATAAACGGGCTCTGACTACTTGTAGGCACACGGTTTCAGGTTCTCTTTCACTCCCCTTCCGGGGTGCTTTTCACCTTTCCCTCACGGTACTGGTTCACTATCGGTCACTAGGGAGTATTTAGCCTTGGGAGATGGTCCTCCCTGCTTCCGACGGGATTCCCCGTGTCCCGCCGTACTCAGGATCCACTCGGGAGGGAACGAAGTTTCGACTACAGGGCTGTCACCTTCTCTGGCGGGCCTTTCCAGACCGCTTCGTCTACCCCGTTCCTTTGTAACTCCCATGTGAGTGGTCCTACAACCCCAAGAGGCAAGCCTCTTGGTTTGGGCTGTTCCCGTTTCGCTCGCCGCTACTCAGGGAATCGCGGTTGCTTTCTTCTCCTCCGGGTACTTAGATGTTTCAGTTCCCCGGGTGTGCCCTCCATACCCTATGGATTCAGGTATGGATACTGCCCCATTACGGGCAGTGGGTTTCCCCATTCGGACATCTCCGGATCAACGCTTGCTTACAGCTCCCCGAAGCGTTTCGGCGTTTGCCCCGTCCTTCATCGGCTCCTAGTGCCAAGGCATCCACCGTGCGCCCTTTCTAACTTAACCATGCGAAAACAGCTTCACGCTTGCCGCCTTCGCTTCTCGGCTTCTTCCACTGTCTAGCTTCGGCGCCTAGCTCTCTTGTGCCAAATAACCTTCCCCCTCGAAGTGCAAGCACTTCTGCGGGTGAAGAACATTTGGCTTCGAGAGCTAACCGCGGCGCCTCCGCTTTTCTTCTCGGTTATCTAGTTTTCAAGGAACGAAGCTACTACTCTGAGTTCGCTTCTTTGCAGCTTTGTGCCGAGGAACCTAACTCCCTCGAACCTGCTTGTAGACGCAGGAACAAGACTGCTTCTGACACAAAGCCTCTGTTTTGAAAGAACATTAAACATGTTCCCTCAAAACTGAACAAGGCTACTGCCTTGAATCAACTTCTCTGCTGCCTTGCGTCGAGGAATCTAGCTTCTCTGAATCCACTCGTAGACGCAGACGCAAAACGACTGAAGGAGTGAAATGCTCCCTCAAAACTGAACAAAACGTAAGCGTCCACTTCCGACTAGCCCATAAGGGCAGTCGCTTCCGCTTTTCGTACTGTCTAGCTCCAGCGCCTAGCTCTCTTGTGCCAAATAACCTTCCCCCTCGAAGTGCAAGCACTTCAGCGGGTGAAGAACATTTGGCTTCGAGAGCTGATCGCGGCGCTTCCGCTTTTCGTATCATCCTTAGAAAGGAGGTGATCCAGCCGCACCTTCCGGTACGGCTACCTTGTTACGACTTCACCCCAATCACTTGCCCCACCTTCGGCGGCTGGCTCCCTTACGGGTTACCTCACCGACTTCGGGTGTTGCAAGCTCTCGTGGTGTGACGGGCGGTGTGTACAAGGCCCGGGAACGTATTCACCGCGGCATGCTGATCCGCGATTACTAGCGATTCCGGCTTCATGCAGGCGAGTTGCAGCCTGCAATCCGAACTGAGAGCGGCTTTTTGGGATTCGCTCCCCCTCGCGGGTTCGCAGCCCTTTGTACCGCCCATTGTAGCACGTGTGTAGCCCAGGTCATAAGGGGCATGATGATTTGACGTCATCCCCACCTTCCTCCGACTTTTAGCCGGCAGTCCCCCTAGAGTGCCCAACTGAATGCTGGCAACTAGGGGCGAGGGTTGCGCTCGTTGCGGGACTTAACCCAACATCTCACGACACGAGCTGACGACAACCATGCACCACCTGTCACCCTGTCCCCCCGAAGGGGGAACGCCCTGTCTCCAGGGTTGTCAGGGGATGTCAAGACCTGGTAAGGTTCTTCGCGTTGCTTCGAATTAAACCACATGCTCCACCGCTTGTGCGGGCCCCCGTCAATTCCTTTGAGTTTCAGCCTTGCGGCCGTACTCCCCAGGCGGAGTGCTTAACGCGTTAGCTACAGCACTAAAGGGAAAACCCCTCTAACACTTAGCACTCATCGTTTACGGCGTGGACTACCAGGGTATCTAATCCTGTTTGCTCCCCACGCTTTCGCGCCTCAGCGTCAGTTACAGACCAGAGAGCCGCCTTCGCCACTGGTGTTCCTCCACATCTCTACGCATTTCACCGCTACACGTGGAATTCCGCTCTCCTCTTCTGCACTCAAGTCCCCCAGTTTCCAATGACCCTCCACGGTTGAGCCGTGGGCTTTCACATCAGACTTAAGGGACCGCCTGCGCGCGCTTTACGCCCAATAATTCCGGACAACGCTCGCCCCCTACGTATTACCGCGGCTGCTGGCACGTAGTTAGCCGGGGCTTTCTCGTTAGGTACCGTCACCGTACCGCCCTATTCGAACGGTACTTCTTCTTCCCTAACAACAGAGCTTTACGATCCGAAGACCTTCTTCGCTCACGCGGCGTCGCTCCGTCAGACTTTCGTCCATTGCGGAAGATTCCCTACTGCTGCCTCCCGTAGGAGTCTGGGCCGTGTCTCAGTCCCAGTGTGGCCGGTCACCCTCTCAGGCCGGCTACGCATCGTCGCCTTGGTGAGCCGTTACCTCACCAACTAGCTAATGCGCCGCGGGCCCATCCGTAAGTGGTAGCAAAAGCCACCTTTCAACCGAAGACCATGCGGTCTTCGGTGTTATCCGGTATTAGCCCCGGTTTCCCGGAGTTATCCCGGTCTTACGGGCAGGTTACCCACGTGTTACTCACCCGTCCGCCGCTAACCGAACAGAAGCAAGCTTCCGTTCGGTCCGCTCGACTTGCATGTATTAGGCACGCCGCCAGCGTTCGTCCTGAGCCAGGATCAAACTCTCCAAAAAGAAAGTTGATTGGCTTATTTAATTCGGCACTGACACCGAAGGTGTCAAGTCGCCTTCGCTTTTCGTTGTGGACGCTTCGTTTTGTTCAGTTTTCAAAGAACATTTGTTTTCTTAAAGCGACTTTTTTATATTAACACTTTCATTTTTTATTGTCAAGTGTTTTTTTGCTAACATCGTTTCGCAACTTTCTTGGTTGCGACGACGTTTCATAATATATCATCACTTTTTTAACAAGTCAATAACATTTTTGTATTTTTTTTTAGGAAATAAACTCCATGAAGACCTCTCCCACCTTCACTCCATGAAGAGATGGGAGTTTTTTATCGCCTCCATCGACAAAGCTTCTGCATAGAAGAAGGCAATCTCCTTCCACCTACATTGGAAGCCTTCTCGATAGATTCTGTAAGCAACGTCGACACCACACCGATGGGGCGGGCGAACCGTTCTACTACTTCTTGCTTACACAAGTAGATATTTTTAGGAATTAAAAAACTCCCGATCCCTCACCTTCCTTTACTTCGAGAGGAAAGGAGAATTCTCGGGAAAATGTTACAAACAGAATTGCTATATTCTAAAAAATAAAAGCGCAGCCCGAACAAACAGACAAAATAAAATCGCAGGTGCGATAAAACAAAAATTCTACTACTGTTCTTTATTTTGCAATGAATAGTAACGATGATATATATGGCGACTTTTTGTTGGCACTTCTTCTACAAACAAGACCTTTTTCTCTACTAAATATTCCAGCATGATGATAAGATCTACGGAATACGATGAAAGCTCTGGATGCTGCATAATTTCCGCAATGCTCCATGCTCCCTCTTTTTCCCTTAAAACTTTAAACAAATGGGCAGCTCCTGATGGGATTCGCGAATGGACTAAAAATTCACTTGCCAAAAATAAAAGCTCCAGCCGTTTCTGCAACGGCTCCTCACTGCTGACAAGTTCTTCATACAACTTATAAATTTGCGCATCCATTTGTTTTATTTGGTTCCATACAGTGACTTCGGGATAAAATCCTTGTTCGATGACAGCTAATCGCGCTAGATGATGCAATGCATGAATAACATGATTATACGCATCCAACAGTTGATCTGCCTCAAAAAATGCCTTTCCGTCCATATATCTGCGAATTAATTTGGCAAATTCTATCCCCATTTTTAATTGCCGCATCTCTTCCGGGAATTCTTTCATACGATTTCGGAGCTGATATATATAATCATTACGGTCAAATAAAATTTTCCCATTGAATATCCAATCAATAATCTTTCGATGGGAACCAAGAAGAAGCCATTCATTTAATTTTGTTTCATCGACCACATATAACGCCGCTTTTTCTTCTCCTGATACATAATGTTTCACAAATATAGGCGGGGCCATATTAGTAGTAACTACCAATAAAACGATATGAAAGGTGTCTGTCACAGCAGAATTGTTCGCTTTCTTTTCAATCATCAAAATCCCTAATGTATTACGATGACTGGCCCATTCTTGGTAGATGGGACGAATTAAATCCTCCATTATCGTTTCCTCCATCTCCTTCATGATGTCATGGTTATTCGGTTATTCGACAAAAAAAACAAAAAATCCTCTTTGTCGTTTCTAAACTTCCCGAAGATAGCGACACATTTTTCACCACTTTATGATATAGTGTTATGTATAGGAGGGACAATAAATGGGCATCAAATATTCGAGCAAAATCAACAAAATTCGCACATTTGCCTTGAGCTTAATTTTTGTCGGCTTTATTGTTATGTATATAGGGATATTTTTCCGTACATCTCCTTTTGTTATGACACTGTTTATGATTTTAGGCCTTCTTTTCATCATCGCAAGCACCGTTGTTTATTTTTGGATTGGAACATTATCAACAAGAGCAGTGAAAGTCGTATGTCCATCTTGTGGCAAAATAACAAAAATGCTTGGCAAGGTAGATTTATGTATGTTTTGCAATGAGCCGTTGACATTAGATCCAGAGTTAGAAGGAAAAGAGTTTGACGAAAAATATAACCGAAAAAAGAGAAAAAGCTGATAGCATTCCCACCCCGCTATCAGCTTTTTAATGTTGTTGGCGTGTCTTTTCTTGACAGTCAGGACATGTTCCGTAAATTTCCATACGGTGATGATCTACTTTAAACCCTGTTATATGAGCAGCAAGCTCTTCTACCTCATCTAATGCTGGATAGTGAAAATCGACAATCTTGCCACATTGTTCGCAAATAACGTGGTAATGATTGGATGTAACAAAATCAAAGCGGCTTGATGCATCACCATATGTTAACTCTTTCACTAATCCGACCTCTTTAAAAACGCGCAAATTGTTATAGACGGTTGCTACGCTCATGTTTGGAAATTTTCCTTCCAGCGCTTTATATATTTCATCTGCTGTCGGGTGTGACATCGAATTAATTAAATATTCCAATATCGCATGACGTTGCGGAGTGATGCGTATTCCCGTCTGCTTTAACGTATCAAGCGCTTCTTTTAACTGCTGATTATCAGACACCGTCATGCACCTCGCTTCCTTTAAAAAATAAAAATTATTATTTTATAATTTTTATAATTAGTCTACAAGTATTTTATGCTATTTGTCAATATTCGTATCATTAATATATGAACTTGCCACATTTTTTAGCAAAAAAAATGTGCGGAAGGTTGTTCCGCACCAATATCGCTCTTTCATTCATTTGAGGAGGTTACTATCCATCATACGCATTATCGGCTTTTTCGCATGGACTTTTACCTAGATATAAGGAAAATTACGTTAAATTTTCTAAAATATATTCTAACGCTTCTTCTACATGTCCTTTTACTTTAACTCCTCTCCATTCCTTTACCAATCTTCCGTCCCGATCAATCACAAACGTCGAGCGCTCGATCCCCATATATTCTTTCCCAAAATTTTTCTTTAACTTCCAAACACCATACATTTCTGCTACTTTATGTTCTTCATCGGAGAGCAATAAAAAAGGCAATTGATATTTCTCAATAAATTTTTTATGGCGCTCTACAGAATCCGTACTTACTCCTAAAATAACTGTATTTGTCTCTGTAAACTTTTCATAATGATCGCGAAAATCACACGCTTCTGTCGTACATCCTGGCGTCATATCTTTCGGATAAAAATATAATACGACATGTTTCCCGCGAAAATCAGAAAGGGAAACTATTTCCCCATTGCTTGCCGGCAATGTGAAATCCGGTGCTAGTTGCCCGATTTGCAAAGACATCGTTTTCCCTCCACTGTCTTATTCTTTCGTTTTTAGGGTAGCGAAAGATACAATAAATTGCAACGATTACCGCTCATCCCAGTCAAGCATTGTTCGAGCAACAAGTACAGCAGGCATAATATAACCCAATAAAGCTTCAATGATGGCAATCCATCTTCCAATCCCCATTGGTGTAACGTCCCCATATCCAACTGACAATAACGTGATCCCGCTTAAATAAAGACTATCTTGAAGTATAGAAAAACATTCATTAGCCGTTCTATTCGCAGACGGGGTAAACACGTGATGCCCATTCATCTGAAGCACCATATATATAAGCCCAAAACCTAGCATCATCGTGATATACCATTGAATAAGGACAAATAAATTTTCTAAGGAAATGCGACGAGTTGCTTTTACACTTGTCGTCCAAATAGACGTAATGCTTCCAATCAACACCGTCGCTACAATTCCAACGAACGCGTACTCCATCGCCCTCACCTCATACTTGTCCATAACCATATATACGAAGACAGAAAGTTGATTATTCATTATATAAGTGGATTCGATATAATAAAATATGGTACGGTAAGAAAGATATGGAGAGGGAGAAAAAAATGCATACGATTTTGATTGTCGAAGATGATGATAAAATCGCTTCCATGCTGAAAAATCATATTGAGAAATATGAATATCGCGCACATATTGCAGAACAGTTTGACGACATAAAAAAGGAATTTATAAAATGTCGCCCTCATCTTGTACTGCTCGACATTAATCTGCCTCGATTTGACGGTTTTTATTGGTGTCGGCAAATCCGCACGATTTCCCTTTGCCCCATTATTTTTATCTCCGCACGCAGTCATGAAATGAACCAAATTATGGCCATTGAAAACGGTGGGGATGATTATATTACCAAGCCATTTAATTTCGATCTGGTCATGGCAAAAATCAAAAGTTTACTGCGGCGAACATACGGTCCTTACGCCGCTCCTGCAGAGCCCCATGTATATGAAGTATCAGGATTGTACTTGTTATATGATCGACATATGGTTCAATGGAAAGAGAAAACGATCGAGCTTACAAAAAAGGAGTTTACTTTATTAGAACGATTGGCGAAAAAATCTGGAAAAATTGTATCTCGCGAAGAACTACTCGAGTCATTGTGGGATGATACGGAATTTGTCGACGATAATACACTATCCGTCAATATTACACGCGTTCGCAAAAAAACTGCAGCAAATTGGAATCGAACAGGCAATTGAAACGGTTCGCGGTGTCGGTTATAAATTGGTCGAGACATGGAGGGATTCATAATGAAATTGTTTTTGCGCGAGCATATCCCGCTGACCGTCTTTCATCTTCTTCATGCTGTACTTTTGTTATCGATTGTGTATTTATATATGCTCGAACAATCTTTCCATCCATCTTTTGGCATGTTTGTTTATCTTTTTGTTATCAGCCTTGTGTGCATCGTGATGTTTTTAACATGGCGTTATTGGCGGCAATCCCATGCATATCGTTTTTTATCGTCCAACTTGCGGCAGTTAGACATGAGCACTCACCCTTTTAGCGGGTCTCCGTTACTGCATGCTTTTCAAAAACTCCTCCACTCGCAGTATCGTTATTACACAAAAGAACTGCAAGCATTGCATAAAGAAATGGACGATGCATCATTATTTATGAACCAATGGGTACATCAGATGAAAACACCGGTTTCTGTCATGGATTTACTTTTGCAAAACTTTGACATTCAAGACCAATTCGACCGAGAATTTGTGAATAGCATGCGCGAAGAACTCGAACGACTGCAACATGGATTGGAGCTGGCCCTGTATTCGGAACGAATAAAACGTTTTTCTCATGATTTTCATGTAAAGCGGCTGCCGCTAAAAACAATGGTCAACCATGTCATTCAACATTACAAACGCTCTTTTATTCGCAATCGCATTCACCCCATCGTGGAAATTCCCGAAACAATTTTCGTAGAAACGGATCAAAAATGGTTTCAGTTCGCTCTTAGCCAAATCGTCATCAATGCCATCAAATATTCAAAAAACGTCAGCAACCAAATCGTGCTTTCTGCTGTTCAACGTGAAAACGAAGTGTTTTTGTCCGTTCAAGATTTTGGAGTCGGCATTCCAAAACAAGATATCGGACGCGTATTTGAACCTTTTTTCACTGGTATGAATGGGCGCAGGTTTCGCGAATCCACTGGAATGGGGTTATACCTTGTCAAACAAATTGTTGACCATCTTGGCCACGGAATTACCATTTCTGCTGAAGAAGGAAAAGGAACAACCGTCACGATCACTTTTTACAATGTGACAAAAATGTAAGAAAACAAGCAGACATTGTAAGAAAAATCGATATGTTCACATGTTCTCCCTCCGTATAATCGACAGTAGAAGAACATAAGGGAGGATTTTTTTTATGACGATCCTACAAGCAAACTCGATTACGAAAATATATCGTTCTAGCCAATCGGCCGCGCACCGGGCGTTAGATAATTTCAGTTTATCGATTGAAAAAGGGGAATTTGTCGGAGTCATGGGGCCATCCGGAAGCGGAAAAACAACCTTGCTTAATATTTTGGCAACCATCGACCAGCCGACTACGGGAGAAGTGTTGGTAGAGGGGAAAAATCTATCGCAGCTTTCGAAAAAAGAGCTTGCTTTGTTTCGCAGACGAAAACTCGGCTTTGTATTCCAAGACTTCAACTTGCTAGACACGTTAACCATCGGAGAAAATATCATTCTTCCACTCACATTGGACAAAATTCCCGTTAAAGAAATGGAACAACGATTGCAAACAGTGGCTTCCACTTTAGGTATTGAAGGGATTCTCGATAAGCGGACATATGAGGTCTCAGGCGGACAGCAGCAGCGCGCTGCAATTGCACGGGCGATTATTCATGAACCGCTGCTCATTTTTGCCGATGAGCCGACCGGGAATCTGGACTCGAAATCTTCAAAAGATGTGATGGAAACATTAACAGCATTGCATCAGGAAAAGAACGTTTCCATCATGATGGTTACGCATGATCCTTTTGCAGCGAGCTATTGTGAGCGCATTATTTTCATCAAAGACGGCAAATGGTTCACAGAGATACGCAGAGGACATAACCGTCAGGCGTTTTTTCAAGATATTCTGGACATGCTGTCACTATTAGGAGGGAACGTCAATGACATTTCGACAATTCGCCCTTCATAATGTGAGACGTAACTTTAGCCGATATGCCGCCTACTTTTTGAGCAGCACTTTCGCCGTCACTGTCTTTTTTATGTACGCTGCATTTATTTTTCATCCTGATGTAGTGAATGGAACGATTCGTCCCTCAGTAAGAAGAGGAATCTTTGCCGCTGAGGTCATCGTCTTTCTTTTTTCTGTATTTTTCATTTTTTATTCGACAAGCTCGTTTTTAAAATTGCGTAAAAAAGATTTTGGCTTGCTGACGTTGCTCGGTATTACGCGCGGCCAGCTGAATAAATTAATCATAATCGAAAACTCAATTATCGCCCTTCTTTCGATTGCAACAGGAATGGTGTTTGGCGCCTTATTGACAAAAATCTTTTTCATGATGTTTTCTGTTATGTTAGACTTGCCATCGCCGCTATCTTACTATATTGCTTGGAAAGCGGTCGCTTCTACCGCCATCGTGTTTCTGGTAACATTTGAGGCAATTACGATCATGACGCTCATCACGATCCGTTCTTCGCAAATTATTGATTTATTAATGTCGGCGAAAAAGCCGAAAAAACCGCCTGTCTACTCGCTCTGGCTTTCGCTGCTTGCGGTTATCTGTCTGGCGATTGGATACTATTTAGCCTATACCTCCAACATCATGCAAGCGGGAAAACGCGTCCTGCCAATTTTACTGCTTGTCATTATTGGAACGTACTTTCTATATACGCAAGCGAGCATCGGGCTTTTGCGATACTATAAAAAGCAAAAGCACTCCTATTATCACGGCACAAACTTAATTACCGCCGCGGAACTGACATATAAACTGAAAGATAACGCAAGAATTTTAAGCATGGTGACGATTTTAACGGCGGTGACCTTTACTTCTACCGGGGTGCTTGCCAACCTTTATTTTGGCAAAAAAGCAGAAGCAGAAGCACGGTTCCCGCATGCGATTGCCCTTATATCAAAAAAAGAACCGAAAGCCTTTGAAAACAAATTGCAAATACTGAAAAATACTTTACGTGATGAGCATATTCCTTTCAAAAGTCATAAGGCCGCTTTCATCCGGGCATATAATCCTAAGAAATCTGAGGATTATGCAATGCAAAACCTTGTTCTTATGCGTGTAACAGATTACAATCGATTCGCGGATCTGGCCGGTCAGCCGCATATATCGCTACCAGCAAATACAGCGGCGTATATGCACCCTACCCCTGACAAAGGGTATGAACCTATTAAAGGAAAACAAATTGCAATTGCTATAAAAAATAGTAATGAGACGCTGGTGGTTCCATTGGCTAAATCGATTCCCCAGCCAGCCATCAATCCTTCGGGGTTTATCGGATACATGTTAGTCGTTCCTGATCATTTATATGCTAAATTTCATCGTCTCGCAACGGAAGAAACGATTCAATATTATGCTGGTATATCATACAAAAATTGGGAAGTGAAAACATCAGTAATCAAAAAACTGAACCGCTTGATTCAAAAAGATGATGTCGATTTCATCAATCGTTTAGAATTATTTAACCAAATGAAACAAGTTTTCTCCTTAATGCTCTTTATTGGTTTTTTCGTCAGCGTTCTCTTCTTTTTGGCGGCCGACAGCATTTTATATTTTAAGCTTTATAACGATTTGGAACAGGACAGCAAGCAATACGAAGCGCTATCCAAACTCGGTTTGACATGGAAAGAAATGAAGCAAATTGCGGCAAAGCAAGTAGCGATTCTCTTTTTCATTCCGTTTGTCGTTGCCACCGTCCATGCCGGCTTTGCCTTTAAAATGCTGCAAAACATGGTCTCCGGCTCCGTCGTCAAAACGAGCGCGCTTGTCATTATCATCTTTTTCGTTGTTCAACTTGGTTACTATTTCTTGATTCGTTCGCTTTACACGAAAAAGGTGGAGCAAGTAATGTAAATTAAATGCGGCCTTTTCCCAGTACATAGATTCGGAAAAAGGCCGCAGAATATATCTTTTTTATCTATACACCGTGCTTAACTTAATAACAAGCTATAATTATCTACATTCCTATGATCGAAAGAACGTATGTCCATACTCCCACAAACAACAGCAGGATCAAGCTATAATAAATCGTCATTTTAAACAAGTTAGATTCTCTTCCAGTTTCTTGCACCGCTGCTGTTGCAATGGCGATGGATTGCGGAGAGATGAGTTTTCCCATCACTCCCCCGCTAGTATTGGCAGCAAGCAATAACGAAGAGCTTGTCCCTATTTGCGTTCCTGTAACCACTTGTAAATGGCCAAATAAAGCATTGTTGCTTACGACAGATCCTGTAATAAACACACCGAGCCATCCTAATAACGGGGAAACGAACGGAAATACATCCCCTGTCTTCGCTAATGCCAAACCAATCGTAGAGGATAAACCCGCATAGTTGGCTAAGTTGGCAAACCCCATGATAAAACAAATAGTCAATACAGGAATCGAAAGTTCTTTACATGTTTCTTTTAAACTTTGTATTCCCTCAGCGAACGTAATATTTTTGCTGAACATCACTGTCAACAGCACCGCTAATAAAATCGCTGTACCTGTTGCTGATACAAGATCCAGCTTGAATATTGCATCTAATGCCGTCTGTGCCGGTGCCACCGGAGGAGTTTTTACGACTTCCCCATGCAAAAATGGCACTTTAAACAAAAGCGTAGTTTTATGAAGCGCTCCACCTTCAGCAAACAGTGCTTTAAAACCCGGCAGACTCCAGATAATAACGATTAACGTTAAAATATAAAAAGGAGACCACGCACTGATGATTTCTTTCAAGCTGTATTTAGATTTTTCTACAGCTTCTTCATCCTGATTTACTCGATATATATGTGACGGCTGCCATTTTCTTAAGAAAATAGTTAATGCCCCCATACTGACAAGCGCCGCTAAAATGTTGGCCAATTCCGGACCGAGCACAATGATTGTCAATGTCTGTACAATGGTATAACTTCCGCTTACGACTAAAAGAGCTGGCAGTGTTTCTTTAATCCCTTTCCATTTATCTAAAATAAACACTAATAAGAACGGAACGAAAAACGTGATCAATGGCAAAATCCAAGCAAGTGTACGAGATAGCTCAATCGGAGTTAAATCTCCCATTTGTGCTCCGACAATAACCGGAATCCCAATCGCTCCAAACGCGCCAGATGCAGCATTGGCAATTAAACAAAGAGCGGCGGCTTTTAATGGATGAAATCCTAATTCCGAAAGTAAAGCAGCCGAAATGGCAATCGGAACGCCGAATCCCGCAGCACCTTCTAAAAATGCGTTAAAACTAAAACCGATGAGCAAGAGTTGAAGCCGCTGATCCTCAGAAATGTTTGCGATACTCCCACGGATAATATCAAACTTCCCTGTTTTCACAGCGATTTTATATAGCCAGACAGCCATGATCACAATATAGCCAATAGGCCATAAACCGTTTGCGATTCCATAGATGGAAGCAGCAATCGCCTTTGAAATCGGCATATGAAAAAACAAAACAGCTGTCACTAATCCAAAACAAAGAGTGAGAAAAGCGGCTTTTATTCCCTTCATTTTAAACACGGTTAAACATGATAAAAATAAAACAATTGGAAGCGCCGCAATGAGTGCAGAAAGATACGTATTATCGAAAGAATTGTAATGTTGTATCCACATGTTGCTCACCTTGTTATTATTCTAAGTCAGTATTTTATTACTTTACATCATCAAAATAACGTGAAAGAATGTCTTTTAATACAGTTGCGCTATGATGAAATTGCTGTTGTTCTGTTTCATTTAACTTCAATTCCATTACCTCGCGAATACCGTTTCGGTTGATAATAGCAGGTACACCAATATAAACGTTTTGCTCATTATATTGACCATCTAGATAAGCAGAAACGGTTAAAATAGCATTTTCATTGTGCAAAATAGCACGTGTAATGCGGACGAGTCCCATCGCAATGCCGTAATAAGTTGCGCCTTTTTTCTCAATAACTTGATATGCCGCATCACGAACATTGACGAAGATATTTTCTAAATCCTCTTTTCTATAGCGATCGTTTTGCGACAATATTTGTTCGATTGGAACACTTCCAATTTCCGCATGGCTCCAAACAGGCAATTCTGTATCCCCATGCTCTCCGATAATATACGCGTGTACATTAGTCGGAGCTACTTGAAAGTATTCGCTTAGCAAAAAGCGGAATCTTGCCGTATCCAGAATCGTTCCCGAGCCAATCACTCGTTCTTTCGGTAACCCGCTGAATTTCCAAGTAGCATACGTTAAGATATCTACTGGATTCGTCGCGACAAGAAAGATTCCATCAAAACCTGATTTCATGACAGAATCGACAATCGTTTTAAAGATATTCATGTTTTTGTCAACGAGATCGAGTCTTGTTTCCCCTGGCTTTTGGTTAGCACCTGCACAAATTACCACCAAATCGGCATCTTGACAATCTTGATAATCTCCATGCCATATATTCATTGGCTTCGGCGCGAATACTTTTCCGTGATTTAAGTCCATCACGTCGCCCTCCGCCTTCTCTTTATTCACATCAATCAACACTAACTCATCCGCGATTCCTTGATTCATAAGGGCAAATGCATAGCTGGCCCCAACGAATCCTGTTCCTATAAGTGCCACTCGATTCATGCATTGTCTTTTCATAGTTGTCTGTCATCCTTTCCCAAAATTAGTTTGTGAAATTATTCACAAATATATTGTTCATTATTTCACAAACTTTATCAAGCATCAACTATAAAAGAAATTTGTCTTTTTTGTTAACATTTTGGCCGCACAACAGTATTTTTGTATCACTACATTCAGTTCCAGCAAGCAATCCAATAAACAAAAAAATGGTCTGTCATTATATTAACCATAATACATACTACATATACTCATTTTCATAAAAAATAAGAGGGCAATCCCTTTAAGGAATTTTTACTTCCTTTCGGATTCTCCCTCTTTTTAATTCCCTGCACCTCGATATCGTTTTACCCCTGCGTTCCACAAAAACACGGAAATCGCAAAAAAGATGATGCCCATGACTGGAGTAAAAAACGCATATCCGTACCACTCTTTTTTGCCGAGAAAATAAGACGCCGGATACACGCCAACGAACGCAAACGGCAAAATCCACGTTAAAATATAGCGGATGATGCGGTGGTAAATATCAATCGGATAGCGCCCATAGTTGCTGATGTTGTACATCATCGGAATAATCGATGTACGAGCATCGGCCCAAAAACTAATGGTCGCCAATGACACAAATACTCCCGCGTAAATAAGCGCTCCACCTAGTACAAGCAAAATAAACATAAAAATATCATACCAATGCAACGAAAGATGCAAGCGCGCACCTGCATACACCATAATGATCATGCCTGTCACTCCGCCAAGAAGCGACTCTAACTCCATGCGTTCGAGAATAATTTGAAATAAGCTGTGAACCGGGCGCGTCAACACACGGTCCATTTCTCCACGCACAATATAGCGCTCGTTAAAATCCCAAATGTTAAAAAAACGCTCCGAACACCGCATATGGCACTAAGAAAAAGCCGTAAATAAACAAAATTTCCTCGCGCGTCCAGCCGTGCAATAACGTCGTATGTCCAAACACAACAAGAAGAAAAACAAGATTGACCGCCTGCGACATCAAATCAGAAATGAACTCGACAAGCAAATCAGCGCGATATTGCAACTTTGTTTTCATGTATTGCGCCATATACTGAAAAAAGATCGATACGTAAAACACGACTCACCCTCCTTGAATGACAAGCTGTTTTTTCGCCGCTCGCCACAATAGCTGAATCGGGATGAGCAACAGCACGCACCATGCAAACTGAAACAAAAGGCCGCTGATGATTTCTTGCCCTTGAAAGCTTTCTGTCACAATCATGCTTGGAATATAGCTAATTCCTTGAAATGGAAAGTATTTCATTGCCGCTTGCGCCCAATCCGGATAAAAGCTGATTGGCAAAATAAGTCCGGAAAACAAGTCGACCACAAACCGCTTTGCACGCAATAACCCTTCATTGTTAAGGGTAAAAAATGTGACAATGCCTGCAAGCAAATTCAACTCCGAATTAATAATAAAACTAAACATAATCGACAATGCGTAAAACATCCATGTATGAACATCGGTTGGAAAACGGAGAGGCAAAAATAAAGCGACAAAAAAAATTCCCGGAAGCGAAAGAAACAACAAACGAAAGATTCCTTCCCCTAATCCTTGCATCGTTTTCATTCCAAGATAACTGTAAGGACGAATAAGCTCTGTCGCCACTCTTCCTTCTCTAATCTCCATGGCGATTTCACGGTCGATATTATTGAAATAAAACGCCCGCGCCATCCATGAAATGGCAACATACGTTGTCATTTGCTCCATCGACATGCCTTGCATCGCCGATTTTCCGCCATAAATCGCCGACCAAAGAAAATAGTACGCCGCGATGTTAATAGCATAAATGAGAATACCTGTGTAATAATTCGTCCGGTAAGCAAGCATCATTAAAAAGCGGATGCGAATCATTTCGATATATTTATCCATGCACAACACCTTCTTCGTAGATGTTGCGGATAATTTCTTCCGTAGAAATTTCATTAATGTTCATATCTTGAATCGAATAGCGGGAAACAACGCGGCTAATGACTTCAGGCAGAAGCGATGGCGCTATATTTGCTGTCCAGACGTTTGCTTGCTCCCCTTTTTTCCATGTTACTTGCAAACCATCGGTCAATTCCTTTAAAGCATCTAACGTAATTTCGCTTGCGAACGTAAATTGAATTTGTTTCCCTTCTCCCCAATTCTCTTTTAGCTTTTGCAGTGAGCCATCGTAAATGATTTTTCCTTCATCCAACATAATGACGCGTTCGCATAACGCTTCGATGTCGGAAATATCATGGGTCGTTAATAAAATGGTTGTGTTGTATTTCTCATTAATTTCTTTTAAAAACTGACGGATTTTCAGTTTTACAAGCACATCCAAGCCAATCGTCGGTTCATCTAAAAATAAAAGCGGCGGGTTATGAATAAGCGCAGCGGCCAGCTCACAGCGCATCCGCTGTCCAAGCGACAGCTTGCGAACCGGCTTGTCCAACAGAGGACCGATATCGAGCGTTTCAATGACATGTTCCATATGTTCTTTGTAGTCTTGATCCGATACACGGTACACTTTTTTCAACAGTCGAAACGACTCTTGGACGGCGATATCCCACCAAAGTTGGGAGCGCTGCCCGAACACAACGCCGATGGTTCGAACGAACGCTTCCCTCTCTTTATGCGGATTCATGCCGTTGACGAGCACTTTACCGGATGTCGGCGTCAAAATTCCCGTCAGCATTTTAATCGTTGTCGATTTCCCCGCACCATTTTCCCCAATATAGCCGACCATTTCACCTTGCTTTACAGTAAACGAAATGTCGTTGACAGCGCGAATGATTTTATAATTTCGTGTAAATAAATCGCGAAACGCTCCGAATAAGCCAGAGCGACTTGAATACGATTTAAATTCTTTTCTTAAGTTTTCTACTTCAATGACGTTCATGTTACACTCCCTCCACATAGGCAATAGTTTATCTGAAGTCACATCCCGAAACAAATGGTATGCTTTATGTTAAAATAAAAATCGGCAATGAAATAATAGGAGGATTTGAACGATGCAATTTACGAAATCAGAACAGCTTTATCAAGAAGCATTGCAGCATATCGTCGGCGGCGTCAACAGCCCGTCCCGCTCATATAAAGCGGTCGGCGGCGGAGCGCCGGTCGTCATGGAACGCGCGCAAGGCGCTTATTTTTGGGACGTTGACGGCAATAAATATATCGACTATTTGGCGGCATACGGACCAATTATAGCTGGCCATGCCCATCCACACATTACAAAAGCGATTCAGCGCGCCGCAGAAACTGGCGTCCTTTACGGCACACCCACGCCGCATGAAATTACCTTTGCAAAAATGTTAAAAGAAGCGATTCCGTCTTTAGAAAAAGTGCGTTTTGTCAATTCAGGAACGGAAGCGGTCATGACCACGATTCGCGTGGCGCGCGCTTATACGGGCCGTGATAAAATTGTCAAATTTGCCGGCTGTTATCACGGACATTCCGATCTTGTCCTTGTCGCTGCCGGCTCCGGTCCATCAACGTTAGGAACTCCAGATTCCGCAGGTGTGCCAAAAAGCATCGCCCAAGAAGTAATCACTGTGCCGTACAACGATGTCGACTCGTTTAAACAAGCGATGGACGTATGGGGAGACCAAGTTGCCGCTGTGCTTGTGGAACCAATCGTCGGAAACTTCGGGATCGTTACACCAAAACCAGGCTTTTTAGAGGCAATCAATGAAATTGCCCATCAAGCGGGAGCCCTCGTCATTTACGATGAAGTGATTACCGCATTCCGCTTTATGTACGGCGGGGCGCAAAATTTATTAGGGATCGAACCGGATTTAACCGCGCTTGGAAAAATTATTGGCGGCGGTCTGCCAATCGGTGCATATGGTGGCCGCCAAGACATTATGGAACAAGTCGCGCCGCTCGGTCCGGCATACCAAGCAGGAACGATGGCAGGAAACCCAGCGTCGATTCTTGCCGGTATCGCCTGTCTTGAAGTGCTCAAGCAAGACGGCGTGTACGAATATCTTGACAAGCTCGGCGCGATGCTGGAAGAAGGCATACTTCTTCACGCAAACAAATACGGCATTCCTATAACAATCAATCGTTTAAAAGGTGCATTCACCGTCTACTTCACAACAGAAAAAGTCGAAAACTATGAACAAGCCCAACGAAGCGATGGAGAAATGTTTGCGAAGTTCTTTAAGCTTATGTTAAAGCAAGGCATCAACCTCGCTCCTTCCAAATATGAAGCATGGTTTGTTACGCTTGCTCATACCGAAGAAGACGTGGAATATACGCTCAAAGCGGTGGAAAATGCATTTAAACAATTGAAAAATGAATAATTATGCAATAATCCCAGGAGGAATCCCCTCCTGGGATTATTGTTAAGTTGTTGAAAACGTTTGCAAAAAAACATAAAATATGATGAATATAATTATCCAAGAAAATGAATAAATAATTGATTTGGATATGCAATCATGATATTATAGGTTATAAATTCTGAAAATTAAGATCAAAATTGCCGCTTATGTTTATTCAACACGGGAGGTGAATGGCGAAAAGCAGGAACGTTCCCGCTTTGGCGCCGCTTACGTTATGAGACAACGTTGGAACCCTAACCATTTTAAAAACTTTCATCAAGTAGAACATGATGCTTGCGGCATTGTCGCCGCTATCGAAAAACGACGTATTCCAACCCGAGAAAACATTATGACATGTATTGACGCGCTTGTCAAAATGAATCACCGCGCCGGATTTATTAATGGCGAGGGAGACGGCGTCGGCATTCATATGGATATTCCAAGAAAACTTTGGATGGAAAAACTCGCAAACGTCGGTCAAAATCCAGAAATAGCAAACGACGAAAGTTTTACCGTCGGCCATCTTTTCATCGATCGGTCTGCTGATGTAGACCATATAAAAACGAAGATCAAACAGTTATTCAAAAAAACAGGTTTCTTATTGATTTTTGAATCTGACCGTGTGACCTCCTCCAGTGCGTTAGGCCCAATCGCGCTTCGGCAAGAACCGGTATTTTGGCAAGTCGCCTTATTGCCAAGCGACAATGCGCAACTTACAAAACGATTATTTGATCTAATGATTGAAATCGAGAAAGATGAAAATGTTCATGTTGCCTCTTTAAGCAATTTTCACGTTGTGTATAAAGTGATGGGAGCCGGAGATATTTTGCCAAAATACTATCATGACTTGGCACATCCGTTTATCGCATCGACCATGACGTTAGGACATAACCGTTACTCGACGAATACACTTTCTAACTTTTTTCGTGTCCAACCGTTTAGCGTGTTAGCTCATAACGGCGAAATCAACACAATTGCAAAGCTGCGTGACGAAGCAGTGATGATTGGTGTCCCATTGACAAATGACGGCAGTGACTCCCAAGATTTAAGCCGTACGTTGGAAACGCTTATCTGCCGTTATGATTATAGCTTATTTGAAGCGATGGATATATTGTTCCCGCCTATTGTGAATGAAATTAAAGCGTATCCAGAGCACCTCCAAGACTTGTATACGTACATCCGTGAATCATGGGGGCATTTCGCCCAAGGGCCGGCAGCAATTATCTCCCGCTACGAGGACGAAGCGGTCTTCAGCGTCGACGCGCTCGGATTACGCCCACTTTGGAAATTAGAAACGGAAAAACGATTTGTTTTTGCGTCAGAACCAGGAATCATTCCGGCAAGCGAATATACGGGAGAACCAAAGCCGCTCGCACCAGGGGAAAAAATTGGCTTAACATGGTTCGGCGGCGTCATTCAAGTGTTGGAATACGAACAGTTTCAGGAAGAAGTATATGCCCGTTTTTCGAAACGGTTTGACATTACTAACTTCCGAAAACGTCTCGATGTTCCGAAACTGGAAAATCACGTATTTACTTTTGTGCCGACAAAAGTGCATAACGGTCAATATGCCGCGTTCGGCTGGGACAGAGAACATATTCAACTTTTAGAACAAATGGCGGAAAAAGGTGCGGAGCCGATTCGCTCGTTAGGTCATGACGCGCCGCTTGCGGCTATTAATCCGAATCGGAAAAATCTCGCAGATTTCATTAAAGAAAGCGTCGCCGTCGTTACCAATCCAGCCATTGACCGCGACCGTGAAATGGAACATTTTTCAACAAGAACTGTCATTGGAAAACGGCCATCTCTTGTAGATAAAACAGAAACGTCATATGTTATCGAGCTCAGCTCGCCGATTCTCATCGAAGGAAAAATCGGAAACGACTGCGCGACAGAATTACATCATCCTTCGTACGACCAAATTGTTCATTCGTTCCGAGAAAAACAATTAGCGCACATCCTGTCGGCGACATTTACGGCGGAAGAAACCATTCCGCAGGCGCTAGAGCGTCTTTCTAACGAAGCATGTGAAGCGGTTCGTTCCGGCAAGACCTTGCTCGTCATTGATGATGCAGAAGCACATCAAAACGGAAACTTATGGATTGACCCGTTGCTCATCACATCGGCCATCGATCAATCGTTAACAAAACAAGACTTGCGCCGCGATTGTTCCATTTTGCTTCGTTCCGGCGCGATTCGCTCCCTTCATGATTTTGTCGTCGCCTATGGATTAGGAGCAAACGCGATCAGCCCTTATCTCATGTTTGCGACGGTTGCGTCGGAAGAGTCGACTGCACCTGTTGCCAACCTATTTAAAGCGCTCAATAAAGGATTAGAAAAAGTGATTTCAACGATTGGCATTCACGAATTGCGCGGATACAGCCGCCTCTTCTCATCGATTGGTCTGCATGATGAAATCGCCGATGTATTAAACATTGTCAACTTCTTTGGCTCTGACTCGTTGAAATACGATTTCGAAGCACTGAAACAAGACGCAATCGCCCGTGCCGAAGACTACGCCAACGAAAACGCCAAGCCGGGAAAAACGTTCCACCTCTTCCCTCGCATTTGGAAGGCGATTGGAGAGGTCGCCCAAACAGGATCATATGATAACTATCGAGAAAAAATGAACGAGCTCGAAACCGAAACACCGACAACGATTCGCCATTTGTTAGATATAAAGAAAACGGAAAAACAAGTTCCTGTCGAAAAAGTCAATATTAGCATCGGCGAACATAGCCTGCCGTTCGTCATTGCTTCGATGTCGTTCGGTTCGCAAAACGAAGTGGCGTTCCGCGCTTATGCGGAAGCGGCAGACCGCTTGAACATGGTCAGCTTAAACGGCGAAGGCGGCGAAATTAAAGATATGCTCGGCAAATACCCGCGTACTCGCGGCCAGCAGATTGCATCAGGCCGTTTCGGAGTGAACGCGGAACTGTTAAACTCTTCGAATCTATTGGAAATTAAAATCGGCCAAGGAGCAAAACCAGGTGAAGGAGGCCACTTGCCGGGGGCAAAAGTAACGGCAAAAATCGCCGAAGCGCGTAACGCAACCATCGGTTCGGACTTAATTTCTCCATCGAATAACCATGATATTTATTCGATTGAAGACTTGGCACAAATGATCGCTGAATTAAAAACGGCGAACGACAAAGCAAAAGTCGCCGTCAAAGTGCCGGTCGTGCCAAACATCGGGACGATTGCGGTCGGCATCGCCAAAGCGGGAGCGGACATTATTACACTAAGCGGTTTCGATGGCGGAACCGGAGCGGCGCGCATCCATGCGCTGCAACATGTCGGCCTTCCGGTGGAAATCGGGGTAAAGGCCGCTCATAACGCCCTTCTTGAAGCCGGTTTGCGAAACAAAGTCGAAATTTGGGCGGACGGCGGCATTAAAAGCGCACTTGACGTTCTCAAAGTGATGTTGCTGGGGGCCAACCGCATCGGCTTTGGTACGCTATCGATGATTGCGATCGGCTGTACGACGTGCCGCGGCTGTCATTTAGATACGTGCCATGTCGGAATCGCCACTCAAATCGAATCGGTTGCGCAAGCAAAAGAACACGGATTGCTCCGTTTTGTTCCGCGGCAATTCGAGACGGCAGTGCAAGGATTAGTCAACTTATTCACCGCGTTTGGAAACGAATTAAAAGCATTAACAGCTTCTCTTGGATTTACTCGCCTGCAAGATATCGTCGGCCGCTCTGACTTATTAGAGCAAATAAGAGGACTAGAGCAATTGAATTTAGCAAACTTGCTTGAAGTGCTTGAAGTGGAGCAAATGGCGCAAAAAGAAGCAGCGGCAAGCGCAGAGGAACCATCATTGTTCGTTGCTGCTGGGGCGGAATATCTCGATTACTATGTGGAAGATTTGCATCGTTCTCGTGAATTTACGAACGTCACATCTGAACAGCGCGTTCTCGGCAGCCGTGTTTCTTGCCACCGCGTACGAGGTCGTCTCGACGGATCGTACAAAAAATTACCGGATGTCACATTGCGCTACAAAAACGGTTCGATTCCTGGAAACGGGCTCGGCGCTTACAACACTCATGGCATCCATATCCATGTCGATGGCGGCGGACAGGACGGCGTTGGAAAAACCGCGTTTGGCGGCAGCATTTTCATTTTGAAAGCAAAGGGAAAAGACGGGAAATTTTATAACGGCTCCGTTGGCAAAGGCTTCGGATACGGGGCGCAAAAAGGTTTGCTCATCGCGCAAGGAAACGCGGACGCACGCGCTGGCATTCGTCTGTCTGGTGCGGATATGATCATCGGCGGCCAAGTGACAACGCCGATTCCGGAAAAAGAACATGGAAATATCGGCACACGTGCGAACATTAAAGGATTTGCCTTCGAATATATGACAAATGGACGCGGCATTGTTCTTGGCGACCCAGGTCCATGGATTTGCGCCGGAATGACAGGTGGAGTCGTCTACTTGCGCCACCAACCGGAAATGGGGTTAACAAAGGCGGCATTGGAACGCCGCATCGCAAAAGGAGCGCAAGTACGCCTCGAGCCACTGAACGAACGTGGAAAATCGGATGTACAAGAATTGTTATCGAAATACATTGAACTATTAAAAGAACACGGTCAGCACGAAGAAGTGCAATCATTACAGCCGCTTCTTGAAAAACCGGAAAACCATTTCTTCCAGGTGATTCCGACAAAAGAACAAGCCGATCCTTCCGTTTCAACAGAATGATGAAAAGAGTATCCCGCAACTAGCGGGATACTCCTTTTTATTCTGACATACTCGGTAACTTTTTGAACAGGAATTTTGTTATTAACCGCCTCATATAATCATCACCTAGACCGAAAATCGTCATATCTATTTTTTTACCACCTGTGTTTATACATGCTAAACTGTATATGTAGCCTTTTATCTTTTCATTTGTTTTTTCGCACCTCTATTTGCACAGAGGAGATTTTAAACACCCAGTTAGCAAGCATCATACGTTTCCCTTCGTCATTTAAAAAACATTTCATGTATATTTTCCACTTGATATCATATATAAAAGCGTGTATAGTACTAAATTGTTTATAAGAACTAAGGAGGAAAGGTTTGAACATACAATGAAGCTCGGTGCCCGCATTTTCAAAACGGGAATCGCCGTTACATTAGCGCTTTTTCTAGCATCCCTATTACACTTTCCCTCTCCTGTATTTGCGGGAATTTCCGCAGTTTTTGCAATGCAGCCGACGATTTACCGTTCCTATTTATCATTGATTGAACAAGTCCAAGCCAATATCATTGGCGCTGCATTTGCCATTATTGCTGTTCTTTTGTTCGGACGTGACCCGTTCATTATCGGCCTTACGCTCATGATCGTTATCGCTCTTTGCTTAAAAATGCGCCTCGAGTCAACGATATCGGTAGCATTAGTTACCGTTATCGCGATTATGGAATATACTGACAGAGAGTTTATCAAATTTGCCGTTATCCGGTTTTCCACCATTATGCTCGGGGTATTCGCTGCCTTTATCGTCAACTTAATTTTTCTTCCTCCAAAATATGAAAAAAGGCTATATGCACAAATTAATGAAAACACGGAAAATATTTTAAAATGGATTCGCATCCATATAAGGCATGCGTCCGAGCACCATATTTTAAAAGAAGACATTGAAAAAATGAAAGAAGATATGACAAAACTCGAGCATCTTTACTTAATGTATAAAGAAGAGCGCACGTACTCGCGAAAAAATCGTTTTCAAAAATCACGAAAACTTGTGCTATATCGGCAAATGATCGTAGTCGCAAACAGAGCGCTCGATACATTAAAAATTCTTCATCGTTTTGAAAACGAGTTGTACCACATGCCGCTTGAGTTGCAGCAAGCCATCCGCTCACAACTAGACAGTCTGCTTCATTACCATGAACAAATATTGCTAAAGTTTATTGGTAAAACAAAATGTCATCCTCGTACAGAAACAGTGATGGAAACCCATCAAGAAAGAACTCGTTTAATTGAAGCATTTTACGCACATCACCAGCAAAAAAACGAATATTACCTCTTTTCATTAATAGGAGCGATTATCGATTATAGCGAACAATTAGAACATCTTGATAAATTGATTGACAGCTTCCAACATTATCATCATGATGCTGCCTTAGTAAAAAATTTAGCTAGTCACTAAAAAGGCTATCTCCGCTAAAAGAGATAGCCTTCTTTTATTAGTTTTTCATGCGCGGATCCAACGCATCGCGCAATCCGTCGCCCATCAAGTTAAAACCAAGCACGGTTAACATAATCGCAAGCCCTGGAAAAATCATCGTCCATGGTGCTTGTGTCAAAAAGTCTTTCGAATCCGCTAACATTTTCCCCCATTCTGGATTCGGAGGCTGTGCCCCCAATCCGAGAAATCCGAGGGCGGCCGCTTCGATAATCGCAGTAGCAATCGCCAGTGTGCCTTGCACGATAATCGGTGCCATACTGTTTGGCAAAATATGATGGAACAAAATGCGCATATCGCTCATCCCAATTGCTTTTGCCGCCATCACGTATTCTTCTTGTTTAATGCTTAATACACGCGAGCGAATCAATCGTCCGAAGTTCGGGATATTAATCACCGCAATCGCAATCAGCGCATTTTGCAAGGAAGGTCCAAGCACCGCGACAATCCCAATGGCAAGCAAAATACTTGGAAACGCAAGCATAATATCAAACAAGCGCGAAATAATTCCATCAATGATGATGTATAAAAGTTTGTGTAAAGCATTTTGCTAGAACAAAAGAAAAAGGTAGGGTATTCTCTGATTGGACCAAAAATCTTAGAGAAAGGAGTACCCTACCTATGTCTAAAAGAAGTATACCGAATGTCGACTGGGCAATCAACTGGAAAGTGTCATTCGTCAGTTTGTGAAGGAAAAATTAGAGCTGATTATGCGGGAAGAAATCAAACATTTCCTCGAAATCGAACAGGCTGGAACGCCGAATAGGAGAAACGGCTGCTATCAGCGAAATCTAGATACGCAATATGGCCGGATTGAGGGTCTTTTGGCTTCAAGAGACCGAAACGGGGAATTTCAAACACAGTTGTTTGCCCCTTATCAACGCCACACCGGCTGGCTGGAGGAAGCCTTTAAGGCGGTGTATCCGAAAGCCGATGTGTAGCGCTGTGTCGTGCACAAAGTCCGCAACACCCTCAGCTGTGTTCGGAAAAAAGATCAATTTGAAGTGGCAGAGAATCTCAAACTGATTTATCGCGCGCCGAATAAGGAGATGGCGTTACAAATGTTTCAACAGTTTGAGTCGAAATGGTCCAGCAAATATCCAAGAGAAGTTCAATCTTGGGCCAATGAGTTGGATGTCCTCCTTACATTTATGGATGATCCAAGCAGTATTCGAAGTGTGATTTACACGACCAATGCCATCGAACGAACGATCAAGGAAATTCGGAAACGTCTAAAGCCGATGAACAGTTTGAGCAGTTTAGAAGCCGCGGAAAAAGTCATGTATTTGACCATCCAAGATTTTAATGAGAAATGGGCAGGGCGAAAGTTAAGAGGATTTGCCGAAGCGCAGGAAGCCCTCGAGCGAATGTTTGAAGAATGCTATAATTAACCAAATATTGTAAATAAACAAATAAGCAAAGAAAGGGGGGCCTCTGTCCACACAAGAGAATGAATATTCAGTCTTTTGTGTGGAGGAAATATCCCCCCTCTATTCTAAATCCATTTCAGAGATACCCTATATATCTTACATTACACAAAATTCTTGACGGTACCAATTATCTAAATAGAAAAAATAATAATAAAAAAACAGTCTTACAGCGTGTAAAACTCCTCTTCCTCCTAATCCCAAAATAATAATATTTTTCCTACTAATAAACAAAGAAAAGGAGGGAGAGGTTCATATTATCTAAATAAAAAACGGCCTTAACAACTTTGCAAGACCGTTTCTAACTCTTATTTTTCGATAATATAAACATTTTTCACTCCGTGTAATTCAATTGTTGAATCGTAAATAAGTGATAATATTGTCCTTTTCTGGCCATTAATTCATCATGTGTGCCGCTTTCAACAATCTTTCCATCTTCGATAAGAAAAATCCGGTCCGCATGAGTAATCGTTGACAGGCGATGGGCAACGATAAACGTAGTCCGATTTTTCGCGAGCCGTTCCATTGCCTCTTGAATGTAATGCTCGCTTTCTAGATCGAGCGCTGATGTTGCTTCGTCAAAAATAAGAAGCGGAGGATTTTTCAAAAAGACACGGGCGATGGCGATTCGCTGTTTTTGCCCGCCGGATAATTTAATGCCGCGTTCTCCGACCTTCGTATCATAACCGTCCGGCAAATTCATAATAAAATCGTGAGCGTTGGCCGCTTTTGCGGCGGCAATCACTTCTTCGTCTGTCGCACCTGGTTTTCCGAGCAAAATATTTTCTTTCACCGAATCGCTAAATAAAAAACTATCTTGGAACACCATCCCGATTTGATCGCGAAGACTGCGGACGCGTATGTCGCGAATATCTATGCCGTCTAATAAGATGCGTCCTTTTGTGACGTCATAAAACCGTGGAATAAGGCTTACTAATGTAGATTTTCCTCCCCCGCTCATGCCGACAAGGGCGATCGTTTCACCCGCTTTTACGGAAAACGAAATATCTCGAAGTACAGGCGGTTCGTTTTTATTATAAGCAAAAGTTACGTTTTCAAATACGATGTCCCCTTTTACTTCCTTGCAGTCCATCGCATTTGGCGCATCCACAATATCATATGTCTCATCCAAAAACTCAAACATTCGATCCATCGAGGCGAACGACTGCGTTAATGTCGTTGACGAGTTCACAAGGCGGCGCAACGGGCTATAAAGCCGATCAATATAACCGACGAAAGCAACCAATGTTCCGACGGTAATATGACCAATCAATACTTGATAGCCGGCATAGCCAATCACAATGATGGGGGCAATATCTGTCACTGTATTCACAACAGAGAACGATTTTGCATTCCAGCTCGTATGCATAAGCGCCTTTGTTAAAAAATTGTTGTTTTGTTCGGAAAAACGTTTCTGTTCCTCTTCTTCGATCGCAAGACTTTTAATCACCGGCATTCCTTGTACTCGTTCGTGCAAGTATGCTTGCAGTTCCGCCAGCGCTTGGGAACGCATTCTCGTCCGTTGCCGCAAACGCCCGAAAAAGTATTTTACGGAAAATGCATAAAGCGGCAGCGTACTGATGGAAACAAGCGTTAATTTAATATCCATCTTCATCATAATAATAAGTGCAATAATAATCGTGGTCATATCTAGCCAAAGATTCATCAGACCTGTAATAATAAAATCTTTCGTTTGCTCGACATCGTTAATCACACGCGAAATAATTTCCCCTGTGCGATGGTTAGAGTAATACGTAAAGCTTAATTTTTGCATATGTGTAAATAATCGATTGCGAATGTCATAGAGCACTTTGCTTGCCGTCCACTGCGCAAAATATTGCCGATAATATTCGACAATCGGGCGAATGAGGACAAAAATCACTAACATCACAGCGATAGCCCACCAAAGACGCTCTGTCTTGACGGACATCGGCAACTTCGTATTTGCGATAATTTCATCAACGACATATTTTAATAACAGCGGAATGAGAAGCGGAATCGCAAACTTAATAATTCCGATGATCATCGTTGCGATAATATACCATTTATATGGACGCACAAATTGCATATAGCGGCGAATAATTGCCAAAAACATATCCCCCTTTAAAAAGCAGAAAACCTGTTTGCGGCAACGAACAGGCTTTTTCGCTTTCCCCCTTCATTCACTTTCGATATGAACGAAACTTTTCATACCACGTGTCAATAAAATCTGGCGCAAACGGACCTTTTCGTTCATGAATCCAACTGATCAGCTTTTTCACATTATTTTTTAAAATTCGATCGATCACATCTGGATAATTCATTTCTTTGCGATGCCGTTCATATTCATCTTCGTCGAGAAGAATATATGTCATATCGGGAAATACTTTAATATCCAAATCATAATCGATATATTTTAGCGCTTCCTCATCCCATACAAACGGTGAACTCAAATTGCAATAATAATAAATTCCCTCTTCCCGAATCATGCCAATAATGTTAAACCAATGTTTCGCATGAAAAAAACAAATTGCCGGTTCGCGCGTCACCCATGTCCGGCCGTCTGCTTCCGTCACCATCGTTTTATCATTCGCTCCGATAATACACGTAGACGTTCCTTTTAGCACGATCGATTCTTCCCATACTCGATGAATCAAACCGTTATGTTTATAACTATGAATTTGAATAATTTCTCCTTCTGCAGGATATCCAGACATCATTCTCCCTACTTTCCTATGGGAACTTCTCTTTTTTATTATAACGATTGAAGATACAAATGAAAACAAAAGAGAGCCATCTTAACGCGTTGAAGATGGCTCGCACGTACGGCGATACTGGTTTTGATATGTGAGAATGACTTCTTCCGTTTGCTTTTCAAACGTTTGTTGAATCTCTCTTAACTGTCGTTTCATTTGTTGGATTTCCTCTTGAATGGATTGGAGTTTCGCTTCTTGTTGCAGCTCGATTAATTGTTTTTCAATTTCTTGGCAGCGCTCGATTTCCGACTGTAAAAATAAAAGCCGATCCATCGTTTTTAGTTGCTCATTCACTAAACGTTCAAACAGTTCCACGTTCGTTCTCTCCCTTCCCTTCCGGTTATGTTTATTACATTCGGGAAGAGAGGAAAATTTCCTTTGACTATATATGTAAAGTTATGATAGCTTTTGTCGATAAAAAATGGAGGCAGCTAGCTCTTTTCTGAGAAATCATTTTCCCAATCGACCAATGGGAAACGATTCTCTAAGAACTGGCTATACCGCCCCCGCCTTTTTAGCTGTCTAGCTTCGGCTCGCAACCTGTCAGCTACTTGAATTTGCATCTTCGCTGACATGCGCCGAGTAACCGCAGGTGCAGCTAGCGGGACAAATAACCTTCTCCCTTGGGGTGACAAACACCCCTGCGGGCGAAGAACATTTGCCCGTCGCGGTTAAACGGCTCGCCTCCACTTTTCTATGTTATTTGCTTGAATTTTGCGCTTTGCGAGCTTCTGCTTGCGCGTTTTGTTGTTTTACTTGTTGCACATTAGTTTCTGCAGCAAATTCAGTGCCGAATTGACCTGCTTGTGCAGATTGTGCGTTTTGTTGTCTTACTTCTTGAATGTTAGTGCCTGCAGCTGTTTTGTTTGGTTGTTGTTTTGCCATTGTTATCACCTCCACGTCACTTAATGTGCCCAGGAGGTGATCGTTTTATCCATCCAAATTACAAAAGTAAAGATCTTCCACCATCAACGATAATCGTTTGACCGCGGATCATTTCTGCTTGGTCGGACAATAAAAACATTACCGCGTTGACAATATCTTCAGGTTTTACCATTCGACCGGCAGGAGTTTTTGCTACTGCATCGGCTAGCAGTTCTTCCCGATTTGGAAAATGTTTTAATGCGTCTGTGTCGACCGCACCACCTGATACGGCATTGACAGAAATATTTTTCGGCGCTAATTCGACAGCTAAATAGCGCGTTAATGATTCAACCGCAGCTTTGGAAACACCGACAGCCGTATAATTTTCTAAATAACGGATGGAGCCGAGCGAGCTAATGCTTACGATTTTTCCGCCGCCGACTTTTTCCATTCGTTTTGCCGCTTCTTGCGCGCAAAATAACAGCGCTTTGCTGTTAATATCCATCGTCCAATCCCAATGCGATTCCGCAAGCTCCATCGCCGGCCGCAGCACGCCTGAAGCAGCGTTGTTAATAAGGACATCCACACGTCCAAACGCTTCATCCACTTGCGCGAACATCGCTTTAATTTTTTCGACATCACCGACATTCGCTTTCACGACAAGCGCTTTTCGTCCCATCGCTTCGATTTCCTGCGCCGTTTGTAACGCCGCTTCTTTACTGCGTGCGTAGTTAACGACAATATCGTATCCTTCTTTTGCAAGACGAAGGGCAATCGCTTTGCCAATTCCACGGCTGCTTCCTGTGACTACCGCAACTTTTTCACTCATGTTTTTCTCCCCTTTATGTATAAATGAATGAGTACTTTTTTAAACTAGAAAAAAAGGAGGCATCCATCATGTACGTTGGCCGCGATATGACCGAACTTTCGATGATCCCAAAATCGGAATGGAAAGACAGCGAACTCGCTTTTTTCCACCATTCGTTTCAGCAAATTGCTCCTTATTTAAACGCAGAAGGACAAACGATCCACCGCGAAATCATCGAAGAAATCGAAGCTCGCGGTGGACTCAGAAAAAGCGAAGCTACCTATACACAAGGAACGAGACAATCGTATGACTGAAACAGGTGGATTATCCACCTGTTTTTTTCTCTTTATACTCTCTCCAAATTCGTTGATGGGAAACAGGAAAGGCGTATAAACTGATTTCTCGCTCATCAACAAGTTTCAGCTGTTCTGTTTCCGTAAAACCATTAACTAGTTTGCCGTCATAAACGGTAATATTCCAAACTAAGTGAGAAAACACATGTTCTAAAACCGCAAAAGGTTTCTCAAGCTGGACTATTGCCCCGTATTCTTCCTTCAAAAACTTTTCCAACTGTCTTTCCGGATTTTCCCGTGAATGGGCTACTTCGCAGTTCGGAAATTCCCATAAATTCGCAAGCAATCCATCGCTGTCCCGCTTATGGATCAGTACTTTGCCATGTTCATCTTTCAGCACCGCAGCTGCAATCGCCACTTGTTTAACACTCGTTTTTTTCGTTTTTACCGGAAGCTCCGTCTGTACCCCTTCTTGCAGCGCCCGGCAATGCGCTTGTACCGGGCAAAGGAGACAAGCCGGATTACGCGGTGTACAAATAAGCGCTCCTAACTCCATCAACGCCTGGTTGAAATACGAAGGGTTTTCGCGTGAAATAATTTGCCGGACAATCGCTTCGAATAACTTTCTCGTTCCTGTTTTGGCGATATCTTCCCAGACAAGAAAAATCCGTGATAATACCCGCATCACATTGCCGTCGACGGCAGGTTCCGGAATGCCATAGGCGATGCTTAATACCGCTCCTGTCGTATATGGCCCAACCCCTTTTAATTTGGAAAACTGTTCTCGGTTGTCGGGAATTTTCCCGCCATATTGTTCTTTCACTTCTTTTACTGCCGCATGCAAATTACGAATACGCGAATAGTAACCGAGTCCTTCCCACGCTTTCAGCACCTCTTCTTCGTCCGCTTCCGCAAGCGCCTCCAGTGTCGGAAATTGCTCGATAAACTTATTAAAATACGGAATAACGGTGTCTACTTTTGTTTGCTGAAGCATAATTTCCGACACCCATACTTTATACGGGTCGTTATCTTTGCGCCACGGCAGGTCGCGCTGTTCTTTTTCAAACCAACGAATTAAATCTCGTTGAAAATCTTCTACAGCGAATCCCTCAAGAAACGTTTGTTCCTTCACGTTGTTTCCCCCATGATGTCAGTATATACGTTTTATTATATCATTGTTCGCAAAAAAACACCTGATTTTGCTTTGTAGCAAAATCAGGTGTACCATTTATTATCTCGCTTCTTTTTGGATTACTTTCACATGGACGACGCTTTGTTTCATATGATCTTTTCCATACACAAGCCAGTACAATAGTGCAACAAATACACTGCCGCCGACCGCATTGCCAAGAAAGACGGGAACAAAATTGCGGAACCAGTCCGCCCATGTCGCATGTCCTGCAAAAATCGCGGCAGGAATGACGAACATATTCGCCACAACGTGCTGAAAGCCAATCGCTACAAACGCCATGACTGGAAACCAAATAGCTAATATTTTTCCGCCAATATCTTCCGCCCCATATGACAACCAGACAGCTAATGTCACAAGCCAGTTACAGCCAATGCCTGAAATAAATGCTTGTATAAATGTGTCGTGAAGTTTCGCATCAGCAATGGCTATTGTTTTTTCTAAAAAAGGACCTTCCGCTGTTAACCCGACAATATGACCAAACATATAGGCAACAAATACAGCACCAAGAAAATTGCTTACGGTTACCCAAAACCATCCTTTCGCTAGTTTCTTCATTGTAATTGTTCTTGCCAACGCTGCCAATGTCATTGACATCATATTTCCCGTCAACAATTCTCCGCCGGCAATGATGACAAGGACAAGTCCTAATGGGAACACCGCCGCACCTAAAAAATTGGCAAAGCTCCCCCATTCTTTTGGAACGTTGCCAATCACGCGAATGTCCAATAAAAATCCAAGCGCAATAAACGCTCCTGCCAAAAAGCCAAGAATAATTTGTGATAATAATGGCAAATTCGCTTTACGCGTTCCCGCTTCAATGGTGAGTTGCGCAATTTGTGAAGGATTGCGGTAAGCCATTATGGATCCCCCTTTTTTCTGCAATTTAGTTATCAAATTACAATATTTTTTTCTTGCAACCCCGTTATTTTATTTGGATGTGTGTATACATTAAACGTATGGCCGCGAATAAATCCTACAATCGTAATACCTAAATCGTTCGCTAATTCGAGCGCCAATGTCGTTGGGGCGGATTTCGATAAAATAATGCCTATCCCCATTTTGGAAACCTTTAACAACACTTCCGATGATACTCTTCCGCTAAACGCGATTAATTTGTCCGATAACTGCAAATCGTGCTGCAAGCAATATCCGTAAATTTTATCTAGCGTATTATGTCTGCCAATGTCAGAGCGAACAATGACTAGGTCGTTTGGGGTACAAAGCGCCGCGTTATGAACGCCGCCAGTCGCCTGAAAATCGGTCGACCTCTTCTGTAGCAACCGCATAAGGCGAAAACATTGCTCCACATGAACGCTCGTGCTGTGCACAACCGTTTTGGCTGTTTTCATATCGTTATAAAAATAAAACTGTCTGCTTTTTCCACAGCATGAGCCGATAAACCGCTTTGCGTAAAACTCTTTTTGAATGGACTGTTTCGTGACAAGCTCAACATAGGCAAACCCGCGATGTTCATCGATAGAGATTGTTTTTATTTCCTTGCTAGAACGAATCAGCCCTTCCGAAGCTAAAAAACCGATGACCAGTTCTTCTAAATGAGTCGGAGTGCACACCATTGTCGCAAATTCCTGCCCATCAACGACAATCGTAAGCGGAAACTCCACAGCAACCTCATCATCTAGCTCTTCAAACCGATCATCACGATACTTTACAATTTTTTGCTTACGAGTCACAAATGACTCCATTAAATTCACCTCCATTTTCGGATCCACAACACAAAAAGAAACCGCCACATTTTCTATGACGAAGGCATACTATCCTTCGCGCACATAGAAAAGTGGCGGTAGTTTCAGCACAGAGCTCCTGTGACAAAACCAACGCTCATATCGCCTAGCGAAAGGAAACTTAACTAACAATAGCGTATTGCATAGCTAAGCTTCCTGTCCATATAACACATATATAAAACATGTAAATACTGTTTTTAGCATACCATGAAAGCGCATTACAAAACAATACAGAATTTTTTAGACTTGTCATATTATTTGTTAATCGGTTTTTCAAATATAAATACAGAAACAGCAATATCGTCTTCTACTTTAATATCATTAAATAAATATAAAAGTTTGGATCCTGCCAGCTCCTCAAGACCTTCCGGCACTTTTTGCGCATATACTTCTTGAATCATGCGAGTACGGGCTGCATGAACCATTTCCTTTCCTTCCGATGACCTTGCGATAAACTTTTCCGTCGGCGTTAAATTTCCTTGCAAGATCGTGATGGCCAGATTGTCGATAAAATATGTTTTAATCCGTTCCGGCCCCTTTCCAAACAGTTGCTTGCGAACTTTCCGCACTAAATCGTTGAATGTCGCTTCCTTTTTGGACATTGAAAAGCCCCTTTCCAACCATAAATTTGCGAAAAACGATGTCTTTACAGGTTGTTTTACGAACAATTCAGTAATATAATTATAATAAAAAAAATCAAAATAGACATAAACATAGTGGAAAAATAATAAGGCTTCCCTTGTTATTTTTCTACTAGTCTATTTGGATATGGATTGGTTATTTTAGTATCGTCATGCTAAAAAACTACTCCACCGTGACTGAAGACCATCTTCATTCATGGTGGAGTTTTTATTTTACTGTGGAGGAGGTTTAAGCATGAGCGAACAATTGATAACGATTACAATAAATGGAAGCGATTACAGCACAAAACAAGGAACAACGATTTTGGAAGTCATTAATGAAAACAACATCCCACATCCGCAAGTTTGCTATACTCCTGAGCTTGGAGCCATTCAAACGTGCGACACATGCATTGTTGAAGTGGATGGGAAACTGATGCGCGCCTGTTCTACTCCCGTTAAGGACGGCATGAACATCGAGCTTTCTTCCGAACGGGCGAAAACGGCGCAAAAAGAAGCGATGGACCGCATCCTAGAAAACCACCTATTATATTGTACTGTCTGTGATAACAATAACGGAAACTGTAAATTGCACAATACGGTGGAACTGATGGGAATTGAGCATCAATCGTATCCATACCGCCCGAAAGTAGATCCATCGGAAGTCGACATGTCCCATCCATTCTACCGCTATGATCCAAATCAATGCATCGCCTGTGGGCAATGCGTAGAAGTATGTCAAAATTTACAAGTAAACGAAACGTTATCGATCGACTGGGAAGCGGAACGCCCTCGTGTCATTTGGGATAACGGTGTTCCGATTAACGAATCTTCCTGTGTCAGTTGCGGACAATGCGTTACCGTTTGCCCATGTAATGCATTAATGGAAAAATCGATGTTAGGCGAGGCCGGCTTTATGACCGGTTTAGATAAAGAAATTTTAAATCCAATGATCGATTTTGTAAAGGAAGTCGAACCTGGCTACAGCAGTATTATTGCCATTTCGGAAATCGAAGCGGCGATGCGCAAACAGCGCATCAAAAAGACGAAAACGGTTTGTACGTTCTGCGGCGTCGGCTGTTCGTTTGAAGTATGGACAAAAGGACGTAAAATTTTAAAAATCCAGCCTGTCTCTGAAGCACCAGTCAACGCCATTTCCACATGTGTAAAAGGAAAATTCGGTTGGGATTTCGTCAACAGCGAAGAACGCCTGACCAAACCGCTTATCCGCAAAGGTGACGTGTTTGTCGAATCCACATGGGAAGAAGCGCTTTCGCTTGTTGCAGAAAAACTTGGCGAAATCAAACGGAAATACGGCGGCAACGCCATCGGCTTTATTTCATCGTCGAAAACATCCAATGAAGAAAATTATTTAATGCAAAAACTAGCGCGGCAAGTGTTTGAAACGAACAACGTCGACAACTGTTCGCGCTACTGCCAGTCGCCGGCAACAGACGGATTGTTCCGCACAGTAGGAATGGGCGGCGATTCCGGAACGATTCATGATATCGCATCCGCGGGATTAGTGATTATTATCGGCGCCAATCCGGCGGAAGGACATCCGGTTTTGGCGACTCGCGTCAAACGTGCCCATAAACTATTTGGTCAAAAATTAATTGTTGCTGACTTGCGCAAAAATGAAATGGCGGAACGCGCCGATTTATTTATCCGACCAAAACAGGGAACGGATCAAGTATGGTTGATGGCCGTCACGAAATATATCATTGACCAAGGCTGGCATGACGAAGCGTTCATTCGCGAACGCGTTCATTTCTTCGATGAATTCAAAGAAGTGCTCGAAAAATATACGCTCGATTACGCGGAAGAAGTAACAGGCATTGCGAAAGCAGACTTAATCCGCATCGCTGAAATGATCTACGAAGCAGATGGAACATGTATCCTCTGGGGAATGGGCGTTACGCAAAACACGGGAGGAAGCGATACATCAGCGGCCATCTCGAACTTATTGCTCGCAACAGGCAACTATGGACGCCCAGGCGCTGGAGCGTTCCCGCTCCGCGGCCATAACAACGTGCAAGGTGCTTGTGATATGGGGTCCCTTCCTGCCTGGCTTCCAGGATACCAGCATATTACGGATGATATCGCGCGGGCAAAATTTGAAAAAGCGTACGGCGTCCGCATCGATGGAAAACCTGGTCTTGATAACATCCAAATGATCGAAGCAGCCGAACAAGGAAAATTAAAGGCAATGTATATCGTCGGCGAAGATATGGCACTTGTGGACTGCAACGCCAATCATGTCCAAAAAGTGCTATCAGAGTTAGACTTCTTGGTAGTACAGGACATTTTCTTATCGAAAACAGCGCAATTTGCTGACGTTGTTTTGCCAGCAGCTCCAAGCTTAGAAAAAGAAGGAACGTTTACCAACACAGAGCGGCGCATTCAACGTTTTTACCAAGCGCTTGAACCGCTCGGCGATTCAAAACCGGACTGGTGGATCATTCAAGAAATCGCCAAACGGATGGGTGCTGATTGGAACTACGCCGGACCGAAAGAAATTATGGACGAAATCGCAAGTCTTGCTCCGCTTTTTTCACAAGCGCATTACGAAAACTTGGAAGGCTGGAAAAGCCTTTGCTGGGGCAGCTACGACGGTGCAGATACGCCGATTCTTTATAAAGAACGCTTCAACTTCCCGGATGGAAAAGCGCGCTTTGCACTCGCCGACTGGGTACAGCCGGCAGAATATCCGGAAGAATACGATTTGCTTGTGAACAACGGACGATTGCTCGAACATTTCCATGAAGGAAACTTAACATACAAATCAGAAGGCATTCAAAGAAAATTCCCTGAAATATTCGTTGAAGTATCTCCGGAATTAGCGAAAGAACGCGGCATCAAAGACGGCTCGCTCGTTCGTTTAGAATCACCATTCGGCAGAGTAAAAGTGCGCGTGCTCGTCACTGACCGTGTCAAAGGAAAAGAATTATTCTTGCCAATGCACTCGGCAACAAACGAAAGCGCCATTAACATACTTACCGGTCCTGCCACTGACCATCGCACGAATACACCGGCGTTTAAACAAGCAAGAGTGCGCATGCAAGTGTTGGAAGTCGACGGAGAATCTCCGCTCCCGCGCACCAATCCGCGATTTAAAAAGCGGAATCCAAAAAGAGGCGTCGAAGTCGATCGAAAATGGAAGCGTCCGGATTACGTTCCTTTAACGGATGAATGGAAGGAGGCACAGCCGCGTGGCTAAACCAATTACAACCATTCAAAAACAAACCATTACCGAAGAAGAAAAACGTGAGAAAACAATAGAAGAACTAAAAACTTCATTGACGGAAAAAGAAGAAGCGGTCACTGAACTGCTTTCTATTATAGAAGAACTGCATAAAAGCGGCATACTCGAAGCGGCAAATGCGATGCTTAAAGCAAAGGAAGATATCGTGAAAATCGTCATCGGCCAAGCAAATCGCAAACCGGTGACAACGGCGATTAATCATGTGATCGGGATGGCACAGCTGCTTGCCAATCTCGATCCGCAATTAACCACTAAATTATTGGAAAGCACCGCTTCAAGCATTGCCGAAGCATATAAGCAAACAAAAGAAAAAGATAAAAAAATCGGCATTTTCGATCTTTTAAAAGCAGTGAATGATCCTGACATTAACCGCGCCATCCGCTTTATTCTTTCCTCTTTAAAAGAATTTGGAAAACGTCTGGATGATGATAAAAGCTAAACATTCGCCTTTTTCAGCCATCTTTCCTAAACAGGAAAGATGGCTTTAGTATTCCCTTCCCTCGCCAATGCATTCGAAATGTGCTACACTGGCAATACATCCTTGTTTTTATGTGCTTACTCGTCCAATGATCGAAAACGGACTGGATATACTAATGAACGAAACTAGCAAAGGAGGCTTATTTCGCTTGGATACAGGCACACACATTCTTATGGGGGTAGCGCTAGGCAGTATTGCCACATTGGACCCCACTGTCGCTCAAGACCCTTTTTTGTCTCATGCTGTGCTTATCGGAACATTAGCCGGCTCCCAAGCGCCGGATATTGATACGATTTTAAAATTACAAAACAACGCAAAATATATCCGCAATCATCGCGGAATTACCCATTCGATTCCTGCCGTATGGCTATGGTCGTTATTCATTACAGGCATTATCGTTTGCTTTTATTCATACGTCAATGTATTTCACTTATGGCTATGGACGTTCATTTCTGTCGCAGTTCACGTATTTGTCGATATTTTTAACGCTTACGGCACGCAAGCGCTGCGGCCGTTTACAAAAAAGTGGATTGCGCTTGGTGTGATCAATACATTCGATCCAATTATTTTCGCCCTGCATGTCATCGGGGTTGGTCTGTTGTTTCTTGGCCTTCATCCCGGCTATACGTTTCTAGCGATTTACGGTGTCATCGCCGCTTATTATATAATACGATTACGCCAGCAGGCAGCGATTAAACAAGCCATCCGTGCTGAAATTGCCGATGTCGAACAGATTATTACCGTTCCGACGTTCCGCTTCCGCGAGTGGCATTTGGCGATTACGGCAAAAGACTACTTTTATGTCGCGAGGGCCAAAAACGGGTGCATCTATATATTGGACCAATTTGAAAAATGTCCGCTTCCTGATGACCCTGTCATCGAAGCAGCGAAAAAGGATGAAAACGTTGCTGCTTTTTTGTCCTTTTCCCCCGTCTACCGATGGGAACTTCATGAATATAACGATCATTATGAAGTGAGATTTACGGACTTGCGCTATCGCAGCAAAGGCTATTATCCATTCGTCGCCGTAGTGCAATTAGATCGCAATTTAAATATTGTCAGTTCGTATACCGGCTGGATTTTCAGCGAAGGGAAATTGCGAAAAAAACTGGACCTCATTCCAAACTGATAAAAATAGGCGGTCGTTTTGAAACAACCGCCTATTTTCAATGTTTTAAATAATCATTGCGATTTAGCAAATGTTGATATTTCGGATTTGTCGTTTGAAATTCATGTAATGTCGCTCCATACCGGTCAATCCATTGACGCACTACTTTTTCTGTCAGCTCTTTTCCTCTATATTCGTATCCAGCGCGGGCATATGTCGTTTCGAAATCTTCCCATAGCAATTCGACCCACGTTCTTGCTTGGGCATAAGCAAGCGACGGATTTTTCTCCAACAAATAGTTCGTCAGCCGTTCAAAATATTCATTCATCGTCATTTTTTCCACCTCTTATCCCAACAATTTGAACACATAAGAGAGCAAAATATCCTCATAATAAAAATACGTGTTGGCCATCAACACGAGCAATTGCAAAGGAGGGAATGTGCGATGCGGAATAAAGAACGCAACTTCCCAAACCAAAACAATAATAAATTCGAAGGTGAACCACGAGCGAAAGCGGAATATGCTTCAAAACGGGCAAACGGCACGACTAACACCCATCCGCAAGAACGCATGCACGCTTCCGGTAAACGCGATGACAATTTTTAAAAACTTTCTCTTATTTTGAGAGGTGTGAGACAATGGGTCGCCATTCGCACAAAAAATTTTATGATAACTTATACTCCAATCCTTTCCAGCAGCCATGGGCAAATCCAAAACATGCCCATGCACAAGTCAACGGAGAAACTCAACAAACACTTAACTTAATTATCCTTGAGCGTCAAACGCGGAAACAATCGTAACAAAATCGAACCTAGAGAATCTTCTCTAGGTTCTCTTTACTATAATTACGGCTTTCGCAACAACGAAATCGGCAGCGCTTCTTCTTCCCCGTTTCCCTTTAACCGGTATCCCCAAGCAAATACCCCTTTCAAATAACGCACTTTAAAATATTCTCCCGGATCTCCCTCGATCTCGTATATTTCGCCCGGCTGAAAATCATTTGGGTCAAGCAAATACGCTTTTGCCATCGCGATTTTTCTTTCATATACGGCGTATTCATTTACCATCCCCATTTGTTCCGCTTTGCGCGCTTTTTCCGTTAATGCCGCGATTTCTTGACGCAATTCTTGTTCCGTCATTTCACTATAACGTTTTTGTTCTCCTGGCGCTTTCACCGTTTGTTCCCCCTTTGATTTTATTATATGATAAAAAAGACAATCCAACAGAATGGAGAGACAGACAATGGATGTTATTGCTATTACCGGGGCCGGCACAGGGTTAGGAAAAGAATTGGCATTGCAATATGCTAGTCAAGGCCATACCATCATCGCCCTCGGCAGACGGATCTCCCCTCTTTTAGACGTAGTGCAGGAAATCGAGCATCTAGGAGGAAAAGCGTTTGCCTATTCCCTTGATATCCGCCGTTACGAAGATGTCGTTGACACAGTCGATATGATTGCGAAACACCACCATGTTACGTGTCTTGTGAATAATGCTGGCATCGGCCATTTCGGTCCGCTTTCTTCGCTTTCCGCGCAGCAAATTGACGATATGATTCAAACGAACATCAATGGGACCATTTATATGACGAAAGCATTTTTGCCGCATTTTCTGGCGATGCCGAAAGCAAAAATTATCAATATTATTTCGACTGCCGGCTTACGCGGCAAAGTGAATGAATCCGTCTATGTCGCGACAAAATTCGCGATTCGCGGCTTTAGCGAAAGCTTAACGAAAGAGCTGGAAGGCACAAATATTTCGGTTACCGCTGTGTACATGGGAGGCATGGACACCCCATTTTGGCATGGAACCGATCATATAAAAGATCGTTCGCGGCTTCGTTCCCCAAAAGAAATAGCAAAACAAATTATCTCTTTAGAACACGGGCAAAACGAAATTATTTTATCTTAATGTTCCTGCTCCTCCTTTAATTTACTCAAAAATTGCTCGATCATCTCCAGTGGGAAGCCTTTCCGGTACAAAGCCTGCTTCATTTTTTGCTCATACATCGGACTATCATATTTTTCATAGCGCCGATGCGCTTTTCTTCCTTGATACTCCAAAGCTTCCCACTCCTGTTCCTCCTTTTCGTCCTGTTCTGACAACAGCACCTGATCGATGACTTCGTGCGGAAATCCTTTTCGATATAAAAGCTGCTCGATCTGATATTTCCATTGCCGCAAAGACTGTTTTGCCCGCTGTTTTTTTGCTTTTTCATAAAGCGATTTTGCCGTTTCCACTTGCTCATCAAAGGAGTAAATAGCCAAGCTTTGTTCAATCCATTCTTCCGCAACCCCGAGCTTTTCCAATTCTTTACGGATGACATATGGCCCTTTTGCCGTTGTTTGCTTTTGCGTGCGCACATAAGCGAAGGCGAATTCACGGTCATCAACGTATTTGTTCTGCCGCAGCTTATCGAGCACCTCTGCAATCACATCGTCAGATGCGCCTTTTTTTCTCAGATGATCGGTCACCTCACGTTCAGACCGCATGCGGTGCGATAAAAAATATAAAGCCTGATTATACGTTTTTTTGACTTGATCCGCATATACTATTTCTTGTAAGGCATTCCCATCAATTTCCATTCCCTTTTTCAGGCGGAATTGAAGCAGCACGTCTTGATCAACGGTAATCACATCTATTTCTCCATTTTCTTTTTGGATCGTGACGCGAAAACGTTCACGGCTGTTTGGCTGAACGGCTATATTTGTAATGATCCCCATGACTTTCCCTCCATTTTTATCGTAACATACAGAAGGAATCCGGTACACGAAAAGCGAAATAATTCACTACGACAGACTAGGAGGGAAGGATATGAATATCGCCATTGCCGGCGGAACTGGATTTATCGGAAAAGCGCTTTCGAACCACCTTGCGTCACAAGGCCATACCATTTATATATTGACGCGGCGTCCTAAATTATCTTCCTCTTCTAATATCCGCTATGTTTTATTCACGCCTGAAAGTCGCCCCCAAGCAAACTTTCCTGCCTTTGACGCCGTGATTAATTTAGCCGGCGAACCGATTAACCGCAGAAGATGGACAAAAAAGCAGAAAGAACGCATTGTCCATAGCCGTGTCTCCACGACCCAATGGATGATTGAGCTGATCAAATCATTGCCATCCCCTCCTCGCGTATTTATTAACGCGAGCGCCATCGGCATTTATGGCACTTCGCTTACCGATTCTTTTACCGAAGAAAGTTCAATGATTGGCAACGATTTTCTGGCACAAACCGTAGCAAAATGGGAAAAAGAAGCGAAACAAGCAGAGTCGTTAGGGGTTCGTACAGTAATGGCACGATTTGGTGTCGTTCTTGGCAAAAACGGCGGGGCGTTGCCGAAAATCGTCTTACCGTACCGTTTCTGGATTGGCGGTCCAATCGGCTCGGGACAGCAATGGATCTCCTGGATTCACATTAACGATGTAGTACGTGCACTTGCATATATTATTGATCATAAGCAGCTAGCAGGACCGGTTAATATCACTTCTCCATCTCCCGTCCGTATGGGACAGTTCGGCGAAACGGTCGCCCGTATACTTCACCGCCCTCATTGGCTTCGCGTGCCAAGTGCGATGCTGCGCGCCCTCCTTGGTGAAATGAGCATGCTTGTGACCGAAGGACAGCAAGTCATTCCGAAAAAACTGATGGAAGCTGGGTTTGTCTTTTCTTTCCCTACGCTGGAAAAAAGTTTAGCCGATTTACTAGCCACATGACATTCGTTATCGAAAAATCAACAAATATATAAAAAAAATTTAACAAAAAACCTATTTCTTTTTTCTTGATCATCGTGTATGATGATAAAGACCTGTGCTACTCATTGCCGACAATCAGATAACGACGCAACAAAAGGGAAGGCAAATGGTGCGCCACCAGCGGATATCGCTGGTTCTAGTGGGTTCGATTCCCACCCCGGAATTTTTTGATGAAATATATTAAAAAATTTCGAGGGTGGTTTCGCCCACAAGTAAACTGCCCTCGATATAAGGAGGGAAAAGTATGTTAAAAAAACGGGAGCTGCAAGATTGTCATGCACTCTACGAGCTGATGGTGCACCCGGACGTCTTCCCTTTCGTGCGCCAAAAAGCAAGCTCGTACGAAGAATTTTTATTTATGACGAAACAAATGATCGAAGCGGAAGAACGCGGTGAACTCATTTCCCGCACGATTTTAGATGAATGGGGAAATCCAATCGGCACAATCAGCCTATTTGACATACAAAATAACGCTGGATTTTTGGGCACATGGCTTGGAAAGCCATATCATGGCCAAGGTTATAACCAACGTGCGAAAGAAGCATTTTTCCACGAATTATTTTACGAGCTTTCCATTGAAACTGTATTTATGCGCATTCGCAAAGTGAACATCCGCTCCATCAAAGCGGCAGAAAAATTACCGTATGTTACCCCAGCGAATGAGACAAGAAAAAGTTTGCTGGAACAAATCGGAGCTGATGTATATAATTTATACGAAATTACAAAAGATAACTATACATTATATACCCTTCGCCATCCTTCTCAAATCGAACAAGAACAACGCAAAGAAGCGTAACAGGGCTGTGTATAACAGCCCTTTTTCTATTATTCATGCATAAAACGAACAAACAGTGGAAAAACTAAAAATAAATCTTGATAAAAGTGAGGGGCAATAAATGGTGGAAAAACGAAGACAAGAAAAAACGAAAAGGACGTTAACGCGTGCACAAGAAATAACGTATTCCCGCGACTTTAAATTAGCCGACCAAGCAGGCGGCTATACAGCAAAAAAAGCGAAACATTAGAAAACATTGTTATTTATACTTTGCCGAGCAAATGCCATCCTAAGTAGTGAATCGTCCGATTCACATTATTGCTTAGGAGGAATTGATGATGGGTCGATCTCGCGGACAAAAAACGCGTGATAAAAACAAAGCAACTCTTCCACAAGTACCAAAACAACTGAAATCCGACGGACTAGATGTTGAATATTCTCGCGAATTTGCGGATTACGAAGACCTAGAAGCAGAAGCGCGCGCTCAAGCAGCTGGCATTCGCCAAAGCAAAGCACGCAAAAAATAGAGCCTAAAGGCAGCGCAAATAAGCTGCCTTTAGGCTTTTTCCTCTTCAAATTCTAGAATATCGCTGTACTGCTTATAAAAAAATCCAAGCTCCCCTTTATAATTTTCCTTCCACGGTTTATCTTTGCCACAATAATGAATAAACACTGTATTTTTCTGAATCCAATGTAAATCATGCTTTGGATTTGGCAATAACTGAATCATATCGTAATATCGCGCATCGTAATTATAACGATAACAATCCACTGGCTTAATTTTGTCCCAATATAAAGCGTTTAGCACATCTTGATCCGGAAGCACAAGCTTAAACCGATTATCACGAATAAACTGGTAAATATCCTCTAACCGCACTTCTTTTCTCATTAGCGGCAAGTTCATCAGCATGACACCAGTGTTAAAGTAGCCTCTTGCATTCGGGGTTTTCAGCCTCAGCTTGTTAAATAAATTCGCTACTTTTGTCGAATGGGTATGCTCCGCGGCAATAAACATATTTCCTTCAAAATCCATATTATAAAAATCATCGATCGGATTAATCGCAACAATATCTGGATCAAGATATAAAACACGGTCCAATTCTTGGGGCAAAAACTGATGAGCAGCAAGCCGATAATACATTTCCGAAGTATAATGACGAAATACAGGAGCATCGGCAAATAATTGAGGATCGACATAAATCGGAATCAGTCGATGGCCTTGTTGTTCTACAAACCGTTTCAATGACTCGATTTCCATCTCGGGAATACGCGAATATAATAGGTAGAACGAAAATGGTTTATGATTGTTGCAAAACAGCGAGTTCATTAATACTTTTAATGGCGGAATATAGTTCGAATTTAACGTCACCAGTACATGAAACATAAGCAATCACTTCCTTGTCCTTACCGTATAGTCATACTATTCCCTTACATTATATAGTATGAGTAAAATATTTATGGGAGAAGGATAATAACCTTTTATATGTATTTTGGGGTTGTATTTCCCAAAAAAGGAGATGGTAAACAAAATAGATGCAAAAAGGACTCTCTTCCTGTATTGCGATAAGTGCACAAAACCAAACACAAGGAGGGAAGAGAGTGCTGCGAAAAAGTTTATCATAAATGGGCAAACATTGAAAGAGATTGAATGGAACTGTTTTCGGCGCTGCAAGAAACATACGGAAACATGCTTCGACAAGTATTGGAGTATATCGATCAAGAATTGGCTAAACATCGAGATAAGAACCGTTATTGCCTAAAAAATAAACAAACCGTACGCATCCAGATGTTATTTGAAGTGGAGGAAGTTCAACGCAACAATTATTTCGATCGAGAAACAAGCGTCTATACGCTTTGATGGGGAGGAATCAGTCCATTGTTGGAGGAAACAGCGATGGAATTGGCAGTGGCGGATCCATTGTATCGTCAAAGCCGTCGAGACGCTAGAGAAGATGGTCGGCTATGCGGTGATGAGCCTGAAACGGGAAGCCAGCAGCTGAATTACGCAGGAATTCAATATCCCAACATTCATCAAAAGCACCAATTTATCAAGCGCTACAAGCATTGAAAGGAATTTAAACAAGTAGGGAAAGCACACAAGCAGGATAAGAGAATCAGAAAACGATTACAAAATATACCTAAAAAATCAAAACCTCAAAAAAATCTCCCACAAAATCTTGACTCAACCGTATCATCGTTTTAGACAATAAAACGATAGGTCGATTCCCAACCGCTGCATCGATAAACAGTTCTTCCGACAAATGCGATATGCTCGTCCACATGCGAAAAAAAGCATGCCAACCTCTTGAAAAACAAACAGAGAGCCACCCTACGGCTCTCTGTTTTACAAATTTCAGCGATCAAAGAACTTAATTTCGAATAAGGTAATCAAATGCACTTAAGGCTGCGGTAGCGCCTGACCCCATTGAAATAATGATCTGCTTATACGCGCTATCCGTGCAGTCACCTGCAGCAAACACTCCAGGGATGTTCGTAGCGCCATGCTTATCGACAATAATTTCGCCGAAGCGATTGCGTTCAATCGTTCCATCTAACCAGTCCGTATTCGGCACTAAGCCGATCTGAACAAATACCCCTTGCAATTCAATATGATGTTCCTCTCCGGTCGCCCGGTCGATATAAGTGATGCCATTTACTTTGTCCGTACCGGTAATTTCTTTTGTTTGCACGTTCTTTAAAACCGTTACGTTAGGCAGGCTATAAAGGCGCTCTTGTAAAACAGCATCGGCTTTCAGCTCCGGCATAAACTCAAGAACGGTGACATGCTTTGCAATGCCTGCAAGATCAATGGCTGCCTCAATACCGGAATTGCCGCCACCAATGACCGCAACATGTTTTCCTTCAAACAACGGACCATCGCAATGTGGGCAGTATGCGACCCCTTTGTTCTTAAACTCCGCCTCGCCTGGTACGCCAAGGTTGCGCCAGCGAGCCCCTGTTGCGATAATAACCGTCTTGCTTTTTAACACGGCGCCATTTTCAAGCTCGATTTCAATAAGATCTTTCTTTTCCAAGCGTTTGGCACGCTGTAAATTCATAATATCAATATCGTACTGTTTGACATGCTCTTCAAGGCTTGCTGCAAGCTTAGGGCCTTCCGTATATTTCACACTGATAAAGTTTTCAATGCCTAATGTATCCAATATTTGACCGCCAAAACGTTCCGCAACAATGCCTGTACGAACGCCTTTACGCGCCGCATAAATCGCTGCAGTTGCTCCGGCTGGTCCCCCACCGACAACCAGTACATCAAATGGTTCTTTTTCAGCGAAATGTGATGCGTCCAAAGTATTCCCCATCTTCGCCAAAATTTCCTCCAACGACATCCGGCCGCTACCAAAGAGCTCTCCATTTAGGAATACTGTTGGAACTGCCATAATTCCTTTTCTTTCCGCTTCGTCCTTAAAGGCTGCGCCATCGATCATCGTATGCGAAATGCCCGTGTTCAGGACGCTCATCAAGTTCAACGCTTGAACCACCTCAGGACAATTATGGCATGTCAAACTCACGTAAGTTTCGAAGTGATAGGTGCCTTTTATGCTTTTAATTCGGTCAATCACGTTCTGATCAACCTTTGGCGGTCTTCCGCTTACTTGAAGCAGAGCAAGCACTAAGGAGGTAAACTCATGCCCTAAAGGAACACCAGCGAATGTTATACCAGTATCTTCGCCGATACGATTAACACTAAAGCTTGGCGTTCTTTGCAACTGCGTTTTCTCTACTTTAATTTTTGGTGACATTGCGGCCAATTCATCGACTAAAGCAAGCATGTCGCGGGAAACTTGATCGTCTCCCGCGCTCACTTTTAGAACAATGTCATTTTCCATCAATTGTAGATATTGGGCTAATTGCGCTTTTATCTCGGCATCCAATATCATGGTGTTACCTCCTTAAATTTTCCCTACAAGATCAAGGCTCGGTTTAAGCGTTTCAGCCCCTTCTTGCCATTTCGCTGGACAAACTTCGCCTGGATGGTTGCGGACGTATTGTGCCGCTTTAATTTTGTTAATAAGCGTGCTTGCATCACGGCCGATACCGTCAGCATTAATTTCCACCGCTTGGATGACACCGTCTGGATCGATGATGAACGTACCGCGCTGTGCAAGACCTTCCTCTTCATCAAGCACATCAAACATGCGACATAGCTTTTGAGAAGGGTCGCCGATCATAATGTACTCGATTTTGCTGATTGTTGGAGACGTATCGTGCCATGCTTTATGTGTAAAATGTGTATCTGTTGAAACAGAATACACTTCAACGCCAAGCTCTTTTAAAGTCGCGTAGTTATTTTGCAAATCTTCAAGCTCCGTAGGACATACGAATGTAAAGTCAGCTGGATAGAAGCAAACTACACTCCATTTGCCTTGAAAGTCTTGTTCCGTAACTTCAATAAACTTCCCATTATGATACGCTTTTGCACGGAATGGTTGTACTTTTTTTCCAATTAGAGACATCTTTCATCTACCTCCTGAAAATAGTGTTGGAATGATCAATAGCCTAATTAAATCATTAATTAAATTATAATAATTTTAATTCTATATTTATTATCATGTAGTAGTATCTATTTGTCAATAGATATGATTTAATTTTTTTATTTTGGTTGAGTGCAATCTCCATATGGAATGCTTCTTTGTGATCCGCGTCCCTTCTTAGTATGGCAGGCGCCTATCACGAATAAACTGGTAAATATCCTCTAACCGCACTTCTTTTCTTATTAACGGCAAGTTCATCAGCATGACACCAGTGTTAAAGTATCCTTTTGCATTCAGGGTTTTCAGCCTCAGCTTATTAAATAAATTCGCTACTTTCGTGGAATGGGTATGCTCCGCGGCAATAAACATATTTCCTTCAAAATCCATATCATACAAATCATCGATCGGATTAATCGCAACAATGTCTGGATCAAGATATAAAGCGCGGTCCAATTCTTGGGGCAAAAACTGATGAGCAGCAAGCCGATAATACATTTCTGAAGTGTAATGACAAAATACAGGAGCATCGGCAAATAATTGAGGATCGACATAAATCGGAGTCAGTCGATGGCCTCCTTGTTCTGCAAATCGTTTAATGACTCGATTTCCATCTCGGGAATACGCGAATATAATATAGAACGAAAATGGTTTATGATTGTTGCAAAACAGCGAGTTCATTTAACACTTTTAAACGTCGGAATAAGTTCGATGAAACATAAGCAATCGCTTCCTTGTCCCTACCGTATAGTCATACTATTCCCTTACATTATATATAAATTTTCATCACGTTCTCAACATATATGTCCATGCGAATTTTCCCCTAGAAAGTTTCATTTTTCAATCTTATGCAAAAATAAAAACAGCAGCGAAACGCTGCTGTTTTGGATTATCCGTGAACGGCCGCAAACCCTGGCTCACCGTCAAATAAGTAAAGATTTTCTGTTTTAATGCAATCAAATCCCGCCGCAACAAGCTGGTTGTATAATTCGACAATCTGCCGATGTTCGATTGTTTCGCCAGGTTCTGCGTGGAAACGGCAGCGCCAATGGTCGGTGCAGAACGTTTCCAGAAGCCCTCCTGGATATACCTTCACTCCGCGGTTTGTAATAACCCGAAGCTTGAGATTGCCAACTTTAAATTGCTCCAACGCTTTGCCGAGTTCTTCCGCCGTCCCTTTATCCCAGTCAAGGAAAATGTCCACGCCAAATAATTCTTTCTTTTGTTTTTGCCGCGGTTTTAGCACCGCGTGAAGCTTTGGCGCTTCTTTATAGGAAACTGGAGAAAGTTTTTCCGGAAGCTGGCCAAGACGGTCGATGACCGCTTGGGCAAACTCTTTTGTTCCCACTTGCTGTTTGCTGATTCCTTCGCGGTAAATGTCAAACGTATGGATGCCATCTTCAATGGTTTTTAACCAAGCGTTATGCACGCGCGACGCTACTTCCGGCTGGCCGATATGCTGCAGCATCATCACCGCTGCTAAAAGCAATCCGGATGGATTGGCAAGGTTTTTCCCGGCAAGCGGCGGCGCCGATCCGTGAACCGCTTCAAACATCGCACATTGATCACCGATGTTCGCCGAACCTCCAAGCCCGACAGAACCAGAAATTTGCGCCGCAATATCGGACATAATATCGCCGTATAAGTTTGGCATGACAATGACATCAAATTCTTCTGGGCTATTCGCTAGTTTTGCCGCGCCGATATCGACAATCCATGTTTCTTTTTCAATATCCGGATACTCTTTGCCGATTTCGTCAAACATGCGGTGGAAAATGCCGTCTGTCAGTTTCATAATGTTGTCTTTCACAAAACAGGTCACTTTTTTGCGTCCGTAGCTGCGCGCATATTCGAACGCATAGCGGATCACTTTTTCCGAGCCAGGCTGGGTAATCAATTTCAAGCATTGATATACTTGTTCCGTTTGGCGATGCTCGATGCCGGCGTACAAGTCTTCTTCATTTTCACGAATAATAACGACATCCATATTTGGATGTTTCGTTTCGACAAACGGATAATACGCTACAGCCGGCCGGACATTTGCGTAAAGACCAAGCGCCTTGCGAATCGTTACGTTTAAGCTTTTATACCCTCCGCCTTGCGGTGTCGTAATCGGTGCTTTTAAAAATACTTTCGTTCTTCTTAACGAATCCCATGCACTCTCCTCTAGACCAGTCGTTCCGCCGCGAAGATACACTTTTTCGCCGATTTCAATCGTTTCAATATCTAATTGTGCGCCAGCAGCATCTAAAATTTTTAGCGTCGCATCCATAATTTCAGGACCGATGCCATCTCCGTACGCAACTGTAATCGGTGTTTTGCTCATGCGAATCCTCCCTTTGTTGTCTTTGTCGTTATAAAGTGATCTATTATACAACCCACTACTATGTAGCAGCGGAAGACCACTCTCTATCCCACAACTGTTTCGTCTCCATGTGTATGTACCCAACAGAAATGGCCGATGTCATAATCATCCATATATGATAATAACAAAATATTATTAAAATTTCCTTAAAAAATTTAAATTTTTCCCTATACACAAATATTGACCTATTAGCCATCTCATAAACAAAGCAACAGACCATCGCATTTTTACATAATAATGTGAAGATGTGGCCATGTATAACGATTCACATTCAAGCAACCGGCATAATATCAGTAAATTTTTTATTGCATACAAATATAATTTTACCATTTTTCTAGTATCCATATTTTTTATTTCTCCACGATCATTTCTTTCCCATTCACTGTTATTCATTACCTTTTATGCTATAGTTAATATAAATACCGTTAACTTCCAACATGTAAACTGCTTCAGCGGCAAATATTATATGATTTAAACACGATTGGGGGAAAATGAATGATCAAAAGAGGAATGGTGTCATTTTTCATCATCATGATTAGTTCCATTTTATTATCTTCCTGCAGTGAAAAACCTTCACCGCATGATGCATTGCAAAAATATACGAAATTGTGGGCAAACCAACAATTTGAAGACATGTATGCGATGCTATCTAAACAAGCAAAACAAAACATATCAAAGGAAAATTTTATAAATCGCTATAAAAAAATTTATAAAGATATCAAAGTAACTAATTTATCGGTAAAACCATTGCCAGCAGAAGAAAAAAAAGAGGACGATAAGAAAGAACAAATCAAACTCCCTTTTTCCGTAAAAATGAACACAATTGCCGGCCCGATCCAGTTTGAGCATGAAGCATTGCTTGTCAAAGAAAAACAACACGATGACGAGCAATGGTATGTTCAATGGGATACGACATATATTTTTCCGCAATTACAAAAGGGGGATAAAGTTCGTATTGCCATTACCGCCGGAAAACGCGGGGAAATATACGACCGCAACGGGCTGCCGCTCGCGATGAACGGAGCCGCCTACGAAATCGGCATTGTTCCTGGAAAAATGGGCGAAAACGAGGAATCCATTAAAAAACAGCTTGCCGAGCTGCTCCATATCCCTGTCGAATACATTAACGAAAAATTAAACGCCGCTTGGGTACAGCCTGATTATTTTGTTCCAATTCAAAAAGCGGCAAAATCGGAAACCGCGCTATTAGAAAGCGCCCTCAACATCCAAGCTGTAGCAGTAAAAGAGGTAGCAGAAAGGGAATATCCATTCGCGGAGGCCGCTGCCCATCTGGTTGGATATATCGGCAATATTACAGATGAAGAACTAAGCAAATTAAAAAACAAAGGATATTCGCCATCCGACCGCATCGGAAAACGCGGGCTCGAGGAACTGTTTGAAGAGCGTCTCAAAGGACAAGACGGCGCTAAAATCTATATCGAAAAAAAAGATGGTTCGACAGTGACGGTCGCTGAATCTAAACCAAAAAACGGAGAAACAATTACTCTTACGATCGATGCCAAACTGCAAAAAACGATTTATGAAAATATGAAAAGAAGAGCTGGAACCGCCGCTGCCATTCACCCGTTGACCGGCGAAATTCTCGCCTTAGTCAGCTCCCCTTCGTTCAATCCAAACGAGTTTGTACTCGGAATTTCAGCAGAGGAATACAAAAAATTAGAAAATAATCCGCTAAAACCGTTAATTAATCGTTTTGCCGCCACCTATGCGCCTGGGTCAGCCATCAAACCTATTATCGGTGCAATCGGCCTTGAAAAAGGCATCATTACTCCTGAACAAACGAAAACGATTGTCGAAAAAAAATGGCAACCGAAAGACGGATCATGGGGAAATTACTTTGTGACAAGAGTAAGCGATCGTTTACAAAACGTCAACCTCCAAAATGCGCTCATTTATTCCGATAATATTTATTTCGCCATGGCCGGTCTGGATCTCGGACCGAATAAATTGAAAGAAGGGTTGCACTCATTCGGATTTGGCGAAAAATTGCCGTTTCCATACCCGATTCCATCTTCGCAAATATCGAATACAGGCGAGCTGAAGACAGGTCCACAACTGGCGGATACCGCCTATGGCCAAGGACAAATGCAGATGAGCATTCTTCATCTTGCCGCTGCATACACACCGTTTGTAAACAATGGTGATTTATTACAACCAATTTTAGAAAAAGGACAACAAAAAACCGTTTGGAAACAACAGATCATTTCGGCAAAAACTGCGAGCATCATCGCAGAAGGGCTAAAACAAATAGTGGCCAATCCAAATGGAACCGCACATGGCGCTTATATGAAAGATATTATATTGGCAGGAAAAACCGGGACCGCTGAATTGAAAGATAAAAAAGGAGAAAAAGGAAAAGAAAATGGGCTGTTTGTCGCATACAATGCCAATCATCCTGACCTTCTCATTGCCATGTTAATAGAGGATGTACAAAATGATCATGGCAGCAAATACGTTGTAAATATCGTGAAAAACATTTTTCAAACGGTAAAATCACATTAACGGAGTTCCATCACGAGCTCCCTTTATTCCGGATAATTTTTTGACTATTTACAATTATAAATTTATTATTTATAATAAAACTTAACAAGCCGTCTCCCGTCGGTTTCGCGGCTGACGCTACACAGGCGGTATTAGCACGACGAGGACTCGACAATTTTATACTGCTTCATAATAAAGAACTGTTTCGGTCTGACCAGCATTTCTTTGCCGAAATGCTCCCTCAGGTCGTGAAAGCCGGTTCCTTTCTTCACGAAGAAAAGGAGCCGGCTTTTTTATTCGCTCGTATAGGAGGTGGACGAATGCCAGGAGCGTTAGACGGCGTCCGCATTTTAGATATGACGCGTGTCCTCGCAGGACCCTACGCCACGATGATTTTAGGCGATCTTGGCGCTGATGTGATTAAAGTCGAAGCACCGGGCGGATCGGATGATACAAGATTTTGGGGCCCTCCCTTTCAAAACGGAATGAGCGCCTATTACACTGCGGTCAACCGCAACAAACGAAGCATTACTGTTAATTTGAAAGAAGAAAAAGGAAAAAACATCATTCGTCATCTTGCCAAAACAGCAGACGTTGTCATTCATAATTTCAAAACAGGAACAATGGAAAAATTAGGACTTGATTACGACCATCTCTCATCCATCAACTCGCGACTCATCTATTGCTCGATTACCGGATTTGGAGAGACAGGCCCATACCGCCATTTACCTGGATATGATTATATTATCCAAGCGATGAGCGGATGGATGAGCATTAATGGCACCGCATCATCAGGACCGCTTAAAGTCGGAGTAGCCATTACCGATGTCTTTACCGGTTTGTATGCGGCAATCGCTATTCAAGCGGCTCTCCTCGCCCGTGAAAAAACAGGACGCGGGCAAAAAATTGACCTTTCGTTATTCGACTCGGCGATCAGCGCGCTCGTCAACGTTGCGGCTAACTATTTAATGTCTGGCAACGTACCAACACCTTTAGGAAACGAACATCCGAACATTGTTCCGTATTCAACGTACGAAGCAAGCGACGGGCCGATTGTAATCGCCGTTGGGAACGATCGGCAATTTCAGGCGTTTTGCGGGCTTCTTTCCGACCCGACAATAGGAACAGATCCACGCTTTCAAACGAATCCAAGCCGTGTTGCCTTCCGCGAAGAACTCAACAGACGCATTAATGAAGAAGTGAAAAAACGGACGCGGGCAGAGTGGCAGCGCCTGCTTGCCGAAAAAGGTATACCGTGCGGTCCGGTGCAAAATCTTGAACAATTGTTCCAGCACCCACAGACGCTAGCCCGCGACATGGTCATTACGATGAAGCATGAAAAGGTGGGGTCTCTGCAGCTTGTCGGAAGCCCGCTCAAACTATCCGATACAAAAATATCGTACCGTCTGCCGCCTCCGCTTGCCGGAGAGCATAACGACGAAATTATAAGAGAAATCATGAATGAAACGGGGGAGGATGTATGATGATGAATTTCGATTTTACTCCGGAACAAGAAATGCTTCGCAGCACCGTGCGCAAATTTGTCGATAAAGAAATTATGCCGTACATCAAAGAATGGGATGAACGGGGATATTTTGATCCAAATATTTTCAAACGGCTTGCAGAATTAAACTTAATGGGCGTATGCATTCCGGAAGAATACGGCGGAATGGGCATGGACTACAACTCGCTTGCAATCGTCTGTGAGGAGTTAGAACGCGGTGATACCGCGTTTCGCACTGCCGTCTCCGTACACACAGGATTAAATAGCTTAACCTTGTTGCAATGGGGCACAGAAGAACAAAAACAAAAATATCTCGTTCCGCAAGCAAAAGGCGAAAAAATTGGCGCTTTCGGCCTGACGGAGCCAAACGCTGGATCGGATGTTGCCAGCATTTCCACAACAGCTGTTCGCGATGGGGACTACTACATTTTAAACGGGCAAAAAACATGGATTTCCCTTTGTGACATCGCCGATCACTTTATCGTATTTGCCTACACCGATAAATCGAAAAAACACCGAGGCATCTCTGCTTTTATTGTCGAACGGACAATGCCTGGCTTTTCATCAAAAGCGATTAAAGGAAAACTAGGCATCCGCGCCGGCAACACAGGTGAGCTGTTCTTTGACAACGTCCGCGTCCCGAAAGAAAACCTACTTGGCGAAGAAGGAGAAGGATTTAAAATCGCCATGTCTGCGCTAGACAACGGAAGATTCACGGTTGCTGCCGGAGCGGTCGGGCTTATTATGGCGTGTCTCGAAGCGAGCGTAAAATATTGCCATGAGCGCAAAACGTTCGGCAAAGAAATCGGGAGACATCAGCTTGTGCAGCAAATGATCGCCAGAATGGAAGCAGGATTGCAAATTAGCCGTTTGCTCGTCTATAAAGTAGGGTTTTTGAAAAATCAAGGCCGCCGCACAACAAGAGAAGCATCACTCGCAAAGTGGATCGCGTGCGACTTCGCTAATCAAGCAGCCGACGATGCCGTCCAAATTCACGGCGCGTACGGCTACTCCAACGAATACCCTGTCGAACGCTATCTTCGAAATTCAAAAGCGCCGGTCATCTATGAAGGAACAAGGGAAATCCATACGATTATGCAAGCGGAATATGTGCTTGGCTACCGTCAGGATAAACCGCTGCGCAAAATGCTTCCGCCTTGGAATCCGGATTCGGTGAAACTTTAACATAAAAAGGCCCTCGCTTGTACGAGGGCTTTTTACTGTGTATTTTCCTGCATTTTGCAATATTGCTTGTATAAATCTTTTAGCGCCGCACACAACGCCGAATTCGCCTTTCCTAAATACCCTTCATTCAGCTGCTCTAAAATGGAATCAATCCCGTCCCTTAGCGAGTGGCCTTTAAGCAGGCGTGCAACATAATCGCGCCCATGTTCTGTTGCCAGCGTACACGAAGCGTCGACAATCACCCCGTACTTTTTATCAATTTCCGCCGTAATCGTCAGCGTATCATATACGCTTTTTGCCGCCATTCCCGCCGGCAGCCGTGCGTGTCCTGCAATAAATTGCGTGTTCATCTTCCTCTCCCCTTACGTAAAGATGTCTACTATAAGATTATAAAACAACATTAATCATAATTTTTTTAAATATATCGACAAACTTTTTTGATCATAAATTTGCTTGCACTGTTGTCATCATCTATCGATTTTCTTATCCGCTCTTTATGGACGTGCAACAATAATGCTATAATGTGCTCAAACGAACGCCTCGGATGGAAAGTAAACGCAACGGGGGGCTTGTATGTCTCCATCCTTTAGCAAAAACATACAAGTCGTCAGAAACCCCGCTTCAAACGAAGTAAAGTGGCAGATCGTTCACTAGGGGTGGTAACATGGACCGATTTACTGTTTCCTCGATTGTAAAAGTGATGAATGAATTATTTCCTAAAGAAGCTTCTTTCGTGATTTCGGATGATAAGCGCTATATTTATTACCAACCAAGCAAACAAATTGATTTAAAAATTCGTCCCGGAGACAAAATCAAACCGGAATCGGTCACTTACAAAGCCTTGACCGTTCAACGGAAAATCGCAGAGCAAAAAGATAGCCGTGTTTTTGGCGTACCTTATTTCGGGATATCGGTCCCAATTTTAGATGATGGCAACCCGAAAGGCTGCGTTACCGCCATATTGCCAAGAAAGCCGCTGCTTACAATGCCGTATTTAACGATCCGAGTGATGGATCGTTGGCTGCCTGTTCCTTTCGAGAACGTGATCTATTTAGAAGCCCAAAATCGTAAAACATTCGTAAAATCGACTTATGCGGAAGGCTACCATAAATACAACTTAACCGAACTGGAATTTTCCCTTCCTGATGATATATTTGTTCGGTGTCATCGATCCTATATCGTTAACATTCATCACATTATAGAAATTCATCCAGATTCGCATTCTACTTTTTTATTGGTGATGAAAGACGGCTCAAGAGTACCCGTGAGCCAAACATATGCAAGCCATTTTCGGAAGCTGCTCTGCTTTTAATGTGTGTAACTGCACATCAAAACAGTTTCTTCCACTATACAGCTCCCTTCCTTTTGCCAATCTCTCTAAAGAGCTCATGGAAAGTGAGCTCTTTATTTATGGAAACAGCACGTTTTTCCATTACTATTTGGTAATGATTTTCCTTTCTTATCCCCTTTCAATCCGGAGTGGTTTTCTATTTTTTCTCCTTTATGTATTAAAAATTCTTTTTTAGTTGCAAAGAAAGCCCTTTTATTCACTTTTGAATGATTTTTCATAACTAAATAGCTAGAATATTTAAAAAAATAAAATAAGAGGTGAGCAGCATTGGATAAACAAATTTTCGAATTAATCGGTAATTCTCGTTTAAGGAGCCGAATTGTAACAGCAGAAACAGCAGCTTCATGGATTAAAGACGGTATGACGCTCGGTTTGAGCGGATTTACCCGCGCGGGCGATGCCAAGGCAGTTCCTTTTGCACTGATTGAAAAAGCAAAACAACAACCTTTAAAAGTAAATGTATATACAGGTGCCTCACTAGGCTCAGACATTGATAAAATGATGGCAGAAGCAGGAATTATCAATAAACGGCTTCCGTTTCAGGCCGATTCTGTTATGCGCAAAAAAATTAATCAAGGGGAAATCTTGTTTATTGATCAACATTTATCACATACAGCAGAATTAGTGCGTGCAGACGTATTAAATCCTATCGATTTCGCAATCGTGGAAGCGATTTCGATAACTGAAGACGGAATGATTATCCCTACTACTTCCGTAGGAAATTCTTCGATCTTTGTGAAAAAAGCCCGACACGTTATTGTCGAATTGAACACAGCCCAACCAAAAGAACTAAAAGGACTTCATGACATTTACGAAGTCGGCAACCAAGGAAAACGCGAACCGATCCCTTTAACAAAAGTAGACGATCGAATCGGAACAATTGGTATTCCAGTAGATGAAGATAAAATTATTGGAATTGTTTTGACAAACCAACTTGATTCCCCATCCACGATTGTGCCTCCAGATGCGGAAACAGCTGCTATAGCGAATCATTTAATCAATTTTCTACGAAAGGAAGTCGCAGCAGGCCGACTTTCTGAAAATTTAGCGCCGATTCAGGCAGGCATTGGTTCTGTTGCGAACGCTGTCCTTTACGGTTTATTGGATTCGGAATTTTCTAATTTGGAAGTTTATTCAGAAGTTCTTCAAGATGCCATGTTTGACCTCATCGATGCTGGAAAAGTCCGGTTCGCTTCCGGCTGCTCTATTACTTTGTCTCAAAACAAAATGAAACAAGTGTATTCCAATTTAGATGCTTACCGAGACAAGCTGATCCTTCGTCCTCAAGAAATTTCTAATCATCCGGAAATCGTTCGCCGTCTCGGACTCATTTCCATCAATACAGCCTTGGAAGCAGATATATACGGAAATATTAATTCTACACATGTTCGCGGCACAAACATGATGAATGGCATCGGTGGTTCAGGCGACTTTGCCCGCAATGCACGCCTTACGATCTTCGTGACAAAATCCATTGCAAAAAATGGAGCTATTTCAAGCATCGTTCCATTCGTATCGCACGTTGACCATACCGAACATGACGTGGATGTGATTATCACAGAATATGGTTATGCCGATCTTCGTGGGTTGGCGCCAATCGAACGCGCACCTCTTATCATTGAAAATTGCGCACACCCGGATTACCGTCCGCAGTTGCGCGAATACTTCAAGGAAGCGCTTAAGCGCGGAGGCCAAACACCGCACGTCTTGGAAAAAGCGTTCTCATGGCATATCAATTACGAGAAATATGGAACAATGATGGAACCAAAATATCAATTGCAAACTCAACAATAAAATATGAAGAGCGGGGTAGCCTTCAAAAGGATACCCCTTCATCAAACATCAAATGCTATAGTAGTCTATTTGTTATTGTTGTTCATCGGGCTCTTTCGTCACCTGAAACTGCTTTAGCATGTTGTCAAATCTAGCTCCGTGTCCTTCGCTCGCCTCGACAAAGTAATGCTGCTCGATGACGAACGTTCCTCCCTGGCCGTTATCGACAAGATAATACTTTACTACTCCATCATTCCATTGCCGACCGCTTTCCCCGTGAGCATGCTGATCTACATTAGCCATGCGCGCATGATCATCTATATAATCGCTCATTGCCACGATTTTTGCTTGCTTTTTCATCAGCCGATTGCATTCATTAAGCAAAATCCGGTAAAACCAAGGCTTATACGCTTTGGCCGGATCGAAGCGGTCAATATGATCATACACACGGATAAACGTTTCTTGCACCGCATCCGCGGCGTTTGCCCTGCTTTTGCTCATTTGGGCTGTCAATTGGGCAAAATGGCTGTGCCGGCATTTATCCTGCCATGCTTGCAGTAATGATTGCACCAACCGTCAACATCGATCCAACTTCTCTTGCCTTTATTTTGACGCTTATTCTAGTCGTCACCATCAGTTCGTTTGGGGTTGCAGGCGTTGGCGGTGGGGCTACGTTTGCGGCGATTTTAGTGCTGTCGACTATGAATCTACCAGTAGCATTAGCAGGATTGCTCATTTCCGTAGAGCCGTTGATTGACATGGGAAGAACTGCCCTAAACGTCAGCGGAAGCATGACTGCCGGTGTAGTCACCAGCCGCATCACTAAAGAATTGAATTTAAATATCTATAACGGAGAAACGCAAAAACTAGAAGCATAAGGCTTGGATATGTTCCTCGTTTTCCCACCACGCTAAAACTGCCAGCTGCACTTGCGCGGCAAATGAAAGAAGAAGGCCTAAATATGGTGAACTGGCATCTGTCAAACAGATACGTGCAAAAGAATTACGGTATGGGTTCAGTATTCAACAGAACCCATGCCGTTTTATAATAATAATGGCTTGCTGAACTTCTGTAACGGTTTGCAGCGAAACTGAAACATGCCATAGCACGACAGATTATAGGGAAGAATAGAATTTCTTACATAATCTGTGGTTCTGCGAAATGAGGCATGAGTGGTTGACGAGTGGATTTAGTTTATGAAGGAAGTTAGGACCTTTTTGTTGTAGTAAAAGGCAGTTATAATTTAAAAATGGGTTTTATCATGACTTTTTTGATTCCCGGAATTCTGGTCATATAGGTGGATTTGTTGGAGGAATTCTTTTATCTCCTTTTGTATTTAAGAAACAAAAGAATTTAGAATTTAGCATTAGTGGATAACGTTTATATTTCATTAAAAGAGAACACATGATTGGCTTGATTCTTTAGGAGGTTACTGAAGGATCGGAGTTAGGGTACATCACAATTTTTGATATCGCAGCGCTTACTGCAATATAAAAAAGATGTATGGCGAATTTATCAGAATATATCCAATCTTTATCAGACATACTACCATTAAATGAGTGATATTTGGCATGACAACCATTTATTTCAAAAAACAAAAAATTAATGGAGTAAGGAAGAAGAACATGAATAAGAAAAGAATGTTTTATTTAGATCCACCTAAAATATTGGTATTAGGGTTTAGTTCCATTATTCTTATTGGTGCATTTCTTTTAGCTTTACCTGCAGCAACAGTAGACGGGAAGGGGATTCCGTGGTTAGATGCTTTATTTACGGCTACTTCTGCTACCTGTGTAACTGGCCTGGTCGTCGTGGATACTGGTACGACGTTTACATTATTTGGGCAATTAGTCATTCTAGCACTGATTCAAATTGGCGGATTAGGTTTTATGACCTTTGCCACCCTCTTTGCTTTGATTTTAGGTAAGAGAATTTCATTAAAAGAAAGGTTATTAATAAAAGAATCATTAAATAATTTGTCAATTGATGGTATTGTTCGACTGGTGAAAAGAATATTGATTTTTACTGCCGTTATCGAGCTGATTGGCACAATCTTGCTTGCGATTCGTTTTTCCTTTGATATGCCGTTGCCTAAAGCAATTTATTTTGGTTTGTTTCATGCTATCTCAAACTTTAATAACGCTGGATTTGACATAATGGGTGATTTCAAAAGTTTTACTGGCTACGTGGATGATCCGCTAGTGACTCTCGTTTTATGTATTCTTATTACACTGGGTGGCATTGGGTTTATTGTCTTAAATGAAATATATGAGTATCGTCAGACACGCCGTTTTTCTTTACATACAAAAGTCGTGTTTGTTACGAGTTCAATCTTGGTTGTTTTTGGAACTATTCTTATTTTTATTTTGGAATATCATAATCCGAAAACATTGCAGCCATTATCAACATTTGGGAAATTTTTAGCATCCTTGTACCAAGCAGTTACACCGAGGTCGGCTGGTTCGAATACACTGAATATCTCGGATTTAACGCAGCCGACTCTCTTGCTCATCATCTTTTTAATGTTTATAGGAGCATCTCCTGGATCGACAGGCGGGGGGATTAAAACGACGACCTTTGCTACTCTGTTAGGCGCGGTTTGGTCAAATATAAAGGGCAAAGAAGATGTAATTTTTTTCCGAAACCGTATATTGTATGACACTATTTATAAAGCTCTGACCATAACAGTAAGCGGCTTATTTGTTGTCATGATGATAACGATGCTTCTAACGATAACCGAACCGAATAAAGACTTTTTGATGATTTTGTTTGAGGCAACGTCTGCATTTGCTACAGTAGGGTTATCGATGGGGTTAACGCCTGAATTATCTCCTGTCGGAAAAATTCTTATTATATTAACCATGTTTGCAGGAAGGGTAGGCCCTTTAACGATCGCTTATGCCGTTACTTTACATCGAAAACCGGATCCATTTAAATTTCCAAAGGGAAAGATTATGATCGGATAGTAATTTATATCATAAAGGGGGACGAAAGAACATGAAAGGACAATATGCTGTGATCGGATTAGGAAGATTCGGTTCTAGTCTGGCTACGACCTTGCACCAGGCTGGAAATGAAGTTTTGGCCATTGATCGAAATGAAGAACGAATTGAAGAATATAAAGATCATGTTACATATGCGGTTGTCGCTGACTCAACAGATGAAGAAGCATTAAAGAGTGTCGGCATTCGAAATTTTGACGCTGTCATCGTAGCGATTGGTGATGATATTCAAGCAAGTATTTTAACGGTGTTAATCCTTAAAGAATTAGAGGTCAAGAAAGTTGTGGCAAAAGCCATTAATAAACGGCACGGTCAAGTCTTATATAAAGTGGGGGCTGATTGGGTTGTATTTCCGGAACGGGATATGGGAGAGCGGGTTGCAACCCAGCTCATGTCACCGAACGTGCTTGACTATATTGAACTCGCGAAAGATTATAGTATAAAAGAAGTAAAAGTCCCCCCGTCAATGATCGAAAAAAATTTAAGAGAATTAAATCTCAGGGCAAGGTTTAATATAACAGTCATCGCTATTATCAGCGATGGAAAAGTAAGCATTTCCCCTTCGCCTGATCGAATCATTAAAGAAGGAGATATATTAGTCGTGATTGGGGAAAATAAAGATTTGGACCGGTTTGAAAAGTTTGACTAAAAACGGTTTTTAGTAAAGTGGTTGAAGGATCAAATGGCAGGCGTAAAAAGAACGGGTGGCTTGATGGATTTTATCGGGGACTCGCTCTTGGATCAAAATACCGGAAAGTCGATCTATTTTATCGAATTCAACAAAGAAGGCAATACATCAGGGCTCCTTCCACAAGGAGCTCCGTTTTCTTTAAGCCGTTACCGAAATTAATGTGAAAAAACATTTCCCCATTTTTTATTCATATTTTCAATAGCTCTCTTGATAATCGATTGAATCGAGCAATCTTAGCCACCCTGCATCTCTTTGCGGTACTACAGATTATGGAATAAATCCCCATTCCTCCACAGGAGCTAAACAAGTTTATAATTAAATTAACTTCTTCACAAATAAAACTCTATCTTGATTTGGTCCATCATAATCAGTATATACTGAAACTCCGTCAATTTCTTTATCTCCGTTCTTTTCGATTTCCAATCCCATTTTCGTATGAAATGCAATGGAAACCTTGTTCACTGGTGAAGTTACACAACGTACGATATTCCGGCCATTCTTTTTAACAATATCAAAACAAAGACAAAAAGACCAAATCAATGTGCGATTTGGTCTTGAGAATCAAGTTTGTGCCGATTGAGTGTGTGAAAGGTAAAAACACGCTCAATCATTTTTTAACACTAGCCGTGAAACACACTCCACATGCGCCGTATGCGGAAACATATCGACCGGCTGGATGTAGTCGACCGTGTAGCGTTCGGACAGCACATCAACATCGCGTGCAAGGCTGGATGGATTGCACGAAACGTAAACAACGGTTTTTGGTTTTACACGGAGAATCGTTTGTAATAATTGTTGATCACATCCGGTACGCGGAGGGTCGACGACGATGACATCGGGCTTCCATCCTTCCTTCACCCATTTTGGAAGCAATGCCTCCGCTTTGCCAGTGACGTACATCGCGTTTGTAAATCCGTGTTTTTTCGCGTTTTTCTTCGCATCTTCAATTGCTTCCGGAATTGTATCCATCCCGCGAATTTCGCCGGCGTCTTTGGCAAGCCAAAGCCCGATCGTGCCGACGCCGCAGTAAGCATCAACGACTTTTTCCGTTCCCGTTAAAGCAGCGGCCTTTTTCACTTCGTCGTACAGTTTCACCGTTTGCACCGGATTCAGCTGAAAGAACGCGCGCGCCGACAGTTCAAACGATAAATCCCCTAACACTTCTTGAATGTATTCTTCTCCTTCTAAAAGGAACGATTCTTCCCCGAAAATAAGCGACGTTTTTTGTCCATTAATATTTTGCACGATCGACTTTACTTCAGGAAGACGGCGCTTTATCTCGTCGATGAGCAGCTCTTTGCGCGGAATTTCTTTTTTTGTGGTAATAAGCACGAGCTGAACATCCCCCGTATGGAAACCGACTCTTGCGACGATCGTGCGGACAAGCCCTGTTTGTGCCCGTTCATTGTAAATCGGAATGCGCAAGTCTTGTAAAATCATTTTCACGATATTGGTAACGCGGTTTGTTGCCGGATGTTGAATGACGCATTCGGGAATATCGATTAATCGATGAGAATTCAATCCGTACAACCCGGCAATAACCGCTCCTTTTTTTGTGCCGACTTGAAACTGGCTTTTATTGCGATAATGCCATGGGTCGTCCATCCCGATCGTCGGGCGGATCTCCAGCGTTTCAATCGGAAGACGGCAATGCCGCTCAAACGCTTGAATAACGATATCGCGCTTTTCGCGAAGTTGCGCTTGGTAATCAAGATGTTGCAGCTGGCAACCTCCGCATTGCTCGTAGACAGGGCATCTTGGTGTGACACGGTACGGGGAGCGCTTGCGAATTTTTTTAATTTTCGCCTCCGCGTATTTCGGGTGGATGTTTGTCGCCTCTACGACGATTTCTTCTCCCGGAAGCGCTCCTGGGACGAACACCACTTGCTTTTTAAAATAGCCGACTCCTTCCCCGTTAATGCCGAGCCGTTTAATTGTCAGAGGAAACTGTTGTCCTTTCTTGATGGTAATGGTCTGCTTCGTCATGCTCTCCACTCCTCTATTCGATGCTTCTCCATAAGTATAAGGACGCATAGCTTAAATACGGCTCCCAGCGCTTGCTTAGCTCTTCCATTTGTTTTATCGATGGCTTTTGTGAAAGACCGAGCAGCCGCTGGATCGCTCGCTGCAACCCTATGTCCGCCTTCGGAAACACATTTGGTTTTCCAAGCCCAAATAAAAGAAAATTTTGCACCGTCCATGGACCGATGCCGCGAATCGATAACAATTGTTCCATCACTTCTTCCTCGTTTTGGTGTGCAAGTTCCTCTAATGAAAGCTTCCCTTCGGCAATAAGCCGTGATGTATCAATGATATACTCCGCTTTTCGTCCGCTTAACTGCAGCTGCTTCAGTTCATCATAGGAAAGAGAAGCAATATCTTCCGGCCGCGGGTAGAACCAAACGCCATCGATTTGTGTTCCAAACGTTTTCACAAACCGCTCTGTCAGGCGGTAAGCAACTTTTAAATTTAATTGCTGGTGAATGAGGCATTTCGTTAAACAAAAATAAAGATCAAAATCTAAAATAAGCGGCATTCCTTGATATTCGGTAAAAAGCGGTTGTAATTCGGTCCGCTGAAAATGTTCGTGAATCGGGGCAAGCGGTGTATTCCATTGAAACAGATGGGAAATCCGCTCGATGATTTCCTTTTTTCGTTCAGGATATGGCGCCGTAACAAGAAAACGCGGCTCCTCCTTTGTCCCAATGCTTTCGACCGTAACAGCGATTGGGATCTGTTGAACATAAAGCGGAACAATGACTTTCTGTTTCGCTATATCCACCGATATAAGAGGATCGAGGGCAAGCCGCTTCAGCGCTTTGGAAAAATCGTACGGAGGGGCGACCTCAATTTGCTGTTGCCACATACCTAATCACCTTTTTTCATCGTTAATACCCACATTATAACGAAAAACACCCCTTTGAACCAAACGTTCAAGGGGTAAAAAGCCATGGATGCAAATTCATTTTTTCGACCATCAGATCATCGAGGCTTTTAAACGTGTAGCCTTGCTTGCGCAAATCGTCAATCGCTTTCGCAAGCGCATCCGCATTGTCTTTCGAGACGGTATGAAGCAATAAAACCGCGCCCGGGTGAATTTGTTTCATAATGTTATCATATGCGTACTTCCACCCTTTTTGATTGTTCGTCTGCCAATCAACAAACGCAAGCGACCAAAACACATGGTAATAACCAAGCTCGCGGGCGACCGCCATCGTCCTTTCACTGAAAATGCCGCGTGGCGGGCGAAGATACATCATTCCTTTTTGTCCCGTCAACTCTTCCGTTTTTTTACGAACGGATTCCAGCTCTTTCCGAAGCTGTTCATTGCTCACTTGCGTTAAATCAGGATGATGCCATGAATGGTTGCCGACAATATGCCCTTCTTTCACCATTCGTTTCACTAAATCAGGAGCGGTATCTAAATAGTGGCCCGTCACAAAAAACGTCGCTGGCACTTTTTTCTCTTTTAAGACATCTAAAATTTTCGCTGTATAACCGTTTTCATAGCCATTATCAAATGTTAAATAAATTTCTTTTTTGTTTGGATTCCCTAAATAAAATGCATCATATTTGGCAAGCAGTTGATCTAACTCTTTTCCCGCGGAAGGAGGCTTATGGTTCTCGCTTCGCTTAAACCCCCAATGAATCGCTTTATTGCTTACAGCTTCAGCGGAAGCAGGAACAAACGATAAGATGATGACACATACTAACAGCCATATCGCCCATTTTTTCATCGGTCTTTCCTCCTTGTCGTGCTGCTAACCATTAGTTTTTTCCACCATTGCCACTTTAACCGCGCCATTTTTTGCATAAAAAATCACCGCCAGCACTGAGCTGACGGTGATCAATCCTTATTTAAAAACAGGCTCTTTGAACTGTGCAAGTTTTTCTAGTGAGGATTTTTCCACATCTTCGTGCAAGCTGTTGCCGTGAGCGTCCATCGTAACAACAGCGGTAAAGTTTTCAACGCGTAAATGCCACATCGCTTCTGGAATGCCGAATTCCAATAAATCGACTCCTTCTACCGACTTAATACAGTCTGCATAATATTGCGCCGCGCCGCCGATCGCGTTCAAATAGACGCCGCCGTGTTCTTTTAGGGCTTGGAGCGTTTTTGCGCCCATTCCGCCTTTTCCGATGACCGCGCGAACACCGAATTTTTTTATAATGTCTCCTTGATAAGGCTCCTCGCGAATGCTTGTTGTCGGACCGGCCGCTTTGACTTGCCAATTGCCGTTTTCATCTTTTAACATGACCGGTCCGCAGTGGTAAATAATTTGTCCATTTAAATCAACAGGAGAATCATGATCCATTAAATATTTATGAATCGCGTCGCGGCCAGTATAAATGACTCCATTGATGCGGACAACATCCCCGACTTTCAACTGGCGAATTTGTTCTTCCGTAATCGGCGGCTCGAGGACGATTTCGCGCACTTCGCCAAGTTCTGCCGTTGCGGCTGTTTTCGCTTTTTCCAATTCTTTTTCAAAATCGACGTCTTCTCCTTCTTGATATAACCATTCCGTGATTTCGCCTGTTTCTGGATCGATCTTCACGCCGAGACGGCGGAACGCCCAGCAGTTATACGCAACGGAAACGAAGAAGCTTGCCGGAATGCGGTGCATCACTCCGATTTTACAGCCTAATAATGTCGATTCGCCGCCAAATCCCATCGTTCCGATGCCGAGTTTATTAGCATTTTCCATAATATATTCTTCTAGGCGGCGAAGATCTTCGTTTGGATTAACATCGTCCACAGAGCGGAAGAGCTGATCTTTCGCCAGTTCATAGCCAGAAGCGCGGTCGCCGCCGATGCCGACGCCGATAAATCCGGCGCTGCAGCCTTGCCCTTGCGCTTGGTATACCGCATGTAAAATACATTTGCGGATGCCGTCTAAATCGCGACCGGCTCGTCCAAGCCCTTCCAATTCACATGGCAAGCTGTATTGAATGTTTTTATTTTCACAGCCGCCCCCTTTTAAAATAAGGCGAACATCAATGTAATCGTTTTCCCATTGTTCAAATTTAATAACAGGAACACCAACACCAAGATTATCGCCGCTATTTTTTCCTGTTAACGAATCAACGGAGTTTGGGCGAAGCTTTCCTTCTTTTGTCGCCTGAACGATTGCGGCATGAATCGCCTCTTTCATTTTTATTTGGTTTGCGCCGACAGGCACTTTAATTTTGAACGTTGGCAATCCTGTATCTTGACAAATCGGTGATACGTTTTCTTCCGCCATTTTAATGTTGCCGGCAATTGTCGCCAGCGCCATCGCCGCCCGCGTTCCCGCGTTTTCTCTCGCTTTTGCCCGAGCGATCGCTCGACGCACATCCTTTGGCAGCTTCGTGGACGTTTCCACGATAAGTTCATACATGCTTTGTTGGAATTTTTCCATGTTCAACGTTCAACGCCCCTTCCCCTTTGCTCATCCTATGTATTACTATTTAGAATTGTCTTCCTATTTATTATAACCTTTTTTCTACTTTCGTGTAAAAATAAAAAGTTGCCATCGTATTTTTATTTTCAATATCTACAGTTGTTTGCATCTCCAATCAACTTGCGGCATAATTGGACAATCGAATTGACTATTGTCTGAACATATTAACGTACTATAGCAAATATAATTATCGCAAAGGAAAAAACAGTATATTGCTTGCCATTACAAAGCAATTGACAAGCACAGCAATTGTTTTTCATAATGAACGATGGTTGTAATTTAGAAGAAAAGAGGAGAATTATATGAATTCATTAACACTGAAACCTATTGCGCCATCGTTTGATCCGTGGGAAGCGTATCTTGATATAGAAGAATATGGGGAATTGCAACTAACAAACATTGAGTTTACGACGACAACATTATGCAATATGCGCTGCGAACATTGCGCAGTCGGTTATACATTGCAAACGAAAGACCCAGAAGCGCTGCCGCTTGATTTATTAATTCAGCGTCTAGAAGAAATTCCGCATCTACGTTCATTAAGCATTACCGGCGGTGAGCCGATGTTATCATTAAAATCGGTAAATAACTATGTCGTTCCGTTATTGAAGTACGCCCATGAACGTGGAGTGCGGACACAACTAAACTCAAACTTAACATTAGAGTTAGATCGTTACGAAAAAATTATTCCATATCTAGATGTGTTGCATATTTCGCATAACTGGGGAACGATCGATGACTTTGTCGAAGGCGGATTTGCGATGATGGAGCGCAAACCAAGCGTTGCGCAGCGTGAAAAATATTTTGAACGAATGATTGAAAACGCGAAAGCTTTGGCTAAAGCGGGAGTCATCGTCTCCGCAGAAACAATGCTAAACAAGCGGACAGTTCCACATTTAGAAAAAATTCATCGCCAAGTCGTTAATGAGATGCATTGCAAACGCCATGAAGTGCATCCAATGTACCCTAGTGATTTTGCAAGTGCGCTGGAAACGTTGAGCTTGGACGAATTGCGGGAGGCAATTCATCATCTTCTTGATATTCGCGACGAAAATGTTTGGATGTTGTTTGGAACACTTCCATTTTACCCTTGCAGCGATAACGAAGAAGATTTAGCGCTATTGAAACGACTTTATTCGAGTAAAAACGTAACCGTCCGCAATGATCCAGACGGGCGCTCCCGACTAAACGTCAATATTTTTACAGGGGATATTATTGTGACTGATTTCGGCGATGAGCCGGTGCTTGGAAACATCCGTCATCATACGCTGTTAGAAGCATACGAAAAATGGAAAAATTCCCCTATCGCAAAACAGCTTCTTTGTCATTGTCCATCCGTTCAATGTCTTGGGCCGAACGTACTTGTTAAAAACACCTATTATTCTGATATCGATTTTACGAAACGAAAAGCGCGAATCAAAAAATAAAACGTCAAGGTTATCACCTTGACGTTTTATCGTGGCTGTTCGCTTACAACATATGAAAAATACAGACGGTCCTGAACAGGAATCCATGCGCCAATTCCTCGTGTTGTTACATTTTTCACGACAATTTTCTTTTTATTTCCTTTAAGTACAACATACACTTCTCCATAGGTAACTTTCCCTTTTTCATTCACGGCTGGCGCATAAGCATACAAATAACCAAGCTTTTTGGCAGGCACTTGATATGGATGGTCTTTTTTCGTCCCAATCCCGACAACCGTACTAAACGCTAACGGCAAGTTCGTCTTTTTCATCGCCGCATTTAACATCATTTTTTGCACCGCTTCTTCGCTTGGAATTGGTGCCGTTAAACCGCCGCGCACATGCTTTTGCGTTTCCTGTCTGTAATATAGTCTTTGTGGAGCATTGCCGCCACGATTATCGAGAAAATTGGTATTGACCTTTTGATACTCCCAATTCGTTGACGTTTCTAACGATTGATAATTAAGCGGCCATTGTCCTAAATAAATCGTTGCCCGGTACCCAATAGCAAACGGCGTACTGGAAACGGAAGATTCATTAAGAAGCCGGATCAGTTCTGGATTCTCAATCTTTACGTTTGCTGAATCAAGGAGCTGTTTTGTAAATTTGCTTGGTTCTAGATACGGCAAATCTTGCGTCGGATTTGGATACGTATTTTCTTTTGTAATATCTACTACGGAGCTCGGCTGTGCTTGTTTGGAAGCCGCATCAGCGGTGAAAGTAGTAGCATACATCATAAAAGCACTAATAAAAAGGCAAATACTCCATTTTTTCATCATGCTGACTCCTTTCCATTGCTACTCTCACCGTTATTTTCTTTCAAAAAAATACGGTTTATCCGTATAGAAAAAAAATTTATTAACAAAAAGGCTCTGCCGATTAGCAGAGCCTTTTTGGATAAACGAAAATACTCATGAGGATCAAAGCAAGTAAAAGCCGATTCCCATAATCGTATAAGCCGCGAGCAATGTCGCCCCTTCAAACCAGTTTGTATCCCCATCATTAGAAATGACAATCGTCAATAATACAGATGTCGCCATTGCGATCAATTCCGGAAGCGAAAAAACAAGCGGCATCTTTTCTGGAAAGAGTAAAGAAACAAGAACAAGCACAGGCGCAACAAACATAGCGATTTGTAACGTTGAACCGATCGCGATTTCAACAGCGATATTCATTCTATTTTTGTATGCCATAATAACGGCAGAGGCGTGCTCCGCTGCGTTTCCAACGATGGCGACAATGATAATCCCGATAAACAATTCGCTCCATCCGAACGATTCCGCCACCGTTTCAAACGTATGGACAAGTCTCTCGGATATGTAGGCAACTGCCGCGGTTGCTAGCGCTAGAATCAAAATCGCCTTTCCTTTTGTCCATTCTGGTTCTTCATGTTCATCCACTACATCAGACTTTTGTTGATATACCCCGCGATGTGTGACAAGCTTAAAGTATAAGGCCGCTAAATATAAAAGGATCATAATAATCGAAATACCGACACTAAGAGATAGCTTTTCTTGACTAGACATGTTCATCGCAAACACTTCAGGAATCACAAACGCCACTAAAATGGCAAACGTAAGCAGTCCGGCGTTATGGCGGGCATCATATACATTGAATTCCTGCCGCTTGTACTTAAGACCGCCAACAAAAAAAGACAAGCCAGCCACTAATAATAAGTTGCCAAGCACCGAACCTGTAAGTGAGGCGAGCACTACTTCTACGAGTCCCGCTTTTAAAGCAAAAATGGAAATAATGAGCTCTACTGCGTTGCCAAACGTAGCATTAAGCAATCCCCCTATGCGCGGTCCAGCTACAATAGCCAAACTTTCCGTAGCGCGTCCCATATAGCTTGCTAAAGCAATAATCGTTAAGCAATACACCGCAAACATCAAGACCACAGGCCAATGAAGAAAACTGCCGATTACTGATAATGGAACGCCGATCCATACCATCAGCGCAAATACTTTATTCATCCGTTATAATTCCACCTTTCTCGTTCAGTTTATCTAGAACGGCTCATTATATTCGTTCGACAATCAATCAGAAAATAGCGGCATTTTTTGAACCATATGTTATGTATGACAATGGGATAACGGTCGTCATTATTATTCAATATTCTCCCAAATATATGTATTTAACACTTTACGTAAAAATCCCTCCTTTATTTTTCTTGCCTTATACAATCCACTTATGTACCATGTTAAACGAGTGTTATGTTTAGAAACGAGGTATCAAGCAATGCGCTTTTGGATTTTAATCAGCATTGTCGCTATTTCTGGTTTATCACAAGGGATGCTGCTGCCGCTTCTTTCTATATTGCTTGAAAAACATGGATTTTCCTCTTCTGCAAATGGCATACATGCCACAGCGTTGTATATCGGTGTCCTATTGATCTCTCCATTTTTAGAAAAACCGCTGCGTAAATATGGATACCGGCCTATGATTATCCTTGGTGGTTTTATTGTAATATTATCGCTCGCCTTATTTTCAGCTTTTCATTCATTTTTGATTTGGTTTTTCTTGCGCCTTTGCATCGGAATTGGTGACCATATGCTCCATTTCGCAACACAAACATGGATTACCGATTTTTCTCCCGCACAACGGCGAGGACGTAACTTGTCGCTATACGGGCTATTTTTCGGCATCGGTTTTTCAGCTGGTCCGCTGTTAGCGTCACTCATTCAATTCCATGAATCGTTGCCGTTTTTCTTATCATCGCTACTTAGCCTTATAGGCTGGTGTAGCGTCTTTTTCTTGCCAAACGAACGGCCGCAGGAAAGCGAACAATCTGGTTCGGCACACACATTTCAACGCTTCGTTCATGCATGGAAATACGCGTGGGTTGCTTTATTGCTTCCGTTTACTTACGGCTTTTTGGAAGCATCGATTCATGCCATTTTCCCTGTTTACGCTTTGCGGGAACATATTGGTATAGAACATGTAGCATTTATTTTACCAGCTTTTTCACTTGGAGGTATCATTTTTCAATTGCCTCTTGGAGTATTAAGTGATCGTTTTCAGCGAAAACGAGTCATTTCCGTTGCTTTATTGATCGGAAGTGCCAGCTTTTTTAGTGCTTATTTATTCCATCATTCCCTTGTCGGGCTTGCCGTTTGTTTCTTTATTGCCGGTATGTTTGTCGGTTCTTTGTTTTCACTCGGGATTACGTATATGGCAGATTTGCTGCCAAAACAGCTCTTCCCAGCCGGAAACTTACTATGTGGTATGCTATACAGCATCGGCAGCATGATCGGTCCGTTTATGACCGGCTTAATGATTCAATTCGGGGCGAATCACAACTTTTTCTTTACGATAAGCGCACTTCTCTTCCTTGTCTTTGTGCCGCTGTTATGGAATAAAACAAAGAAGGTCACTCATGGCTGACCTTCTTTTTTGTGTTTATTTTCAAAAAATTGTTGACCTTTCTTTTTGTTCTGTTATATAATAACAGCAAGAAATCAATATTCTGTTTTAAAACAGAACGACCTGGAGGGGAGCGATAATAAATGCTTAGAGCAGAACGAAAAAATATGATTGAATTTATCGAAAAAGTAAGAGGAATTACAAGAGACCAACTTGCTTATATGACAGACGCAGAAATCGAATATATTTATGAGTTGTACTATTACAATCATGAAGAAATCGCAGAATAAAAGGACCGCCATAGGACAGTCCTTTTCTTTTTTATAATCTCTTTGCGCCACCGATAAAAACACTTTGTTGAGGCGCTGCAGAGGCTTATTGTCTTCGCGTAGATCCCCTGCAGCGCTTTCTTTGTTTTTTGGAGCATTATCCTCGCGGGTCCTCCAGCGCGTGTCGCGGAGCCAGGATGGCGACATTTCGCCGTTGCCCGCAGGACGCGGGCAGCTTTTAGGCGAAATGGGGCGCCTTACGCTTTTCTAATTGTCTAGTTCGGCGGCTAGCTCTCTTGTGCGAAATAACCTTCTCCCTTGAAGTGCAAGCACTTCAGCAGTCGAAGAACATTTCGCTTCGAGAGCTGTTCGCGCCGCCTCCGCTTTTATTATTGTCTAGCTCCAGGCGCCATCGGCTCGCGACGCTTCGGCCCCGCTGTGGCGGCAACACATTGAGTTAACTTCTCTGAGTAACCCACGCAAGGCCAAACTTTGTTTGGTCTGAGCCTCCTCGCTACGCTTTTCTAATGATATCCGTTTTGGCCGTTGGCGCTTCCGCTTGTTTTATGTTTTGGTCTGTTTTTTCCTTTTTGTTTTGTACCGCCGTCTTTTTTCGTATGTTTCGTCATCACAATCCCCCTCTCATCTTCAACAAACCTCTTACAGTCGTTACTATTTCCCTGAATTTGTTGTTTATGAAAGGAAGTTTGTGCATATTAACGCGTGCGTTTTCTTCCTTCCCGTTCACAATCAAAAATCGCGTTCATTTCTCCTCCTAAAACAATAATCATCCCTGATAAATAAAACCACACCATTAAAATAATCATTCCACCGAGGCTTCCGTACATGGCGGTATAATTCGCAAAATTGTTGACATAGTAAGAAAAAGCAAGCGACATGAGAATCCATCCAACCGTCGCAAAGATTGCGCCGCTGACAATATTCGCACAACGCAGCTTCTTATTTGGCGCGAAATAATATAATGCGGTAAACACAACAAACAAAATTAATGAACTAATGACCCAACGCAACGCGTTCCAAGTCATTAAAAATGTTTGGGAAAAACCAAATGCAGAAAATAAAAATAGCCCAATCGTTTTCCCGAATACAGGCAAAAACAATGCAACGATGATCACAAAAATCATTCCGATTGTAAGCAATACCGACATTCCACGAGCGATAAAAAAGGGGCGATTTTCCTCGACATCATAAGCGCGGTTAAACGCCCGGACAATCGCATTCATTCCATTTGAAGCTGACCAAATCGCAACGATAATACTAAACGATAACAATTTCCAGTTTTGGTCGTCCATCACCCGACGAATGTTTGCCTCGACTAAATGAAGCGCTTCTTTTGGAGCATATTGACGTATTATGGAAAGAATATCTTCATGTGGAATTGGCAAATAAGCAAGTAACGTAAATAAAAAAATAAGAAATGGGAACAGGGAAAGAAGGAAATAATAAGCTAATTCCGCCGACAGACGGGGAATTTCATCCTTTTGAAAACGCCGCACCATTTCACGAATAAACGTTAAATTAATCATCATTTCTCGTTCCCCCTTCATTATTTTATTCGGGGACGATCATCCTCTTTCCAGCTATATGCTTCTTTTATAAATTCGATAACTTCCGGTGTTTTTTCTGCAATATCTTTTATTTTTTCCATAATAAACGCCATGTCTTCCGCCATCTCTTCTACAGATTGGCGCCATTGTTTCAGCTTCATCGGCAATGAAAGACGGTCTTGCTTTTCTTCCCTTTTGATCAGCAAGGAAAATGCGGCTCCTACTGCTGCCCCGATCATCACACCTTTCCATACATTTCTCTTCTTCACTTATTTTTCCCCCTTTTTAAAGTTTTTTCTCTTTTATAATTGCTTCTAATAAATGTTCACACCCTTTTCGGATAAGCTCATATACTTCTGAAAAGTTTCCTGTGTAATACGGATCTGGCACATCAGCAATTTCGCTATTTGGAACAAAATCAAGAAGCCGGCCGATAAATCCTGTTTTATTGTATCCGGCTAATCGTCGCAGATTCCCAACATTTTCCGCATCCATGGCAATAATATAATCAAACTCCTGCAAATCTTCTTTACAAATTTGCCGAGCGCAAATTCCTGAAAAATCGATCTTATTTTTCTTTAATATCGTCTGTGTACCTTCATGCGGCGGTTCTCCGACATGCCAATTCCCTGTTCCCGCTGAATCAACGATGATTTTTCCTTCCAATCCTCTCTCTTTTACTAAATGTCGAAAAATCGCTTCCGCCATCGGCGAGCGACAAATATTCCCTAAGCAAACAAATAATACTTTTACCATTGTTTCACATCTCCTTTCGACCCCATTATATACAAAAATATTAGCGCAATGTATTCCCTTGTATGTTAAAATACATGTAACCTTTACAAGGAAGGAGCAAAAAAATGGATTTATCCAAAAAGTCGGCAGAAAACGTAGCGTACATGGTAGAAAAAATAAAAGAAAAGCTAAAAGTATTAAATTTTGATGCGATTAAACCTTCCCACTTCTCCGAGGAATGGTATGATGAGCTAAAAGACATTTATGAAATGGTGATGAGAAAAAATACGTTTAGCCCAAGCGAGATGCAGGCCATCGCCGAGGAGTTAGGAAACTTACGCAAAAAGTAAAAAATGCTGAAGGAAACGTCGTTTTTCAATGATTCATTATGTACAATGCCATACTTACGTATCCATGTAAGGCGGAAACATCTATCGCTGTCCTTTTCGCTTTGGGCAGCGTTTTTTATTGGTTCTACTCAAATTATCTTTATTTTCGTATAATTATGTCTAAGTTCTAATGTTTTAAGGCGGGAGAGGAGAATAAAAATGATCTCTGGCGGTATTCATTACGTGTTATTTATCATTCTATTATTCTTCATTACCGTAATCGTTTCTTACATATTATTGAAAATACTATTCGCCCACACATTTCCTATTTACATGCTCTCTGCAGCAGCAATCATATGCATCATCAGCCTTGTGGTTTGGTCAATACATTTTCCCCATATGGCGGATTCTTTCACTCGATTTTTGTTCAGCTCCATCGTTGCTGTGCTCAGCGCCTTTTGTTTGGCAGCGTCCGCATTTATCATTAGCCGCTTATTAAAAGAAAATAAACAATGTCATAAATGTCTTTTTTTCGAATACCCTGATGTGATTCTTCTGCTAGACATAAATGGTCTACTTATATCCGGCAACCCTGAAGTAAGAAAAATGCTTGGATACAAACCAAGCGAATATATTGGCAAACATTTTACTCAGTTTATCGCCCCAGACCAAATTGAAAAAGCAAAAAAAAAATTTGAACGAACATTAAAAGGAGAAAGTTGTGAATATGATTTACAAGTAAAGCATAAAAATGGAAAAATTATTGACATGCATTTTAAAACCATTCCAATAATTCATGGAAATCGCTTGAAAGGAATTTATGTGATTGGCCAAAATATGACGGAACTCAATCGCTACCGAAAAGAGCTGGAAAACTTATATCATAAACATACACTCATATTAAATTCTATTGCTGAAGGAGTTTGTGGGATTGATAAACATGGAAATATCGTTTTCTGGAATCCAGCTGCAGAACGAATGACGGGATATAAAGCGGAAGAAGCCATTGGAAAAGCATCGCATGATATCATTCACCATACGAAAAAAGATGGAACTCCTTACTCTATTGATGAATGCCCAATTGATCTCGCCATTCAAGATGGGAAAACATATCATATTAGTGAAGATATTTTTTGGAAAAAAGATGGTACCCATTTCCCCGTTTCCTATACGGTAACGCCTGTTTTGGAAAATGGAGCCGTCGTTGATGCGGTATTGACATTCACCGATATTACCGAACTGAAAAAAACAGAAGAATTCATTCGAACATCGGAAAAGCTCTCAGTTGCCGGCCAGCTAGCGGCTGGGATCGCCCATGAAATTCGCAATCCGCTTACAGCCATAAAAGGATTTATACAACTATTGCAATTCGAACTTGACGAGAAAAAACCTTACCTTCACATTATTGAATCAGAAATTCAGCGCATTGAACTTATTTTAGGCGAACTATTAGTGTTGGCAAAACCACAAGCAACCAAATTTACAAAAAGTGATATTGGCGTTTTGCTTCAACATGTCACCACTTTATTAGAAACACAAGGTATTTTGCATAACATCCAAATTATTACAAAAATTGATCCATCTCTTCCTCTCATTGAATGTGACGAAAACGGATTAAAGCAAGTATTTATTAATTTCTTAAAAAATGCAATGGAAGCGATGAAAAGCGGTGGACATATTTTTATTGAGGCACAAAAAAAGGATGAATATTCCGTTCTTATCCGCTTTATCGACGAAGGCTGCGGAATTCCAAAAGAACAGCTAGAAAAAATAGGAAAACCGTTCTTTACAACAAAAGAAAAAGGTACTGGCCTCGGAATAATGATCAGTAAAAAAATTATCGAAGACCACGGTGGAACGATGTCGATTATGAGTGAAGAGAATAAAGGAACAACCGTCGAAGTAACATTGCCGATCCGCGTTTCTGCATCCTCTGTTTTGCATAATTCCCTATTATCCGGTTGACATGCATGGAAAAGGTCGGACAACAAACCGCCCTTTTCTTTCCTGATTTCTTTATTCCTCTACTGTGTTATATCAGCAAAAAATTAATTCCTATCGAAAAACTAGGATTGACTTTTGTGTGAATTATGTTAAAATTTTAATCAATTACATCAAACTTATCGAGAGTGAGGGAGGGAACTGGCCCGATGAACTCCGGCAACCTGCTTCATGAAAAAGTAAGGTGCTAATTCCAGCAAAATGGGTGCCATTTTGGAAGATAAGGTGAAATATGCGGCCTCTTCGCTCTTTCCAAAATGGGAGAGCGTTTTTTATAAGCGTTCGTTCTCTTTCTATTCCTATATAACCGACTAATCCACTTTATTTTCTTTGATTTTTAAGGAGGGAGAAAGATGCTCACTTATCAAACATGGGAAGCCGAAGAAAAACCTTCATTCCCTCACGATAATGAAACAAAAGGGGCGCTTGATGTCCTCACTTGGGCATTCCGCCAATATAAGGACGATATTGTGTACGCCTGTAGCTTCGGCGTTGAAGGAATCGTGTTAATCGATTTGATTTCGCAAGTAAAGCCAGATGCGGAAATCGTATTTCTCGATACCGGGCTCCATTTTCGCGAAACGTACAAAACAATCGAAAAAGTAAAAGAAAAATATCCTTCTCTCCGCATCGTCATGAAAAAACCAAGTTTATCGCTAGAAGAACAAGCGCAACAGTTGGGAGATGAATTATGGAAACACAACCCAAATAAATGTTGTGAACTGCGAAAAGTCATTCCGCTTCGCGAAACATTAACAGGAATAACCGCTTGGATTTCTGGACTGCGCCGCGAACAATCGCCAACACGAAGCCATGTAGAATATATAAATAAAGATGACAAATTTAAATCCATAAAAATATGCCCTCTTATTCATTGGACATGGAAAGATGTATGGAATTATGTATACAAACGTCGTCTTCCATACAATGTCCTTCACGATCGCGGCTATCCAAGCATTGGCTGTGAACCTTGTACGTCCCCCGCACTCGATCCAAATGATTTACGTTCCGGCAGATGGGTCGGCCACGGAAAAACAGAATGCGGCCTTCACATCTCATAAGGTTTGGCTTGTCACCTTTGGCATTATTAGCTTGAAAAAACAATAGCCGAAGAAAAACGATCATTATACAAAAACAGCGGTGACGTTTCGCAATAAATCATAGTTTTCCTATATGAAATATTGATTCTAGGAGGTTATGAACAATGAGTTTAAGCATTCCACACGGAGGCACATTAATCGATCGATGGAATCCTAGCTATCCATTGGATACACTGACAAAAGAAATTGAACTGACAAATGCCGAGTTAAGTGATTTAGAATTGATCGGGACAGGTGCTTACAGCCCGCTTACCGGATTTTTAACAAAGGAGGATTATGACTCTGTCGTTGAAACGATGCGCTTAACCAACGGTACAGTATGGAGCATTCCAATTACCCTTGCTGTAACCGAAGAAAAGGCAAAAGAGCTTTCTGCCGGCGAAACGGCCAAACTCGTTTACAACGGAGAAGTCTATGGAGTCATTGATATTCAAGAAATCTATCAACCTGATAAAACAAAAGAAGCACTTCTCGTTTATAAAACGGATGAACTCAAACATCCGGGCGTACGGAAACTATTTGAAAAGCCAAATGTATATGTAGGCGGCCCGATTACATTAGTAAAACGCACTGATAAAGGGCGTTTTGCTCCATTCTACTTCGATCCGGCCGAAACACGTAAGCGTTTTGCCGAGCTTGGCTGGAACACGGTGGTCGGCTTTCAAACGCGAAATCCTGTCCATCGCGCCCATGAATACATCCAAAAATGCGCGCTCGAAATTGTCGACGGCCTCTTTTTAAACCCGCTCGTCGGCGAAACAAAAGCGGATGACATCCCGGCGGACATCCGCATGGAAAGCTATCAAGTATTGTTAGAAAACTATTATCCGAAAGACCGCGTGTTTTTAGGAGTATTCCAGGCAGCGATGCGCTACGCCGGGCCACGGGAAGCGATTTTCCATGCGATGGTGCGCAAAAACTTCGGCTGCACCCACTTCATTGTCGGCCGCGACCATGCCGGCGTCGGTGATTACTATGGCACATATGATGCGCAAAAAATCTTCTTGAATTTTACGCCGGAAGAACTTGGCATTACGCCGCTGTTTTTCGAACATAGCTTTTATTGCACGAAATGCGAAGGAATGGCGTCGACGAAAACATGCCCGCATGATCCGAAATACCATGTTGTATTATCCGGCACAAAAGTACGGGAAATGCTGCGCAATGGCCAAGTGCCGCCAAGCACGTTCAGCCGTCCGGAAGTCGCGGCAGTATTAATTAAAGGATTGCAGCAGCGCGAGGCTGTCACCTCATCTACACGTTAAAGGAGGAGAAAGCTTGAGCACGAACATCGTTTGGCACCAAACGTCAATTACAAAAAAAGACCGCCGCAAGCGCAACGGGCATCACAGCGCGATTTTATGGTTTACCGGACTTTCCGGCTCCGGTAAATCCACGATCGCCAATGCCGTGTCGAAAAAGTTATTTGACCTTGGCATTCAAAATTATGTATTAGACGGCGATAACATTCGCCACGGGCTAAATAAAGATCTTGGCTTCTCCGTAGAAGATCGCACCGAAAATATTCGCCGCATCGGTGAAGTTGCCAAGCTGTTTGTTGACAGCGGCCAATTCGTCTTAACGGCATTTATTTCTCCTTTCGCGCAAGATCGTGAGCTTGTCCGCAATTTAGTAGAAAAAGACGAGTTTATCGAAATTTATGTGAAATGCCCGCTAGAAGAGTGTGAGAGACGCGATCCAAAAGGACTGTATAAAAAAGCAAGAAATGGAGAAATTCGTGATTTTACCGGCATTGACTCTCCGTATGAAGCGCCTGTTTCTCCGGAATTAATACTTGAAACAGATCGTTACACGATCGATGAATGCGCCAATCAAGTGCTTGCTTACTTGCGCAATCGAAATTTTATCAAGGGGGAATTTTAAATGGCATATGAAAAAGTATGGGCAAATAACCCGAATTTAAACAAAACGGAATTAAAAAAACTCAGAAAAGATGGACTAAAAATTTTTGAAGATATTCCTTATTACGCAAAGCATGGATTCTCTTCCATTCCGCAAGAAGAATGGGATCTTTTCAAATGGGCGGGGCTTTACCTGCAGCGCCCTAAAGAAGCCGGCTATTTTATGATGCGTGTTTGCATTCCTTCCGGGATTTTGAATAACGAGCAGCTCGAAACGCTAGCAGGCATCGCCCGTGATTACGGACGCGGTTTGTTTGACATTACAACCCGCCAATCGGTTCAATTCCACTGGCTGCAAATCGAACAAATTCCTGATATTTTTGATCGTTTAAAACGAGTTGGGTTATCTACCGCCGGCGCCTGCGGCGATATCACTCGCAACATCGTCGGCAATCCGCTTGCCGGCATCGATCCGGACGAACTGTTCGACACGAGAGAAATCGTCCGCGAAGTATATGAATTTTTCCAACACAATGAAGATTTCTCCAACTTGCCGCGCAAATATAAAATTTCAATCAGCGCCAACGTCTATAACACGGTTAACGCGGAAATCCATTGCTTGTCGTTTACACCGGCGAAAAAAGTGATCGACGGCAAAGAAGTGCTCGGATTCCATGTGAAAGTCGGCGGCGGTTTATCGTCTGCTCCGTACCTTGCCCAAACGTTAGATGTGTTCGTGACGCCAGATCGCGTGAAAGACGTTGCTGTTGCTGTCACAACGATTTTCCGCGATTACGGTTATCGCGAAAAACGCCATCGCGCCCGTCTCAAATTCCTTGTCGCTGACTGGGGCGTTGATAAATTTAAAGAAAAATTAATTGAGCTCACGGGGCCTCTCCCATCCAAAGGGGAAGACGTACAAAAGGGCTGGAATCCTGGTTACTTCTATGGTGTCCATCGCCAAAAACAAGAAGGATTAAATTTCATCGGCTTTAATGTGCCAGTTGGCCGCTTGAGCGCGGATGAAGTATTCGAAATCGCGCGCATAGCCCGCCAATACGGCAACGGCGAAGTCCGCACATGCAATTCACAAAACCTAATTATTCCAAATATTCCAGATAAATATGTTGACGCTGTATTACAGGAAAAAGTGTTTGAACGGATTTCTATCCGTCCGAACACATTCACCGGCTATTCTGTTTCTTGTACTGGCACTGAATTTTGCAATTTGGCGCTCGTCGAGACGAAAGAACGGATGCGGCGCGTCGCTGAATATTTAGATCAGCATTTAGAACTGGACGTTCCAGTACGCATTCATATGGTTGGCTGTCCAAACTCATGTGGCCAACGGCAAATTGGAGATATCGGCCTGCAAGGAATCAAAACAAAAACAAAAGACAGAGGCATGATTGAAGCGTTTGAAATTTACGTCGGCGGCACGCTCTACAACGGCGGCAAATACAATCAAAAATTAAAAGGAAAAGTAGATGCGGAACGAATTTCCGAAGTGCTTTTGCAGCTATTAACCTATTTCAAAGAAACAAAATTGCCGGGCGAAACATTCTTAGCTTACTTAGATCGCGTTGGAATAGAAGCGTTGCAAACAGAACTAGACAGCATTTTAGCGCAAGTCAGCACGGTAGCATAAAAGGTGACAGCAATGTTTCTTTATCGATTTGAAGTAACAACAAAAACAGAAATCATCTATGTCGTCATTGCCGCAAACGATGATGAACAAGCATTTCGCCTCGTCGAAGTAGAATTAGAAAAACATTTTTTAAAAGTTCCTGATTATACGGATATTTCTCTACATGAAAAAAAACTGATTCGTCGCGGAGGCGGGTTCGTTGTCTACAGCGAACCCCGCTATTCTTCATAAAAAACATGCAAACGAGAAAGGGCTGAAACAAAGATGGGAAAAGTATACCTAGTTGGAGCGGGCCCTGGTGACCCTGAACTAATTACCGTAAAAGGCCTCAAATGCATCCAGCAAGCCGATGTTATTTTATACGACCGCCTCATCAATGAAGAGCTGTTATCCTATGCGAAAAAAGATGCAGAACTCATCTTTTGCGGCAAATTGCCGGGTTACCATACCATGCAGCAAGAAACCATTAATCATTTCCTCGTTCGGTACGCCAAAAAAGGAAAAACGGTTGTTCGTTTGAAAGGCGGCGACCCGTTCGTATTTGGCAGAGGCGGTGAGGAAGCAGAGGCGCTTGCGAAACATGGAATCGAGTTTGAAATCGTTCCCGGCATTACTTCTGGAATCGCCGCTGCTGCTTACGCTGGTATTCCTGTCACCCATCGAGATTTCAGCTCTAGCGTCGCCTTCATCACCGGTCATAAGCGGAAAGGAAGCGAAGAAGAAATCAAATGGGAAAATCTCGCGAAAGGCATTGATACGCTTGCCATTTACATGGGCATCAGCAATCTCCCATATATTTGCAGCCAGCTCATCCAATACGGGAAAGCTCCTTCAACCCCCGTTGCGGTCATTCAATGGGGAACCATGTCCGAACAACGGACCGTAACTGCTACCTTATCGACGATCGCTGAGGTTGTCGCAAAAGAAAAGATCGAAAATCCAAGCATGATTATTATCGGGAACGTCGTAAAACTTCGCGAAAACATTCAATGGTTTGAACAGCTTCTTCAAAAACAACAGACGGCCGCTAACGCAGCATTATGACGAGGTGGAATATGCAAGCGATATTGTACGTCTGTCACGGCAGCCGCATCGCCAAAGCTCGCGCGGAAGCAAGTAACTTTGTAGAACAATGCAAGGCAAATATCAATGTTCCCATTCAAGAACTTTGTTTTATTGAGCTTGCCCACCCAAATATTGTCACTGGAATCGATATTTGCGTTCAAAAAGGGGCATCTCGCATCGTTGTCCTCCCACTCCTGCTTTTATCAGCAGGACATGCTAAACATGATATTCCAGAGGCGATCCGGCAAGCAAAACAGCGCCATCCCCACTTAGAAATCGTGCTTGGAGAACCGTTTGGCGTGCATGAAATGATGATTGATATTGTTGTAGACCGGATAAAAGAACAAGCAGTGCCGCTAGACCATGAATCGATGATTCTGCTTATCGGACGCGGCAGCAGCGATCCGGATACGAAGCGTGATATCACCGCGATCGCTAAGCTGCTTCAAGCAAAAACAAACGTCCCGCGCGTTGATATATGTTTTTTAGCCGCCATCCGGCCAACATTGGAAGACGGTTTATATGAAGCAAGCCGTTCTTTCTACAAAAAAATTTTCGTCGTTCCTTATTTATTATTTACTGGCGTATTAATGAAAACAATTGAAAAACAGCTCCGTTCTCTTTCTTCATCCAATAAACAGTGGATTTTATGCAACTATTTAGGATACCATCCTTTTTTGCAGAATATGATCAAAGAAAACGCACAAATATTGTTACGAGCGAATAAGGGAGCTTAACATCGCCAAGCTCCCTTTCGCTTTTCGTCCTCCCTCTTATCTTACATCCACATATACAAAATCCCCTATCTATTGTATGATGAGAATAGAAAAAAGATGGCGAGGGGCGAGCAATATGAAACGGTTTCACTTAATCGTTCATGGGCGCGTTCAAGGCGTGGGATTCCGGTATTTTACCCAATATGAAGCACTAAAACGGCAATTGACAGGCTGGGTCAGAAACAATGATGATGGAACAGTGGAACTTGAAGTACAAGGAAATGAAGAGGCGATCCAGTTATTTATTGACACGATCCGAGAAGGAACGCTTTTTGCGAAAGTAACCGATGTTTCCGCACAAGAAATTCCAGTTATTAATAATGAAACGCAATTTCGCATCATGTACTAAGGGGCTGCAAATAGATACAGCTCTTTTATTTGTAATATAAGTTTATCTGGAAGATTCAACTTCTGGCGGACAAGAAGTTTGCCGCAGATTTTTCGTCTGACCGGGGCAAGGCCGTGGCTTGCCTCAATCACGCTTATGCGCAGCCGAAAAACATCGTGATTCTTTGATCAAAAGGCAAAACTTACATCTATAATGCTACTGTATGATGGTGAGCAATTACGCAGGAAGGGGATGTGTAGATGTGTAGTGTAAACACGTTTCAATAATGCATCGGTTCGCATATTCGTTTTTTCGATTCGCTTCGCGGCAAACAGGGTTAAAAACATCAATGGAAGCTTGCGGATATTCACCGCACACATCCACACCCACTACCTTTTTATAGAATAATAGATGACGGAGACAAGAAAGCAAAAACGAAAGCGGCATCGTTCCTTGATCCCAGTTTGTCACCGCATCATCACGGCAAAGCACGTCTTTATCAATACTAATATATATACAATGAGTAGGAATGACGGAAAAAAGCATGCTTGGAGAAATATCGTAATGATCAATTGGGAAGACAGTAATATTAGAAGATAAACGAAGATACTGTTGTGAAGGTTTTGGACCGATCATAACCACCTTTTTTAAATAAGGATGCTTTAGCGCATACGATACCCATGAACCGCACGAAATAACAGGATCATCCCCAGTTCCAACATCCGTATGATGGTCAAACAAAATGAGAGTAAAAGGCTCCTTTATTTCTTGAATAAGCAAATAAGAAACATAGTGATAGTTTCCGTTTCCGATGAACACCGCTCCTTTTTGTTTACGAAGACGTATGCGTCTCTCAATCTCGCGTAATGATTCGGGTTCACAATACAAGTTTGTATGTGCTAAATCGGTAAAATCGATCCATTCATGCGGAAAATGAAAAAGCTGTTTTTGCGAAACATACGTATTGTCAAAGTTTAAAAACGTTATGCCATTTCCTTGAAAACTCATCAATAACACCTCTTCTCTATTTTGGCGTAAAATCGAAGCTTGATGAGTCTCAATAACTGTCTTCTTTTATTATAATCAAGAAGTTCGATAGACGAAATATTTTCGTTTTTTTGCTCGTTTCATGTAAAATAATAGAAAATAAATAGCAGGAGGGATTCGCTTGCAGCCGATTGATGTTTGGGAAGTGCAAGCCGCATTAAACCGCTTTGCCAATCAAGATGTATATATACATTTAGAAACAACGAATGGTGCATACGCTGCCCATCATAATGAAGGATTTTTTTCTGCCGGAGCTTATATCCGCAACGGTCTTATTCGTTTCAGCCGCGGGAAAATCGTTGGAAACGGGCCGTATCGTGTCGGCTTAAAACTTGATTTCGGCTGGGTGTATGCGGAAGGATTAACAGACTGGGAAATGACAGAGAAAGGACAATTGCTGTTAGCCGGGCACGATTATGAAGGAAGGCTGGCTGTTGCACTGCAATTAAGCCACGAGCCATTTTAATGAAGGAGTGATTTTCATGGAAAGACATATATTAGTCGTATTCCCCCATCCCGACGACGAGGCGTTTGGAGTGTCTGGAACGTTAGCGCAGCACGCTGAAAGTGGCACACCGATTACGTACGCCTGCTTAACCCTTGGGGAAATGGGAAGAAATATGGGAGTGCCGCCATTTGCCAACCGTGAAACACTTCCTCTCATTCGCAAAAAAGAACTCGAAGAAGCATGTAAAACTATCGGCATCCATGACTTGCGCTTACTTGGATACCGCGATAAAACGATAGAATTTGAGGATGAAGAATTGCTTGCCGATCGAATCGGAGAAATTGTCGCAGAAACGAATCCATCGCTTGTCATTACGTTTTACCCTGGTTATAGCGTCCATCCTGATCATGACGCATGCGGCGCCGCCGTTATTCGCGCTCTCAAGCGCCTTCCGAAAGACAAGCGCCCTGTCGTTCACTGCGTCGCATTTGCAAAAAACTGTGAGCAAGACTTGGGCAAGCCAGATGTCATCCGTGATGTCAGTTCGGTCATCGAAAAAAAACTTGCTGCCATCCAAGCACACCGCTCGCAAACGGAAGGACTGATGAAAGCGGCGAAAAAACGCGGCGGCGACGTGTTAGAATGGCTGAAGACTGAGCGGTTTTGGACGTATAAATGGGATGATTGAAAAAACAAGCAACTTTCTCCATAGAGGGAAGGTTGCTTGTTCCAATTTCTATCAGTCTATTAATTCCCCTTTCCATACGGTTACTTCTTGCCCAGACAGCCCCACTCTATCATGATTTACTTCTACCTTTTGCATCTATTCTTCTGGCATTGGGGCAGAAAGAAGACAAACAGCTGCTGGATTCCCGCTGAATCGCTCGTTCGTAAACGCATCGACGACATAAATGGATATCGTCATCCTACTCTTCCTTTCGCCTAATTTCCTCTTTTATCACATTCTTCAGCAGTTGTTCAAACTCTTCCTCCCAATCCCCCCTCTTCCGAAATGATTCATCAGCGATGGCTTTAAATAGCTCTTTTCTTTTTTGCTCATCGTGCACATTTCGTAAAATCCATTGCCGGCATTGGTAAAGAAAATCGATATACCGTCCGTAGTCATCATCGTACAGTTCCTCAAGCTGTCGGCGAATTTGCTGGGCGATGGTCGGGCTTGCGCCGCCTGTCGAAATCGCAATCGTCAATCTGCCGCGCCTTATGACCGCAGGAACATGAAAATTGGACCGTTCCGGATCATCGGCAATGTTAATAAGCTGATAAGGCTTCGCCGCTTTCGCCACCGCTTCGTTGACATCCCGATTATTCGTTGCGGCAATCACAACCCATGCTTCTTCCAAATCGTCAGGAGAAAACGTTTTTTGTCGCCAAATAAGTTTTCCAGCTGCTTCTAACTGTTGAATTCCCGATGTAATCGTAGGAGCCACAACCGTAATGTTTGCCTTTGCTTCAAGCAATCCATGAATTTTCCGTTCCGCCACCTTTCCGCCGCCGATGACGACAACGTGCTGATTTGCGATATTTAGCATAACCGGATATCCCATACGAATTTCCCCTTTATAAAAAACAGCCGTGTAGAAACCCACGGCCTTTTTCTCCATTATATTATCTTTGCGTTGCTTCTTGAATCCATTTCGCCAACCGTTTATTTTCTTTTTTCATATGCTCCAGCCATTGTGGCAATAACATGGTCATAGCATTTTTGTCGTTTTCCTTCATCGCTTCATATGTTTGATAATGAAGCTTGCGCAATTTTTGCTTTTCCTCTTTTGACATCCACTTTTTCCGTTTATGTAATTGGTTCAATTCTTGTTTAAATTGTTCTTTCGTTATTTCTTTATTAGCGAAACGATCAATTAATTGGTCAAGCGCTGCTTCACGCTTCTTTTTCATTTCCTTGCATTTTGCTTTCAACGCTTTTTTCACTTGTTCGTCCTGCATTTGTTTTCTTAGCGTTTTCCGTTCGTTAAGCACTTTTTGCCATTCATCCGCTTGGTCTGGCGTATATTGTCTGACTATTTCCATCCATTTTTGTTCATCTAATTCTCCATGCTTGAACATATGTCCCGCAAGCACATGACCGATTACTTCCGTGTCTTGCTGTTTTACATTTGCTTTCTCATGTGCCGCAAATGCTTCTGTCGGGATGATGAGCATCATCACTATCGCAAAAGAAAGCCACATTTTTTTCATTCCATTTCCACTCTCCTTTTAATAACTGAATCGGCTTCCTGCTGCAAGTGCTGTTTGTTTTCTTTATCAGGCGAGAAAACAAATTCGCAAAACCTAACGATATTTTCCCCTTTTTTCTAAAAACGTTGCATAAAAAACAAAAAAAGCTTGCTTTTGAAAAATGGCAAGCTTTCCCATGGACTACCGAAATTTTTCATCAATTCGCCGCTGGTAGTCGCGCAATGCTTGGGAATTTGTTTTATTGCGCTTTTTCATGAGCGCATTCCACCGCAACAATTTCTCATTTAGCTTCTTCTTTAATTTCTCTTTTTCGTCTTCATCTTCACAGCAGCGCAACAAATCTTCTAGCGTCATTAAATCTTTTTTTAACTCGACTTCCTCAAAGACGTAGCCGGCGTTTTTTAACATCAAATAACCGATTCGCAAATCTTCTGGAATATGGGACAAATCCTCCAGTTCAAGCGGTTTTCCAAAGCCGGGAAGATTGTCAAATTCGCCGTTTTTCATCGCTTCACGGATTTTATCTTCGGCAATTCTCCAAATAATATCCATCATTTCATCTCCTATGCTTGCAGCACTTTACAGCGATGTTCATACAAAAACGCTTTTAACTCCTTATACGATAACGGCTGCGCAAAATAATATCCTTGTGCTTCATCACAATGTTTATCCTTTAAGTATGCGACTTCCGTTTCTGTCTCTACTCCTTCGGCAAGCACCTTCACGCCAATATTATGCCCGAGGCGAATAATAGATGGCAAAATCGCCTCTTTTTTTCCTTGAATGTTTCGTACAAATGAACGGTCAATTTTTAAACGGTCGATCGGAAGGTCTGTTAAATAACTTAACGAGCTATATCCCGTTCCAAAGTCATCCATGCTAATCGTAACGCCGATCGATTTTAGCCTTTTTAAAATAGTAATCGCTCTTTCTGTATCTATCGTCATTCGTTCCGTAATTTCCAAATCTAAATGGTGTGGCGGCAGTCCTGTCTCCTCCAATAGTTTCATAAGCTTATGAACAAAGCGGCGATTTTCAAATTCATACGGAGATAAATTTACAGACACCGATAAATTTGGAAAATCATTTAACAATTGTTTCGTTTGTTGACATGCCATGCGGATTACCCATTCGTTAATCGGTATAATCATTCCCGTTTGTTCTGCAACAGGGATAAACGCATAAGGGGATATCAATCCTTTTTCTGGATGATTCCAGCGAATCAGCGCCTCCATTCCTGTCACCATACCGGTGTCTAACTGAATTTGCGGTTGATAATAAAGCTCAAATTCTCCTTTTTCCAACGCACGGCGCAATTCTCTCTCCATCCCAATTTTTTCTTGAATTACTCGAGCCATTGGCTCTTCAAAGAACAAAAATTGACTTGCCGGTTTTTGACGCAACTTGTACCGTGCAATATCCGCTTTTCGAATTAGTGTTTTTGGATCCATTCCATCTTGCGGATATAAACTGATTCCAATTTTTATCGTAACATATAGTTCACGACCTTCAACGATCACTGGCTCATCAGCGATTTCGCTAAACTGATTTGCTGCAGCTGTCGCCTTTTCTTTTGTGCTTCCCGACAAAATAGCAATAAATTCATTTCCGCTCCATCTTCCTAACAAGACATCTTTACAACTTCGTTTTTTCCACTCTTCTACAATTTGCAGCAACACTTGATCGCCAACGGAATATCCGTAAAAATCGTTAATGGTTTTCATACCGCTAATTTCAAGAAACATAATCGCCACTTCTTCCTGACGATCAAACGCTTCTTGAATTTTTTCCGTGATGGCGCGATGCAATGCCTCTTTGTTCGGCAGACCTGTTAGATCGTCATGAGTAGCGATATAATGCATCTTTTCTTCATTGTTCTTTCGTTCTGTAATATCACGGATCGCAGTGACGTTCACCTTTCTGCCGTCATAGTCATACTCACGTTGAACCATTTCCGCTGGAAAAATGGTCCCATCTTTTCTCCGCAATTGAATTTCATAGAGCTCTTCTTGATCATTATGTTCTATCTTTTTCAACGATTCAAGAATCATTAAATCTTGAACCGGCATATGAATAAGTTCGCTTTCTACATATCCGAACAACCGGCATGCAGCCTTGTTAGCTTCGATTACCTTTCCATGCGCATGTACAATAATTCCTTCCATTATACTTTCCGCCAATCGTTTAAAACGATTTTCACTCACTTCTAGTGCTTGCTTATGTTTCTCAAACAACTTCCGTTCGACTTGCATATATATACCTAATAAATAAAACGCCTTCCAGACGAGGAGAACAAGGGAACAGATCCACATCCCTTTCTGACGCTCTTTTTCTAGTCTTTCCTTATATATTTTTGCATCATAACCAATCCCTAAAACCGCGTCTACCGTTCCATCCTGTTTGAATACCGGCATAAACACACCGATGCTTTCTCCCCATTCATCCTTCGTAGGGTATTTCTCCATAGCAAATTTTCCTTGAAAAGCCTGTTCAAGCTCGGGAATATAGGTGCGATAAACCGTACCGATCGGCAAATGCTGTTCTCTCTTATCATTTATCTTCCCCTTGCGTTTGTAATCCACTTCCGAAGCAACAACAAAGTAATAATTCCCTCGTTCATTCTTTTTTAACGTGTACATACTCAATATTTCGGAATGATCATTTTGCCATTGTTCCATCATTTGTAAAATATGAACATAAGTTTCATCATTTTCATCTGTTTGTTCATTCAACTGCTCATGATGCATATTTGACAAACCGTCAGCCAACAACCTTGCCAAATTCCTGGCATCTTCTTCATATTCCTTATGTTCTTCTTTTTCTAAATAATTGATATAGATGATTCCGCTAAAAAGCAATGCCGCAGCAATCATGTAAAAACTTACTGTTAACCGAGGCGCAATTTGGAAAAGCGATAATGATAGCTTCTTTTTCACGACGCGATAGAGCCATAGATGTATAACAAGAACAATGAATATAGCAATCAATACAAACAACGTATATTCGATTTCTTTCGACATAAGTGACCACCATATTATTTTAAATTCGGCTTCTCATGAACATTATAGAAGCATTATTCCTGCCCTTCCCCCCCACCTCATTCCTATTTTTTCGACATTTCACGACATCATTCGCAATTATTTGGTACATAAGTATTGTACTATGATTAGTTATATTTTCATTCATCGACAAAAAACACTACTTAATAGCAAAAATTTATATGAGAACTTAGCACCAAGTCACATATTTGTAACTTTTCTGTAATATTATTTAATTCAACTGTAAAAGAACAGCGGTAATTCCTTTGTTATACTATAGCCATGGAAAGTCGAATTGGAAAAATTGTTGTCGGGGGTTTACGGAAAATGAAAAAATTCATCGCATTAGTTTCACTATCTTTTTTAGTTATGTTTTCTTCCTTATTTACAAACACTTCTAGTACGGAAGCAGCTGGAAACTCAAAATTACTGATCACTGAAGCGAAAAAACTGATCGGCACTCCATACAGATATGGCGGGACAACACCAAAAGGATTTGATTGTTCGGGATTTGTCTACTATACACATAAAAAAATCGGAAAAATTTTACCGCGCACTTCCAAACAAATGTATCAAAAAGGAAAAACGGTACATAAATCAAACTTACGTGCAGGCGACCTAGTGTTCTTTAATACATCTAAAACCAAAACAGGCGTTTCTCATGTAGCAATTTACATCGGGAACAACCAAATTATTCATGCTACATCCAAAGGAGTAAAAATTGACAGTTTAAATAATTCATATTGGAAGTCAAAATATGTTGGAGCAAAACGGTTATAAGGGAAGCATGAAAAACTCTCTGGCATATTAAGTAAACATACTTGATATGTAGGAGAGTTTTTCATTTTTCAAAAAAAGTGCCCTCCTTTATTAGGAGGGCGTTCTATATATTCATAGGGGATCGGGGGAATACTTGGAAAACTTTTCGCTACTATTTATTCCCCCTTTTTTGTTATTTTATACATGAAAATAAAAAAATTTTTTTCTAATGTTCATTTATGTGGAGAAACTTAACAATTGATACATTTCGTCATTTTATAGTCATAAATGTGAGAAATAAGTCGAAAGTTATATATGTGTGAACTTATAGTTATGCTTTTTTTACTTCTTTCGGTAGATTTTTTAAGTATATTAAAGGCAGGTGTTGACAATGTTCGGTTCGTCGGAGATTGGAATCGACCTAGGAACGATGAATATACTACTATATAGTAAAAATAAAGGAATTGTCTTTAACGAACCAGCGGTGATCGCTTTCGACGTCCAAACGAATGAAGTGCTCACCATTGGAACGGAAGCAAAAATGATGATCGGTAAAACACCTAATAATGTTGAAACAATATATCCATTAAAACATGGTGTTATTGCAGATTTTGACAAAACGGCAACAATGCTAAAACAAGTGTTTAAGCTCGCTAGCAAGCGCATCGGTTTTTCCATTAAAAAACCAAATGTTGTTATTAGCATTCCATTTCATTCTACTTCCGTAGAACGCCGCTCTTTTTATGAATTAGCAAAACATTGCGGTGCCAAACAAGTATATTTACTCGAGGAGCCAATCGCTGCGGCGATCGGCGCCGACTTGCCAGTAGATGAGCCAGTGGCAAATGTCGTTGTTAATTTGGGAGCCGGCAAAACAGAGGCAGCGATTATTTCTCTCGGCGGAGTTGTCGCATGCCAGTCGCTTCGCATCGGCGGCAATCAACTCGACGAGGATATTATTCAATACGTAAGGCAACATTATAACTTGCTCATTGGCGAGCAGACAGCGGAACGAATTAAAATCGAAATTGGCCATGCACCAATTGCTCATGAAGAAAAAACAATGACCATTCATGGCCGTGATTTAGTGACTGGTTTTCTTAAAGCCGTTCCATTGAGTTCTACAGAAGTGCAAAAAGCGATGGAAGAATCGCTTTCACAAATTCTTAGCGCGATTCGAACTGTGCTCGAAGAATGTCCTGCGGAACTTAGCGGCGATATTATTGACCACGGCATCGTCTTAACCGGCGGCGTCGCCCTTCTTCACGGAATCGAGAAATGGCTAAGTTCAGAATTGCATGTTCCAGTCCATACTGCTCCGAACCCGCTTGAAGCAGTAGCAATCGGAACGGGAAAAGCACTCAGTACGATTCAAAAGCTTATCACTTCCGTTCCGTAAAGAGTCTTTTCACTAAAAACCCCCGCATATAGAATAATGCGGGGGTTTTTTATGCACCGGACAAGAGTCCTTTGTTTGTCATAACTGTTATAATGTTTTATGAATGCGCCTTTTTTCGCAACTCTTAGTCCACTAGGCACCGTCCCTCCCTATAAACGTCATTATGGAATCATCCAAGATAAAATATTAGATTGCAAGAATACGAGTATACCAATCAAAATAATTAGGAAAATACTATGCTTCACCGTAAATCGGAATAAATCGGATTCTTTTCCGGTTAATCCGACGGCCGCGCAGGCTACCGCAATCGATTGCGGCGAAATCATTTTTCCGACAACCCCGCCGGAAGAGTTCGCTGCTAGCGCTAAAACAGGATCCATGCCAATGGAAGTCGCCGTCACTTTTTGTAAATTGGCAAACAGTAAGTTCGAGGACGTATCGGAACCAGTAATAAATACGCCGAGCCATCCTAAAAACGGGGAGAAAAACGGGAATAAGAAATTTGTCTTCGCTAAGGCCATCCCAAGCGTCGTGCTCATACCGGAGGCGTTTGTTACATATGCAAAACCGACAACCGAAGCAATCGTAACAATTGGAAACTTTAATTCATTTAATGTTTCGATAAACGTACTTCCCCAATCTTTCCAAGACATTTTTATAATAAATTTGGTTACCACCGCAGCCAACAAAATAGCTGTACCGGCTGCGCCGAGCAGTTCTAGTTTATATACTGCCGCAATCGGCTGGCCGCTTGCATTAATGATTTTATTGTTCAATCCCGGTACTTCCGGCATAAATGTCAGCTGATAACCAATTGCGTTGACTAGCTTTAACAGCCCATTCGTTCCCTCGTAATGTCCTGTCAAAGCCGCTTTCACTTGCGGAATTCCCCAGAGGGAAATGAATGCGGTTAGCACTAAAAATGGAGACCATGCCTTAAATACTTCCCCGCTTGTATAGGCAGCTTTATTTGCTTGGGCTGCTGCTGCCACTTCGGATTCCGTTGAAAAACGATACGTGCTTTTTGGCTTCCAATACCTTAAAAAGACGGCGAGTGCAAACATCGAAACTAAAGCCGATAAAATGTCCGGAAGCTCAGGACCTAAAAAGTTAGAGCTAACATATTGCGTAATCGCAAAGGAGGCCCCTGACACAATGATCGCCGGCAATACCTCCACTGTTTTTTTCCATCCAGCCATAATAAGGACAAGATAAAACGGAATCAATACCGACAAGAAAGGCAATTGCCGCCCTACCATTTTCGAAATTTCCATCGCCGGAATACCAGTTGGCCCTTCCATCGCAGTAATCGGAATTCCGATCGCCCCAAAGGCAACTGGAGCTGTGTTGGCAATTAAGCAAATTCCCGCTGCATACAACGGATTGAATCCTAAGCCGACAAGCAGTGCTGCAGAAATAGCTACCGGCGCCCCAAATCCAGCTGCTCCCTCAAGAAACGCCCCAAATGAGAACGCTATCAATAATGCTTGTAGACGACGGTCTTCCGTGATCGACAACACGGAGTTGCGAATAATATCAAACTGGCCGGATTTAACTGTCAGTTTATACAAAAAGACGGAAGTGATAATAATCCATCCAATTGGCAATAATCCATAAACGGCTCCTTGTGTTATCGACATCACTGCCATTCCGGCCGGCATCCTGTAAGCGATTACAGAAATTGCTAAAGCAAGAAGCAAGGTGGTAACTCCAGCTATATGGCCCTTCATCCGCTTGATAGCCAGCGCCCAGAAAAAATATAAAATTGGAATAAGTGCTACAATAGCTGATAACCAAAGATGATCAGCAATTGGCGTAAAATCTTGTTTCCACTGCATCAACACTCCTCCTATATTTTGTTAATTTTTTCTCTTGTTCTCACATTGTTGTAGCTGACAATTCACCCATCAAGTCATCAGATGACCGGATAATAAAATACTGTTCTGAGTCAAATTATAGAAGATGATGAGCCAAAAATGCAATATGGTTTTTTAATTTTCTAAATCTTTAGTTTTATAAAGCATTTTTTGAAGAGAGAAGATTTCTTATTACCGTCTCATTCCGTGTATTATAATAATAAACAACGTCAGTTCCTTTCCCGTTTGCTTTTTTATTGAACATCCAATGCTAAATAACAAATGTAGCTGACCTTTCCGTTAGCAGAAATAATTCAAAACGTGTATCATCAAGTTAGGACTTATATCGAGGTGAATACATTGGAATTTAAACAAATTAAAACGAAAAAGATTTACGAAGAAGTAGCGGAAGCAATTTTTCATATGATCAAGACCGGTGTATTAAAACCTGGAGATAAATTGGACTCTGTTCAGCAACTGGCTGAGAAGTTTCAAGTGGGACGAGCCGCCATTCGTGAAGCGCTAACTGCTTTAAAAGCAATGGGGCTCATCGAATTAAAGCAAGGAGAAGGCACCTATGTCCGAGAATTTGATCCAGCAACGATTTCCTTTCCTCTTTCCATTGCGGTATTAATGAATAAAGAAGATATTTGGCACTTACTTGAAGTGCGCAAACTGTTGGAAGTAGGCGCTGCCTCCTTAGCTGCACAAAAACGGACAGATGACGATTTAATTGCGATGGAACAAGCTCTTCACGAAATGCAGGAAGCGATTGGAAACGATGAGCTTGGGGAAAAAGCGGACCTTGCTTTTCATATGGCAGTTGCGGCCGCCTCCCACAATCCGATTTTAGTGAGCTTAATGAACAGCGTATCAGAAATGATGATAGAAACGATGCGGGAAACCCGGCGGATTTGGCTGTTTTCCAAGCAAACAACAACGGAAAAACTGCTTCAACAACACACCGAAATTTTTAAAGCAATAAAAGAAAAAAACGCCGATGCCGCGCAAGAACGAATGCTTCAGCATTTAACCAACGTGGAAAATATACTTCATAAATATATATATTCTCGATAAGCGCCCGGTAAAACAGCTGGGTGCTTTATTTTTATATTGCAAAATTTCATAAAAGAATACTTTTCATCACTGAAAATAGTATATAATGTTATACAAGATCATCAGATGACCTGTTCACCTAATCATATATTAATTGGAAGGGGATTCACAATGAAAGTTTCATTATTCGTCACCTGCCTCATCGATTTATTCTATACCAATGCTGGAAAAGCAACGGTGGAGCTATTGAAGCGTTTAGGGTGCGAAATTGACTTTCCGGAAGCGCAAACATGCTGTGGCCAGCCCGCCTATAACAGCGGTTATGTAAAAGAAGCGAAAGAAGCAATGAAACATATGATCCGTACGTTTGAACATGCCGATTATGTTGTCACTCCTTCCGGCTCGTGCGCAACCATGTTGAAAGAATATCCACGCGTTTTCCAAGGAGATCGCGAATGGGAATCGAAGGCGAAAGCACTCGCTGATAAAACGTATGAACTCACCCAATTCATCGTCGACGTGTTGAAGGTGGAGGACGTCGGCGCTAAATTTCAGGGACGCGCAACTTATCATACCTCGTGCCATATGACACGTCTGCTCGGCGTCAAAGAAGCGCCTTTTAAGCTTCTAAAAAATGTAAAGGGATTGGAACTTGTTCCGTTGCCGAATGCCTATCAGTGCTGCGGGTTCGGTGGAACGTTTTCTGTAAAAATGGGAACGATTTCCGAACAAATGGTGGATGAAAAAATTGAACATATCGAAGAAGTAAATGCAGATTATCTAATCGGAGCCGACTGCGGCTGTTTAATGAACATTGGCGGACGTTTAAAGCGGCAAGGGAAGCCAATCAAAGTGATGCACATTGCTGAAGTACTAAACAGCAGATAAAAGGAGGGATTCACATGGCGATGAAAATTGACGGTGCAAATTTCCATGAACGAGTCGAAATAAATCTTCACAACACGTTTATGCGCGGCGCTGTCGCAGGAGCACAAGAACGGCTGCATACAAGACGGCTCGAAGCGGCCGAAGAGCTTGGAAACTGGGAAGAATGGCGCGCACTCGGGGAAGAAATTCGTCAGCATACACTAGAAAACTTAGATTATTATTTAATGCAATTAAGCGAAAACGTTGCCAAACGCGGAGGCCACGTCTTTTTCGCGCAAACCGCAGAAGAAGCAAATGACTATATTCGCAATGTCGTCATTCGGAAAAACGCGAAAAAAATTGTCAAATCAAAATCGATGGTAACGGAAGAAATTAATTTAAATCCTGTGTTGGAAGCAGTGGGCTGTGAAGTCATTGAAACGGATCTTGGCGAATACATTTTGCAAGTGGACGATCACGATCCTCCTTCACACATCGTCGCTCCAGCACTTCATAAAAATAAAGAACAAATTCGCGACGTCTTTCGCGAAAAGCTCGGCTACAAGCAAACGGAAAAACCGGAAGAACTCGCGCTTCATGCCCGCAAAATGCTCCGTCGCGAATACTTAACCGCCGATATCGGCATCACCGGCTGCAACTTTGCCATTGCCGAATCCGGCTCCATTACGCTCGTCACCAATGAAGGAAACGCCGATTTAGTTACCGCCCTTCCAAAAACGCAAATCACCGTCATGGGGATGGAGCGCATTGTCCCGACGTTTGAAGAAATGGAAGTGCTTGTCAGCCTTTTAACGCGGAGTGCTGTCGGACAAAAATTAACGAGCTATATTACGGTATTAACGGGACCACGCGATGATGGCGACGTGGACGGTCCGGAAGAGTTTCATTTAGTCATCGTTGATAACGGCCGCTCCAACATTCTCGGCACAGAGTTTCAGCCGGTATTGCAATGTATTCGCTGCGCTGCCTGCGTCAACGTATGCCCGGTTTATCGCCATATTGGGGGACATTCGTATGGCTCCATTTATTCCGGTCCGATTGGCGCCGTTCTGTCACCGTTGTTAGGAGGATATGACAATTATAAAGAGCTGCCGTACGCCTCCACACTTTGTGCGGCCTGTACAGAAGCGTGCCCAGTCAGAATTCCGCTTCATGAATTGTTGTTAAAACACCGTCAAGTGATCGTTGAGCGCGAAGAAAAAGCGCCGATTTCGGAAAAATTGGCGATGAAAGCGTTCGGTTTAGGCGCTGCTTCACCCTTCCTTTACAAGCTTGGTTCTAAAGTTGCCCCAAGAGCATTGACGCCGTTTACAAAAGACGACCGAATTTCCAAAGGGCCTGGGCCACTGAAAGCATGGACGGAAATTCGCGAGTTTCCTGCGCCAAATAAAGAACGATTCCGCGACTGGTTTCGCGAACATCAAAAAGGAGTTGGAAAATGATGCAGACTGGCATGATTTATAACCGTAACAAGTTTTTGCAAACTGTTGCCAATCGGCTTGGACGCAAACAACGTACAACAGGAGTATCCCGGCCGCATTGGAGCCATCAGCCGCAATGGAGGGTATTTCAAGGTTATAGCCAAGATGATTTATTGAAGGAGTTGAAAGCGCAATGTCCGCGCATTCATACCCAATGCGTTGAAACAACAGCTGTTGAACTAAAAGAAACGTTAAAGGAAGTTGTCGACAAGCATGGGGGAGGCCCGATTGTGACATGGGACGACCCGCGTTTTGATGAATATGGATTAACCCGCTTACTGCGCAACGAATGGCCGAATGAAAACATCGATGTCCACATCTGGGACGCATCTGCCGGCAGAAAAAATATCAACTATGCCGAACAAGCAAACGTCGGTATTACATTCAGTGATATTACGCTTGCCGAATCAGGAACAGTCGTGCTATTTAGCGGAAATGGAAAAGGACGCACCGTCAGCTTTCTGCCAAAAACGTATATTGCCATCATCGCAAAAAGCACGATCGTACCGCGCATGACCCAAGCGGCCGCCTACATTCATGAACAAATCGAAAAAGGGCATCTCATTCCTTCATGCATTAATTTTATCACGGGACCAAGCAATTCGGCCGATATTGAAATGAACTTAGTCGTCGGGGTGCACGGCCCGATGAAAGCCACTTACATTGTCGTTACTGACCGTTAATATGTCTGTTTCCATAATAAACGGGCACGTCCGGAATGAACGTGCCCGTTTTTAATACCCTTTCTGCACATCCACTTTGTTGCAAAGCGGTTCATTCGCTTCAATTCGCTGTAGTGTTTGTAAAAAGCAGTCCACTGCCTCTTCAGCAGATGTCAATGCAGAAATATGCGGGGTGATGATGACGTTCGGATGTTGCCATAACGGCGATTCAGGCGGCAATGGTTCGTTTTCGAAGACATCTAAAACGGCAAGACGAACATTTCGGTTTTCCAACGCATCCCATAATGCCATTTCATCAACAGTTGCCCCCCTGCCTACGTTAATAAAACTAGCATTATTTAAAAGGGCAAAAAACTGTTCGTCAAATAAATGATACGTTTCGTTTGTCAATGGAAGCGCGGCAATGACCCAATCGGCTTTCGGCAACACTTCGCTCGCTTGATCGGTTGGAAATACTTTAACAAAATGCGGTTTCATCTGCCCGCTTCGTGAAATTCCAATCGGTTGAACACCAAACATGCCCAAATAACTAGCCAGCTGCTGTCCGATATGTCCTGTCCCATAAATAACGACACATTGACTTTGCAATGGCTGCGGGGGAATTGGCTTCCACTGCCGCTGTGATTGGTACCATCCATAAACGTCATGACATTGTAAATCGCGAAGCATATAGCTAAGGCAATATTCGCTAATTTGTTTACCGAACGAGCCGACCGTCTTTGTCAGCAACACATCTTCTTTCCACTCTCTATTCCATAAAAATGAATCGACGCCTGCTCCGAGAGAATGCACCCAACGAATGTTGCCAAATTCAAAACGAGGTGCTGGGCGAAACCCGACATATGCGTCCGCCCAAAAAAAGTCGTCTCGACATACCTCATTTTCAGCAACAAAACGAAAATTTTTATTGACCCCCTTTTCTTGCAATAGCTTTGCCATCTCCGAATATAACCGTCCCGTTACTAAAATATTATGAATTTTCATCAACCTTCCTCCTTTACCACCAATCAGTTATGAAAGAAAAAGGGATATCCCCAAATGGAGAAATCCCTCCGTTTACACAATGGTCCCTTCTTTGCTTTCTGCTCTTTTATTTGTTATATATCCAGCAGCTAACACGAAAATCGTTAATCCAGCGCTAACAGCATACGTTAACGTTCCTTCGCGGAAATGAAGAAGCTGCATAAACCCTTCGTCTTCCATCATCATTTTTCCGCCTGTCCATGCCAAAATCCCAGATCCGACATAAGCGATCCAGCGATATTTTTCCATGACTTTCACAATTGCTTTTGACCCGAAAATCATAATCGGAATACTGATCGCCACTCCAAACGCAATCATGCCGATATGTCCTTCTGATGCTCCCGCTACCGCAACGACATTATCCAAACTCATCACCACATCGGCGACAATAATCGTCATAATGGCTTTGAAAAGGCGGTCTGATGACTGAATATGCGTCTCTTCTTCTTTTTCAAGAAGCACTTTATAAGCAATCCAAAGCAATAACAACCCGCCTGCTAAATGGACAAACGGAATTTCTAATAAAAACACAATGACTGTCGCAAATAAAATACGTAAAAGAACCGCACCGCCTGTCCCCCAAAAAATCGCTTTATTTTGCTGGTGCTTCGGCAACTTGCGCGTCGCCATCGCAATGACAACCGCATTATCACCGGATAAAATGATATCAATCGCTATAATCTTAAATAATGCCAACAGCGCTTCCGAAGATATTGTCAAATAAACGCACCTCTTCTCCTTTTCTGAAACTAACTTTTTCCCCTTTTTCTTTCATCTTACCGCAAATGCTCCCTATCAGCAACTTCTCAAAAATCGCAACAAGCAAACCGCCTTATTCAAAAAAGTTAGCTAATTCTGAAATATATAACCAATAACTTTGTAATAAAAGAACACAAAAATAAATTTACATTTATTTCAAAACATGATATCATATTGATATAAAATTGATGTTAAAGGAGCGATGCTCATGAAGGAAACAAAGGCATGGTATATGAACGGGTTTGCTGGGATTATTGGTATTGCTGTATTAGTGGCAGTAGCGATTATTAGTTTGCTTCAGCAGCTAGTCATTATTGCCGCTCTATTCGTTGTTGCCGCCATCGTGTTGGCCAGCGGCATCACCATTGTTCAGCCGAACCAAGCAAAAGTGTTGATTTTCTTTGGCCGCTATTTAGGTACGATTCGCGACAGCGGACTATTTCTTACTGTTCCGCTTACGATTAGGCAAAACGTTTCTTTGCGCGTCCGTAATTTTACCAGCAAAAAATTAAAAGTAAACGATGTTCAAGGCAACCCTATCGAAATTGCCGCTGTTATTGTATTTCGGGTCATTGATTCCGCAAAAGCAGTTTTTGATGTAGATAACTATGAAGAGTTTGTAGAGATTCAAAGTGAGGCAGCCATTCGCCATGTTGCAACGAAATATCCTTATGATACCTTTACCGATGATGATGAAATCACATTACGAGGCAATGCAGATATTATTTCCGATGTCCTTGCCAACGAGTTGCAAGAGCGCCTAAAAGTAGCCGGAGTGGAAGTAATCGAAGCTCGCCTTACTCATCTCGCCTACTCTCCAGAAATTGCAAGCGCGATGTTGCAACGGCAACAAGCAGCCGCGATTTTAGCGGCAAGAAAGAAAATTGTCGAAGGTGCTGTCTCCATGGCGCAAATGGCGATCGAGCAACTTGACAAAGAAGGAATTTTAGAGTTAGATGATGAACGAAAAGCAAACATGGTTAACAATTTAATGGTCGCCATCGTATCCGAACGCGCGACCCAACCGGTGATCAATACCGGAAGTCTATATTAACGGTTGTGGAGTGCTATGGCAAAAAAGAAAAGTTTCCCCTTACGAATCGATCCAGTCTTATACGAAGTCATTGAACGGTGGGCGCACGACGAATTTCGCAGCGTCAATGCTCATATTGAATTTCTATTGCGCGAAGCTGCTAAACGAGCCGGACGACTTACGCAGCGAAAAATAAATACAGACAATCCTCCAGATGAAAGAAGCTAGCATTTCCGATTTAGACGGAATTGCTAGCCTTTTTATTTTTGTCAATTTTGTTTTTGTTTGACGGCGGCGCCTATTCCGATAAAGCAATTGACGTCAGCCGCGCCGCCGCTGTGGATTGCACAGGACCGTACCATATCGAAAATGTGTGGTGTGATTCATTATGCGTGTATACGAATCATCCGTATGCCACCCCATTTCGCGGCTTCGGCCATAGCGAACAAGCTTTTGCCATCGAACGGGCCATCGACTTGCTTGCCGAAAAGCTAGGTATGGACAAATGGGAATTACGGCGAAAAAACGCGATTCGCCCCGGCCACACGACCCCGACACAAGTGTGATTAAACCGAAGCAATGTCGGCAATTTGCCGGCCTGCCTCGATCGTTTGCGCGAGCTAATGAAATGGGACGAATGGCAGCGCATCGAAATCGACGCTTATACCGTACGGGCAAAAGGCATCAGCTGCGCATGGAAAACGTCAACGATTGACACGGATGCGAGCTCCGGAGCCATTTTAACATTCAATCCGGATGGAAGTGTGAATGTAATCTCCGGTGTGGTGGAAATCGGAACAGGAACGAAAAATTTTTATTTGACCGCTACGAACGGGTGCTAAATCCGCAATTGCGCACTTATCGGCCAATTCGCTTTGGCGAACATCCGGAATATATTGTGGAGTTTATCGAAACGCCACAAATCGATGCGCCATACGGATCACGCGGCGCCGGCGAACACGGACTGATCGGCATGCCGGCGGCGCTGGCAAATTCACTATCACTTGCTTCAGGAGTGCCGCTTAACGAACTGCCGCTTATTCCGGAACTGATTTGGCGGAAAAAGAAAGGTGACGCTCATGATTCCATTTGATATGACGTATCATCGTCCTATATCGATTGAAGAAGCGGTTCAGCTATTTGAAGCATTGCAACAGCAAGGAAAAAAGCCTCTCTATTATGGAGGAGGAACGGAAATCATTACACTCTCTCGGCTTCACTTCGTTTCCGCCGATGCAGTGATCGACATTAAACATATTCCTGAATGCCGCACGCTCGAAGTTGGACAACACGAACTCGTCCTTGGAGCGGCATTATCGTTGACAACGATTGAAGAAACAAATCCTTTCCCACTATTAACAAAAACCGCAAGCGAGGTTGCCGACCGGACAGCACGCAACCAAATTACCCTTGGCGGAAATATTTGCGGACAAATTTTTTTCGTGAAGCCGTATTGCCGCTATTATTAGTTGACGGCATCCCCATCAAATCGTGCATGATGCTTGCCATCGAAACAGTTGGAAAAGAGATTACTACGATCGAAGGTCTTCGTAACACGCCGATTCAGCGTGCGTTTATTGAACATTTCGCTTTCCAATGCGGCTATTGCACACCTGGATTTATTATGAACGCCTACGCTTTAACAGAACAGCATCCCGACGCGGACGACAGTACTATTCAAGAATGGCTTGAATCCAATATTTGCCGCTGCACAAGTTATCAAGAAATTGAGGAAGCAGTAAAATCCGTACTAATGGAAAAGCGAAAAAACGAGTAGAGAAGTTTTTCAAAGCTAAAAAACACTCCCGCTTATGAGCAAATATCGCTCTAAAGCGGGAGTGCTTTTTGTTGCATATTTTTTACGCGATTCTTGACTCAAACAAAAAATAGAGTATTCTATATTTGAATAGGCCAATTGTAATAGATAAATATAACTATTTTAGATATCAGAGGGGAGGGGAGATATCGATGACGAGCAATCCCGGCATTTCAAATAAACAAGAGAAAAAAGCATTAATGATTACCAGCATCGCTGTCTTATTTTTTTTAGTCACCATTTTGTTTCGCGATGAACTGTATTTTGTCGCCCAAGCAAAACAATATTTATCCATACACACCATCTTAGAATTCCTCAGCATCACCGTCTCGTTGTCCATTGCGATTCAAGGATGGATGATTTTTCCGCAACATTTATCTAGATATCGCTTATGGTATTCGGGGATATTTCTAATCATCGGCATCATCGACTTACTGCACACGCTTTCGTATAAAGGCATGCCTGGCTTAATCGTTACGGAAAGTTCTACGCAAAAAGCGGCATGGTTTTGGGTTGCCGCTAGATTAACGCAAGGGTGCATGCTGTTTCTGATCATGTTTTTTCCAGATAAACAAGTACAAAGCAGACAAAAAAAGACGGTGTTTATTTTTTCTCTTCTCTATGTATTCGTTATTTCCTACATTATCATTCGCTATGAACAAACACTTCCGCTTCTTGTGATCGATGGGAAAGGCACAACAAATTTCAAAAATTTCTTAGAATACATTGTTATCCTTTTTTATGCTTCCACCGTTTTGATGATGTTGCTTTCTTACAAAAAACAGCCAAAAACGTCTTATCTTGATCTCATCTTAGCGTTTGTATTTTTAGTGTTAAGCGAACTTTTGTTTACACTGTATAAAAACGTGTACGACTTGCAAAATTTTTTAGGCCATTTGTACAAAGGAATCAGTTACATTTATTTTATGAAAGGAATATACATTGCTACAATTAAAGAACCATACGATGCCCAGAAAAAAGCAGAGGAAGAATTGAAAAAACGTGAAAAACATCTAAAAACGATCACCTCGTCATTAGGTGAAGGTGTCATCGTATTAGACAAAGACAAAAAAGTAACTTTTATGAACCAAGAAGCGGAGCGTTTACTCGGTTATCAAAAAAGTGAATTATTAGGAAAAGCATTGTTCAAAAAAATTCATTGCGGCAGTGAAAATCAATGCGATTCCCTCTGTAAATGTCCGATCCATCAGACGATGGAATTAAAAAAAGCATATCGCGTAGAAGAGGATTTTTTTGTGCGAAAAGATGGGACGCTGCTGCCAATTGCTTATGTCTCTACACCGATGATCGACGATAACGGAGAAATAATCGGCTCTGTCGTTGTCTTTCGTGATATTACTGAACGAAAAAAATACAATGAAAAAATTAAATATCAAGCCTACCATGATGCATTAACTGATTTGCCAAATCGCCGCTATTTGATTGAGAAGCTGAAGAACGAACTGAAAAGCGCAGAAAAACATAACAGCCAAATTGCTGTACTGTACTTGGATTTAGACAATTTTAAAAATATTAATGATTCATTTGGCCATGTCATGGGGGATTTACTATTAAAAAACGTGGCGCAACGCTTGACAATGATTCATCCTGATTGCTTTATCGCCCGTTTGGGTGGAGATGAGTTTGCCGTTCTTTTATCCGGAAATTTCAATGTTGAGGAAATCGCTTGCAAAACCATTCAAATATTAAGCCAGCCGATTAAACTGGAAAATAAAGAAGTCTTTGTTACAACAAGCATAGGGATCAGCGTGTATCCAAAAGATGGAGATGACGAAATGACCTTAATCCAACACGCTGATATGGCAATGTATGATGCGAAAAAGAAAGGAAAAAACCAATTTTCATTCTATACGACCAAACTAGAACAACAGAGAACAAGAAAATCAAAAATTGAACAGATGCTTCGCACCGCGATAGAAAGCAAAGAGATTTCTTTATGCTATCAGCCGATTGTTGATACTGTTTCAAAACGGATTATCGGCTTAGAAGCTTTAGTTCGCTGGAACCATCCAGAGATCGGGGAGATTCCGGCAAATGAATTTATCGCAGTTGCAGAAGAAAACGGTCTAATTGTATCGCTTGGCAAGCATATATTAATGACAGCTCTTCACGATTTAAAACATTTGCACGAAATCGGATTTGATCATTTATACGTCAGTGTGAACCTTTCATTACGACAATTGCGGCATCATGACTTTACCTCACTGATCAGTCAATTACTGCAAAAAAAACAAATTGCAAGCAAACTATTTAGAACTAGAAATTACAGAAAATATCGCGCTATGCGACGAAAAAAACGTCATCTATAGCATTCAGAAATTAAAAGATATAGGTGTCCGCATCGCGATTGATGATTTTGGAATCGGCCATTCCTCCATTGGATATTTACGAACCTTTTCCGTTGACACATTGAAAATTGATAAATCATTCATTTTCGATGTAGCAACCAATCCAAATACCGCTCATTTGACGTCTGCGCTTATCACGTTCGCGCATAACTTAAACCTGCAAGTTGTCGCAGAGGGAGTAGAAAAAGCGGAACAGTTACACTTCTTAGAACAACACCATTGCGATAAAATCCAAGGCTATTTATTTAGCCCTCCTGTTTCGTTTGAACAACTCGTTTCGCTTCTTCATAACAGCTCATCACAATGTTGAGCTAATAAAAACAATGAAGACTGCTTTTAGTTGAGATTTTTCCACCTAAAAGCAGCCTTTTTTTATCACTTTACATATTGTTTCTCTTTGATAACAACGCCGCGCTTTGCCATTTCCTTGATGTAGATGTCACCTGGAACGATTTGTTCAGGAGGGTAAACACCTCGTTTTTCGATGATTCCGTTTCCAATCATTTGTGCAACGACAGAAATCGTATTCGCTGTTGTCCGCGCCATTGCGGTAATATTCTTTTTTCGATCTTTAAATGTGACCGTTTCATATTCAAAAATCGTTTCTTTATTATTTTTTATTCCTCCGACAATCACCCTTAACAAGACGACATCCTCTTTATCTTTTAAGTCTAAAAGCGGGGATAATGTTGCTAAAAGCACGTCTCGCGGCTTCACTTTTTGCCCTTTCACTTCCACCTCGTAGTCATTTCTTGTTAAATTTAAATCGACGAGCAACTTAAATTTTTCCGCATGGCCTGGATAGCGGATCGTCTTATATTCTAAACATTCTAATTGCGGATAGGAATAAGATAATGTGGATGTTCCTCCTGATGTATGAAATGCTTCTAGCGGCCCGAACCTATCAAAGTAGATTGTTTCAATCTCTGATAAAGATGGGATTTCTTGCTTCCGTCCATCCCGGATGATGAGAGACGGGTCCGTATAATGATCGAACAATCCTTCCAGTGAAAAGACATGGTTGTATTCTAACGGAGGCTCCGGACGCACAGGAATCCCGCCGACGTATAGTTTAATTGATTTCAATTCATCTAGTTTGCTTGCTCCGTAACCAGATAAAATGTTAATCATTCCCGGTGCCACTCCTAAGTCAGGAATGATCGTCACACCAGCTTGCTTTGCTTTCTCATGCAATTGTAAAATGCGATCCGTAATATGGCCGATATGTCCGCCTAAATCAACGGAATGGACACCGACTTGAATCGCTGTTTTCGCCACCATTTCGTTAAAAATATAAAACAACGCGTTGATGACAACATCGTGTTCGTTCATTAATGCCGCTAGCTTTCTTTCATTCGATGCATCGACTTGTTTGGCCTCGATTTTACTAGAATATAACTGCTGGCAAACTCGCTCCGCTTTTTTTATATCGATATCTGCTATGGTGACGGAAGAAACCTCTTCACTTTGCACTAAATCACGCGCTGCTTCTTTTCCCATCAGTCCAGCTCCAAGCACTAACGCTTTCATGGCATGCTCCCCCTTATTCTTTCGCTGATGAATTCGTTATTCGTCAATATCGATTTGCGCCCGCTGTAATTTACCGCTAAAGTCAATGTAAATACTTTTCCATTCTGTAAATACGTCTAACGCCGCCACCCCGGAATCGCGATGGCCGTTTCCCGTTCCTTTCGTTCCGCCAAACGGCAAATGAATTTCCGCCCCTGTCGTACCTGCGTTCACATATACAATTCCTGTATCCAAATCACGCATTGCGGTAAACACTTTATTCACGTCGCGAGTGAAAATAGAACTAGATAATCCGTAGTCGACGCTATTGTTCACTTCAATCGCTTCTTCTAAGCTTTTCACAGGAATAATAGAAGCGACTGGACCGAAAATTTCTTCCCGCGCGATCCGCATATTTGGCATTACATCCGTAAAGAGCGTCGGAGCGTAATAGTATCCTTTGTTATATTCTCCTTCTTGCAAAATATACCCACCTGTCAATAGTTTTGCTCCTTCTTCTTTACCGATTTGCACATATCGGTCAATTTTTTGTAACGCTTTTTCATTGATAACTGGTCCAACTTTTACATTTTCATCTAAGCCATTCCCGATTGTTAGAGTTCGCATCGCCTCTAGCAGTCTATTTTCTAATTCTTTTTTTATACTTTCATGGGCAATAATTCGGCTGCACGCGGTACATCTTTGTCCAGAAGTGCCAAAAGCGCTCCATAAAATTCCTTCTACCGCTAAAGATAAGTCCGCATCGTCCATCACGATCACCGCATTTTTTCCGCCCATTTCGAGTGACACTTTTTTCAAGCTTCGGCCGCATTTTTCCGCAATTTTTCTGCCTACTTCATTGGATCCGGTAAAGGAAATCACCCGTACATCAGGATGTTCGACAAGCGCGTTCCCCGTTGTCGGACCGTCACCATTGACGACATTAAATACTCCTTTTGGCAATCCAGCTTCTTCAAAAATTTTTGCTAATTCCTGCGCCATAAACGGCGTTTCCAACGCTGGCTTCCAAACGACCGCATTACCGGCTACAATGGCAGGGAACGATTTCCATGTGGCGATCGCAATCGGAAAGTTCCATGGAGTAATAATGCCAACGACTCCTACAGGGGCACGGACACTCATCGCAAATTTATCTTTTAATTCGGAAGGAGTCGTATCTCCGAATAATCGTCTTCCCTCTCCCGCCATATAAAACGCCATATCAATTCCTTCCTGTACTTCTCCGCGAGCTTCTTCAATGACTTTTCCCATTTCCATGGTTAACATTCTTGCTAATTGTTCTTTTCGTTCCTTCAACAAATATCCTACTTTATATAACACTTCGGCGCGTTTCGGCGCGGGTTCAAGCGCCCACTTTTTTTGCGCAGCCTTTGCCGCTTTTACCGCCGCGCCCACATCCGCTTCAATCGAAACCGTCACTTCTCCAATCGCATCTCCTGTCGCCGGATTAATGACCGGAGCGAATTGTTTGCTGCTCGATTCTTTCCACTCGCCATTAATAAAATTCAATACTTTCATCAACGGAGTTCCTCCTTGCTCTTTACTTTCTATTAAAAATTTATGCATCCATGATGGTTGCTATTAATCAAATGAAATGATTATATAGAATCCACCCGCTTCCGCAATTGTTCAATTGTAGAAGTGACCGAAATTTGATTTGGATCCGTCAGTACTTCTATGACCGTAGGTTTCTTTGCATGGAGAGATTGAAGAAGCGCTTCGGTAAATTGCTGTTCCGTTTCTACTTGAATGCCGTTGCCATTTAAGCATTTAGCCAATTCCGCAAATGATACATTCCCTAAATCTGTTCCGATGACTCGCTTTGGAAAATGCAGTTCTTGATGCATCCGGATCGTTCCATACATGCGGTTATTAAAAACAACACTAATAATAGGAATTTCATATCTAGCAGCTGTTTCTAACTCCTGCACTGTCATCATAAAACCGCCGTCTCCTGATAGTGAAACTACCACACGGTCGGGATATGCTAGTTTGGCACCGATGGCGGCCGGCATGCCATATCCCATCGCTCCGGATGTCGGGCCGATATACGTATGTTTTTCCGTAAATTGAAAAAAGGAATGCAGCCAACCAGCAAAATTTCCTGCATCATTGGTGATGATCGCACCTTGCGGCAAATGTTCTTGTAGACTAGCAATCACGGATTCATTCACATTTCGTTTTTCCATTGGGAGTGTTGATGCTTGTTCGTATATTTTTCGTCTCGATGTTGCCCAGTCATGCCAAAATGGCTGAATATCGATTTCAAGCAGTTTCGAAAGCGCTTCCTTGCAATCAGCTATGATTGCCGCTTTTGGCAGGTATACTTTTCCCAATTCATTTGCATCGATATCAATATGAATCAGCGTTTGTCCTGCTGATAGCAAGCGGTAGTCTTGTGTCGTCACTTCCGATAATCTCGTTCCAATCGCTATAATGACGTCCGCTTGTTTTACTGTCTCAATAATCCCTTTTGACGTTCCTAAACCGAGATGTCCGACATATAATGGGTGATCGTTTGGAAATACATCATGTCTTCGGAAAGAGACAGAAACAGGTATCGTAAACTTCTCAGCAAACAAAAGCAATTCTCGTTCCGCTTTCGAAAGTTTCACTCCCCCTCCGGCAATCACGACAGGCCGTTTGGCGTTTTGTAAAATGTCTTGAACACGCAAAATATCTTGTTGGCTTGGGGCGGGTTTTGGAACGATTGTTTTTGGAAAAATAACTTCATCTATCTTTGCGAGAAATACGTCTTCCGGAAGCGATACGACAACAGGCCCCGGTCTTCCTGTTTGCGCAACACGAAACGCCCGTTGAACAAGTTCAGGGATTCGCTTCGCATCTTTGATTTCTACCGCCCATTTTGCAATCGGCTGGAAAAATTGCTCTAAATCGACTTCTTGAAACCCTTCTCTGCCAAGAAAATCGTTGTGCACTTGGCCTAAAAAAACGACCATCGGCGTCGAATCTTGCTTTGCCGTATGGACACCAATCGCCAAATTCGCGCCTCCGACTCCTCTTGTCGCCAGCACCACTCCCGGTTTTCCTGTCGCTTTCGCGTAGCCCTCCGCCATAAAAGAGGCGCCTCCCTCATGACGAGCAGAAATAAGCTGAATGGAAGGTTCATCAAAAATAGCGTCCATTAGCGGCAAATAACTTTCTCCCGGCACGCAAAACACGTGGGAAATTTCTTCGCTTTTCAAACAATGGACAATCGCCTTCGCCGCCGTAATTTTGCCCTTTTCCTGTTTCACCGCTTCTACTCCTCCCAATTTACTTGTTTGAGTCGATCGGCCACTTGTTGCAAACGTTCCATCGAAACGGAAAGCGATAACCGAACATATCCTTCTCCTGATGGACCAAACGCTGTTCCTGGCGTGACAATTACTCCTGCTTCTTCCAGCAATTTAGTCGCAAATTGTTCAGAAGAGTATCCTTTTAAAACAGGTATCCATAGGAAAAACGTCGCCTTCGGGGGATGAACATTTATGCCAAGCGAACGCAAAGCTTTTACCATCATATTCATCCGCTGTTCATATATTCGATTGTTTTCTTTGACCGCTTCATGATCGCTTATTAACGCTGCCGCTGCCGCTTTTTGAATCGGAATAAACTGGCAAGTATCAATATTGCTTTTGATAATCGACAGTGCTTTAATCATATCGCGGTTTCCAACAATATACCCGATTCGGCAGCCGGCCATATTGTAACTTTTCGACAACGAACCAAACTCCACCGCTACTTCTTTTGCCCCGTTTACTTGCAAAATGCTTGGAGCTTTAAATCCTTGAAACGTAACAAAAGAATAAGCTGAATCATGAGCAATGAAAATACGATATTGTTTCGCAATCGAAACAGCTTCGGCAAACGTATCGATTTCGACAGTCTCAGCTGTTGGATTGCTAGGGTAATTTAAAAACATTAATTTCGCATCCCGATAAATTCCTGAAGGAACGCTCGAAAAAATCGGCTTATATCCGTTTTCCGAATCAAGCGGCAAACGAACGATTTTTCCTCTTGCTAAATGTACAGCTGTGCTATAAACCGGATAGCCAGGGTCTGGAACTAACACGGTCTCCCCTGGATGAAGAATCGCTTGTAATAAATGGACAATTCCTTCCTTTGAACCGATTAATGCCAACACTTCTGTATCTGGGTCTAACTCTACGCCATATTCCCGTTGATAAAAGAGCGCAACCGCTTCTCTATACTCTCGGCACCCGGCATATGGAGAATACGTAAAATTTTTAGGATTATCCAGCTCTTCCTTTAATTTCTCCACCACAAAAGCAGGCGGCGGCAAATCGGGCGCCCCTATCCCTAAATCGATCACATCTACTCCTTTTTTCATTAGTTCTTCTTTCTTTTGCTGAAAAACAGAGAACAAATATGGCGGCATGGTTCTTATGATGTCAGAATAAACGTCCATACGTATCCCCTCACATCCATTAAATGGTCCTTTCCCTCTTACTCTATGCTTCTCATTGGCTATTTAACTCTTTTTCGAAAACGGTTGTAAAAAATCAAGAAAACAAAAACGGCCAGTATAATCACGTAATGATTAAACTGGCCGATGTCTATTTTTACAAACCGCCGGCAAAGACGGTGGAAATAGACTACGCAGTTTTATATTTAGGGGGCTCAGCTAGGCCGTATCCCCATGGAAACATATTTTAATTCCACAAATTCAAAAATGCCCTCTTTTCCTCCTTCTTTTCCTAGCCCCGATTGTTTCACACCGCCAAACGGTGCTTCCGCTACGGCTGGAAAGACGTCATTAATGCCAATAATTCCATACTCCAGCTTCTCCATGACTCGATACGCGCGATGAATCGAATCCGTAAAAATATAAGCTGCTAGCCCATATGGCGTATCATTCGCCTGACGAATCGCCTCCTCTTCCTCCTCAAACGGCTGCAGCGGCAGAAGCGGACCGAACGTCTCTTCATTCATTACTCTCATCTCTTTCGTAACGTTCACTAACAAGGTCGGTTCAAAGAAGTATCCTGGATACGGGCCATCCCATCTCTTTCCGCCGTAAACGACCGAAGCTCCTTTTTGTACAGCATCCTCTAAATGCCGCTGCACTTTTTGCACTGCCTCTTCATTAATTAGCGGCCCGATATCCGCCGTTTCTTTTGCGCCAATGTCAATCGATAAACGGCGTACTTTCTCCTTTAGTTTTTCGAGAAAATCATCCCAAATCGTTTTTTGCACATATACGCGGTTCGCACAAATACACGTTTGCCCGCAATTGCGAAACTTGCTGGCAAGCGTCATCTCGGCCGCCAAATCAAGATCGGCATCATCAAATACGATAATCGGCGCATGGCCGCCTAGTTCTAAAGAAAGTTTTTTTACATGATCCGCGCTTCCTTTCATCAACAACTTGCCGACCTCCGTAGAACCCGTAAACGTAATAAGCCGTACATCAGGATGGTTCATCCAGCACTGTCCGATTGAAACCGCATCGCCAGTAACGAGATTGACAACTCCTTTTGGAATCCCTACTTCTTCTAATATTTTTACAATCTGATAAGCGGTTAACGGCGTTTCTGGAGCCGGTTTTAATACAACGGTGCACCCTGCCGCAAGTGCTGGCGCTAACTTTCTTGTAATCATCGAAGCCGGGAAATTCCACGGAGTAATGGCAGCGACAACGCCGATCGGCTGCGGAATGACCATTAGCCGTTTATGTTTATTGGACGAAAATAAAAATCTGATTGTAAATAATCACTAGACATTTTTTTATTGTTATCCATCATGCACCATATCCCGCCGCAACCAATCAAATAAACTTTTTCATGAAATATATTTCATGAAATATATATAAAAAAACTTAAAAGAAATGACTAAAAACAAAAATAAAAAGGCTAATTCATTTCCCGATTTCCGTCCTGCAAAACGGGAGATGAATTAGCTATATATTTGACAATCCCCTTAATAATATAAAATCTCTATATAATGGCATTTGACACATTTTCGCATAAACGGTGTCTCAAAAAATGAATGCTGGCAATTTTTTTGAATATGGGCAATTTGTTGTTCCAATTTAAGAATTTTCTCCTTCAATTCGGCAATTTCCTTTTGCAATTCTTGAACATCATCGATAGAGAGATGAGCCATTTTCGACAAACTCCTTCGCTTTTTGTTTCATCCCTTCTTCCCTCACCGTTTTTTGTAGCTCATGTGAAATTTTCATCGAGCAAAACTTCGGCCCGCACATCGAACAAAAGTGCGCGACTTTCGCCCCTTCCGCCGGCAATGTTTCATCATGATATTCCCGAGCGCGATCTGGATCAAGCGAAAGGTTGAACTGATCGTTCCAACGAAACTCAAAACGCGCTTTTGATAACGCGTCATCCCGCCGTTGCGCTCCCGGGTGCCCTTTGGCTAAATCGGCCGCGTGTGCTGCGATTTTATAAGCGATCACTCCTTCGCGCACATCATCTTTATTCGGCAGCCCTAAATGCTCTTTCGGCGTCACGTAACAAAGCATCGCCGTTCCGTACGCGCCGATGATCGCCGCTCCGATCGCGGATGTAATGTGGTCATATCCCGGCGCGATATCGGTCGTAAGCGGTCCTAATGTGTAAAATGGCGCACCTTTGCAAATTTCGATTTGCTTATCGACATTTTCTTTAATTTTATGCATCGGCACATGCCCTGGTCCTTCAATCATCACTTGCACATCATGTTTCCACGCGATTTCTGTTAATTCTCCGAGCGTCTCCAATTCAGCAAACTGCGCTTCGTCATTCGCATCGGCAATCGAGCCTGGGCGCAGCCCGTCTCCAAGCGATACTGCAATATCGTACGTTTTCAAAATCTCGCATATTTCTTCAAAATGCGTGTATAAGAAGTTTTCTTCATGGTGGGCTAAACACCATTGCGCCATAATCGAGCCGCCGCGCGAAACAATGCCAGTTGTTCGGTTTACGGTCATCGGTATGTAGCGAAGCAGCACCCCCGCGTGAATCGTAAAATAGTCCACTCCTTGTTCCGCTTGTTCGATGAGCGTATCACGGTAAATTTCCCACGTTAAGTCTTCGACGACGCCGTTCACTTTTTCGAGCGCTTGATAAATCGGAACCGTCCCGACAGGCACAGGGGAATTGCGAATAATATATTCTCGTGTCGCATGAATGTGTTTTCCCGTCGATAAGTCCATAATCGTGTCTGCTCCCCAGCGCACCGCCCAAAGCATTTTTTCGACTTCTTCTTCAATGGATGATATGACTGCGGAATTGCCAATATTCGCATTAATTTTTACATGAAAACGACTCCCAATAATCATCGGTTCACTTTCCGGATGGTTAATATTCGAAGGAATAATCGCTCTGCCTGCGGCAACTTCTTGACGCACGATTTCCGGATCTATATTTTCGCGAATCGCAACAAATTCCATCTCCGGCGTAATAATCCCTCGTTTTGCGTAATGCATTTGTGTCACAGTTTTTCCTTTTTTTGCGCGCAGCGGTTTTCTCTCGAAAGGCAGAGTAATCTCTGATTGCTTCCCATTACGGAATCCGTTATCTTCCGGTTTCACTGGACGCCCCTCGTATTCTTCAACGTCGCCCCTTTCTAAAATCCAGCGTTTTCTTAGCGGCGGCAATCCTTTTTGAATGTCCGGCTGAAAATCAGGATCGGTGTAAGGACCGCTTGTGTCATAAACACGAACAGGTTCATTTTCGATGATTCCTGTTTCTGTCTTTGTTGGACTTAACGTAATTTCTCTCATCGGAACACGAATATCCGGTCTTGAACCTTCGACATACACCTTTTTACTCGCAGGAAATTGCATAAAAGATTTGATGTTTTGCATGTAACTCCTCCTAGTTACTAAAATCTATAAAAATCGACTCATCGCGATGGAACCAGCAAAACAGCTTGCCGCTCAGGAAACACCTGAGTTCCATCAGAAGGGAATTCCCCTTGTCATTCACCCGCTGTGAAAGACACCCCGTGGATCGCTTGTCAGCGACGGCATCTGTCGTGCACCATTCCTTCCATCGGTCAGTACACGACAACGATTTTAGTAACCAGGTCTACACCTCCTTAAAATAATAGTGAGGACCTGAAGTTACACCAAAACGCGGGGCAGAGATAGGAGAATATATGCGGAAATAAAAATCGGGTTCTCTAAGAGAACCCGACGGAACGCAAATAGCGAAATGTACGCAACAAACGCATACACTCCCGCTATCTACTTCCCTACGCTGGTATAACCCAGATCAGGTTCAAAGGGTCAAAGAACTTAAGCGCGTTCTTTTCTCAGTCCAAGCTATTGGACTCCCCTAGTAGATAAGCGACAAACTTATTTAATTTTTCTTAATATTAACATACTTATAAAGCAATGTAAATACGCTTCCTTATACGGTGAACCGTTTTAACATTGTTTGCATATTTTCTGCCATTTTGCTTAACGATGATGCCGATGAAGCAATTTCCTCCATCGATGCCATTTGTTCTTGTGTTGCCGCCGAAACATTCGCTGATCCAGAAGAAGTTTGTTCCACAATCTCCGTCATATGTCCAATGGAAGCGGCCACCCGTTGCACGTTTTCTGTCATTTGCTCGATCGCTGTGGATACTTGTTCGATTTGGGCATTGACTTCGCCGATGGATTGGCGGATTTGTTCAAACGACTGTCCAGCCGTTTGCACAACATCAAGCCCTTGCGATACTTCGCTAACTACGGTTTCCATCGATTCGATCGCTTTTTCCGTTTCTTCTTGGATATAGCCGATCAGCTGCGAAATTTGCTGTGCGGATTGAGCAGACTGTTCCGCCAATTTGCGAACTTCATCCGCCACAACGGCGAACCCTTTTCCTTGTTCTCCAGCTCTTGCCGCCTCAATCGCCGCATTTAAGGCAAGTAAATTCGTTTGCGAAGCAATTCCTGTAATCACCTGCGTAATCTGGCCGATTTCATTCGAACGCTCTCCAAGCGCTTTAATAACTTGTCCAAGTGATTGGACATGGTCATAAATAAACTGCATCTGCTCTTCCATTTGCGAAATCGACTGTTTTCCCGATTGCGCTTTTGCCGATGTTTCATTTACGTTCGTAGACACGCACTTCGTATTCGCAGCCACTTGCATAAGCGTATCGGAGATATCGTTCATCGCTGACGATGTTTCTTGCGCCGTTTTCACTTGCTGTTCCGAACTTGAGGCAATTATCTCCATTGTTGACGCAATTTGCTCCGTTGCTTTCGTCGTCTGTTCCGCAATGGCGGTTAACTGTCCGGAAAATTGCGTCATCTCATCGGAATGGCGTTGAACGTTGGCGATGACTTCTTGCCACGCTTGGGCCATTTTATTGAGCGAAACGGCAATCGGTTTTAACTGTCTCACTTCATCCATAGGAACACGCGCCGATAAATCTCCATTGGTCATCTTATCTAAATGCTGATTGATAATAGCGATCGGGGCAATAAATCGACGATAGTTTAATATCGCAGAAACGACTCCGACTACAGCCCCAAATAATATAGTCGCAACAAGCGTCCACCAAAACGCCGCGCCGCTAATGCCATTCGCCATACATACACCAAGGCCGATGAGAACGGTGCCAGGTATGACAATGAACATCGTGCGTAAAATATAACTATGCAGCGTCAACCTTTTTCCCACCTTTTTTCTAATATTAAAGAATCTTACTATTAATTATATCGGATATATTCACCTCTTTTTTATATTTCTAGTATAATATTACAAAACATAAAACAAACCGTTACCCTTTTTCATTACTACTTACTCTGCTCTTTTTCAAACACATAAAATGCCTATCCGAAACGAATAGGCATTTTCCTTACTTTCCATATAATAACAATTGTGCGATGCCAATAAAATATTCTGACTCACGAATAATATGGTTCAGCACTACTTTTGCCGTTGGATTTTTGCTCACTGCTTTGCTTTCCGTTTTTATTTGTTGACACAGCTTAATAAAATCAAGACTTTGCTGCAAACAATGAGACACTAGCTGCAACACTTGCTGGTAAAGCTGATAAGGAACGTAATATCCTGCGCGAACGACCGATTCAATAAAACGCACTACTTGCTGATGTGTTGCAGAAAGCGCCTCTTCCCATTTTTTCAACGCTTCGACATAAGCCGGCTCTAAACCGCTAACAAGCTCCCGAATAACGACCGTATGCTCCTCTTCTTGATGTTTCCAAAATTCCGCTTCGTCTAAAATACGCAGCGGCATTTGCTGGCCATAGTAAAATTGCATGAACATCCCCCCCATATTGCATGATATGGGGGAAAATGAAAAAGTATGAATACACAAACAAGTGTTCCTGTAATTCACCATAAAAAACGGGCATCCCCTTCTTAGACACCCGTTCTTTATGATCAATATCCAATTATGCTGGTTTCTCTGTCGTCACATACGTTCCGGCAATAAAATCATGAATAGAACGTTTATCTTCGCGCGCTGCCACCATAATGGCGCTAATAATGAGAGCGATGCCAAGCGTTAACCCATAAACAAGTCCGCCGACAACGGACCGTAAAAACATCGTCCCGATTCCGACTTTTTCGCCATTTACTTTTGCGATGCGAATGCCCAACAACTTTTTCCCCACTGTATATCCAGACCAAACCGCCGGTACAACTAGACCGTAAACGATGTTTGCTGCCGTAGTGAACCAATTCTCCTCCCAGCTTCCCGTAATAAGGTAGCCGATAAGCACTAGCGGCAAACCGACAATAAGACCGTCTAATAAGCCAGCCGCTAACCGTTTCCAAAATCCCGCTGGATTCCTCACCATGATACAATCCCCTTTCTTTCCCTTCATCACTACAATGTATTCATCACCATTGCATCCGATTCATGGAAGATTATTATTTATCATACCGGTTTATCTCTTTATTGACAATGCATGACATTATTTTTTCATTATCGAACTTTGAAAAACAGTTCAATTTAATGCAATTTCGCCACAACGACAGAAATATCATCGAGAAACGGATACTCTTCCTTAAACATTTTATTTATATGTACTATCATATTTTTGTTGTCTAAATGAATATATGGTTTTAGTTTTTCCCGGAACATTTCGATATTGGTTCTAACAGAACCATGGGCCCCTTCGACTACTCCATCCGAGTACAGCACTAACGTTGCTCCTGGAGCGTAATTTAGTTTTCCCGTTTCCACATGGAGATACGATAATAACCCGATCGGGGCACATCCTTGGTCCAGCTCCTCGACTAAACCGTTTGGATGAAATAAAAAGCCAGGAGGATGACCTGCCGAAGCATATTCAATGAACTTTTCTTTTGTGTTTACCATCGCATAAACGGCAGTAAAATAATACGTATTCATTGGCCCATCTTCATGGTACAACAACTGCATATGTTTATTTAACTCATGAAATACTTCTTGCGGATAAATGCATTTTCGAATAACCCCATTTAATAATGAACGAACGGACATACAAATGAGTGAAGCAGCTACTCCGTTCCCCATCACATCCATCAAAAAGATCCCGTATCGGTCGCTATCAATCCGATACCATGCGTACATATCTCCCCCTAATTCTCCTGAAGGGACATACATACCATATATATCAATCGCTTCCGTTTTAAGCGGCTTGCTCAATACACGTTTTTGCACTTCCTGCGCTAACTTTAAATCATCTTTTAAGCTTGTTGCGGTCTTTTCGTTTTTGATCATATCTGAAAATAGAAAAAGATAAAAAATCAGACGCCCTTCTTTATCATGAATCGCTGTAATCGTCGTCTGTTGAGCATACACTTCCCCATTTTTCCGGCGCCCACGCAGACTCCCTCTCCACTGTCCTTTTTCAGCGACAGTTTTCTTAATGGTTTGATAAAAATGTTCATTGTAGTAACCAGAATACAAAAAGTCTAATGATAAACCGATTGCTTCTGACCCGTACCCCGTAATTTCTGTAAAAGCGGGATTAATAAATTGAATAACTCCATTTTCATCTGTAATCAATATAGCCTGCTGTACATGTTCGCACACTTTTTCCGCTAGTAAAAGCTTTTCATTCATTTTTTTTATCTCCGTAATATCCGTAATCACTCCACTTAACATTACTAGCTTTCCATTTTCATCAAATGCGGGAAACGTTTGATCCAAAACCCAACGAACCGTCCCATCCTGTTGATGAATAATGCGATATTCATGTTCAAGACAGCTTCCCTTCCAAAGAGCAGATTGCTTTTTCTCTATCTTTTCTCGATCTTCCGGGTGAATAACTTTTTTCCATAGCTCTACATCTTGATAAAAGGCTTCAGGCTGTATTCCGTAAATCTTCTCGCAAGACGGAGAAACAAAAATAACCCGCCTTTCCGCTAAGTTGGCTAGCCAATAAACTTGGTCCGCTTTATTATAGAGTGTGTTCCATTCGTCAAGAAGTTCCAATAATTCTTTTAACGAAACATTTTTGTCTTTCCTGATTTTTTGCAAATGCTTATGAATCATACCCATTCTCCATAAAAAAATTAATCGCATCTTTTTCCGTATCGAAAAGTTTAATAAACGAAGCAAACTTAACAATATGGAAAATTTCTTGAAGCGAATCTCGAACCCCTGCGATCACCAGCTCTTTTTGCTGCTTTCTTGCCGTCATGACACTATTGGCAATAATGCCAAGACCAGCGCTATTAATATATTTCACTTGTTCCATATTTAATATGAGATACTCAGCTGGATTTTGAATAAACTTAGCCATCGCTTTTCGAAATTGTTCGGTATTGTTCAAAGTAATATCTTCATTCCATACGAAAACATCAATTAGTTCATGCTGTGCACCCATATTCCGTTCCTCCAACAGTCGTCAATGAGCTTTATATTTACACATATAAAACAATACGTTATTCCCTTTTTGTTCAATATAAACATCGTCTACAATATGAGTGATAAGCTGCAATCCCCTGCCACGTAAGCCTTTGTTGACCTCATCCTTTCTTGTAATGTCAAATTTCTTTCCATGTTGCTTTACACCAATAATCAAATTCTCTTTTCCACATTTCCAAAATACTTCAAAAGGCAGCTGGTTTGTTTTTTGACAATATTCATACGCGTTCGTACACGCTTCCTCCGTTGCTAATCGAAGAAAGAGACAATCACGTGGCAAAAATCCCATTTCACTTGCGATTTGCTCGGTTATATCCATCGCTTTCATAATATCAGAATCTGCCATTACTGTGATATTTCTCCTTATACTTATACTTTCCATCAATATTCCCCCTATTTCTTCTATAATATGTGTGCTAAATAGTACTTTTGTAAGTACGATAACACTTTCTATTCATAGGGGATGAGCATCTTTATAACAACACAGCAACATTGCACTATGTTCGCTTCTATATGTTTATTATAACTAAATACCTAGTTCTTATATACTATTGATGATTATAATACAAATTTATTTTGCTTCCTATTTCCTATATACCAAAACATTTCCATGTTAAACAAGCAGAAAATAAAAAAGGAACATCATCGATCCATAATTTTGTCTAATGATGTTCCTCATTGATAACTTTACGATTGTTTAACTGATATACAAGAGCAATTAGCTGAGAACGGTCGTTTACCCCTATTTTTTGAAAAATATTTGTAATATGGTTTTTCACCGTATGAATGCTAATAAATAATCGATCCGCAATTTCGCGGTTGCTGCATCCTTGGACTAATAAGTTTAACACATCCATCTCCCGGGTCGTTAAGCGTTCCGATAGCATATCGATATTCAATTCTTGCTTTGACGTCTGATAAGTATTTTGCTTCATGACCATTGTGCCGATCCCTATTAATGCCGCAACATATACTTCCGCTTCTTTTGCAGCCTCGATATCTTTCAAATGAACAGCCATCACGCCGTGCACATGTTCATGAACCGAAAATGAAATTTCCATTACAGTCCCAAACTTTGTTTCACGCAGCTTCGGTATATTTTCTAGCAGTCTTTTTTCAGTAGAAAAGTAGCGTTGGCAAACATCTTCATAATATTCTGTTACTTGTTGTTCTGAAATGGCGCCACAATGAACCTTTACTTTCCTTTTATGATCGGCTAACACTGTAAATGCGAAATCACCGTACGCCAGTTCCGCAACAAAATCCGTCATCATCCGTATAATTTCATCGGTATCTTTTACAACATTCATTGCCCGGCCAATTTCTATTAACATCGATAATCTCATGAAATGTCGATCCATTTTTATGTAAGCTAATTCATATTTGGAATGTAATTGCCAATATTTCATGAGAATAGCGCCGATTTGGACTGCCTCTTTCGGTAATGAACGTTTTGTTTGACTGCCGATCACAATCCATCCTTCTACTTCATCGTTGTGCAAAATCGGATATATCACAACAGTACTCGGTTTTATTCCATTTTTCACGAAAAAAGCAAAACGTGGGTCAAGCGCGGCATTTTCAACACAAACAACATTGTGCGAATGAAATAGGGAGTTTGATAGTGGAGGAAAAGCGGTCTTTATCTGCTGATTCCAAAGCTGTTCTGCCTTTTCTCCCACAGCGTGTGCAACAACCCATTCGCGATTTTGCCGTTTTATATACAATGAAAAATCTATATCAGAGTCTATCTTTTGAAACATATGTAAAAAATCGTCCATATGTAAAGAAAACTGTTGCGCACGATCCACTGCCGTATCTAATAAATAGAAGTACTGTTCGTAATGTTGTTTTTGTCTATTATTGCTAATAAACTCGCCACATATTGTTGCCATTTTTTCAATATCATTTAACTTTTTTTCCACCGACGATATCGTTTGCTCTTTTGTTTGTTCAATGGCTTGAAGCCATATTTGTGAGTCAGGGAAACGAAAACACTGCTCCTTGATCATCGGTTTTGTCTCTTCTTCAATAAACGCACCTGCCCAAATCCAATACTCGACTTTTTGTTCCACTAGTACAGGTGCGACAATTGCCTTTACTCCCCAATACCCTGTCTGAACAACCATCGGACGTTGCCATTCGGTATAGTCATTCGGAAAACATGAAGGAGGAAACGGCTTATCTGGAGAAAAAAGTACAAGCTCCGCTAATTCCGTTATATTTGAGACTTTTGTAACAGGTTGATGCTGTAAATCAAGCATAATAATGCTTAACTCCGTGAGTGCTGCATATGCATCTTGAACATGCTGCAAAAAATCTTTAATATTCAATTCCTCCTCAACTCACTTACTTGTAATATTGTCATCCTTATCTATTATTTACGTATAAGTAAAGCGAAGTCAAGTTTAGGAAAATAAGGATAGATAATTCAACTATATAGTCCTATTTTCATATGTTCAATATCATAAGTCGATCTCTTAATAATCTTTTAGTCTTGAAATGCCGATGGATCAAAACCATCAGTTAACAGGCAAACAACCTCTACCATTTTCCATCTATTGTTTACGATTCTATTAATTCAATCTTTCATAACATATAAAAGGCCCGGCACGTTCGTATCATGCCAGGCTTCTGTATTCGTTACTCATGGCTCCATTGTTTTTCGGTCTGCCATCTCTTTATCAATGTTCCAATTTGATATTTGATGCTCTATTTTCTTTTTTATGATCTCGCATGTATACAAGGAATAACGAACTTGCAAACCATGTAATCAAACCAGAGATAAAACTTCCCCACCAATTTTGTGTAAGTTGTAGAGAAAATAAAACCGTTAACACACAAATGAAACCACCAATCATCCCATAAACAGATCCTTGTGCAGTTTTCGCTGCATCTTTAGAACCTTTCTTCATGCCAACCATCATCACAGCAACAACCATAACGGCTGGAAATGCGGCAAAAATTCCCCCGATAACTTTCCATGGTAATAGTTTTGCCGTTACATAACTTAACACAACAGCTGATCCTCCGAATAAAAAACGGAAAAATAAATCACGTCTATCCATACAATCACCTTTAATTAAAAATATCCTGAAATGACAGCAAAAATGATGGAAATGAGAAACCATCCAGCTATTGATTGTGTAAGTCCACGTTTCCAACCTTGCTTAGTACAAAAGTAAACGGCCCCTATTGCACACATAATATTGATGAACATCCCAACAACGGCTCCTTGGGATAGAACAATCGACTTTTCCACTAATTCACTGCCCTTTGCATCGAGCCGAAGTGTCAGTAATGCTGCTAAAAATACAGCGGGAAAGGCAGCAAAAATTCCTCCCATTTTTGATCCTAATTTTCTTGAGATAATGGTAGAAGCGACAACCGCGCTTCCCCCTAATAAAAATCGAATGACTATTCCACTAATCGATAATGACTCCAAGATAGATTCATCCTTTCTTTGGTGACCAATCTAGTGAGATAAATATTATTTTTATATATTTATTTGTGATTATTTTCACGTATATATTGTAAACGATAATAAAACAAACGCTTGTGAACTTTTATTTAATTTTTTTCTTGTAACGCTTACACTTCCAAATTTGTGACAAATGTTTGAATAAAACTTATTTTTTTTCTTACTCCCAACCATGGCGGCAAATATTTTTATAGTAAATCGATTTAATCATCATATGAACAACGTAAATGCAAACATTCAAAAACAGCATGGCTAGCTGGAACATCAATGAACATTCTGAACTGAAAAAATCTACAAGAGAAAGAGGGAATGCCTCCTTTTGGCTATCTCATCTCCGAATATTCAATAGCCTAATTTTGGAAATACAAACACTTAACCTACAACTTGTCTAATCAAACTTATTATCCTGCTCATATATTAATATCGAATCTTAATTAAAAGAGGTGAAACATATGTCAAAAGATTGGGAAGAAAAATGTAAAGATCACCATAAGCCAAAGATAAGATGTGGTTGTATTAATGGGCAAGTAGTGACAGTGAATGGACCTGCAACGCAAGGACCTCCGGGACCTCCAGGACCTCCAGGACCTCCAGGGGCTGGTGCTATTATTCCGTATGCATCTGGACTAACTCCTGTTGCACTGTCTACAACTGATGTTTTAGGTGTAGTAGTTAGTACTGGATCTATCCTTGGATTCGGAAGTTCTGCGCCAACTGTTGACCTTAGTGCAGGAACACTAAATCTAGGCACCGCCGCCATAAACATTCCTGACTTCGCATTTGTGGTTCCTCGTGCCGGAACAGTCACATCCATATCTGCATTCTTTAGCGCTACAGTAGGTGTAACTTTAGCTACAGCTGGAACAGTCAGAGCAGAATTATGGAGGGCATCTGCACTAAGCAACTCCTTTACTCCAACAGGCGTTTTTGTAGATTTAGCACCAAACTTCGGCCCTATAGTTTCCGTTGGCAATACTGCTGCTAATACTGCTGCGGCGTCACTTCCAGTAGCTGCGGGTGATAAACTATTACTGGTTTTTTCTTTAAGGACATCTGGATCTACTCTAATTAATATCGGCGCCCTTACAGGTTTTGCAAGTGCAGGTATTGGAATCAGTTAATAAATAGCCCATGACCTAGTCGACACAAAAGGGAGACATCCTCATAATAAGGATGCCTCTCCAAAGTGTTGAAAAAGGAAAAAGTTCACGCTCCTCGTGAACTTTTTCTTTTCTTTCATGATCCCTATCCGCGATCCACTGTGTAGAGCCCGCAATGATTTAAAATCTGCGTCCACCACCTATATTTCCTCCGCTAGCTCTTTCTCCTGCGGCTGTTTCATCACCACATCGTTAATCAGTATATTTCTTTCACTTTTTATGGTCAATAAGTGACACGACATAACTGCCAAAAAAGGAAAACGGCACCGTCCCGAACAGTCTACGCTGTTCGGGCCAGCGCCGATAATCGGTGATCCGATTTCAATCGTGCCCCACATCACCATGGAATAGTCAAGTTAAGCGGCGGCTTGCTGAGTACGTCAGCCAGCTGCTGTTTGATATCGGCCAATGTCTCCGGCGACTTGGCTTCGGCGCGCAGAACAAGGATAGGCTGCGTATTCGATGGACGCACCAATCCCCAACCATCCTTGAACTGAATGCGGGCGCCGTCCACGTCCACGACCTCATGACTGCTTGCAAACCGCTGTTTGACCGCGGCGATGGCTTCCGCCTTCTGCTCTTCCGGACAAGGCACGCGCGTCTCCGGAGTGGCATGATACCGTGGGACGTCGGCAAATAGCTGCGACAGCTTGCGGTCATCATTGGAGAGTATACGCAACAACCGCCCCGCCGCGTACAAGGCGTCATCATAGCCGTAGAACTCGTCATTGAAGAACAGATGTCCGGACATTTCGCCTGCAAACGGAATCTCTGGCCGGCTGCGCAGTGTTGCCTTAATATGTGAATGGCCAGTGCGATGGAAGAACGGTTTGCCGCCAAGCCGTTCGATTTCCTCGACCAACGCCTGTGAACACTTGACCTCAACCGGCGCTTCGGCCCCTGGATAGCGACGGAGAATCTCACGCCAGAATAAAATCATCAATTGGTCGCCCCAGAGGATGTTTCCTTCCTCGTCGACGACGCCCAATCGGTCACCGTCGCCATCGAATGCCACACCGAGATCCGCCTTTTCCCGTCGCACCACGTCAATTAAATCCTTCAGATTCTCCGGCACTACCGGATCTGGATGGTGATTAGGGAATGTCGGGTCGGATTCGCAATACAAAGGTATGACCTCGCAGCCCCATGCCTCCAAGGCTTTCGGCGCAATCGCCGAAGGGGTCCCGTTGCCGCAATCGACCACTACCTTGAGCTTGCGCGATCCCAGCTGGATCTTGTCTTGCAGCATTTTCAGATAGGCTGGTTCGATGTCAAGCGTCTCCACATATCCTTCCTTCCACGTGTCGATGCGGTTGATCCCTTGTGAGTGGAGAATCCGCTCCATCGTCCGCCGCAATTCCTGAATGCGCTCGCCATAAATGGTAGTCTTATTCATTGCAATCTTAAAACCGTTTTCGTCGCCTGGATTGTGGCTTGCGGTGATGATCATGCCGCACGGCACATTAGTGTACTCGAGGCTGTAGTAGAACATCGGGGTCGTCACCTGACCGATGTCAATCACCCGACACGACGCCTGGCTAAGCCCCGCAATCAGCGCACGGTGTAATGCAGGTGAAGAGATGCGGTTGTCGTGGCCAACCACCACTTTCTCCTCACCGGCTTGCCGTACCATTTCCGCAAACGCCAATCCTAACAAATAGGCAAAATTCTCGTCGAGCTCCTCTCCTGCGCGTCCGCGAATATCGTACTCTTTAAACACGTGCTTCGGTAGAACGGATCGTTGTTCCATCGAAAGACTCATTGAAAGCCACCTCCAATTGCAAGGAATTTGCCATAGCTTCCGTCAATAAATAGGAAAGTGTCGACTCAGCCCCTCGATTCGGATTCGGCCCATCCGAATTTAGGCCGTCACAGCAGCTCCCATCGCTCAGATCGGCGAGGGGAACACCGAGGTCGTTATCGCCATAAAACCAATCGCGGCAGCGGCGAACGACTTCTCGGTACGTGTCGTCTCCCAATACCCGATAGGCCTCGCGGGCGGCCAAGGCCAGTTTCATCACATCAACGGGTTGCTGATCCCAGTCAGCGCGTCCGTTGCGGCTGCACCAACCGCGATTGCCGATAGGACGGATGACGCCTCCCTGGCCGCTCATCTTATCCAGCAGGAAGTCGAGGCTTTCTTTAGCTACCTGCAGCGTCTCGACGCGGCCGCGATACCGATAGGCCACAAACAACGCCCACGGCAACAGCCCATTGGCGTAGGTGATTTGCGGCTCATACCAACGCCAGTCATCCGTTCTGTTCATGTGGTAAGCGTCGAGCAAACTCCGCTCGAATACGTCCGCCAGATTGATGAGATCAGCCTCGGTCACACCAGAAGGCAAATCCAAACCGTCTCTCCGCTTAGACAATAGCAGACAACAAGTCGCAAGAGCCCATGCCTGACCGCGCAAAAACCGCAACCCGCGGCTGGCCGAAAGCGCCCGGCCCAGGATCTCGGCGGCCACACATCTCCGGGCCTCATCATCGAGATTTACGTACGCCACTGCCGCAGCCCAGAGTGATCGGCCTAGGCAGTCGTCTGAGCGTGATTCTGATTCCGGCGTCCGGTCAAAATGAAAGTTATTCTGGAACCAGCCGTCCTCCCTCTGCGCCCAGAGCAAGAAGGCCAAGTATCGATCCAACAGCCGATATAGCCTGTTTTGCTCCTTGGACTCATCGTCTCCAAGTAAATCAAGCCACTCCATGCACACCCAGATGGCACGCGCATTGTCATCGGTTGAGTATCCCTCGCGTCGGCGCGGGATGCGCCCCAAGCTATGCTCAAGCAGCCCCGTGTCGTCAGTCATGCGTTCTAAATGATCGAACTTAACGACTGACAGAGGCAACGGGATTCACCTCTCCTTCCAATCGCTCTTTGGCTTTTTCATCACCGTCCGTTCCACTGCAGAGCTTTGCAAACAGCTGCAGGTGTTGCTCGCCTACACGAGGCCAGTGCGTCGTTTCACCAATCTTCCGAATCCGCTCTTCCCACTGCCGCAAAGCCGCATCATCGGCCAACAGCCGCCGCAACTGCCGCTCCCAAGCTTCAGTGTCGCCGTACGGCAGCAACAGTTCCTCGCATCCGCGCAACAGGTCGCGGGCATGTTCATATGGAGTCGAGAGAACCGGACGGCCCACGCCAACCGCATAGGCCAAGGTGCCGCTGGTAATTTGCTGCATCCCCGGATACGGAGTGACGTAAAGATCACACGCCGTCAAATAGGCGATGAGTTCCTCCTCGCTAAAATAGCGGTCGATCATTCGTACGTTCTCCTCCAGTCCGAGGCGACGGATCATCTCCTGAAGCTCCTCGCGGTACGCTTCCCCTTCGCGTTTTTTCACTTCAGGGTGTGTCTGTCCGGCGATGACATATAGCGTCTCCGGCACTTCGCGAACGACTCCCGGCAAGGCGGAGATCACTGACTCGATGCCCTTGCCGCGATTGAGCAATCCAAAAGTGAACATAACCTTGCGTCCTTCGAAGCCCAAGCGGCGGCGAAGGCGATCCCGTTCCTCACTGAGCGGCTTTGGTGAACCGTGCGGAATGTAGAAGATTTTACTCTCCGGCAAGTTAAACGCTCGTGTCAGGTACGAAATCGCCTGACGATTCATAACCACGATAGCGTCGCTCGCATCGGCAATTTCTTGCTGAATACGGCGATAAGGCGGTTGAGGATCAGCAAAGATGGTATGAAACGTCGTGACAAGCGGCTTTTTCAGGGCTCGGACGAAGTCCAGTATGTATTCACCCGCTTCGCCTCCGAAAATACCGAACTCGTGCTGCAAGACCACTACTGAGACATCGCTAAGATTAACCCGTTCCGCCATTCGCGTGTAAGCCGCTCGGTCCTGTGCTGCCAGCGGCCAAAACTTCGGATTGTTCCGGTACACTGAATCGTCATCGCTTTCGTTATAGAGCACAATCACCGGATCGACATCTCGTCGTTTGCCGGCGGCGCTCACGCTCTCAAGAAGATGCTCGGTGAACGTGGCAATGCCGCAACGACGCGGTGGATATGTGCTGACGTATGCGATCCGCTTCATGCCTGCATCACCTCTTGAGGTTGGTTGATAATGGAATTTTTGAACTCCTCGCCGGCAGGCGCCACGGTCCGATACCCGAAAATGCTGTTGCTGAGACGGCTACCATCGCGCACGACTGAACGATCCCAAAGGATGGAGTTCGAACAATGCACGCGAGCACCGATGTAGCAGTTATCACCAATCACCGCGTATGGACCAATCACCGCTTGGTCGCCTACTTTCACATTATTTCCAATTAATACCGGTGGCACCAAGAGGACGCCGGAACCTAATTCGACGCCTTCCCCTGTCCAAACACCAGGCTGAACCTGACGCCCTTGCATGGAAAGAGGAAAACGTCGGTCGAGCGCATCCCAATGGACTTGGCGATAACGTGCCGGAGTTCCCATGTCGCGCCAGTAGCCACTGCTTACCATACCGTAGACGCCAGCGTTTTCCTGAATCAAACGCGGGAACGTTTCGCGTTCAATCGAGACCTCGCGTTGCGCCGGAATATAACGCATAACCTCCGGTTCGAGGATGTACAAGCCGGCGTTGATTCGATTTGACGGTGCCTCTTCAGGGCGCGGTTTCTCAATAAAACGCAAGATCCGTCCGGTATCATCCTGTTCAACTACTCCGTATGAAGAAGGATCATCTACTTCTGTCAGTGCAATGGTGGCAATTCCACCGTGCTGGCGGTGAAACTCAAGAAGAGGAATCAACTGTGGCAAGTGGACGATGTCGGCGTTGAAAACCAAGAACCGCTCATCGAGTAGTCGCTCCGCGTTTTTGATGGCTCCTGCCGTCCCCATCGGAAACGGTTCGAGAGCATACTCAATCTTCACTCCCCAGCGCCGTCCGTCGCCGAAGTAACGACGAATCACATCTGAGCAGTGGTGAGCGGCTATGACAAACTGATCGACGCCTTGTTCACGCAGATGAGTGATGAGGTGTTCCAACCATGGGCGATTTGCAATGGGTGCCATTGGTTTCGGTAGGTTTTCAGTTAGCGGACGTAGACGTGTGCCCAAACCTCCAGCTAGCAGCAATGCTTTCATTTTGCCATCCCTCCATTAGTTTCGAAATTCATAGGGTTTACTAAATTACTATGAAGACCGAAACAGATGGATGAATGAAAAAATGAAAGATGAGAGGTTGATTGTTAGCACTCAATATCACCGGTTGCTAATAATTAGTATACATAATATCCCCTGTGATGGCAAGTAAAACGCTCGTACTTTTGGTTGGACCACATTGAGTTTGCTCAGCGATCTCCATGCTGCTAAAGAGAAAGCCTGAGGATTTGGGACTTTGCGTCCCTCTGTGCTAAGAAGAACGCAAAACAGGAGCGCCAAAAGCTGTCTTTTCGGTATAATACAATTGTTGACATAATATAAGATAATAAGGATTCATACGAGATGAAGGAGGTAAAGATGCCATGCCTTATCCGCTCCCACCATATCGCGTAGGAATTGCCGGCGCAGGCGCTTTTGCTGAGTTCTTGGCCGGCGCTCTTGCTCCGTTGCCGGAATTTCAGTTGACAGCCGTTGCTGGCCGTACTGACGAAAAGCGCCAGCGCGTGCTGGACGCCTATCGCCACCATCGATCCGATGCCGCTCCCCCGCGCGAATATCGGGAAGCGTCCGAGCTTATCCACGATCCGGACATCGACGTGGTGATCCTGACAACACCGCCTCACCTCCACGCACCGCTCGGCGAACTTGCGTTGACGAAAGGAAAGCATCTGTTGCTGGAAAAACCAGGGGCGCTGACTTCAGCGGCGCTGAAAAGCAATGCCCAGCTCGCAGCGAAACAACGGCGAGCGTTCGCCGTCAATCTGGTCTTGCGCTACAACCCGTTGGTGGAAGCGGTCGAATGGATGCTCCGTCACCATCTATTGGGTCGTGCGCACCACGCCAGTCTCCACAACGCCGCACACCGCGTCACATCTGGGCATTGGTTCTGGAACCGCGAATTGAGTGGAGGCATCTTCATCGAACATGGGGTTCACTTCTTCGAAGTCGGTCGCCACTGGTTTGGCGAACCTGTGGATGCGCGCGGTTTTGCCGCAACCGAAGCAAACGGCGAGCAGTCGCGCGTGTGGGCGAGTGTGATTCACCGCAGCTGCACACGTCAGGGCCATGTACAGAAAGCGCAATTGCCTACAGAAGAGGCAGGCGCCGAATCTCCGAACGAGTACGTACCGGTTCAGTACTACCACGGATTCACAATGGAGGCGGACGCTCCCGAATCGACACAATGGGAAGTCCACTGTGCCCAAGGGCGGATTGTGCTCGAAGGCTGGATTCCTCAACGTCTGTACGTCGAGGGCGTACTCACAGCAGAACAGGCAGAACTAATCGACGCTCTTCTCGACACCATACCTACGCAACCTGCGGCAAACGCTGGCGAACAGGTACGGACATGGGCCGCATCGCGGTTCCCGTCGTCCGATCGTACATCCTCTTCTTCCGTTTCCCGCCTACCGTATCGGCGGACGTTATCATTAGTTGATCGACAAGGATGGTATGAGGCGATGGCTCAAGCCCGCTTCCTAGACTTTTGCCGGATGATCCAAGACCCGAACTGGAGCGGACTGGTAACGCCCGACGACGCCGCATCCGACCTAGCCCTCGCCGAAGCTTGCACGGTTTCGGAAGCTTGGCAGGAAGGCTTGAGTCGGGACTTTTCATCCAATCAGACGAGACCGCTTTCACCTTGATTCGCACCCAACCATCTCCTTTCTGGACATCATTAAATAATTCCATCTGTTGGGCGTACGAAAAAAAACCGCCAACCAGGGAAACGCCTGGTTGGCGGTTTCAAATTTTTATAGTTCTGTCGTTGGAAATCAAAACTACCCTATCGTCGTGAACCTTTCTCACCTATGCCACTGAGCCGAATATCATCTATGAAGTAAAAGAAAATCTATATATTTGACCAATGATGCACAACAGGGATTAAGAGTAACCATTCTTCCAAAAATAACAACTGCCCGCTAATTTATCCGGCATCCACGTCGCCTCCCTTTCGCCAATACAATACAGAAAACTAAGACAGGCACAAATCAAAAGAAAAGATCCCTTCATCCATCTTAATAGAAAATAGATAACAAATAATAACATTAACAAACTTAATTTGCTAAAATAATAGAAAAAAATAAATTTTCAGGTGAGCAACTTGGAAAAGAAAGGTTTCTTTGAAGAACTATATCTCGCAAATAAAACATATCCCGAATCAAATATCATTCAACGTCTTTCTCCAAAAGAATATATAGAAGTCCTTATTCTTCATGCAGCAAAGCAGCTTGGAGATAAATTTAAGCGCCTTGCCGACGAAAATCGTTTTGATGAGATTATCCAGCTGACAGAACACATTTCCAATTTAGCATCCGATCATCAACAAGAATTTTCTTTACCGCTTTCGATGATTACATATAACTATTCCAACAGGGAATTACCTGTTATTGAAGATTTGTTTTTATCAAGATTGAACTTGTTGCATAATGAGAAACACTCAATGAAAAACTTTTTTAAAACTCTTAAATATGAAATGTTGACGGCCGACTCTGTTGATTTTATGGTCAGTTTTATTCGTATGTCGGGATTACAGCTCATCATCCGGCCGCTATTAGAGCTTGAAAAACGAAACATACCGGTTCGCATTATTACCTCTACCTACTTAGGAATTACAGAAGTCAAAGCGCTCAAAAAACTCATGCAATTTTCCAACGTTCAAGTCAAGATGATCGATACGCAAACAGAATCATTTCATACAAAAGCGTATATGTTTCATAGAAATTCAGGATTGAATACGGTCATTATCGGCTCTTCCAATCTTTCTCATTCCGCTTTAATTAATGGGCATGAGTTGAACGTTAAACTCCCTGATACGAGTTTTCTGCCTATTTATGAACAAACAAAATGGATATTTGATCAAATCTGGAACAGCGAAGAAGCAGTTACGCTTGATAGCGAGTTTATTCGTTATTACAGTGAATTTATTGAAGCAAAACGAAAGCTCGAAAACTTCAGGAAAAAAGAAATGATAGCAGCCGAAACAAAAGAACACTATCAAACCAAACACAGCATTAAACCAAATGCCATGCAGGAAAAAGCATTAAGAAATCTTCAACATACAAGAAAAAATGGCAATAACAAAGGCGTCATCATAGCGGCAACTGGAACGGGAAAAACGTACTTGTCCGCATTTGATGTGAAAGCATTTAATCCGAAAAAACTTCTCTTTATCGCTCATCGGGAAGAGCTTTTAGATAATGCGATTAAGACATTTCAGCAAGTGATCCCGAAGAAAGAAATTTTCGGAAAAATTACTGGAACGGTCAAAGAATTTGATAAACCTTATCTGTTCAGCACGGTCCAATCCCTGCATAAAGACGAGATTTTAAAACGATTTAAGCGAGACGAATTTGACTATATAATTATCGATGAATTTCATCATGCCGAAGCACCGACGTATCGAAAAGTGATCGACTATTTTCAACCGAAGTTTTTACTAGGCTTGACCGCTACGCCGGAACGAATGGATGGACGAGATGTTTTAGCGCTTTGTGACCATAACATTGTCTACGAAATTCGCTTGAGAGAAGCACTAGAGGCCAATTTACTAGCACCGTTTCACTATTTCGGTGTATCAGACCATACCGTTGACTACAGTAAAATCCCTCTTAAAAATGGCTTCTTTGATGAAGATGCTCTTGTAAAAGCATTAAAAACCAATGAACGGACAGATTTTATTATCGAAATGATTAAGACCTACGGCTACCACGGTGACCGGATGATCGGGCTAGGATTTTGCACAAACATTGAACACGCGAAATATATGAGTGAGGAATTTAACAAACGTGGATATCATACAACCTATTTAACCGGTGAGCACAGCATCGATTATCGAGAAAAAGTCATTAAACAGCTAGAAGATGAAAACCATCCTTTAGAGTTAATTTTTACTGTCAATATTTTTAACGAGGGAATCGATATTCCAAAGTTAAATTTAATTCTTTTCCTTAGACCAACGGAATCTTCTACTGTTTTTATCCAGCAGCTTGGAAGAGGATTACGGAAAGTAGAGGGAAAAGAATTTGTCACAATACTAGATTTCATTGGCAACTACCAAAAGTCGTTCGTCGTGCCGCTCGCTTTATCAGGGCAACTAAATCATAAAGCCTTTGACAAAGATTCGCTCCGAGTCGCGGTCACACATGAATTTGCCGATTTGCCGGCTGGTTCTTACGTTGATTTAGATCCAATTACGCAAAAAGAAATTTTAGATCGTATTGATTCGATCAAAATGAATTCAACGGACATGCTGAAGTCTCTGTATCAGCAATTTAAAAATGAACTTGGACGAGCTCCAGAAATCCTGGATTTCTTATATTATGAACAATCGCCAAGCCTGACGTTTTTCATTTATAAATATCAATCATGGATAAAAACAAAAGAAAAAATGAATGATGTAAATGAATTAGATAGAAAAATTTTGGGCCACCAGTTAATGAGTGAAATAGTAGAACGGCTCGAAAACCAGTTTCCAATAAAGTGGCCTTACGATTTCATTATTTTAGAATTAGCCTTTTTACAAAAAAATGTTTCGTATGCAGATGTCGTCAAACAGTTAGAAAAGAGATTTGCAACAAAAATTGACTTAGAAAAACATCAAACGCTTATTAGGCAGTCAATGGCCCGACTAGCAACCCCATATAAAAAACAAAAATGGTCGTTTGGCAAAGTCGTTGATGACAAATTTGTATTGAATGATGATATTCTTGCGGTAACAGAAGATCCAGAGTTTTATCAATACTTAAAGGATCGAATTGATTATGGAATTATTGAATTTAGACGAACGTATCATCCAGAAAGATTTCTCGCAAAAGGCGAAAAGCTTGTTCTTTATCAAAATTACACGAGAAATGACCTAATCTTCTTATTTGAAGCAGGAGTAAAAGAAGGTTCTTGGAGAGAAGGAGTAAGCCGAGTAGGCAACCATTATTTCTTGTTCGTAAACTTGAACAAATCAGAAAAAGTAGAAGAGCATTTGCAATATAAGGATTACTTTATCGATCAGCAGCATTTTCATTGGCAAAGTCAAAATCAAACGTCCCACGAGTCTTCTGTCGGGCAAAATTATATTTATCACAAAGAAAGAGGCATTCATATTCATTTGTTTGTGCGCAAGTTTGATCAAATGCACGGGATGACCTTGCCATTTATGTATCTTGGTGAGGTAGACTATGTATCCAGTTATGGCGATAAGCCAATGAACATTAAATGGCGGCTGCATCACCCCGTACCAGAAGACTTATACATTGACCTGATTCGTTAACAACATGGGGGCTTCCCCCACTGTGTTAAAACATTAAGGTGATGAGGGACAGCCCCCTTTTAATAAAGCTTGTACGGTTGGAATATCAGCGGGTGCCCATTCAAGAGAGTGTAATTCTTGAAGCGGCATCCATTTTAATTCCGCATGCTCTTTTGCGTTTGGCTCTCCTTCAATGATTTTTGCTTTATATGTAAGCAAATTAACAATCACATTCGGATATTCATGATGTACTTCTTCAATTTTTTCATACACTTCAATCGTGCATCCTAATTCTTCACGAATTTCTCTTACTAATGTCTCTTCAGGATTTTCTCCTTCTTCGATCTTTCCACCTGGAAACTCCCATAGATTCGGAAGTGACATTTCCGGAGAGTGTAGCGCGCACAAAATCTCATTTTGTTCATTATAAATGACCGCACCAACCACACGAACTGTTTTCTTCATCACAACCCGCCCCTTTTTCATGGTATTTTCTAGTTTATTTTAGCAAACAATTAGATTATGCAAAAACAAAAATTGGGTAGTGACAGGAGCATAATGATTTGAAAAGGACAAATCACACTCAAACAAAGACAAAGATCATCTCTTATTTTTGAAATATTTTCGAATTTTTTTCTATTAGAAAAAATAATATAAATTTTAATGATATAATAATAATGAATATAGAATGGAGAGGGGATATCTCTATGAAAGCAGCAAGATGGCATAACGCTAGAGACATTCGAGTAGAAGAAGTGGAAGAACCTAAAGCAGGAAAAGGAAAAGTAAAAATTAAAGTCGAATGGGCAGGAATCTGCGGAAGCGATTTACACGAATACGCGGCTGGTCCAATTTTTGTTCCTGTGAAAGATCCTCATCCCGTCAGTAAAGATGTGGCTCCTATTATCATGGGTCACGAATTTTCTGGACGAGTCGTTGAAGTCGGGGAAGGAGTTACGAAAGTCAAGGTTGGAGATCCTGTCGTTGTTGAACCTATTCTTCGCTGTGGAGAATGCTCAGCTTGCAAAAAAGGAAAATACAATCTTTGCGAACATTTAGGATTCCACGGTTTATCCGGAGGAGGCGGCGGATTCTCTGAATATACCGTGGTTGATGAATATATGGTTCACAAAATGCCTGAGGGCCTTTCTTTTGAACAAGGAGCACTGGTGGAACCAGCGGCCGTAGCTTTGCACGCTGTTCGATCAAGCAAAATCAAACCTGGTGATAAAGCGGCTGTCTTTGGAACAGGTCCTATAGGCCTTCTTGTTATTGAAGCATTAAAAGCAGCTGGCGCGTCAGAAATTTATGCAGTAGAAGTTTCCAAAGAACGTCTGCAAAAAGCGAAAGAACTTGGCGCCACATCTGTCATCAATCCAAAAGAAGAAGATCCGGTTCAAAAAATCCGCGAATTGACCGATGGCGGTGTCGATGTTGCGTTTGAAGTAACAGGAGTACCGGCTGTTTTACAACAAGCTATTGACAGCACTACATTCGAAGGAGAAACGATTATCGTTAGTATATGGGAAAAAGAAGCAAACCTTCAGCCGAATAATATCGTATTAAAAGAAAGAAATGTAAAGGGAGTTATTGCATACCGCGATATTTTCCCTGCTGTAATGGAATTGATGAAACGAGGCTACTTCCAAGCTGAAAAGCTCGTTACGAAACGAATTAAGCTAGATGATATTGTAACAGAAGGATTTGAAACGCTCATCAAAGAAAAAAACCAAGTGAAAATTCTGGTCAAACCAGAATAAAGACAGCTAAAAAATCACTTCAGGGATTAGTCCATGATGGATTAATCCCTTTTTTGTTTCAGAAGTCAAGTCGGATTCATTTTTGTTTCTTGAGCATATTTGCCAAAACATCGAATTGCGTTTTTTTCATTATCTGTATTAATTCCTCCAAATTAAATGTTTGTCTTATACAGACTCGCTATGTTTTGCATAGGATGTACTATCCTATGTAAAGCAGGAGGTGTACTAAATGTCAGGTGGCTTTCGATCCAACTTTGCTTTAATTGTGGTGCTGTTTATCCTTTTAATTATTGTTGGGTGCAGTTGTTTTTTTGGTCGTTACTAATCTAGAATCGGCTGAAAAGTTTTACAGGACGGGTCGTATAGATCTGTCCTTTTTTATTCAAGGCAACCCAATTACTCTTTTGTTTCTCTCCCTAATCCAAAAACTCATAAATATCTGTTAATTATCATATGTCTGCTTATAACAAAACCAAAGCGGTACTCTTGTCTCTTCTAGCTGCGCAAACTCCCTTTTAACCAGGCGCGGGGACGATAGGGTCCGATCGGGATTTGGATTAAGCTTGTTTTCCCTTGCGAATCGATCTTGTAAAGTTTATCGCATAAGTTTACATCAAATCCGAGAAGCGGGTGCCCACCCATCCCCATGGCAGACGCCACCAAGAGCAGTCGTTGCACGAGCATCCCCGCCTCCATCTGTTGAATGCGATATCCTCTGTACCCTAATGCCATTTGGAGGTGATCCCTGTCTCCTATCACATGTAGACAGAGCGGTACTTGGAATAGATTTACATTGTCCATTGACATTCCGTATTGCAGGTAGTGTCGATAATCTCCGGAACGTATCCGACCTAGCGCATGAGCAGCACTGTCATAGTAGTAAGCTCCATCTGGAACGCCTTCAACGTTATAAAAACAGCCATACAGGGAGACACGGGACGGCGGCTTCTCGTGTTCTCCATCCAAATCATTTCGATACGAGAAAGAAAGCGTCGCCTCTTTTAGCAAAGCTGCCAATTGTTCTTGGCTTACCTTTCCCAAAACAAAATCCATATCTGGTGAATGCCGCTTCTGACAGACTGACGCCAGATCATACGATAACCGCTTCACACAAGGCAGAACTACTGCTTGCATCCCACAGGCATCTCTCTTATCTCCCTTAATCTGCCGAAATGATCGCGGCGATTCCAACATCGATGCCTCATTCATTTTTCTCAGCATCGGATAGTCAATAATCCTCCGTGATCGAATATAGTAATGATGCTGAACTTCTGGCAATTCTCTGCACAATTCAGTGGCAGAGGCACTTTCTTTTGAGTTATTATCGTTATCAAACCAAGTGATGGAAGACTCCGAAGATAATGGAATAACCGCATACACACTCTCCTCCTGTTCGGACAGTCCAAGCAGATGGTTGACGGCCCTGTCAAGAAATTGGAAATACACTGCCGATGCGAAGCCGAACCGTTTCGCCGCTTCCAACAGCTGTCCGATTAGCACGCCAGCATCCAGCCCTTGCAGACGGTAAGCAAAATTATTGTATTTAAAGAAATTCTTCCAAAACATTGTCGATACAAAAACAACACCGAAACAAGCCGATACGTCACAGCGATTGCCCAGCGCCCTAGTTAGATAGGAATCGAAATTGCCTTCCCGCAACAACACCAAGCGATGGTGCGCCACATCGTAATGGTACACTCCATCCGGAATATCCCTTATTTTCAAATACACGTATAATTCATTTGGATACAACGCCCCTCCCGAGGGAACAAACCGCCGGTACAAATGCATTAGGTTTACCGCTTGTTCCATCGAACCCATGGAAAAGGCTAGCTGAGAAAATTGAGTAAGGCCGAAAACGTACCAGAGAAAATGACCTATTTCTTCTAGGCCGAGCTTTCCAGACGCTTCTCTTCCCTCGAGTGTTAACGGCACTTCTGGAGAAAGCGGAATCACTGGCAAGTTACGGTACAGCTTATACGCAAGCGGCGCATCTTCCCAATCTACCTCCCAATTTGGCGGCATAATCTTATCGATGTCAAAATGAAGATGGTGTAAAAATGTCTCTAGCTCCATCCTACTACCTCCTATGGGAACGGATGGGGATGTGGATTAAGCTGTTCAAGCGTGAGCGGTTGTTTTGTATACCCGAGTTCCATTGGTACCCGAAGCACCCTCTCCAGGCCTGTCACGCGGGTAAGGTGATGCCCAAATGTCATCGGTAACATTCCCGGAATCAGTACTTTCACGCAATATAATCCGTTTCGTTTGATGACAGGTGTTGTCTGGTCCACGACAATTACCTCAAGGTTCAATCGTCGGAACTTCTGAAGAATAACCCTCAGGTCATCCGTCAAGTCTGCATTCTTCGTTTGCTGCTTGAATTCCTCTTCAAACGTTCGCAACGGACGATGATCATCCAACAAAAATTGCAGGCGCTCCTCTGCTTCCGGCAAACCGTACAGCATGCCATGGTCTTCCATCTGCCGTACTAATAGCGGATCATGCAACATTTTTTCATATTTCTTTCGGTTTGCCTCAAATTTCTCGTCAAGCACAAGCATCATGCCCGCTAACTCGTGAATCGAGCTTTTCACCGCCCGTATAGGGTCCGGATGAGCTCCAGCGGCACAGATGAGATTCAATCCCTTTTGTTTTCTGTTTTTCGCCACTGCCCAGACGCTTGGAATTCCGTGCTCCATCGTCGAGTTGAAAAAATACAGATCATATCCCGCCACCGCACGTACACGATCGACCATCAACTGTAATTCTTTATCGTTAGCCGAACGAAGGTCAAGACGCGGAAGAGGCAGCTGCGCATACCAAGCCATCAAGAATGAATCGCGCTCCACCACCTCCAAAATGGCATGGAAAATCGCTTCTTCTAAACTCCCGCCTAATGCACATCCGTTGGAAGTTTCATAGACAAAGCCATCCCCACCTCCCAAACTGTAATATGCGAGCAACTCTGGAACCAAAATCGGACGCTCTTGTAAAAACGAATAGCCCCATACCCAATTCATTGGACGGTCAGGATCAAACGGTTTGAACGGAAAATCAGGCCGCGCATATTGTTCCTTCGCGTGTACTCCTGCCCTTACTGGATTAAGTGCTTGATCTTTCAAATTTCGGTAGCTGTCATGAATCACCGTCCGTTTGCCACGAGGTTCGATGCCACAATATCTCTCTAACCCCTCCAAAATGGCGGTTAACTCGCTAACCTCATAGGAATGAGTCCGGCCTGCTACTCCCTCGTCCCCTATAAACATCGGCATATTTACAACAACATCCGCAAACGGCAACGCGAAATTATGCATTTTACCATTCAATAATCCAGTTCGATAATCTAGATAGTCTTTAACCAGAACTTCTTTTAACTCCTCGATCGGACGGCAGCGGTAACTGTCAGCGCTGATCTTCGGACTTGGTTGCAGCGATATGTGGGCTGCTGCCGGCGAATCGTCAGGTAATTGGCTGCATACCGTACATAACGGGTCGGGCAGAAAGAAGTGACATGAGTTCTTTAATGTTTTCAGGTTGATTAGGAACAACCTTTCTTCTAAACGGGTATGACTGCCTTCCAACACCCTCTGCGTCTCCGCGACAATCAGGTGAGCCATCTGCAAAAGTCCTATTCGTGATGCCCATGCATCATGCTGTATTCCTCCTTGCACCGCCATCACCTGTTGCAGCTCCCACATTTCCTTGCGGTCGTATCCCGCTATAAGGCGCCGCATGTCAGCACACTGAGAACATCCTGGGGTATTAGGGCGAACTAGCGGACCGATCACGCCCTCCCCAAATGAAACAAAGCCCCGGAGCCATGGAATGCCTGACGATCGTAATGCCTCTTCCGCCTTGTGGTGAACGGAGGGATGCCAAGCATCGTGCAACACCAGAGCCAAACCTGTTTCTTCCGGAATTCCTTCCTCGAAATCGATTTGCCGAACTACCTGATATTGGACGGACAATTTTTCATACACAAAATCCGCCAACACTCCTTCTCCAACCATCAATACGCGAGAACCCATCAGAAATCCTCCTTTCTCAACAGCACGCCAAACACCCCTGCCAGTTCCTCTTTCAAAAAAGGTTCTATCGCTAAATCAAAGACGAAGAGCCGCATACGGTTTTGTTCCAAAACCTGCATGGCGGACTGCAAGAGCTCTGATTGCGTCGTCTCTTCACAAGCGGGGATCTCCATTCTTAGTGGCTTCTCTTCATTTAGAAAAATGGATGATTCCTCCATCGCTTGTATTTGGAAAGAAGTCGCTTGATTTTGTGCATCCATAATCGCCTGCTCTAGCGCTTTCCGCAACGCCATTGTGATATTCAAACCTGTGCTGCCATACCAACGGCCGCCCGTGCCGACCCATACTACAGGAAAGCCTGACACCTTTTCTCCCAAGCCGATCGTCGGTGACCCATGCATCGTTGCCAGTGACTGCAAATAAAATCTGCAGTGTTCATCCTCCACCGCACCCAATCGTACCTGAAAAATAGGTTCTCTTCGGTTAACCTGCCGTTTGCTCAGCTCCTCATCCAAGCACTTTTGCAATCCCCGGCAAACGCCTTCCGCCATCGTTTCCCCGGCTCCGACACCGATAAATTCCTGTGGTGTGACCACACCAACCTCTTTTTCGGTGTTAACGAGTAAATCTATCATTCCCGATACATACGATTCAATCCCAGCTAGCCCTGCTTCCCGCCGTGCCTCCTCATGTGTTAGACCTGCACAGACAACTTCTGGCAATAGCTCAGCCGGTCCCTCCGATAATGGGTTAACCGCTTGAACGCAGCACTGGGACAACGGGAGCTGATTCAAGTTCCTTTCCTCCCATATATGGAAAATTCCCGATTCTGTGGATGTCAATTGACTGAAATAATGAAACAATCTGCTCGAATCATCGCGGCTCGAATTTTGTTTAAGCCTCGAATCAAGATCTTGAATCAATTCAGCCGTCACACGTTCCGTCGTTGCCAGCGGATGTGGTATGAACGAATGCCAGTCACCTTCCAATGTTTCCAGATCAAGAAGGAAAAATTGATTTCTCTGTTCCGATTTCGTCACTCCTGTAACTTTTTTAAATAATTCAAATACAATCACATTCGCCAACATTGCTCCCGCTGTTGCAGAAAAAGTTTGCACCGGTCGGTCTTCGCGAAGCGCAGATCGGTGTATGCGGCGCCATGCGGACTCCCAGCATCCCTCAGAGTCCGGATGCACTAATGGACCAGCTAAACCCACTTGCTGCAAAGATATGGCAGGGAGAAACCCCTTCTTCTCCTCCCTGCAAACGGCATGAAGGGCCCGTAGTTCCCCTACATTGCCTTCCTGTGAAACATATAAAATCCACTCAAACGGCTGTACCACTTCTCGCCAAGAACTCTCCCCTGCTCCCCTGTGTAGAGATATTTCCTCTATTGCTACTTCGGAGTCCGTTTTGCGGGCATTCTCCGCCAGTTCCTTCAACCGCTGTCGATTAGTAGGCATCGAGTCTGTAATCAGAACATGGAACTTAGGCAATCCAGATTCGATCAACGCCGAAACTAATGAGACCAAAAAAGGTCCAGAGCCGACTGCCAATACTTTAGATTGGCGATATACTTGAAAACGAAACGCACCGGAATCAACGAAACTTTCTATAAATTCAATTTGTGAAGCATACTTTTTGAGAATCTTGCTGTCCAATTGATGCGGACGATCTTGGTTCACATCCCGAACAAAGCCGTTTCGGTACAGAATTTCTGCGATTTCATACACCCTGTTCCGATATGGGGCCGATAATCCTTTTGTCAATTCTCCCAATGTGTGCTCTCCATTGAACATTGGCATTAGTTTTTCAATCCACTGATAGATTGTTTTGCCTTTCATACGAAATGAGCTGGAGTTATTCCTAAAATACACGCCGCCATTTGAATCAGGGAGAAAAAACGTGTCTCTTTTCACCTTCAGACGCGCGGAATCGTTCAGTTTTGACATCCTGCTCCCTCCTTATCCGTAGTTGTTCCTAAATGCGTAGTATCATTTTATGTATTTGTATTTGTCCTTTATGTTCATTTCATAGAAAGGGCCCCTGCAGAGGATTATGCAGGGGCAGTTCCTTCTTAAATTCCTCCAAAACAATGGCCAAAGCAATTGTGGCATCTAAAGCAATTGAAGCATCTAAAGCAGTTAAAACAGCGTCCAAAGCACTGTCCTCCGCAACGTCCAAAACACTGTCCTCCACAACGTCCAAAACACTGTCCTCCACAACGTCCAAAACACTGTCCTCCGCAACGTCCACCACAATGTCCACCGAATTGACGAGCATCATCGACAACATAGGTCTGGGTTTGAGGATCCCAAACCATCACCTCGTCCGCTACGAAATCATCCATACCTAACATTTGAAGTTCATTTTGGAAATTATACATTTCATACCATCTCCTTATTGTTATAAATTTGTTGTTTCCGTCGACGCAACCAAGAGTGGAGAGTAGAACGAAAGCAATCAGAAAGATATCTGTGAAGCAGATAATTCCACCGACTACTTCGAGTACTCTCTTCAACAAGCTATGTGCTCTGTTGGGTGGTTGTTACTGATTGAAGTGCCTATTTTGCTGATTGAAACGCCTATTTTCATTGAGACTTCGTAAAACCATATGAACCTCCCCACCTTCATTCCATTTAGATGATCGAGCAGCTGTATTGGAGAAAATCGCCTTCCGCCAATCAAAGACATTCATTCCAAACGCGTGCGGACTACCGATTGCAGGCGTACAATCGGTCCAAATCCGCTTTGAATGCCCGAAAGAACACTTTTTAGACAAGAATCGTGTGAATTTCCCTTTTTCCTTGCCTGATGGATGGTTTTTTATAGAACGTATGTTCGTTTATAGAGATTAAAAGGTCCTATCAATTTTCCTAGGTCGGTACCTACATAGTAAAATTTCGCGTCAGGCACCATCCAGAAAACTGGTTAATCTCATCAACTAAAAAAGCTCACTCTAATATTAATTAGAATGAGCTTTTATTTTATTTCCAAAATGTAGTTGTGCTACACACTCCACATGCCTTGAGTGGTAATCGCAAACAATTTTGATGTAGCAGTGTTTGCCTTTAACTATCAGCATGGCTTATCTTTATAAGCCATTTTCCCTTCTTATTTTCTCTATAAAATTTTCAGTAACCCACTCATTTAGTATTTTATCGAAACTAGCAATATAAATTTGATTATTGCTTTTCATTTCATTAAGTTGTTTTTCAATTATAGGAAGTAATTTTTCAAGCGCTAAATCTAACTCCTCTACACTCTCAAGGCCTTCCAACTTAAAAAATATTTCATTATTGTTAATACGTGTTACGATACTTATAGTTCGGTCGCGTTCTTCAACTTTCTTAGATGTCACTTTATAAAATTTTTTACCTTTTGTTTTTAAAACAACATATTTAACCATTGTCTTAAATCCATCCCACACCGCACTCGCACCTATTTACACACATATAATTTATCCATCACATTTCACTCTTTACTACAAGCATGAAAATAAAAACTAAATTTTTGTGCTGCATCTGCTAACGAGCCGATTGCATAATACCCTTCTTTGGTCTGACCTACACATCCAATTAAAGGAGAAGATAGAAACTCTAACATAGCATTTATCTCCTCTAATGATGGTGGACTAGAAAATTCCTTTTTATTTTTTAATATTTGATATATTTCTCGTGGTTGAATAATCCCTTCTGTAACTGGATCGTTGCTTTCTTCCGATAAACACTCTATTATCGCCCGGAGCAATTTCCCGTCCCTTAATAAACTTTCTCGATCTTCCTCAATTAAGGTTAAATCGGCAATTCCAGCCTTCATAAAAATCTTTTTGTAAGAATCCGCCTTTAATGGCACTTCCATATGAAAACGTATTAATTTTTCAAAACTATCTACATCAAGTAATACAACTTGGTGTTTCTCAGCTCTTTCTATTAATCTTTCCCCATGGAACTCAGGTCCTACAATTAAGGAGAAATTTGCATTGTGTAAATTTCTATGATCTGTTATAGTATCGAAATTAATATGTCCTTCTGTTATACCACCACTATAGGTTGATTTGGCATCAACAGCAACTGTATAAGCATATTTGGATACTGTTGGAGCTTGTATAAGAATATCTGTTTTGCCTGCCCCACCAAGCAATTCTGTTTTAAAACCTAACAATTTGAAACCTTCTTCAACAGCCTTTTCAAAACGATTAGGATTTGATGAATCTCTAGAAGACAATCTTATTTCTTTTAAACATTCATCTACCTTTGATTTGTTATATTTTACAGGAGAAGCTTTTTGCGAAACATTAGTAGCCTGTTTATTTTCTTTCTCAGATAAATAAACATTTATTTCTTGCAAAAACTTTTCACCGCGTTTTGTTAAACTAAATGAATTCCCCCCTGCTTCTTGAATAAGTTGGGCATTTAATAAAATATGTAATCGTTTATGAATTTCACTAATATTTTCGGCTGGGAATTCATAAGATACTTTGGCAGTAACCGCAAGACTCTTAGCATCCAAACTTTTTTCTTTAAGCTCGTTTAATATTTCAAAAACAAATGCAAACTTGTTATGAATACAACAAGCAAAGTCAAGTGTTGAATTAGTTGAAAGAAATCTATTACCCAATTCTGTTATTTGAAATAATGTCCTTGTCTTCCTTTCTACAAAACCCATATTAACTAAAGCCGAAATAAATGATCTGGTTGAGGATTCTGAAATTTGATAATTTTTTCTTGAATATTCAATAATTATAGACAATTCGGTTGGTGAATTCATCAATAATAAGTAATCTGAAATGGTATTATGCATAGTTTCTATACTTCCCGGTATATATCCAATACTAATTTTTCGTGAAGAAAGTTCCGATTTTTCCATTTCACATAATTTATAAGCCCATTTTGAAATTGGAATGGTTTCTTCTTCTAAAGTCGGATCGATATTCTTAACTAATTCATCTGGTTTTACATACCCCGCTATTTCAAGAAACTTTTTTCCTAATTCTGTAATGGAATAGTTCATTGAAAAATCCTTATAAACAATTAAACCTAAATCTAGCAACCATTTTAATCTAGCATTCACTTCATTTTTAGTTTTCCAACTTAATTTATAATCTTCATTTGCGATATTTAAAATTTCACTCGCTGTATGTGGAACTTGTAGTATTGCAAGTACTTCGGAGAAAAAACGTATATTTGCATTAAGAAGTGCTGCTAGATACAAATCATCTCTCAATTCTAGCCAAGTTTTGGCTTCTGATGAAATTCCCCATCCATTTTTGTTTTTATACACAATCCCACTTGGTCTCAGAGCAATACAAAGTTTATCTAATGTCATTTGTCTATTACTACCAGGAATTGTAATAATAGTGTTGTAAGACATATTATTCTCTAAAGATTTTAAAATTATTTCTAATGATTCTTGATAACCGTTTTTACCTCTAGGTATATTGGGCATTGCGAAGGCCTTCGTATTCCAGTCTCTGGGCTTTGGATATTCAATCTTTAGCATTACTTGCTCCTCCATTCTAATCTCCTGTTGATGTTAACTATTTTTATGAATATATTATATACTTTTACAACATTTGAAATCGAATAAAAAAACGATTTTATTCATTTTTTACATTAACTCAAATTTATTTCCAAATAAGTTTTGTGTTTTCCCAAATATATTTTAATTTGAATAAGTAAGCAACATCCTAACAATATGAAGATAACTCTTCGTTTGTTAGATCTCTTAAACATAATAAAAAACCCGAAATTCGGAAATGATTTCACGAAATCCGGATTAGGTAAATGATGTCATTTACTTTTTTACTTAAGTATAAAAGCATGAAATTTTCCATCGGTATATTTTATGGCTATTCAGTAAATTTAATTCTTTTTCTGTGGATCATTCTGAGTATAGAGAAGCACCGTATCCAGCAGGAATAAATGTTGATTTTGAAGAAGTGGAGCCTTTTTCAATATAATTTATTAAACTCCACTCGTTCGTTCTCCCATGATTTTTCTTCAAATGAATCCACTTTATTTTGATTTTCAGAAAAAGAAAAAGGGAAGAACGTGAGCGTTTCTCCCGTTCCCTCCCTTTTGGTTTCACCACATATTTATTCGTTTTTCTCTGATCGATCCATGTTTTTCTCTCTATTCCTCTCTCCCGCTTTTACAAATAAAGACCGTGGAATGGACTGTTTCGTTTTCCAGTAAAATCATCCGAAGCCCAGCTTGATTTCTTTTGATGAACGGTTATTTTTTGAGTGGAACGAGTTTATTTGGTGTTTACATTTTCTGTGAAATTCAATGATTATTTTCTCAAGATTTTCTCCATGGATTTTCCCTTTGCTAACTCATCTATTAACTTATCCAGATAACGAATGTTCTGCATCAACGGATCTTCAATCTCCTCTACTCGAACACCACATACTACTCCTTTAATCAAAACCCGGTTCGGATTTAATCGCGGAGCTTCTGCAAAAAATGTCTCAAAGTCTACCTGTTTTTCTAATTGAGTTTCCAACTCATCCTGGGTATATCCTGTCAACCAACAGATAATTTCATCCACTTCTGATTTAGTACGCCCTTTTTTCTCTGCTTTCGCTATATAGTTTGGATAAACTCTTGAAAAACTCATTTTATAAATTCTGTGTGTGGTCATAATACATCCCTCCTAATTCTCCGTAATTTTAAATATTGCTACTGTCCTTAAATCTTCATACTCGCAACAACTTATCATTCAATTATACCAGTACTTGTCATGTAATACATCTGGATAAAAAGAAAACGCGGCTTAATGTAGGGTATAAATGATAAAGCTCGGCAAACGCCTTCTCATCCCCTTGCTGAATCCTTTGGACGATTTCCTTCTCTATCTCCTCGCATCCTCAGTGCTGTTTTCACTTTATATACCCCCGTAAAATTTATATACCCCCATAAAAAACAAAATGTTTTCGTTTTCGATAACAAAATCTTAATAAATTCTGTATAAAGCCATTCATGAATTTTTTTATTTGCAATAGCAATTTCCTATAAACTCTTTCATACGATAAATAAAGCTCACTTGACATATCGGTTTTTAATCATTAGAGTAATTTTACGTGTCAGGAGGGATTGACGATGAATGTTTACCTAATCATTTTCAACGTTGCTATATTGCTATTATTGATTGGTGTTCTGGCCTATATGCAAAAGAAACACGTTTCCTTCTCCAAACGGGTATTTACTGCTCTTGGACTCGGAATCGCCTTTGGGTTCGCATTGCAGGCAGTGTATGGGGCTGGTTCCGCTATCGTCCAGCAGTCCACCCAATGGTTTGACATTGTCGGCACAGGCTATGTAAAACTGTTGCAAATGATTGTTATGCCATTAGTTTTCATTTCTATCGTTATGGCGTTTACCAAACTTTCTATATCTAATAATTTAGGAAAAATCGCCACGCTCATTATTGGGCTATTATTGGGCACTACGGCGATAGCTGCTTCTATCGGCATCATGGCCTCATTAGGCTTTCAATTAGAGGCGGTGGACATTCCTTCGGGAGAGTCGGAACAGATACGTGGGCAGGAGTTAGAACAAAAATATGAACAAATTCAAAACCTGTCTTTCCCACAAAAAATAATCGAGCTGCTTCCGGCAAATCCATTTTTAGATTTCACGGGACAACGCAGCACATCCACCATAGCGGTTGTTATTTTCGCCGCCTTTGTCGGCATTGCTTATTTAGGAGTTGCCAAAAAACAGCCTGAACAGGCGGAAATGTTCAAAAAAATAGTGGATTCCCTGTACGCGATCGTCATGCGCATCGTCACGCTAGTGCTGCGTCTAACGCCTTACGGAATTTTAGCCATTATGTCCCGAGTGACTGCGACAAGCGATATCAACTCTATTGCAAAACTAGGAAAATTCGTCGCGGCTTCCTATATTGCACTTTTCGTTATGTTTGCCGTTCATTTGCTCATTTTGGCGCTGTCCGGACTAAACCCTATTACTTACGTAAAAAAAGTGCTGCCGGTACTGTCGTTTGCATTCACTTCCCGTTCAAGCGCGGCCACTCTTCCATTGAATGTGAAAGCACAAACAACCGCGCTTGGCGTTCCCGAAGGCATCGCCAACTTTGCCGGCTCATTTGGGCTGTCAATTGGGCAAAATGGCTGTGCCGGCATTTATCCTGCCATGCTTGCAGTGATGATCGCGCCAACCGTCAACATCGATCCAACTTCTCTTTCCTTTATTTTGACTCTTATTCTAGTCGTCACCATCAGTTCGTTTGGGGTTGCAGGCGTTGGCGGCGGTGCTACGTTTGCGGCGATTCTAGTGTTATCGACCATGAATCTGCCAGTAGCATTAGCAGGATTGCTCATTTCCGTAGAGCCGCTGATTGACATGGGAAGAACTGCCTTGAATGTCAGCGGAAGCATGACCGCCGGTGTCGTCACCAGCCGCATCACTAAAGAATTGGATTTAAATGTCTATAACGGAGAAACGCAAAAACTAGAAGCATAGGGCTTGGATATGTCTTGCACTTTCCCGCCCACGCCAAAACATCCAGCTGCACTTGCACGCGGTAAATGGAAGAAGGCCCCTAAATATGGTGAACGGGCATCGGTCAAACAGATACGTGTAAAAGAATTACGGCATGGGTTCAGTATCCAACAGAACCCATGCCGTATTCATTTGTGCTTCTTCAACAATTTGCAGCGAAACGGAAACATGTCATGGCACCACAGATTATAGAAAAAATTCTGTTCTTCGACGGGAGTAAGAAATCGTTCACATTTTTAAATTCCATCCTGTATAAACACCTGCTAAAAATATTGTCGTAATCACAATAAAATGGAAGACAACCCATCCCCATCTTCCATAGCGAAAAGATTTAGATTGTATCGGTTTTCTTGAATGAGTTGGAACAATTTTTCCACCAATCCACTCAAAAAGAAGCAAATAAATCCACCACCATGTATAAGAGTCCCAAGCATCCCAGTTTTCTTTGTAATCCATTATTTTAACTGGGGGGAATAACACGAAAATTTCTAAAAGCATCGCGATATGAACCATCCCCCAGTAAAAGGGGATCTTCCATCCCCATTTAGACGGACTATATCTCACTCCGAAAAGAACATAAAAAGGAATGACCGTAAACATTTCAATGATAGGTATTGGTGACATAGGGATAAGTCTAGCCGGAAAAGAGTAAAATCCGATAGAAACAAATACAAAACAAAGGAAAGCTCCCGTCAAACCGCTTATAAAATAGAGCAACCCATATCGTTTAAAATTGTTTCTTAATATAAAAAAACTTCCAATAAGACTAAGGATCACTGCTGTTATTTCTATCATTTGTGTTGCTTTTAACCCATATATCATCAGTACTTACCCCTTTGCAATGACCTCATTTGTATAACATCCCCAATTATCAGCTATTTAATGAAACTGCTCAGAGTTGAACATTCAACGTGAACCAGCCTATCTTAGTATTTCTAATGAATGCTTCTCCCCCATTATTCCCTAACAAAAAAAAGAGAAACAGGAGCCCATCCCGTTTCTCTTGAAAAATTGTTTATTTTTCATCCTAACCAGTTCAGTCAACTGGATGAAGAAGGATTTTCCTTTTTCCTGTTATATTATCAAAACTTTACTTCGGTTTTGGCAAGAAGAGTTTTTTATTTTTAGCAAGAGTTTGTTTATGCTCTTATCTTTAACACTAATCGAGCTACACTTTCTACATGCGCAGTATGCGGAAACATATCAACCGGCTGCACTTCTAATGTTTTATACCCGCCGTCTTCGAGGATTCGTAAATCCCTTGCCAATGTCGCCGGGTTGCAGGACACATACACAACGCGCTTTGGTTTCATGGCAATGATCGTTTGCAAAAGTGTTTCATCGCAGCCTTTGCGCGGCGGGTCGACAACGATGCAGTCCGCGTGGATGCCTTGTTCATGCCATTTTGGAATGACTGCTTCCGCCTCGCCGACGGCAAATTCAACGTTGGTGATGCCGTTTAATTCAGCGTTGCGCTTTGCGTCTTCAATCGCTTCCGGTACGACTTCGACGCCGTACACTTTTTTCGCTTTTTTTGCTAAAAACAACGAAATCGTGCCGATGCCGCAGTAGGCGTCAATGACCGTTTCTTCTCCCGTTAATTGCGCGTATTCCAACGCTTTTTCATACAGCACTTTCGTCTGTTCGGGATTGACTTGATAGAAAGAACGTGCCGAGATCGCGAATTTAATGTCACCGATGTAATCGTAAATGTATTCGGCACCCCACAATACTTTCGTCTCGTCACCCATAATGACATTCGTCTTTTTCGGGTTAATGTTTTGAATAATCGATTTTACATTTGGCACGGAGTCAATAATTTCCTGCACAATTTTCTTTTTGTGCGTCAACTCTTCCGTGCGGGTAATAAGGACGACCATCACTTCTTTTGTCACTGCCCCGTAACGCGCCATAATATGGCGGAGAACGCCTTTATGCGCCACCTCATTATAGGCAGGCACCTTATATTTTTCACAAATCTTTTTCACTGTCTGCACGACGACATCATTCATCTCTTGCTGGATGAGACAGGCATCCATATCGATAATTTCATGGCTGCGCTCTTGGTAAAAGCCAGCGACAAGCCCGCCTTCGCGCTCGCCTACAGGAACTTGTGCCTTATTGCGATAGCGCCACGGGTCTTTCATGCCGATGACAGGATGAACGATGACATTTTCCAATTTCCCGATGCGTGCCATCACTTCTTTGACATGTTTCTGTTTTGCCCGAAGCTGCCCTTCGTAGCTTAAGTGCTGCAGCTGGCAGCCGCCGCATTGCTTGTAAATCGGACACAGAGGCGCGACGCGGTCCGGGCTTTGCTCATGCAGCTCGATAAGGCGTCCGTAGCCATATCCTTTTTTCACTTTAATGACTTTGATTTTCGCCTTCTCGCCCGGCAGGCCGTTCTTGACAAAAACGGGAAAACCGTCGATTTTCGCCACTCCTAACCCGTCATGTGTCAAATCTTCAAATGCCACATCATAATATTCGTTTTTCATTACTGGTGCTTCGATGTTTGCCATTGTTCTTCACCCTTTGAGGAACTAACTCTGCTATAAAAAATATAACTTGATATTCCGTCTTTTGAGCTTTTTATCCAAGGATCTGTGACAAACTTCTTATCCATCAGAAGTCTTAAGTGTAATCAGCATCCGTCGTCCACACAGTGCTGTCACGATTGTAGCACACAATTCTGTGCAGCACAAAAAGAAGACAGGTTAGTACCCTGTCCTCATTTGTTCTGCTTTTTCTTTTGGGACGAATACTTCTAAATGCCGGTACAAATTAACGAACTCCCCTGGCAGCATTCCGCCGTACTCGCCGTCTAAATTTAGCTGCATATTGTTTGGCGAAGTTACTTTAATGCGGTTTGCCTTCGTGTAAATCAGATTCGGGTCATTAATATGTTCGCCGCGCGCCGCGAGCGTCACTAATCGGATAAATTCCGCCAAATTCGTTTTCTTTAAAATAATTAAATCAAACATGCCGTCATTCAAAGACGAGTCCGGCGCCAGCTTTTCAAAGCCGCCGACAGAGTTGGTGAGCGATACTAAAAAGAGCATAATTTCTCCTTCAAACATTTTGCCGTCATATTCAATGCGAGCCTCTGTCGCTTTGATCGATGGCAGCATCTCAATTCCTTTTAAATAGTAGGCAAGCTGACCGAGCATTGTTTTTAATTTGCTTGGCACCTCATAGGTTAGTTCGGTTAAACGGCCGCCGCCCGCAATATTAATAAAATAGCGGGTTTTTCCTTCATTTGTTACGGAGCCGATATCGATCGGAACGGCTTCTCCATTGGCGATAATGTCGCATGCCCCTTCAATCGAACGCGGCACGCCGATGGCGCGGGCGAAATCGTTCGTCGTCCCGACCGGAATAATGCCAAGCTTTGGACGATAATCTTGATCGGCAATCCCGTTGACGACTTCGTTGATTGTTCCGTCCCCGCCGGCAGCTACCACTAGGTCAAATTCGCGCTCAACCGCTTTGCGGGCCGCTTCAGTCGCGTCTCCCGCTCCTTCCGTCGCATGGCAAGATGTTTCATAACCTGCTTTTTCTAATTTTATTAACACATCTGGCAAATGTTTTTTAAATATTTCTCGACCTGACGTTGGATTGTAAATAATCCTCGCTCGTTTCATTGTTTCATCATCCTACTTTATTAATGTCAATTCCACTATTTAACATAATAGCGGAATTGCCCAGCAGTTGCAACGATGACGTCTTTCCATCAAGAAAGGGCTGATCTCTCAGCCCTTTTCATTATTGCCCTGCTGTTTTCCGTTGCTCCACCGCGTCTTCACTCTCTTGGATACTTGGCGGTTCCACATTTCCTTTTGCCGCAAAGTTTTCTAGCAATTGTTTCACATCGATCCCCGTGGAAGCTTTCAATGTTTCCTGCAGGCTGGCCATTAAATTGGTCGCATAGCCGGTAATGCGGTTCGCACCGCCGTTTGTATCGCTAGACCCGGTGTCGACAATCGTAATTTTATCGATATTCGCAAGCGGACTTGCCACTTGTTTCGCGTATTCAGGAAGCATTTTGATAATCATATCGAGAATCGCCGCTTGACCATACCGTTCGAACGCTTCGGCGATTTTTTGTTTCGCTTCCGCTTCGGCCAATCCTTTCAAGCGGATAATTTCTGCTTCTGCTTCCCCTTTTGCTTTTTCCGCTTCTGCCTTAGCAAGCCCGTCAAGCCGGATTCGTTCTGCCTCCGCTTTTGCCATCGCTTCGACGCGGTATTTTTGAGCGTCCGCTTCCGCCATTAACTTCGCCTTTTCCGCCGCTGCGGCCTGCTCAATCGCATAACGTTCGGCGTCCGCTTTTTTCTTCACTTCCGAATCATATTGCCGTTCACGGCGCAAAATTTCTTTTTCTTCGAGCTCGATTTGTTTTTGCCGCTCGATAATTTTAATTTGCATTTGTTGTTCCGTAACTTCTTGTTTTGCTTTCGCTTCTTCTAAATGATAAGCCTGATCGGCTCGCGCTTTCGCGATATCTTGTTCACGACGGAATTCCGCTAATTTCAACTGATTAATTTTTTCTGCTTCCGCGATTTCCGTCAAGCGCTCTAGCTCCGCTTTGCGCGCTTCTTTATCCGCTTCCGCGCGTTTAATGCGCGTTTCTTTTTCCGCTTCAGCTGTCGCGATGTCGGCGTCGCGTTTCACTTGGGCAATGCGAGGTTTTCCTAATGCATCTAAATAACCGTTTTTATCGCGCACATCTTTAATGGTAAACGATACGATGACAAGGCCCATTTTCGCTAAATCTTGTGAAGCGACACGCTGCACTTCTTGTGAAAACTTGTCGCGGTTTTTATAAATTTCCTCGACCGTCATCGAACCGAGAATCGAGCGAAGATGGCCTTCCAATACTTCTTTCGCTTCATTTTCCATATCCTGGCGAGTTTTTCCTAAAAATTGCTCCGCCGCTGTAGCAATCTCGCCAATGGAACTGCCTACTTTAATGATCGCCACGCCATCCGCCATGACGGGAACGCCTTGTTCCGTATAAACTTCCGGCGTCTGTACATCTAGTTTAATAGAAAGAAGGCTAAGCGGCTCCGCCTGCTGGAAAATCGGCAGTACAAACGTCCCGCCGCCGCGGACAATTTTAATTTTATTTCCTGATTCATCGACATGCACATTTTTGCTTCCTAAATAACTTCCTGTCACAATGAGTGCTTCATCTGGTCCGACAGTGCGATAACGAAGCATAAAAATAGCTACTAATCCGATAAGAAGCAGTACGACAACGCCGATAACAATTAACATTGGCGTCATTAAGCATATCCCCCTTTATGTAATGATGAAATATAATATGGATCGTGCTTCGCCACAACAGCGACGCCGTTTTCCATTTTCACGATAATCACTTCCGTCCCTGAGGCGATTTCTTCGTTGTCCATGCTTTTTGCTGGTTTCGAAATCGCTCCGCTCTTCCGCTGCAACAAAATCTCTCCAAACCCATCGGACGGTACAGTTACAATCACTTTCGCAAGCGACCCTTCCAAGTCCGTTTCCGAATAATTCAGTGATGTTTCCGCAGAGCGGAGCGGAATAAATACGAAAAAGTGCAAAAGCAAGACGACAATGACAGCAATTCCTGCGCTAATCAAAGCGATGAGCGCGCTAGACATCCCTGTATATCGTTCGAACAAAAAACCGGACGCACTTCCGACGGTAAAAAATGATAAAATAAGCTGTGGGCTGAACCATGGATGGTCTGGCATCTCAAAGATGCCGTCGATCATATCGCTTAGCAAAATATATAATAACGTCAAACTGCCGCTTACAATAAGCACACCCAAATACACTGTTTCTAGTGGATATCCGAACAATCCCCGCACCCTCTTTCCGCCATCGTCTATTTAATTATACGAAATGACGCGCGTTTCCGTTTCATTACTTTTCAGATGGATATTATATTTTTTCGACATTTCCCTACATATTTCCTTCTTTTTTCCAAAACAAAGGCACCGTTTCACAGCGTGAATCAGATCAGCCTCCTTTCCCAATATAAACAAAGGGTGTCTAAAAAGTGATAGACACCCTCTTCTTTGTATGCAACAAATATTTACGTTTTTATTTTATGTTTTTGTTTACAATTTTCACGTTGGTCCCATAATATTATTTTAATAATTTCTAAATTTCTTATATCAAGTTCGCAAATCATTGGTTCAAAGAGAAGCGTGGATTGGTTGTAGGCGTGTTTTCCGCCAGTGGAGCAGCAGGACAACTTGTTTTTTTACCTTTATTCGCACAAATGATCTCATTTTACGGCTGGCAAACGGTTGTCCTGGTTACATCCTTATCAGCGTTGATTACGATGTTGCTTGTAGGATTGTTTATGCGTGATAAGCCCAGTGATGTAGGCCTTCTTCCATATGGTGCAACAGAGCCGGTTGAAACGGCAGCTGCTCCCCATGCGAATCCTTTCCTTTCTGCACTAAATGGATTGAAAATAGGAGTTCGCTCCAAAGATTTTTATATTTATTGTCGTGGGTATCCTTTGTGTAACAACAGCCGGGTTTGTTCTTCAAATACATAGTAGAGAGAAGAACTCGACTGCCCAATCCGTATAATGTTGTAAGCAAAAATGAGGGTGACCCAAAAAGAACTAAAGGGCCACCCTCGATTTCATTACGAAATAAGCGACTGATTGGCATCCATAATCTGTTGCCCATACGCTGTGAACACGGCAAGAACAACCGCAAGCGTAAGGTATAAACATAACCATGTCCATTTTGTTTTCGCATCCGCACGATAATACACTGTTTGCTTCTGTATTTCTTGTTCGTTTTCTTCAATTTCTTTTTGGAGCGAACGGATAAAGTCTGAAACGGTTTGTTCCTGCAATACGCCCCATCGAGTTGCCTCTAATAATTGATTATACTTTTCCACATACCGCTCCAAACGATAGTTTTGCAGCTTCTGCTCATCTTGGAAAATGGGGATGTACCATGTTTTTCTTCGCGATAGCTCCATCTCCGTCCGTTCTATCTCATCCTTCCAATGCCAATACATTTCTTGCTGCTCTTCTTCCGATAAAAGCATGTATCGTTGAATTTCCTGCAATAATGACCCATTGACTTCTTTGTGAATTTGCGCCTTTTTCCAGCGAAACTCCCGGCGCAAAAGCTCCCAGCATTTCAAAGCGCCTAACAAGATAATGAGCGGGGCGATTGGTCCCGGATTCCAAAGAAAATAAACAAACATCCCAATAAGACCAAAAAACCATATTTTTGGCGAAATCACTCCGACAATTCGCCCTCCATCTAACGGATGCAGAGGCATAAGATTGAATAAATTAATAAGCGCTCCAAGCGCAATGACTAATCCCCAAAACGGGTTTCCCGTCATCCAGTACAATGGCAAAGCTGGGAGAAACCCCAATGTCCCCCATAACGGGCCGGCGTATGCTAAATACGCCTCATCTTTCGCCGATTTTGGTTCTTCCTTTAGCGCAATAAGCGCCCCGACAAACGGAATGAAAATCGCCTTCGATGTTGGAATTCCTAACCTTTTTGCCGCAAACAAATGGCCCATTTCATGCACATAAAGCAAATACACGAGCGCCACCGCAAACTTCCATCCGTATACAAGCGCATATGCGCCGATCGAAATAAATAAGGAAATGAGAGAACTGAATTTTAAAAACTTAAAAATCGCCAGCACCCACTTCAGTTTTCCCGCCAGAAACAAAACAACAGTCAAAAACGCAAGCCACGCCTTTTTAAACTGCTTCAATTCTCTCAGTCTCCCTTTCCTTATTTCCGATGCATTTTAAACTGCAAAAACAGCTCGTTGTAATAAGCAAGCATTCGTTTTCCTAAATTCTCGTACACTTCTAAGTTTCCGACCGACTCAAAATCTGGATAAAACCGTTTATCCTCGGTTACTTCTTTCGGCAAATAGTCCAGCGCCTTCTCATTTGGCGTCGAATAGCCGACATACTCCGCGTTTTGCGCAGCGTTTTTCGGATCAAGCATAAAGTTAATAAATTGATGTGCTCCTTCGATATTTTTCGCGGTTTTCGGAATCACCATATTATCGAACCATAAATTTGATCCTTCTTTCGGCACAACATAATCGAGCTTGTCATTTTCCGCAATGATCTCCGCCGCATCACCTGACCAAACAACCCCGATTGCCGCTTCTTCATTCACCAAAAGCATTTTAATCTCATCACCGACAATCGCTTTGACGTTTGGTGTAAGACGATCGAGTTTTTCCTTCGCTTCTTGTAAATGCTTCTTATTCGTGTCATTTAACGAATAATGCAAACTATTGAGCCCCATGCCAATCACTTCACGCGCGCCGTCCACTAACAAAATTTGATTGCGCAGATCCTTGTCCCATAAATCGTTCCAGCTTGTTATTTTTTTTCCGCCAAGCATTTCCGGATTATAGACGATGCCGACCGTCCCCCAAAAATACGGGACGGAATACTTGTTGCCTGGATCAAATGATAAATTCAAAAAGCGCGGATTGATATATTTTAAATTCGGCAATTTTGAATGGTCGAGCGGAATAAGCAACCCATCTTCTTTCATTTTACTGATCGCATATTCAGAAGGAACGGCAACATCAAACGTCGTACCGCCTTGGGCAATTTTCGCCATCATCGCTTCATTGGAATCAAACGTTTGGTAGATGACTTTTATGCCCGTCTGCTTTTCGAACTTTTTAATAAGTTCAGGATCGATGTAATCGCCCCAGTTATACACTGTCAACGTATTTTCTCCAGAATATCCTTCCGCTTTATTCAGCTGGGAAGACACGTAAAGCAGTACAAACGAGGCGAAAAAAACGGCCGCAAACAATGATATAAGCTTTCTCATTTTCGTCGCCCCCTCATTCCGTATAAGGAGCTGCTTTTCTGGCTAATAAAGTAGTAGCCAATCACCAGCACAACTGTAAACAAAAATAACAATGTCGATAATGCGTTAATCGACAGCGAAATACCTTGGCGCGCCCGTGAGTAAATTTCCACCGATAGTGTCGAAAAACCGTTGCCTGTCACAAAAAACGTCACCGCGAAGTCATCAAGCGAATACGTCAATGCCATGAAAAAACCAGCGAAAATACCAGGGGTAATAAACGGCAATATTACTTTCGTCAGCACATCCCATTGATTCGCCCCTAAATCGCGAGCCGCATCAATTAGTGTCGGACTCATTTCCTGCAATTTTGGAAGCACCATCAACACGACGATCGGAACGCTAAACGCGATATGCGACAGCAGCACCGATGTAAAACCGAGCTGAATGCCGATAATCGTAAACAAAATGAGAAATGAGGCGCCGATAATGACATCGGGGCTGACGATCAAGACGTTATTCAACGTTAAAAGCAGCTGTTTCATTTGCCGCTTTTTCACATAATAAATCACAATCGCTCCCATCACGCCGAGAATAGTGGAAATCGCCGCAGACAAAAGGGCAATCGTCAGTGTATTTAACACGATAATCCATAAACGGGTATCACCGATCACCTCTTTATACCATTCCAGCGTAAACCCTTCGAAATCATGCATCGTTCCGCCGCTATTAAACGAATAGTAAATTAAATAAATAATCGGGGTGTACAAAATGAGAAACACGAACACTAAATACGCGTTCGCCCACTTTTTATTGCCTCGCATCGCCTCACCCTCACTTCCGATTTCCTGTCGCAATGACGACAATAGCCATCGCGATAATTAAAAACACCGCAATCGTCGAACCCATGCCCCAGTTTTGTGTGACAAGAAAATGTTGTTCAATCGCCGTACCGAGCGTAATGACGCGGTTCCCTGCGATTAAACGCGTAATCATAAACAGCGATAACGACGGAATAAACACCGCTTGACATCCCGCTTTCACCCCATCTAACGTAAGCGGAAAAACGACGCGACGAAACGTCGTCCAAGCCGAAGCGCCAAGATCACGCGCTGCGTCAATGAGCGTTGGGTTCAGCTCCTCCAGCGAGTTGAAAATCGGCAGGATCATGAACGGGATAAAAATGTATACCGACACAAATACGAAACTAAAATCGGTGAATAAAATTTGCTTTGTGCCGATGCCGATCGTTTCCAAAATCGCATTCGCCAATCCGTACGTGCCAAAAATGCCGAGAAACGCGTACACTTTTAAAAGCAAATTCACCCACGTCGGCAAAATAATAAGCAAAAGCCAAAGTTGTTTATGTTTCGTTTTCGTCAGAAAATACGCGGTCGGATACGCGACAAGCAGCGAAAAAAGCGTGATCAAAAACGCGTACCAAACGGAACTGACCGCCATCTTTAAATAAATCGGCGTAAAAAACGTTTTATAATTGGCAAACGTCCAATTCCCGTCAATGTCAAAAAACGAATAATACAAAATCAATAAAATCGGCGCAACGACAAATAGCCCAATCCATATTACATATGGAAATAAGTAAACATTGCGTACACTATTTTTCATCGGATCTCTCACCATCATCTTCATCATCGCTAATGCGCATGACATGAATGTCCTCTGGGTCAAAATAAAGCCCGATTTCTTCCCCTACTTCCGCTTTTTTCGTCGAATGGACGAGCCATTCATTCCCATCTTCGTCATAGCAGCACAACTCGTAATGTACACCTCGGAACAATAGCGAATCGACGCGCACTTGGAGCTTTCCTTGATCTTTTGTCGTAATGTCCAAATCTTCCGGACGGATGACAATATCGACTGGCTCGTTCGGGCGAAATCCTTTGTCCACGCACGTAAACCGCTTCCCAGCGAATTCGACAAGGTAATCTTCAATCATCGTGCCTCGCAAGATGTTCGATTCACCGATAAAATCAGCGACAAACCGATTAATCGGCTCATCATAAATGTCTTTCGGTGTGCCGCTTTGCTGGATTTTCCCCTTATTGAGCACAAAAATTTGGTCCGACATCGCCAGCGCCTCTTCTTGGTCATGTGTGACAAAAATAAACGTAATCCCTAAGCTTCGCTGCAGTTCGCGAAGCTCATATTGCATTTCCGTGCGCAGCTTTAAATCAAGCGCCGACAGCGGCTCATCAAGCAGAAGCACTTCTGGTTCGTTGACAATCGCGCGCGCAATCGCCACTCGCTGCCGCTGGCCTCCGGACATTTCTTGAATACTGCGATTCTCGTATCCTTCTAAATTCACAAACCGAAGCGCCTGCTTTACTTTTTCCTCAATTTCCGAGCGCTTTTTCTTTTTAATCCGCAACCCAAACGCCACGTTTTCAAACACGTTCAAATGCGGAAACAAAGCATAATCCTGAAACACCGTATTCACTTGCCGCTTATTCGCAGGTACATGATTTACCGGCTTTCCATGAAAATAAATCGTTCCTTCCGTCGGCTCCGTAAACCCCGCGATCAAACGCAGAATCGTCGTCTTCCCGCATCCCGACGGCCCGAGTAAGGTATAAAACTTCCCGCGCTCAATCTCAAAACTGACATCATCGAGCACGACTAACCCATCGTATTCCTTCGTCACCCGCTCAAAGCGGATGATCGCCTCTTTCTCCATCAGCCCCCACTCCTTGCTTCGAATATATCCTCTGCCAATGAAATGAATCCCTTCCTAATTCCCATCAATCACTATTAGAACATGCACACAATAAAAGTGCAATAAAAAAAACTCGTTTCTCCACTAGCATTATGCTAGAGAGAAACGAGAATGCGCCTATCGGTTAGAACGTGATATTGACATGGTGCAGGGAAAGCTGCCGGAACACTACGCAATTACTCGTAGGCGCGATAAAAATAAATAGTTACCAATTCATTATATCACGTTGGAACGCTGGTTCAATTTCATAATTACGATAAAAACAATAATAGAACCTTTTTTAGCTTGGTTTTCATTTCTCATAGGTAAGATAAAAGCTGAATCTGCGTGAGATTGACCGTTTGGTTCACACAAAAGGTTTCAATTCCTTATAGGTAAGATAAAAACCTCAAGTTCACTGACGAATAATTTTCACCCTTCTTCATGTTTCAATTCCTCATAGGTAAGATAAAAACCCACAACAAATGCTAATATATCAAGGATGGCGAATAATGGATACATACAGTATACGTCAGTTTGAAAATTGCGTCAATATCAAAAAAGTACTGATGGCTGTAGGGAAGAAAAGAAAAAAAAGAAGTGTCATCGATCCCCCGCACTTTTTGCATGATTGGAGGTCGACGACAATTTTTTCGCCATGAATGATAGTTTATATACGATCGCACTATCGTTACATTTCTTCCTATTTTGATGATGAATCTGGAAACACGAAATATATTTTATCTACTTACTATTCATTCATTGATCTGCTTCCTTATTTACTCGTTTAGGAGCAGCATAGACACAAGTGTTGGTTAAACATGTCGGAATTTCAAACTGGATTTATATAGATAAGAAACGACCTCATTCTCCCAGCCGCAAAGAGATACTTCGACAAAATTGTTTTTCATTCTTCTGATGGTAATGCATTTTTTGTATCATGAATGTCGATGTCTATCTTCATTTTTAAATTCGTCTTTTCCTTCTCTATATCTTCTCGAAGCATCAATAAAATCGCCTCCTGATACCCCGCTTTCTTGCACCGCTCGATCTCCTGCTTTACTGGCTGCAGTTCGGAAGAGGAGATCGATTGCAATTTTGCCAGCCGCTCCTCAGAAAGCGGCACGCTCGGCATCGAGGTGAAGTAGTCTTCACGCGTGAAATGCCAAAGTGAAAGATTCTCTCCGTATCGACCGGCAAGCCGATCCGCCATTTTCAGTCCTTCAGGGTCAAAGTCGCCCGAATAATAAAGACGTGCGCCCGACTCGACAAGTGAGTCAAGGAGTAACATCGTTGCTAGATTGAGCTGTCCGTTTGTACTAACGATTGGCATCGCTTCGTCTAGCAGTTCAGAAAAAACGCCGGCGTTTTCTACGACAAAGACGATGGTTCCTTTGGAAGGATACGCTCGTTTCAATCCGACAATCTCCCTCAGCGGCACATTCAGCGCCATATTCGTTTCACAAGCGGCGGAAAATACGGGATGAATGCCCTCTTTCGTTTCTGCCAAAATTCCCGCGCACGTCACGAAATTGAGGATGTCTTCGCGCAATATGCCGAACGATTGCAATAGTTCATTGACTTCTTCTACAGACGAAAGCTGATATTTTTTTCGAGAGTAAAATTCCAATGCGGATAGCAGCAGTTTTCCTTGAAACGTGTGCAAATCAAACGCATGCGGGTCTCCGGTTACTTTTTGCGCGAATAACGGCAGACGTTCGTATGTTCCTTTTTCAGGCAGCTGGCGAATCGCTTCACAAACCATGCAAAGGGACGCATACAGCTCCTCGCGCTGCTGGGCGTACGCCTGATGAAGCAGGCGGTATTTGTTCGGGTGCTCCAGCGCTGCCGTAAGCCATTCCGCTCCACTAGGACAGGCGGCGATCAGACGCTGGAAAAACGCCGCTTTTTCTTGTTGTTCCGCTTCACGCCTTTCTTTGTTTGCGACGAGCGGTTCTCCAAAATAATGGACTAACAGCTCTTCCAGTGAAACACCTGCAAATCTTGTCTTATCCAGTTGTTTGGCAAACGCCTGTAGCGAAACGCGCGTCATTTCCTTCCCAAAAAACACCGCGATTGCTTCTTTTTCTTCTTTCGTAAAAGAAGCGAGAGAAATCGTGCCGCCAATGCGGCCGAGCGATTCGTACTTCTTTTTCATTTCGCAAAAAAGGCGGTGAAATCCAGCTTCACCGCGAAAAAATTGCACCGCTTCCGCCGCTAGTTCCGGCAATGATTTCATTGTTTCACCACCATTTCTTGTTCGTCCCAATCTGTCACAAGCCGCTTCATCGTTCCGTTCCAATAATAGCGGATCACGGTGACGTGCGAAGCGTTTTTCGGGCGCACAAGCTCGCAAATGGAGAGCGACGGCACGGTGTCGTAATCTCCCCACAGCGCCTGCGAGTTCATGATGTAATTAAAGCCGAGCGATTCAACAAGATCGAACATATCGCGAATATTATTTTCATCCACACCGGCGAACGCTTCATCAAGGGAAATGATGTATGGCGCCTCCTCACTTGCTTCTTGATAGCGGGCATACGCGGCCGCAAAGAGCGGAATGTACATCGCCATCGCTTTTTCTCCGCCGCTAAACTGATAAAATCGCTGGTTCGTTAATTCCCGTTTTGGCTCATTTGTTTTTTGATAATAGAGAGTAAACGTAAACCATTTCCGGTAATCGAGCACTTCTTTAATGACTTGATGGAGCGTGTTTCCTTGCCCTTTCTCCTCTAACATTTCACGGGCGCGGTTAATTTTGGACCGGAAGTGCATCGTGACCCGCTGCAAATCTTCTTCTTTTAACAATCGCGAATTCATCCGCAACAATTCAACAAGCTCTTTCGTATCCATTTCTTCTTCTGTTTCCGCTGTTTTCGGTTTCCATTGAATGGACAACAATAATCCGGAAGAAGCATCTCGCTGTTGCATGAGCGCGTTCATGTCTTTCACCCAGCGTTCGGCACGCTGAATGCGGCTGCGCAAAATACGTCCGACCGTTTTTAAAATAATATCTTCGTACAACTCGCGGTCTTGTTCATTAATGTATTCCCGCTGAAGGAGAATGTCTTTTTCCATTTCCTTTAATAAATAGAACGGAGTGACGCGCTGTCCTTTGTAATCAAGCAAAAGAATGATCCGATCCCGTTTTTCTTTCCAATCGCTCACCTTTAACTCCATTTCTTCGTCCAAATCGATACCAGCAAACGGATTTTCCTCTTCTAATGCGACAGGTTCTTGAGATAGGCGGTATTCCACTAAATTCGCGCTTTCTTGGAAGAATACGCTATTCAATTTAGCAATCACGGATGAACGCGTTTGTTCTTTTCCGATTGATCCGTAGCGGCGAACAACATCTTTTGCTTGTTCATGCGGATCTACATTCTCCGCTACTTCGACAAGACCGTGTTCCGCTTCTGCGATAAACGATCGCTTCCATACTGCTGCAAGCGTGCTAGCAAATTGAAGTTTTCGCTCTAACTCTTCTAGTTGACGGTGAGTGGATTTGATCGTTTGTTCGATGTGAGCTTGTTCGTTTATCTTTTCCGGCAACGCCTTGTTTACCCATTCAAGGCGATCGCGCACACGGGAGATTTCCGCGCGAATGTCATCCGCTCCCATCTGTTTTAACATTTGTTCCATATGTTGTATTTCTAAAAGGAGGCGTTGTTGCTCGCTGGCTAATATATTGATTTCGCCTTTTGCTTCATCGATTTCCGCTTGGACGGTTTCAAGCTGGTCTTGATGATAGCGGCTGACTTGCAATTGATGGAGAAACGAACGGTGTTCCAGCACCAATTCCGTTAAATGGCCCGTATACAATTTCATCCATCGCCGCGCCTCTTCGTACCGCTCTTTTGTAAATTCAAGATCGAGTCCTTCCGCTTTTTCGCGAAGCGTTTGTTTTACTTGTTGCCAGTCGCGGGCGATGCTATTCAATTTTTCGCTTTTTCGTTCCACTTCTTGTTGTTTGCTTGTGATGGCGCGTTTTGTACGGTCCCATTCGTCAAAGGCCGCGCGAACATCGCGGTCAGACGGGAACGTTTGAAACGCTTCATGGATGGAGGCAATTGTTGCTTCCACATGCGCAAGCTGTTCCTTTTTTTGCTGAAGAAGTTCATCTAGTTGTTGAAGCTTTTCCTCGATTTGCGCGATTTGGGAAAGGCGCCACCGCTTGCGGGCGTTGCGGCCGATAAAGATCGCTTGTTCTCGTTTCGGCGCATGGCCTTGAAGGAGCCCAAACGAATAATGGCCCGACTCGTCCATCGCAAATCGTCCTTCTTGCGCCTCATCAGAAATAAGAATGCTGCGAAGAACAGATTCAATGCGCTCGGCGGAAACACCGAGGTCTTCATCCACATCGGGACGCAAATATTCGGCAAGCGTATGTGCCATTTCCACAGGATCTGGCTTGAGAATACGGTCATGCACGATGGAAACGTCTGTTTCGGTCACTAACGCGTCCAATAGCCCTGCGTGGTATAACGATGACTCGATTCGTTCGCGCAACGATTCTGGCACGTGGTCGTAAAACTCGACGCTTGCGTAAAATGGCACGTACGCAACCCCTCGTGCTTGTAAAGCCGCGCGGGCTTGTGCGGTTTGTTCGTCATGCTCTAATTCAGGGTCTTTTTGTTCTTTCCAGCGGCGCAGCTCTTCTTCTGTTTCTGCGATTTCTCGTTTTACTAGCTCGATTTCGTGTTCCCATCTCACTTTTTCCGCTTTTTTCTGGTCCAACGCCTCATAATATCGGTCGGCAAACGGTTTCTTTACATCTTCAAAATGATAGCGTTCATATAGCTCGTTTAAATAACGCAAAAAACGATTGGATTGTTTCTTCATCGATCGGAATATCAGGATGTGCTTCTTTCCAGGCAAACACCGCTTCCTGCAGGCGCGATTTTTCCATTTCCAATAGCTCGTGCCATTTTTTCGCGTCATTATGGAGATTGTCTAGTAAACGCTGCTGTTCTCCAAGCTCGTGGTATGCGTCTTCGTATCGGCGCTTGAGGTCATCATGGCGCGTCCAAAGCGACAATATTTCCTCTAACCGTTTTTCATACGCTTCCGCTTCTTTTCGCCAAAGCGTAAAGTCAAACGGCTCGTTTCGATGCCGCTGAAAGTCTTCTTCATTTAGTTCATGTGAGGCAAAGGCACTTTCAAGCGCGGCATAGCGCAATTCTTCCAGTTGTTCGTCGATCGTTTGCGCAGACTGGTAAAGAACGTCTTCGCTTTTGGCAATCTCTTGTTTCAACTTGCGCTCTTGTTGTTGCTTATCATCAAGATAACGTTCTTCTTTCATTATTTGATCTTGCACGTTCGCAAGGCGCTGTTTCGTTTCCCGATATTTTTCTTCGGCCCGAAACACTTCGTGGCTCGCTAAATCCAGCTCCCGTTTGCGAAGCACCGCTTGCTCATTTTGTAAGCCCTGAATTTCCGTTGCCAGCTCTTCTTTTCGTGCTGCATACCGCTCTTGATCGCGGAGGCACTGCTCGCGCTCTTCCGTTAATTTTTCCTCTTGTTTTGCTGCTTTGAGCCATTCGTTCGCTTTTTCCCATATCATATATTCGTTATATTGCTGATAGTGCTGGCAGAGTCGACGCAGCGACGCTTCATCCCGTTCCAACTGTTCCAGCTGCTGCTTTGCTTGGTCCATGTTTTCAATCGTTTCCGATAAATGTCGCAATTCGTCATCCGTCAACGCCGGCAGCGAGCTTTCGAGAATTTCGTAAATGACCGTCGGCTTGAAATCTTTCGATAATTTCGGACTGCGAAGCTGAATCAAAAGCTCGATCAATTCTTGAAACGCTTCGAGCGATTCGAAACGGAAAATATATTTATTGACAAGCTCCATATACTCTTTTTGCGTATCGACAACCGTTCCGCCGTCGCCAAGCACCGTGATTAATTCTCGTTTTGTCAGCGGGATTTTTTCTCCCGTTTTTTCCTTTTTGTACAATGTAATATCTTTACCGATGCGGCGGTTGTCAAAAATGACAAATCCCCAAAAATCCATGCCTTTCTGGCGTTTCGCCCTTAAACCGATTCCGGTTGTGATATAATGGTCGCTATGTTTTCGTTTATATTCCAAAAATAAATAGCCTGTCCGTTCATCACGATCAACTAATTCCTTTTCCCCAAGCAAATAATCTTCCATGCGGCGCGCCCGTGACCCAAACGGATCAAGGCGATCAGGGGTTTTCTTTCCGTCCAGCAAAACAGGAATCAAGCTTTGCATCGTCACTGATTTTCCCGAACCGTTGCTGCCGCGGAGAAACAGCCTGCCGTCCGCAAAATGGAAATATTCTTCATCGTAATACCAAAAATTTAATAGTCCCGCGCGATGGAGCACCCATTTATTCGTCATCATCATCCATTCCTTTCTTCATAAAATCGGGAGGATAATGGCCAACTATCCGTCCGAGCAGTGGATATAGCATGATCATTCCCGTTTCTTTTTCCACATCCGCCATTTTCCACTGTTTTAATTCCTCCAACAGCACCGATGTTAGCTGCGCTGGAGTCATGTCGCGATACGTTTTTCCCCATCCTTCTCCATAGCGCTCCTTGCATATTGTAAGCAGCCGCTGAAAATCCGCTTGTGTCATTCTGATTTTCCCGTATTCGTCTGGTGGATAATCTAGAAGATGTTCACGGACAATAGAAGCGAAATGAAGAATAATATCTGACGTTCCTTTTTGGTTGGGAAACAGCGTATATACGTTTTCCCGTTCCGGAAGGGTGAGCAAAGCGGCGTTTTTATACAGTTCGTAGCGAAAATCGCTATGCGCTTCAATATCTTCGCGCAATCGATGGCGAAAGTTGCGCAAGTAATAAAAGTCAGGATCGTCTTTTTGTTGTCGATAAACAACTGGAGATAAAAACAGTTGCCGATAAATGCGGTGGCGCCGATAATCTTGCGGAGCGGTTTTCCACTCTTCTTCTAACAATTCTTCCATCGTTTTGTACTGCGTCAAATCTTTCGGATAGGAACGCATAAAATAACGAGAAAGCACGGGGACTTCATATAGCGCTTCATGGTCTTCCCGCTGGGCGAATCCTTCGATTTCGCCGTCCACCCGCTTCACGACCCCAAGTTCTTCAGCGGTTTTTAATACACGGATCAGCGCGCGCCGCTGCTGGTAGTTCGTCCAATCAAGCGGAACTTCCCCTGGATACATCGCTTTTATTTCCTCACAGACATCCGACAGCAAAAATTTTTCTTCCACTTCCTTTCCTTCTAAATATGCCATCAAGCAACAAAACAACGCGTAATCAAGCGGTTCTTGAAATGATTCTATTCCCATCCATGCCTCAGGTTCCGCCGGTATTTTTTCAAGTTTAGCAAAATAACGGTGAACAATGAGGCGATAACCGAATTTTTCTTGCACATAACGTTTTACGATATTTTCTCGTTCGCGAATCAGCTGAAACAATTCCGGGTCACGCTCGCGGGTAATCCAAAAGTTTTCCAGTAACACTTTTAGTGCTATTTTCGCCTTTTCATCAAAATCACGCTCCACTCACTAGCTCCTCCCTACTCTCAAGAAAATGAATTTCGTAATTCGGCATGATCATCGTTCCGTCTTCCGCGTGTAATTCAATAAATGAATCGTCTTTTTTGACAATTTTCACCTTCCAGCCAATTTCCGTTTTCACGACTCGATCTTCGCGCGTCATCGCTTTCGCAATCCAGCTCAATAATGTTTTCCGAATGTGCGAAGCCACCGTTGGCAAGTCGCGCAAAACGATTTTATCATGCTGAATGAGCTGTTTTAGTTCTTCTTCTTCCTGCTGCTTCTGTTGCAAAAATTCTTTCATGGTTTGTTTCTTTTTTTCTTCGTGATCCATCATCGCCTCTGGTTTTTTCTTTTCCTGATAATGACGGACGCGCGGCTTCACCGTCCATTCGCTTGGTGCTTCCTCCCAAATGTCGCGATACATATCTTCGGTCGCATCATTGTCCGTCACCAAATGTTTTGTGTGAAAACAGCCAAACACAACTGATGACAATTTATGCGCATCTTCTAGCGAATCGAGTTTAGAAAACCATTGTGCTAGATACAAATAATCTTTTTTTCGGCTGCGAAAATGATGGTGCCGCTCGCCAAGCCGCTGCACAACCCTTGTAATACGGCGGATCGCCTCGTTCGTTTGTTTCTGCAAAAACGCCAATTCACTGTCATGCCCGTTCCGGCCTAAAAACCATTCTTTTAAGCTGCGCCATGTTTCCATCCGTTCTTCCACCATCTGCTCTCTTGTAAGCGAAAGATCTTCCCAACGCGGAATCGTCATTTGATAGTCTACGACATGATGAACAAACTGACGTACTTCTTCTTCCTGCAAGTCTTCGAGCAGTTTTTCAATTTGCATCGATGTTTTTTGCAACGCGAGGATAAAATCTCGCAAATACGCTGTGAACTTTTCCTTGTATACGAGAAACGCATCCGACATCATTTGTTCTTCCATGTTTTCGCTGTTCAAGTAAGCGATATAGTCGGCAGAATTTTGAATGATTTTTTTGAAATAGTCAAATGTTTCTTCCCATACTTGGTTCATCTCATCTCGTTTTTTCCGCAAATCCGTTTTTGATAATTGTTTCGATGCGGACAAGCGAGGTATACAGGCGGTCAAATCGCGTTTTTTCCAATGACCCGCCAAACGAATCGCCAAGCTGCTCGAGCGTACGGATCATGCGCTCGATTTCGACCGTATACGGGCTGCATTGATAGCGAAAACGCTTCTTTTTAAACTCCTCGATCGTGCGAATATGTGTTGTTTCTTGTCTCGCAATCAAGTTTTTCCATTTGACGAGTTGATCTAAGTCTTGCTGCAGATCGTCTTCTGTATAATCCCGAAATTCATCGTGCTGTTTTAAAAACGCATACACTTCTTCTGGAAACAAATATTGCCGCATCCGTTCGTGCTGTGTGTAAAAATAGCGCAAAATCGCGCGATAGCGATACGCATTGTCCACCGCTAAATACTTTACCTCCGAAATCGGCTTTAGCCAGGAAGCATCCATGTCCATTCTCCTTATCGTTCTTCAGATCATCTATTTCCATTGTAGTAAATATCGAACAATTACTCCACTAAAAATCTATTCCATTCGACATGGCGTTTGTCGGAATGCTTGATATATATTGGGGAATAAAGGAGGTCAACTACCCAACGGCTAAAGCCGTGGGCTTGCAACTAGCCTAATTGGCTGCCGCGTTCGGCTGGTTGACAGCAGCCCTGCGGATGTTTTCCGCAGCCACGTTGTCGGCAGGGGCAGCGTACCCACAAGCTCGACAACAAAACTGATCCCTTGACGGTCTGTTTTCTTTGGCCACATGTCCGCAAACCGGACAGGTGCGGGAAGTATTTTTTGGATGAACCAATACCACCGGCACGCCAGCGATCGCCGCTTTATACTCAATAAACTTTCTCAACTGATAAAAAGACCAAGAAGAGTGTTGACGACGCTGTTGCTTTTTAACCGTTTTCTCGGTGCGTTGGCGGATGCCCTTTAAATCTTCAAGGGCAATGCCGCATCCGAGTGCCTTTGCCTTTTCAACAATCTTCTTGCTAATGCAGTGGTTCACATCACGGGCAAATAGTTTTTCCTTCTTGGAACGCTTTTTAAGCAGGCGTTTCGCTGACTTGGTGCCTTTCTTTTGGAGTTTGGCGCGAAGTTTCGCATGGCGGCGGCGCAGCCCGTTGACCTTCGAGCCGGAAAATACCTCACCGGTGCTATCGACGGCGATATTAATGATGCCAAGGTCCACACCGATAAATCCGTTTTCGGAATTGGGCTGGCCTTCGGGAACGTCCACCACGAGCAGTAAATAAAAAATACCGTTTTGAAGGACTAAATCGGCTTGACCCCGAACACGGTTGCCGCACAGCAAACCTTGATGGTAGCGGCTAATGACCATAGGGATTTCCATTCTTCCTTGCAAGGTAAGGATGGAAGCATACTCTAACCCTTTAAAGGACAGGATTCTTTCATCATACACGATGGCACCGGTTTCTTTAAAGTTATGCAAGGTTTTTTTATCCAAACGATAGCTTTCCGACACTTTGCCGATGGCACGAACGGTCATTTGGGCAGAGAGGCCAAATTTTTCCCTGACGTCATAGTAGCAAAGCCGCTGGATTTTCGTTTTGGAAAAGGTTCTGGAGCGAAAAGCAATCTCGCTAATATAGTTGCATGCTTGGTTAAACCGTTTCATTGTTTCCAGCAGCGCATGAAACTGTTCAAGAGTTGGCATTAATTTAATCTTGAGAGTGCAGAGCATTCTTGATTCACCTACCTTTCTAAATCCAGTGTACTTATATTGAACGAAAAATTCAATATATATTGAAAATATAAACCCCGCCTTCCTTCCACAGCTAAAGCAGTGGGCTTCCGGCGGATGTTCTCGTGAAAACATGGTAGAGACGCTACTACAAGAAATTCTTCAAGAGGTAAAACTCACACGCAACGACATCCAAACATTAAACAATCGTGTCGACAAATTGGAAAAGCAGATGAGTCATGTCGAAGAACGGCTGACCACTGTTGAAGAGCGGTTGACCGCTGTTGAAGGGCGAGTGTCTGCCATTGAAGAACGATTATCCGCCTTAGGAGAAGAAATGACCATCGTGAAGGAACGCTTGACAAACGTAGAAAACTCCATCATTGTTCTCGACCAAAAAATCAACGAAACAAAAGCAATTATAATAGAAACGAGTCGAGCCGGTGAAATAAAAAGACCCATTCCAACATTCTTGGAATAGGTCCACATCATTTTACTCATAAAAAATATGGAATCTTTCCCAAATTTCTTCTAAATCAGATAAATGCTTTTCGACTTCGCTACGCTTTCTCCGGCCGACTTCGGTAATGAGTGCGTTCACTAAACTTAACGGCGCAACGAACGAGTCAATAAACGACGGCATTTCCGTCGGAGCACATAACGTGACGTCTCCGTACGATACCAGCGGTGATAATAGATGGTCCGTAATGACAATAATTTTTGCGCCGCGGTCTTTGGCGAAAGCGACCGCTTCAATGGTACTTTTTGTGTAGCGAGCAAAACTTAAACCAATAACGACATCGTCTTTATTAAGGCGAAACAGTTTTTCCGATATGCCGTGCGGATTACGAATGAGCTCCGCATTCTCAAACAATATGTCGAAATAAAATTCTAAAAACAGTCCTAATGAAACCGCGCTTCGGTTTGCGATAATAAATATTCGTTTCGCGTCGGTAATGTATTGCACCGCTTGATAGAACAAATCCATGTCGATTTGCACCGACATTGCTTTAATTCTTTCGATGTCTTCTTGAAACATTTCGAAAATCGATTTGTCTTCCGAATCGTACACTTCTTCGGAAATTTTCAATCTCTCCACCGTTGTCAATTGCCGCTTCATCGATTCTTGCATCGCCTGTTGCCACTCTGGATATCCCGAAAATCCTAAAAACGTTGCGAAGCGGACAACAGTCGCTTCGCTCACTCCTGCCATTTTCGCAAGCTTTCCGACCGTGAAAAACGGAACCGCTTCAGGATTGTTTAATACGTATTTCGCGATTTTCCGCTGTGCTCGACTCATTTCTGGCAGTTTTTCGGCGATTAATCGATACACTTCATTCATCGTTTTTCAGCCCTTTTCTCACAACGATTTGTTGGTGTGTCCATTATAAACGATTTTTTACCTTTCGAATAGCTTTTTCATGCGCTTCTATCGTCCATGCGATATCTTCTTCCGTATGAACGACGGACATCGAATAGCGATTGCCAGGTTTCGTATACACGCCGTGTCCCAACAGTTCGTAATCGATTTCTTCCCGCAATTTCATATTTGCTTTTGTTAAATCGCGATAATTTTTTACATCTTGTTCGGTCAAGACGATGTTGAAGATGCTTCCTAATCCGACCGTTTTCATTGGTATGCCATAAGCACGGTACACCGCTTCCAATCCTTCGCGGAGCATGTTCGTCATTTGTAATAGACGCGGCATCGTTTCCGGCTGCTGTAAGACGTCTAATGTTGCCAGCCCTGCCGCTAAAACAGTCGGATGACCGTTATACGTGCCGCTATGGAACAGGACATCCCCTTTGTTCGCTTTATCTGTTTCTATTGACAGTGCGTCTTTGCCGCGGCGCGGGTCCATTTGTTCCATAATTTCTTTTTTCCCTCCGACCACTCCGATCGGGAATCCACCTCCTAACACTTTTCCTAATGCGGTAAGATCAGGCGCGATGCCGTAAACCGTTTGTGCCCCTCCGTAAGTGATACGGAATCCCGTTTTTACTTCATCGAAAATAAGGACGATGCCAAGTTCTTTCGTTATGGCGCGAAGCTCTTTCATAAAAATTGCATCTGCCGGAATAAAGCCACCTTGAACCGGCTCTAAAATAACTGCTGCAAGTCGATTTTTATGTTTCCGCAAAATCGCTTCCGTTGCCTCAACATCGTTAAACGGCAAAATAATCGTTTCATCCGTATATTGGGGAGGGATTCCTTTCGACTCAGGCACCGCTTTCGGCTCTTTTTCGTCTCCCGCTTCGGTAACCGACGGATTTACACTAATTAACACTTGATCATATCCACCGTGATAATGTCCTTCGAATTTTGCGATAGCTGTTTTTCCCGTGAACGCTTGTGCTAAGCGAATGGCAAGTAATGTAGCTTCTAAACCGGAATTTGTATAACGAACCATTTCCATGCTTGGAAATGCTTGAATAATTTTTTTCGCCATCAACGTTTCGAGCATGTGTGGCGCGCCAAATACGGTCGTTCCGTCCGTAATAATCTGTCTCATGATCGATTCGATTACTTTCGGATGGCCATGTCCTAAAATAAGCGCACCGTAACAAAGTAAATAATCGACATATTCATTTCCATCGACATCGACTAGGCGGCTGCCTTTTCCTCTTTCCATGATAATCGGGTGCGGCGCGAAATATTTAATATTTGCCGTGACGCCTCCTGGTATGACTTCCTTCGCTTTTTCATACAAATGAAAGGAGCGTTTCATACTACTAGCAATCGCTTCTATCTGCTCGATTTCCACCATGAACACCTCTTTGAAATTTATTTTTCATTTTATAAAATTATATGAAATTTTTATTTCATATTACAGGATTTTTGCCTATATGTAAATAAAAAAAGAGGATGATCAAAAATCACCCTCTTTCCCTCCAATACTACATGGTCGCGGTGAAAAGGTTATTTGTTTCTTTCGGTCTTCTTGATTGAATCACAGCAACGGCAATTAATAGCACGCTTCCAATTACACTAAACGTAATATTTGGCGAGATGAGAAGAAGACCAGCGATAAATAAGACAATCCGCTCCCAAACATACGCCTTTCTGACAAGGTAACCAACCATGGCGCTGCTTACACCGATCATGCCAATAATCGCTGTGACCACGCAAATCGTTAAAAACAGCGGTTTAACGTCAATTAAAATCATTTGCGGGTTCATAACAAATACGTATGGGATGATATACGCCGCCGTCGCCAACGAAAACGCCCTTACTCCTGTCATAAACGGGTTCGCTCCCGCCAGTCCCGCACCCGCATATGCTGCCAAACAGACAGGCGGCGTAATATCAGCGACAATTCCGAAATAGAAGACGAACATATGAGCAGCTAAAACTGGAACGTCCAACCCTAATACTAACGCTGGCGCAACCATCGTCGCGGTTACGATATAGTTTGCCGTTGTCGGCAACCCCATTCCCAAAATAAGGCAGGCAATCATGGTAAAGAATAACGTTAAAATTAATGATCCTCCACCTAACGTAATAATGCCATTTGCTATTCTTCCGCCTAATCCCGTTTGGACGACAACACCGACAATAATTCCCGCGGCTGCACATGCTGCGATGACTGGAAGCGCGGTTCGAGCACCTTCCTCAAGCGTTTTTACAATTTGCCATGGTGTCATTCTTGTTTCTTTGCGTACTAAGCTGACAAGAAACGCGACTAAAATCGCCACTAAAGCAGCGCGCATCGGCGTTTTACCAGTCAGTAATGTGTAAAAAATGACTATAAGCGGCAAAATCAAATATCCGCGTTCTGTCATCAGTTTCCGAAAGCTTGGCAACTGCGATTTCGGTGTGCCGATAATCCCCTGTTTTTTCGATTCGAAGTGTACGCCTAAAAATACACCGAGGAAGTATAAAATGGCAGGAATGATCGCAGCCAACATGATTTGGCTATACGGCGTGTTTGTATACGAAGCCATAATAAATGCGGCCGCTCCCATTACTGGTGGCATAATTTGCCCACCGGTTGATGCGGAAGCTTCTACAGCTGCGGCAAATTCCGGCTTATAACCCGCCTTTTTCATCATTGGAATCGTAAACGCTCCCGATCCTACCGTGTTCGCGACAGAGCTTCCCGAGACCATTCCTTCCAAGGCGCTCGCAACAACTGCTGCTTTCGCCTGTCCTCCAATAAATCTTCCTGTTAACGCAAACGCTACGTCATTGAAAAATTGACCAACTCCAGTCCGAATGAGCATCACTCCGAAAAATAAAAACAAGAAGATAAATGTGGATGACACTTGAATTGGCGTACTAAATATTCCTTTTGTCGTTAAATACAAATCAGTTGCTAACTTTTCCCATGAAAATCCACGATGGGCAAACATTTTCGTTGGAATATGATTTCCGTATAACGCGTATAAAATTGCTACACCCGCTACTGCCACGATTGGCAAACCTACGCATCTTCTTGCCGCTTCAAGCACTAACAGTACACCAAGGGAAGCAACAATAATATCCATTTGCGAATACCCAAACACGATTTTTTGCGCTACAAGCTCCTCGTAATTAATCACATTATAATAGCCAACCCCGAGCGCTGTGAAAGCAAGCACGACATCATACCAAGGAACTCCCTTTTGTTTCCGATGCAATCCTTTTTTAATCGGATAAAGCAAAAAAATGAGGCCTAAAGCGGTTCCTAGGTGTATAGGACCTTGAATTCTCGCTTCAAACGCGCCGCGATACCCTGTGTACAAATGGAACAACGTTAATGATACACCTAAAAAGAGGACAACCCATGACCATTTCCCGAGATTTTTTCTGTAGGAACTTTCTCGGTCATATTTTTCTAGTATTTCCTCTTGAGACAATTCTTCAAGCGGCTTTTCTTTCATATCTTTTTTTTTACGCCATTTCATCGTCATCACCACCTAAATGAAGTTAATTACTTGTTACCGGTTGAAATAGGCAACAGTAAAATCATAGGGAGCACATCGTTAAGATTAATGGAAAAACAAGAGATTTTGTGATAGGAGAATTATTGAAAAAAGGACCAGGACGCTTAGTCTGGCCCTTTTTATTACTTAAGGATACCAATTTCTTTATAGTATTTTTCTGCACCTGGATGAATTGGTAAATTTCCGCGTCCATTCAATGCGTTTTCTTTTGTCATATGTTTTGCCTGTTGGTGTGTGTTTTCATTTGCTTTTTCAATCATTACTTTCGCAAGCTGATACGCTGTCTCATCATCCACTGTATCTGTATTAGCGACTAAAATCGCAAACGCGGAAACAGTACTGACATCTTTTTTCAACCATTCATATGAACCGGCTTTCATCGTATATCGAGTGTAGCCGCTGTTCTTTTCAACATAAGCCAGTTCTTCACCAGTAATTTCTAAAAGTTTCACGTCTTTTACAGATGCTTGCAGTTCATCAATTCCGGCATCAGGCAGGCCAAGCAATCCGAACGATGCGTCAATCGTGCCGTCTTGCAGCTTCGCTTTCGCATCACCGAAGCCTTCTTGATAAGCTTCATAGTCACCGTCTTTAATACCGAAAGCTTCTAATACGATTTTTGCGGCTGATTGCGTACCACTTCCTGGCGGTCCGATTGCGATCCGTTTTCCTTTTAAGTCAGCGATAGAATTAATCCCGAAACTTTCTCTCGTCACAATTTGCAATACTTCTGGATAAATATGGCCGATAAACGCGAAATTCTCTACTTTTCTTCCTTTAAAATCTCCTTTTCCTTCGTAAGCATCATATGCCGGAAGGTTTACAGTCATCCCTAAATCGAATTCTCCATTAGCAATTTTGGCGAGGTTTTCAACAGAGGCACCAGATTCAGTGGATGTAACATTGATACTTTTAATATTTTTATTCCAAACATTGGCCATTTCTGCTCCAAGTGGATAATATGTACCCCCTTGGCTTCCTGTCCCCATCAAGAGGTCAACCGTATCTCCGCTTTTCCCACTGCTTTTTCCTTTATTTTCATTTTTCGCTTCATTGCCGCCACCGCTGCAAGCAGTAGCAATAATTAACATAATTGTACACAATAAAGTAAGCAATATGGATCTTTTCCTCAACATCCTCATCCCTCCTATTGTTATTTTTTTACATAAAAGTTAATAATTCTGCTTACAATATAGAATAACATAAATAAAAAAACTATTGTATATTTTTATAATATTATTTTTTTATAAAATTTTTCTATTATTCCCAAGAACATTCCACGCTAACATTGCGTTTTAATAACTTGTTATTTAAAAGAAAAAAGACGAATTTATCATGAAAAATCCGACTTTTCCTTCCTATATCTTCTCAAAGCATCGGCAAAATCGCCTCTTGGTATCCCGCTTTTTTCGACTTCAAGCTTAACTGATTGTAGCATCATAAAATTAAGATAAAAATAAAAAGCTGGCTTGATGCAGCCAGCTTTAACTTGTTTATCGTTTGTTAATTTCTTCTACTAACAACTTATTGACAAGCGGCGGGTTGGCTTGTCCTTTTGTCGCTTTCATCACTTGGCCGACTAAGAAACCAAGCGCGCGGTCTTTTCCGTTTTTATAGTCTTCAACGGATTGCGGATTAGCATCCAATACTTCGATGACGATTTTGCGCAATGTCGCCTCATCGGAAATTTGCACAAGCCCTTTTTCTTTGACAATCTTCTCTGGGTCTCCGCCTTTTTCGACGAGTTCTTTAAACACTTTTTTCGCGATTTTCGACGAAATCGTGCCGTTTTGAATGAGCTTAATCATGCCCGCTAAGCTTTCTGGCGTCAGCGCGATCTCATGCAGTTCTTTTTGTTCTGCGTTTAAATAGCCAGATACTTCAACCATGAGCCAGTTGGACGCCAATTTCGGATCTGCTCCGTTTGCGACCGTCGCTTCGAAGAAATCGGCCATTTCTTTCGTCAGCGTTAATACTTTCGCATCGTATTCCGGCAAGCCAAGCTCTTCGATATAGCGTTTTTTGCGCGCGTCTGGAAGCTCTGGAATCGAAGCGCGAACGCGTTCTTTCCACTCGTCGTCGATATATAGCATAACAAGGTCTGGTTCTGGGAAGTAGCGGTAGTCTTCCGAACCTTCTTTGACGCGCATGAGCACCGTTGTTTTTGTCGCTTCGTCAAAGCGACGCGTTTCTTGCTGGATGACGCCGCCGGAAAGCAAAATTTTCTCTTGCCGCTTTGCTTCGTATTCGAGCCCCATGCGCACAAAGTTAAATGAGTTTAAGTTTTTCAACTCTGTTTTCGTGCCGAATTTGTCTGAACCAATTGGACGAAGGGAAATGTTCGCGTCGCAGCGAAGCGAACCTTCTTCCATTTTACAATCGGAAACGCCTGTATATTGGATGATCGATTTTAATTTTTCCAAATACGCATACGCTTCTTCTGGCGAACGAATGTCCGGTTCTGACACAATCTCAATTAATGGAGTGCCTTGGCGGTTGAAATCGACAAGTGAATATCCATCTCCGGTATGCGTCAGTTTCCCTGCGTCTTCTTCTAAATGAATGCGGGTGATGCCGATTTTTTTCTTTTTGCCGTTCACTTCGATTTCAATCCAGCCGTTTTTGCCAAGCGGCTGGTCATATTGCGAAATTTGGTACGCTTTTGGGTTATCCGGATAAAAATAGTTTTTACGGTCAAATTTCGTTTCGGTCGCGATTTCGCAGTTTAGCGCCATCGCTGCCTTCATCGCAAATTCTACCGCTTGTCTATTCAATACCGGAAGAACCCCTGGATAGCCTAAATCGATCACGTTCGTTTGCGTGTTTGGGGGCGCTCCGAACGCATTTGGACTACTGGAGAAAATTTTCGATTTTGTCTTTAGCTCAACGTGAACTTCAAGACCAATGACCGTTTCAAAATTCATCATGTTTCCCCCCTTATAACGCTGGTTTTTGTTTATGATAGTCAGTCGCTTGCTCGAACGCATGAGCGACGCGGTAAATTGTGCTTTCATCAAAATGTTTGCCGATAATTTGCAAGCCGACCGGCAAGCCGTTCACAAATCCGCACGGTACGGAGATTCCAGGAACGCCGGCAAGGTTTACTGGAATCGTTAAAATGTCGTTCGCGTACATCGTTAGCGGGTCGTGCGTTTTTTCACCGATTTTAAATGCTGGTGTCGGCGTCGTTGGTCCGATAATGACGTCGTATTTCTCAAATACCTTTTCGAAATCTTGTTTGATTAATGTCCGCACTTGTTGCGCCTTTTTATAATACGCGTCATAATATCCGGCGCTTAACGCGAACGTCCCAAGCATGATGCGGCGTTTCACTTCGTTGCCGAAGCCTTCGCTGCGCGTTTGTTTGTACATATCGATCAAGTTTTTCGCATTATCCGTGCGGTATCCGTAACGCACACCGTCAAAGCGGGCAAGGTTCGCGGATGCTTCCGAAGAAGCAAGCAAATAGTAAGTCGCCAGCGCATACTTCGAGTGCGGAAGTGATACTTCTTCCCATGTCGCTCCTAATTTTTCCAATACTTTTAATGCATCAAGGACGGATTGGCGAACCTCTTCCGCAACACCTTCGCCTAAATATTCTTTCGGCACGGCGATTTTTAAGCCTTTAATGTCGCCGGTAAGCGCCTCTACGTAATTTGGCACTTCTACGTTTGCCGATGTCGAATCCATTGGATCTAAACCAGCGATGACTTGCAATAAGTAGGCGTTATCCTCTACCGTACGCGTAATCGGGCCGATTTGGTCAAGTGAAGAGGCAAACGCGACAAGCCCGAAGCGCGATACACGGCCGTATGTAGGTTTCAGCCCGACAACTCCACAAAATGCCGCCGGCTGGCGAATCGAACCGCCCGTATCAGAACCTAAAGCAAACGGTACTTCGCCTGCCGCTACTGCCGCAGCGGAACCGCCGCTGGAGCCGCCCGGTACGCGCTCTAAATCCCACGGGTTGCGCGTGAGCTGAAAACCGGAGTTTTCCGTAGAAGACCCCATGGCAAACTCGTCCATGTTTAATTTTCCAATCGTAATCGCACCGGCTTCGTTTAAGCGCTCCATAACCGTTGCGTCATAAATTGGGTCAAAGTTATATAAAATTTTGCTTGCACATGTCGTGCGAAGCCCTTTTGTTACAATATTATCTTTAATGCCAATCGGCATGCCAAAAAGCACGCCAAAATCGTTTCCTTCTTTCGCTAGCTTGTCATCTAACTCTTTCGCTTTCGCGCGCGCGTTTTCTTCATTTAGTGTTAAAAACGCTTGCACTTGTTCTTCCACTTCGCCAATGCGGCGGAATGATTCATCCACTAAATCGGAAACAGAAATTTCTTTTTTATGTAATAAACGATGTAATTCGGAAATTTTATGGTCAAATAATGACATTGCTTCCCCCTCCTTACTCTAAAATGGCTGGTACGCGGAATTGCCCGTCTTGGTGGTCCGGCGCGTTTTTCAACACTTCTTCAAGCGGGAGCCCTGGTGTTGGCACATCTTCGCGCATGACATTCTTCATATCAAGTACATGAGATGTTGGCGGTACGTTTTCTGTATCCAACTCGTTTAATTGCTCAGCGAATGTAATAATCGCGTCCAACTGCTTTGTAAACATTTCTGCTTCTTCATCCGTAATCGCCAAACGCGCCAAATGCGCCACATGTTTTACTTGTTCGATGGAAATTCTTGACATCTTTTTCACCTCCAATGAGTTCGACCTACCACAATACTATGATGATACCAAACTTTCATTGAATGAAGCAACATTTGCCGCGCGTTCTGTGCAAGAATACAAAAACGGCTTTCCACCATATTCTTGATAGAAACGAACATATGTGCTTTAATATTTTTAAATAACCAAAGCATGTGTGAATGGGGGATTTTTATGGACGAAACAGTTCTCCAGCAAGTGCTTGACAGGCTTGGCAATATCGAAGGTACATTGCATAATCTTGTCGAAGGGCAAAAACGGTTAGAGGAAGAACAGCTGACTATCCGAAAAGAACAACAAACGATCCGCCGGGAACAACAAATACTGCTCCAAGGGCAAAAACGATTAGAAGAAGAACAAGCTTATTTGCAATCCGGACTAAAGGAACTGAACGAACTAATGACGGCGCTTCTTCACCGTCAAGATGAAACAGATGCCAAACTTGAAGCCCTCACAATGGACGTACACAACATCCACGGTGAAATCACTTCTCTCAAACAAGGCCTTCACAAACTTGAGGAAAAAGTAGATTCCCACTACCAACAGCTGAACGAACGGCTAGACAATATTCAGCTTGATGTCGATTTTGCCGTTCATAAAACGACGGAGAATGAGCGAGAGATATATAAAATAAAAAGCAGGCTGTTTTAAAATTTTTGCTAAAAAGGAGAAGAAAACATGAATGTCACATTTGATCATATCGTTCACTATACAGAAAATCCGGAAGAAGCAAAAACCGCATTTCAGCTTATCGGATTTCACGCTATAAACGGTGGAAAGCATCCTTCTTGGGGGACGTATAACTGCCTGAACTACTTTACCGAACTGCGCTACATTGAATGGATCGGCTTTATGGACTTTGATAAAGCAAAAACTTCCGACAATGTATTGATCCAGCAAATCGTCGCGGATTCCTATAAAGGAGAAGGCTTTTCACAATTGGCATTCCGCACAGACGATATCTATTCTGTCATTGCCCACATTCAGGCAAAAGGGCTAAAGCCGATTGGTCCGTTTTCCGGAAGCCGAAAACGTGAAGATGGTAAAGTATTAAGCTGGTCGATGCTGTTTATCGAGGACAAACAAGATAACACATGCCGCTACCCGTTTTTTATTCAGTGGGGCGAACCGGAAGAAGCCCGCGCGACGGAAATGGCACCGCTTATGCAGCACAGCATCGGAACCCCGTCTCTTTCGTATATTGGAATAAATGTAAGCCGCCTTGACGAGTCGTTGCAAAAATATTGCCACTTATTTGATGTACCCCGCCAGTCCGTAATGGAAAGCAACGATGAATTTGGCGCCTATTTCGAACTCGCTATCGGAAACATAGCGATCCGCTTATATGAAGCAAAAAGCCTCACCGCTCCAATCGACTATGCTCTTATCAACCGTCCGTTTTTATGCGGAATCACGGGGATGCCGGAAAACAAAACCGTCCATATAAAAAACGGGGTATATCAGTTTACCGTTTAAGTTGCTTCCTCTCGACAAGAAGGAAGCTTTTTTGTTTTGGTTCCGAATGATGCGGCGACTTCTTAGGTGCCTGGCACTATGAACAGAAAAAGAGAATGCTCACTCAAGCATCCTCTTTCATGCTTGCAAAATCCATCCGGCTTTTTTCTTTCCTTGTTAAAAGCTGTCCAATGTTTGTAATGAGCGTATCGAAATGAGACATTTGTAAACTCCTCCCTACTTGTACTTTCGCATCGGAATCGTGATGCCCATTTCATCGGCGACTTCCATCGCTCGCTCATAACCAGCATCAGCATGACGAATAATTCCCATGCCGGGATCTGTCGTTAACACGCGCTCTAAACGTTCTTTTGCTAAATCTGTCCCATCCGCAACAACAACCATTCCAGCATGCAGTGAATAGCCCATGCCGACACCGCCGCCATGATGGAAGGAAATCCATGAACCACCGGCTGTCGTGTTAATCAAAGCGTTGAGCACCGCCCAGTCGCCAATGGCATCGCTTCCGTCTTTCATCGCTTCCGTTTCGCGATTTGGCGAAGCAACTGAACCGCAATCCAAATGATCGCGTCCGATGACAATCGGTGCTTTTAACTCTCCTTTGCGCACCAATTCGTTAATGGCAAGCCCCATTTTCACCCGCTCACCATATCCTAACCAGCAAATTCGAGCAGGCAGCCCTTGAAATGCTACTTTCTTCTGCGCCATATGAATCCAGCGAACAAGCGCCTTATTTTCTGGGAACAGTTCTTTAATTAGTGCGTCTGTCCGATAAATATCTTCTGGGTCACCCGATAATGCCGCCCAACGGAACGGTCCTTTTCCTTCGCAGAATAACGGGCGAATATAGGCTGGAACGAACCCTGGAAACGCAAACGCATTCTCAACCCCTTCATCTTTCGCCACTTGGCGAATGTTGTTTCCATAGTCGAACACAATCGCTCCGCGTTTTTGGAACTCAAGCATCGCTTCTACATGTTTGGCCATGCTTTGTTTTGAGCGGCGCACATATTCATCTGGATTGCTCTTGCGCAATGCTGCCGCTTCATCGAGTGACATCCCTTCTGGAATATACCCGTTCAACGGGTCATGCGCCGACGTTTGGTCAGTGACGATATCCACTTTTACACCGCGTTTTAACAGCTCATGATGCACTTCTACAGCATTGCCGACAAGTCCGATCGATAGCGGTTCGCCTTTTTCTTTCGCCTCATACGCCCAAAGAAGCGCTTCATCCAATGAATAGGTCATGCGATCGCAGTATTTTGTATCCAGCCGTTTTTGAATGCGGCTTGGGTCTACTTCAACCGCAATGACAACCCCTTCATTCATTGTTACTGCAAGAGGCTGCGCACCTCCCATTCCTCCTAAGCCAGCTGTGAGCGTTAACGTCCCTTTTAACGTTCCGCCGAAATGTTTTTTCGTCACTGCAGCAAACGTCTCGTACGTTCCTTGCAAAATTCCTTGCGTCCCGATGTAAATCCAACTGCCCGCTGTCATTTGTCCGTACATGATTAACCCTTTTTTATCTAACTCATGGAAATGATCCCAGTTTGCCCATTTTGGAACAAGGACCGAGTTAGAAATAAGGACTCTCGGCGCGCGTTCATGCGTTTTAAAGACACCAACCGGCTTTCCTGATTGAATGAGAAGCGTCTCATCTTTTTCAAGCTCTCTTAACGTTTTTACAATCGCGTCAAACGCTTCCCAGTTTCGTGCCGCTTTCCCAATGCCTCCGTATACAATAAGCTCCTCTGGTTTCTCAGCAACTTCCGGATCTAGATTGTTATAGAGCATGCGAAGAACAGCTTCTTGTTCCCATCCTTTGCACTCTAGCTCAAGACCTTTTTTTGCTTTAATGTTGCGCATCATCGTTTCCCCCCTATGAATATTGATTGGTTGGTGTGATGGTTTGAAGAAAAAAGGGCCAGTCAACACCTTTCAACCATTGCGCTGTTGCTTCGATATCTTTGGAAAAGATGCGATCTTTTGTAATGGATGGAACGATATTTCGTACTGCTTCATAAAGCTTTCTCGTCTTCGGTGCCATGTTCTCCACACCGCGATACTCAACAGCTTGCATGGCACAAATCAGTTCAATTGCAAGCACCCGCCTTGTGTTTTGTAAAATGGCATACGCATGGCGGGAAGCGATCGTGCCCATGCTTACATGATCTTCTTGATTCGCAGACGATGGAATCGAATCGACGCTCGCCGGATGAGCGAGCGTTTTATTTTCGGATACGAGCGACGCTGCAGTATATTGCATAATCATCGCTCCTGACTGCAAACCTGGAGCCGGGCTTAAAAACGGCGGCAAATCATTTAATTGCGGATTTACCAGCCGTTCTATTCGACGCTCTGAAATGTTCGCAAGCTCAGCAATAGCAATTTTCATAAAGTCCATCGCAAACGCAATCGGCTGACCGTGAAAATTCCCGCCGGAAATCACTTTCGCCCCGCCTTCAAAAATGAGTGGATTATCCGTTGCTGCGTTGATTTCAATTTCCAGCTTTTCTTTTACATAATCAAGCACTTGCCAAGAAGCTCCATGCACTTGCGGGATACAGCGAAGCGAGTAAGCGTCTTGCACACGCAACTCGCCTTGTCTTGTCGTCAATTTGCTGCCCGCTAAATAATCGCGAATTCTTGCTGCTACTTCCACCTGTTGCCTGTAACCACGGACGAGATGCACATGTTCATCAAATGCATCAATAATGCCGCGCAAGCCTTCGATCGTCATAGCGGCAATCGCTTCGCTTTCATACGCCAGCTGTTCCGCTTCTAAATAAACCACCACTCCCATCGCCGTCATCGCCTGAGTGCCGTTAATAAGCGCCAATCCTTCTTTCGCCTTTAACGTAATCGGTGCAATGCCTTCTGCTGATAATGCTTTTATAGCGGGAACTCGCTTGCCTCGATAAAACACTTCTCCTTCTCCTAAAAGGGCAAGCGCCAGATGGGAAAGCGGAGCGAGATCGCCGCTTGCCCCAAGCGAGCCTTGTTGTGGAATGACCGGATGGATTTTGGCGTTCAATAAATCCAACAGCCGTTCAATAACGATTGGACGCACACCGGAATACCCTTTTAAAAGGGCATTAGCACGAAGAAGGAGCATGGCGCGAGACACCTCTTCCGGAAACGGCTCCCCTACTCCGCATGCGTGCGAATGAATTAAATTCCATTGTAGCTCTTCGACGTCGCCAGCGGCAATCAAGACGTCGCTGAACTTTCCGAATCCTGTATTAATGCCATACACCACATTTTTATTCGCCACAATCTCTTCCACCGCTTTTCTGCTTCGCTCCACCGCCTCCATACTCTCTTTGGAAGCGATGACCAATTCATCACGATACAATACCCGTTTTACTTCTTCTAGCGTTAACGTATGACCGGTTAAAACGACCATGTTTTCCCACCCTCTCCATCGCGCTTTAGCGAAATAAAGAAGGAGGCTATATCCGCAATACACACATTGCGAATGCAGCCTCCTCATAACTAAAAAACTATAGGCTTCCTATTTTAAATATGATTGATTCCTAATCCAATCGTTTCATGTTCGAGCCCGCGAATCGGGGCGCCAATTGTACCATATAAGGCAACGGCGATCCATTCTCCTTCTTTGCTGTTTTCATACGGGTTTCCTCGGACAACAGCGAAACGAAGACCGACGGTTCTCATTAAATCTCCTAGCTCGACCTGTCCTCTCGTTACGCCTTGCACCGCCTCAACTACCGCATGATACAGCGCGTGCATTTCTCGATATAGCTCGCCGTTTACAACATTGTTTCGCTTCGCTGCCGTTTCAACGGAAGCAACAATTTTTTGCAGTTCCATTGAACCGACTTTACCTTTGCAATAGCGCCATTGCAAGTTGTCTAAATGAGCGGTGATTTTTCCTTCTTCTTCCTCTTCGAAAAGCGCTAAGAGCACCGCATTGCGGCCGATTCTGCCTTTTGCTTGCTTCAACACGCAAATCAGCACCTATTTTTTAAATTTTCTAAACAAACTAATAACTTACTATTATTGTAATGGCTTTGTTTTTTTATTGTCAATTATTTTTTACCATATTTTAACAAGTTAGCAAAGTAATGAATTAGCAAACTAAAAAGGAATTTGGATTGTATCGTTCTATTGCCAATTTCATCTTTATGTTTTTATTAATTTAGATTGATGTACTTTGGAGGAGATGTTTTCGCACAAACGACAAGTCCATCATAACAAGCACTAGGCTTGATAAGACTTAATTGCTTCCCTTCATGCATCGTGTAAGTGTGCTTGAAAAGCCAACGATTTTGAGGCATTTTTCTTTGCTGCGAGATATCTAAAAAACCAATTTCATGTCCTACTTGCTTGATTCGAAACTCAATGCTGTCTTGATCAGACTGCTGTACTTCATATACACTGCGATTATTTTCCGCTGCTTGTCCACTATACATAAAAAACCCAATGGTATAGGAGAATTCCTTGATTTTGGGAGGTAAATAAGAAAATGTCGATAGAAACCCTAGTAATCTCCTAGATTGCTTCATTATATGCCCATTGTGCGCCCATATTATTATCTTCTCATTCGGAAACATCTCTTGTGCCAGCCACGAAATATTGTCAGCCATTGCCTTATTTCGGATTTTTATCGCTTTCATGAAATGGGAAGAGATCATCTGCATAAGGAAAATTCGGTTTTGCAAAGTTCGGTTCACAAGCAAAAAAGCGTCTTTTCCAAACTTATTTTGTAACTCAAGACTGTTTTTATCTAATAAAAAGAGGAATTCTTGATAAAGCTTCATCCATTCTTTGCATTTTCGCTTACGTTCCTTTTTGGAAATGGACGGACTACGGGAATTGACATATTGGTAAAGCATTTCTTGTTCCAACTCTACTATTTTCTCACCATAGGACTTATCCATATTTGAAAACATTTTTGAGAGAAATTTGCCAGTAATATAATCGTTTGAGGCAGGCTGAATATCCAATCCTGTTAAGATGAGAGGCTGATTGGATAATTGTGTTTCCTTCACATAATGAAAGAGAGTCTCGACTTCCTCTGTATGCCAGACTTTAAACAAAGAATGTTTCATCCATTGCCTTATATCCAGTTGATACTGTTGATAAAAGCATAAGCTGCAGTCACTAAAACTGCTTTCGAATGCTAAAACTCGAAACCCCAATTCTTTATGTAAGTACTTAATCATCTTTGTTTTAATCTGGCTATGCTCTGCCACACCGTGGCCATTCTCTCCCAAAAAAACGATCCGTTTATTCTGCAGTAAAGGATTTAAAAAATACAAATCCGAATGATCATCGAATTCATGCAATTGTATACTGTATGTATGATCTTTTAACCAATCGATTTCAGAAGAAATATTACTTTTACAGTAAAACATGTGTTTATCTCCTTTTTAATAAGTCATATATACCCGTGGTGCTAGATAAAATCAGACAAGCATAAAAAATAGCCCTTGTATGAGGATCTCCTTAAAATGAAAGTGCAATTAAATTTTCGATTTTAGTCGATTCGTATCGGATCACCGAGATTCGAGCGAACTCGGTTTCTGGATTTGAAACGGCGCTGGATGGTATTTTACTGGCTTACTCGCTTGTTGTTCTTGGGCTAGTTGAGCGTTAACACTCAACTAGCACCACGGGTTCTTATACATAATTTTGAGCTTTTACTCTAGTTTTGCAACACCATCTTGATTATCCAATTGTATTCGAGGGTTTACCTTTAGAAGCTGACGAATAAATTCTTTTTTGTTTTTCGGAGATATGGTGATAAATTCATATTTTCCGTAACTAATCTCAATCCTGTCCATAGATAAAGCAGGTGCTGTAAAGGGATTTTTGGTGTTGCGTACTTTATTGATTTCATCTATATTAATAGTTTTTTTATAGGGACCGCTTTGAATCTCTAGTTTTGAGTTTTCAATTTTATAACCAGTTCCAAACCATATCCATGCTAATAATATAGCAGGAACAACCATTATGACTGTTGTAACCGGTTTAGTATCCAAAATTGATGGTAGCATGATGACTCCTATAGGTTCGATAGATAAGATAGGAGGTATGATACACGCTAATATGACTGACCAAATGATTATAGTCATCCATAAATCCTTTTTTGAAGGAAAAAACATTTTCTTTCTCCTTTTTCTTAAATAAGTCATAACCGCATTTCACCAACGATTTTGATCCATCATACCTTCACAGACGGTCCTTATTCTTTTCGGCAATAAAATCTTTAATAAAAAACAACGGGTAAATCATCAAATACAAATTGGCAGCCCACCAAGTGATGTCAAAATCTTTGCGGAAAACCCAAAATGCAATGGCTTGTAAGCCAGAACAAAAAGTCAAAACAAGGGAAATCAAAGCATAGTTCATCCACGCTGGATTATTTTTATTATATTGATATATGCTGTAAAGACCCGTTATAGAAATAAAAATATCTAACGGAAAAAATGAACCTCTCCCACCTTCATTCTGTTTAGAGGAAGGGAGGCTTCTCGGGAAAAATGTTAAATTACTTTTCTCTATTCTTCAACGTCAAAGTAAGCTGGGGAAACATATTTAAAAAATAAAATCCCATCATATTGTTGTGCAGGTACAAAGGAAGTAGGCATTCCTCCGCCTTCATAGGCCCGCCACTTTTTCTGTGCCCAGTTTCCATTGCACTGAATAAAACTATTTTGATAAGGGGAATGGTCAAGAAGGCTTTCCAAATGTTTTTTATTCGTTTTTTTTATTGGATATTCCTTACCTGTATAATCCAACATTTTGCCTTCCTTTGCATACAACCCCAATACAAAACTTTTCTCCTTAATCGTTTGGGAGAGGTTTTCCACAAACGATTTATAGGCAGACAGGCGCTTGGCGGAAGTATTTTTGCTAATATGCATGTTATGTGCCCAAATGATAAATTTTTCATTTGGGTATATTTCCTGTGCTAAAAATTCTAGGTTTTTTGCCATTAATGCATCCCGATACTCAAAAAGTTTCGAGAAACTTTTTTCTAAAGTTGCTTTCAAGTAATTTACTCTATTTTCCATCGTACGGAGGACAATTTTATAAATCTTGCTGTCCGGAAAACAATGCTGTTTGAGTTCCTCAATCAATTCCATGCCCTTACTTTCCATCTCTTCCCTTATATTTTGGCGCATTGAACGCTTGATTTTCCGTTTATCGGCTGCAATCAAAACCTCGATCGCCCGCTTTTCAAAATCGATAAACTTCTGTTTGGTCGGACCCGTTAAATAAGACTCGAGGAATTCCGAAAACAAATTCTCCTTTTTTCCTTGATAAACATCCACACCAGTAAAATACAGCGGCCGCTCCTGCTTCATTTTTTTCATATAGTCAAATAATCCGAGGACAAATTCATTTTGCCACACACGCCCAATGGTACCCGCCATAAAACGTTTAGAATCAAGTTGATCAGACAGATAATCGCCGATCATACATGGCCCCAATTCGCTTTCAAAGGCAAGTACATGAAACCCCAATTCTTCATGAAGATATTTAATCAGGCTTACTTTTGCTAGACTGTATTCTTTGACGCAATGGCTGCTCTCCCCAAGGAAGACAAAGCGTTTATGTTCCAAAATCGGCTGAAGAAACTCAAAATGATAGCGGCCCATATCCCCTATATTGATACTTTGATTTTTGACTTCGTTTACAAATAAAGTAGTCATTTGAATTTCACCTTATCTCTTTTTCCATGATTTCACCAACATCCTACACAAATATTTCCAATAGATAAATTACAACAAAATTCGTGAAATTCCTTCTTCAAACTTATCGAAATATGAACCTCTCCCATCTCTTCATGGAATGAAGGTAGGAGAGGTTCATATGTGGTTTTAACATCAAAGTTGTACCTGTCATGCCCCGAAAAAAATTTATTTTTTACTCCGATATTGTTTGAAATTGTTGTTCGGCCAGTTCTCTGTAGAGCGGATGGGTTTGCAGCAATTCGTTATGTGTTCCGACCCCAGTGATGGTTCCATTTTCTAATACAACGATTTGGTCTGCATTGACAACGGTTGAGAGGCGATGAGCAATGACAAGTGTTGTTCTTCCTTCCATCAGCCGCTGCAAGGCCTTTTGAACAAGAACTTCCGATGAGCTGTCCAGGTTTGAGGTTGCTTCGTCAAGGAGAAGAATTTTCGGATTGCGTATAAGAGCGCGGGCAATGGCAATTCTCTGCCGCTGTCCACCTGATAATTTGATTCCCCGTTCCCCGACTTCCGTCAAATATCCGTTTGGAAGCCGTTCGATAAATTCCGCTGCATTTGCCAGTTTGGCTGCTCGCTCTATTTCTTCATCGGTAACGTCTCTATTTAGTCCATAACAAATATTGTCGCGTATCGTTCCTGACATCATTGGGCTTTCTTGGGAGACATAGCTGATTTGACTGCGCCAAGAATGTAAGTCAAAATCTTCAATATTTGTTTCCCCAAGTAATATTTCTCCTTCATCTGGTGTGTAAAATCTCTCTAACAAAGCAAACAATGTCGTTTTTCCACTGCCGCTCGGACCAACAATAGCTGTTGTTTTCCCTGAAGGAATAGTGAGCGTTACTTGTTTGAGGACAGGCTCTCCCTTTTTATAAGAAAAGGAAACATTTCGAAAATGTATATATTGCTCAGGATTTTGCACCACAGGCAAGCTGCCGCTTGGTTCTTTCTCTAAAGATAAAATGCGTTGGATTCGTTCTGTTGCCCCCATTGCTTTTTGAAATGAAGTGAAAAATACAGCCATCTGACTAAAAGGGACAACGATTTGAACCATGTAAATAATAATGGCGACAAGCGAGCCGGATGAAAGCGTGCCTGAGGCTACACGAACGCCGCCATAACCGATTAAAACGACTAAAACGAGCATCATCACAAATGTCATAAACGGGGAAATGACAGCTTGGATTCTCGCTTCTTTCAGCCCAAATTGAAACAAATGAAAAATCCCTAGTTCCCCGTTTTTTTGCTCCTCTTTCTCCGCGCAATAAGCTTTAACAAGACGAATATCGGATAACACTCTGCCAAGATTGGCTGAAAAACTGGCCATTTCATCTTGGGTAGCTTTTGAAATTTTGTACATTTTTTGCCCAAGCGGCCAGAGAATGAGGATTGAAACTGGAACGGCCGTCACCATCATAAGGGTCATTTTCCAGTCGATAATAAGGAGAATGCTAACAGCCCCTCCGACCGAGATCAATCCAGTCAGAAACGTAACTAAATGTTGGGTGATTAGCATTTTTACCGTGTTGGTATCTTGAGTAATTCGGCTCATCGTTTCTCCAGATTGGTGATTGTCGAAAAAAGAAATAGGCAATAATAAAACTTGATTCCAAACCTTTTTACGAATCGCCGCAACCACATATTCCCCAATATAGGTGAGGAAGTAATAAGAAAAGCCGGAAGTGATCGTTTGCAAAATAAATGAAGCCGCAAGTAAAATAATAATCGATGGTTCTACCGTAGATGCAGCGATCTGGTCAACAAGAGATTTCGTAAACCATGGGACAATGAGTCCAACCCCTGTCTCGATCAAACTAAGAGTAATAGCAGTGACAAAAACCCATTTTGGCGGATTCGTGCTCTTGATTAACTCCCAGAAAGATTGCCAATTGTCTATCGGCATATCACGATTCTTCTTCATTCCAATCTACTCCTTCTTTCGCTAAAAATATTTCTATAGCTTTTGCCACCCATTCCTCTTCTTCTTTGGAAAAAGGAGATGAAAACAGCATTGGCTCTTCTGCAAGTTCATCCCCTTTCCAATGAAATAGTGATAAATCTTCATCGAAAACTTCTTTTGCAACTTCTTTTGCGATAGAGAAAAGTTTTTCTATCAGCGATTGCACATCGTTATCGCTCGGATCTTTTCCATAGCACTCTTTTAGCTTTTCGAAAACTTCAAGCAGCTTCTTCCCATATTCCAACTGTTTTTCTTCGCTAATGTCAAACATTTTTTCCACTGTTTCATCTGGCATAAATTGTTTCAGCCATTCTTTATGTTTATTTTCCATTTGGATAGAGTTAATCAACAAGCAAAACATATTCGGATCAATCGTTTCTCGTTCTTCGATAAGATGCTGGGCATGTGTCACTGCCTTTATGACACGGTCAATATGTTCACGCTTTTGCAGCAAAAGCTTTTTTTGAAAAGCAAGCGATTCTTTTAAATCCCATTTTTCTTCTTGCATAAAATGTTTAATTTCCTCAAGGGAAAAACCTAAAAACTTCAGTGCCACAATCTTTTGCAATGCAATGATCTCATCTTCACTGTAAAATCGGCGTCCAGAACTCGATACACATGACGGCTTCAAAATCCCTATTTCATCATAATAGTGAAGAGTTCGTATTGTTTGGCCTGTTTTTTTCGCAAACTCACCGATTGGATACACCTTCTTCATATTTCTCCCCCCTTCTGACACTATCATAAAACTTCACGTAACGTTAGAATCAATAAAAAATGTTTAAATTCAAGGAACCGCGCCAGCACAAAAAACCCTCCCTGCCTGCGCAGAGAGGGTTTTTCATTAAAACATTTCCGATACTGTTTTTGCTTGCATATGAAGAATTAAGTAGTCAGGGCCGCCCGCTTTCGAGTCGGTGCCGGACATGTTGAAGCCGCCGAACGGTTGGTATCCAACGATGGCGCCTGTGCAGCCGCGGTTGAAGTAAAGGTTGCCGACATGGAATTCTTCGCGCGCTTTTTCAAGGTTGGCGCGATTGCGGGAGATGACGGCGCCAGTTAAGCCGTATTCGGTGTTGTTGGCAATTTCAAGCGCATGATCGAAATCTTTCGCTTTCGTAAACGCGACAACTGGACCAAAAATTTCTTCTTGCATGATGCGAGCATTTGGATCGACATCAGCAAATACGGTTGGTTGAATGAAGAAGCCTTTGGAATCGTCCCCTTCGCCGCCTGTCATGAGACGTCCTTCTTTTTTGCCGATTTCGATATATTCCATAATTTTGTTGTATGCCGATTGGTCGATGACTGGACCCATAAATGTGCTTTGTTCCGCTGGATCGCCGACTTTTAATTGCTTTGTCAACTCCACAACGCGATTTAATACTTGATCATACACATCTTCGACGATAATGGCGCGCGAGCAAGCCGAACATTTTTGGCCGGAGAAACCAAACGCAGATGCGACAATCGATTGTGCCGCTAATTCTAAATCCGCTTCTTTGTCGACAACAATACCATCTTTACCGCCCATTTCGGCGATAACGCGTTTGAGCCAAATTTGGCCTGGATGCACTTTCGCCGCACGCTCATAAATGCGGATGCCGACATCGCGGGAACCAGTGAAGCTAATAAAGCGAGTGCGCGGATGGTCTACTAAGTAATCGCCAACTTCCGCACCGCTTCCTGGAATGTAGTTTAATACTCCCGCAGGAAGCCCTGCTTCTTCCAATACTTCTGCGAATTTGTAAGCAACTACTGGGGTAGCGCTCGCTGGCTTGAGCAGTACCGTATTGCCGGTAACAAGCGATGCGACGGTCGTACCAGCCATAATCGCAAACGGGAAGTTCCACGGCGAAATGACAACGCCGACGCCAAGCGGAATATAGAAGAAACGGTTTGTTTCGCCCGGGCGGCTTTCTACTGGAATGCCGTCTTTTAATTTCAACATTTGGCGAGCGTAATATTCCATAAAGTCAATCGCTTCCGCCGTATCCGCATCCGCTTCTTTCCACGGTTTACCCGCTTCTTTTACCATCAATGCCGAAAATTCATGTTTGCGGCGGCGCACAATCGCAGCAGCGCGGAATAAAATATCTGCACGCGCCTCCGGTTTTGTTTTGCTCCACCATTTAAACGCTTCATCGGCAACTTTCATCGCTTTTTCCGCAAGTTCTTTATTCGCTTTCGACACACGGCCGATTACTTCTGTCTTATTCGCAGGGTTAATTGAAACGATTTTCTCGTCGGTTGTAACCCGTTCACCGCCAATAATTAAAGGATAGTCTTTGCCAAGTTCCGCCTCGACTTTTTTCAACGCCTCTTCAAACGCTTTTCGATTCGCTTCTACGGTAAAGTCTGTAAGTGGTTCATGCTTATAAGGTTGTACCATCAATGATTTTCCCCCTTTGGTCAGATTACGAAAAAAGCGTTTACAGCCTACATCTATCATTCTAACGGATAAAGAAACGTTATTCAATTTTTTGCAAAAGCAAAAAAATTATTGGTAAATATGAACAAAAGGTTGATCTGCCTTCGCTTGACGAATAATAATGCTTTCCGGTCCACCTACAGAAGAAATATAGACGTTTACATTAATATAATTCGGAAACTTTTCCATGACCAAGCCTGTAACATATTGGGTAAATCCTATCACTTCCGCTTTTCCGTAAAACGGCATCGAGATGTTAATCGTCAGCTGTTGCAGTTGATCATTACGGTATAGCGCTTTTCCGACAACTCCTGTGTAATTTGGGAAAAATTCCTCAATATCCGATTTAAAATTGTTAAACTTTAACCAGTCATCCCGATGGTTTTTTTGCGCTTCATCGGATGGAAATAAATAGTACTCTTCATGAATGGCTTTCCATTCGTCAATCGTATCGCTTCCTTCATCCACATGCGCAACAGCGAAAAAGTTGCCTGGAATAACCGAAGATTTTGGCGCTTGTTTGAACAGCGCGATCGTAATCGGAACCTCTTTCAACTCTTTGATATGGCGAAGGCGGGAAAGAACTTCCGCTGCGATTCGTTTTCCTTCCTTTTCAATAACATCATCTTTGATTTTTACCTCGCGCGGATAGCCTTGTTCCGTTTCGTAGTAATGAACGGAATTTAATGCTAATCCAATGGCTACTCCGCCTAATTTTACTTTATTGTCACTCGTTTTGACTAAATAATCATGCTCCAAAATGCTTGCTAAATAAATCGGGCTTTTTTTATTTTTTTCTTCATTCGTTCCGCTGTCGCTAATAGGTGGATTTAAGCCGATGTTTTCGGAAGGCTTCATCTTTTCTCTTTTCAGCTGACTAGGAGTCCGTTCTCTTTTCAGCCAACGTTTCACCGTTTTTTTATCTAAGTATTGCCCTTCTTGGAATAAATATTCTTCTGGAGAAAAGCGGTCTTGTGCTACACGCATAAGCCCTGTTTCAAATTCATCCACATCCAAACGGGTATTTAAATCTTCTACTACTTCTCCCCGTGCTCCTGAGACTTTAAACGGCAGCACAACACGGTAATAAGAATCGGAAATGTTGTATTTTGGAATCACTGCTTTTTGCTCCTTATTGTCTTTCTTCTGTACTACCTCTTCCTCATCAAATTTTGGAGCGCAGGAAGAAAGGAAAAGAAGAAGTGCAGTGAATATGATCATCCGTTTCTTCATTTTTCCACACCTACTTATTTTGTTCAATTTCTTGAAGAAATCTCGCTTCATCCCAAATCTCGATGTTAAGCTGCTGTGCTTTCGCAAGCTTCGAGCCTGCATCTGCTCCGGCAATGACTAAATCTGTATTTTTGCTCACACTGCCAGTGACTTTGCCGCCAAGCTGTTCAATTTTTTCTTTTGCCTCATTGCGCGACAATGATTCGAGTTTTCCTGTTAATACAACTGTTTTTCCTGCAAAATATGAATGAACATCGCCAGGTTTTGGCGTTTTCGGGCCCTTGTATTCCATGTTGACACCGTAAGCGCGCAGTTCGTTTAGAAGTTCTTTTACTTCCGGTTTCGCAAAATACGTGACAATCGAATCAGCCATTTTTTCACCAATCTCGTGAATTGCCATTAATTCTTCTTTTGTCGCTGTTTGCAGACGATCCATTGTTTCAAAATGTTCCGCTAACACTTTGGCGGCTTTTGCGCCGACATGGCGAATGCCGAGACCGAAGAGAAGACGTTCTAGCGAATTTTGTTTGGACGCTTCAATGGCATGGAGTAAATTGGCTGCCGATTTTTCCCCCATACGTTCTAAAGGGATGAGCTGCTCCTTCGTCAATCGATAAATATCCGCAACATCATGAATGAGTCCTTCACGGAATAGCTGGGAAATGACCTTTTCGCCAAGTCCCTCGATGTTCATCGCTTGACGTGATACGAAGTGAATTAATCCTTCGCGAATTTGCGCTGGACATTTCGGGTTAATACACCGGAGCGCCACTTCACCATCTAAACGAACTAGTTCACTTGCACATTCCGGGCAATGGGTCGGCATGACAAACGGCACTTCTTCTCCCGTCCGCCGGTCTGGCACGACATTCACTACTTCTGGAATAATATCCCCCGCTTTTTTGATGATGACCGAATCACCAATGCGGATATCTTTCTGGCGAATAAAATCCTCATTATGAAGGGTGGCGCGTTGTACCGTTGTACCTGCTACACGTACCGGCTCTAAAATCGCTGTCGGAGTAACGACTCCTGTGCGTCCGACGCTTAATTCGATGCCAATCAGTTTCGTTACCACTTCCTCAGCCGGGAATTTATAAGCAACGGCCCAACGTGGACTTTTCGCGGTCGCACCTAGTTGTTTTTGCTGCTCAAATGAATCCACCTTCACTACAATCCCATCGATTTCATAAGGTAGATGCGAGCGTTTTCCATGCCATTCATTCACAAATTGAATGACTTCATCGATATTAGCACAGCGGCGGCGTTCCGGGTTTGTTTTAAACCCAAGCTGCTGCAAATAATCGAGCGCCGCGCTATGAGAATCAATTCCTAATTCTTCCGCGTTGGCGAGACTGTATACAAATAAATCCAGGTGACGCGATGCGGCGATTTTCGGATCCAACTGACGCAAAGAACCTGCGGCGGCGTTGCGCGGATTGGCAAACAGCTCTTCCCCGCGATTGCGTCGCTGTTCGTTCAATCGCTCAAACGACGCTTTCGGCATGTAGGCTTCGCCGCGCGCTTCCAACGTCACGGGTTCGTTCAGACGAAGCGGCAAGGAACGAATCGTTTTTAAGTTCTCCGTAATATCTTCGCCGGTCACCCCGTCGCCGCGCGTCGCTCCTTGGACAAAATAGCCGTCTTCGTAGCGGACGGAAACAGCCAGCCCATCGATTTTCAGCTCGCACACATAGGCGACATCATCGCCGACTTCTTGACGCACACGGCGGTCAAAATCGCGCAAATCACCTTCGTTAAACGCGTTCGCAAGGCTTAGCATCGGCGTGCGATGTTCCACTTTTTGAAACGCATCTAACGCCTGCCCGCCCACGCGCTGCGACGGAGAGTCTTTCGTTTTTAAATCCGGATATTGTTCTTCTAATGCGATGAGCTCTTGCATCAGCCGATCATATTCCGCATCCGGTACAGACGGACGGTCCAGAACATAGTATTCATAATTGTATTTATTTAAAAGCTCTCGAAGCTCTTCGATTCGTTTCATCGCAGCTTGTCGGTCCATTTTCGGTTTCTCCTTTCTTACACCTTTGTAATCGGAGCAAATTTCGCAAGCAGCCGTTTAATACCAATCGGGCTTGGGAACGCGATGTCAAGCTCTTTATCATCTCCTTCTCCGCGAACGCTGACAACGGTGCCGATTCCCCATTTTTTATGTTCGACTTTATCTCCAACTTTCCAAGGGATCGCTTCTCCGCCAGTAGAAGAGGCGATTGCGATTTTACGGACAGTCGTTTGTTTTCCCGCCGCGGCCGATGTCCATGGCGTTCTTTTGTTTACCCGTTCCACTAGCTCTTCTGGAATTTCGCGAATAAAACGGGATACCGGATTTATATTTGTATATCCAAACAATGTCCGCATTTGCGCGCTCGTTAAAAACAGCTCTTCTTCCGCGCGGGTGATCCCGACGTAAGCGAGGCGACGTTCTTCTTCCATTTCGTCTTCATCGTCAAGTGAACGGCTATGAGGAAAAATACCTTCTTCCATCCCGATTAAAAAGACAACCGGAAATTCCAGCCCTTTTGCCGAATGGAGCGTCATTAACACTACCGCATCCTGATTTTCGCCGTTTGTTTCATTTAACTGATCAATGTCAGAAATTAATGCCAAGTCTGTTAAAAACGCAATTAATGACTTATCTTCGCTTACATTTTCAAAATGTTTCGTTACCGATAAAAACTCATCGATGTTTTCTAATCGGCTTTGCGCCTCCAACGTTTTTTTCCGCTTTCAGCATCTCTCGATAACCAGACTTGTCCAACACTTCTTCGACTAGTTCTGTGACAGAAACATATTCTTGCAGCTGCGCCCATTGTTCGAGCTGACGTCGAAATTCGATCAATGAAGCAGCGGTGCGGGCAGAAAGTCCGATATGTTCTAGTTCACCGAGCGCTTCAAATACCGATAATCCGTTTTCGGAAGCATAGCTTACGATTTTATCGATCGAGGAAACACCGATGCCGCGTTTCGGCACATTAATGATGCGCAGCAAACTAATATCATCATTCGGGTTTGCAATCACCCGCAAATATGCCAAAACATCTTTAATTTCTTTACGGTCATAGAACTTCAAACCGCCGACAATTTGGTAAGGAATGTTCGACTTCAAAAGCACTTCTTCCATGACCCGCGATTGAGCGTTCGTGCGATATAAAATGGCAAAATCAGAATATCGGCGTTTTCCGCTGTCCACATATTCTTTTATTTTACCAACAACAAATTGCGCTTCATCCGATTCGTTCATCGCTTCGTAATAGACGATTTTTTGTCCTTCCGGGTTTTCCGTCCATAGTTTTTTCGGCTTACGGTTCACGTTGTGTTCAATGACTTCGTTTGCCGCTTGCAAAATCCGCTTGGTGGAGCGATAGTTTTGCTCAAGCAAGATGACTTTCGCGTTCGGATAATCTTTTTCAAACGATAAAATGTTTTGAATATCGGCTCCGCGCCAGCGATAAATCGACTGATCCGCATCACCGACAACACATATGTTTTTAAAACGCGACGCAAGCATTTTGACAAGCACATATTGCGCCCGGTTTGTATCTTGATACTCGTCAATATGAATGTATTGAAATTTATATTGATAATGTTCCAACACTTCCGGCACACGCTCAAACAATTGAATGGTCGTCATAATTAAGTCGTCAAAATCGAGCGCATGGTTGCGCAAAAGCCGCTTCTGATATTCTTCGTATACGTCGCTGACGATTTTTTCATAGTAGCTGCTCACCTTTTTCGCGAACTTTTCAGGGGTGAGCAATTCATTTTTCGCATTGCTGATCGTGCCGAGTATCGCGCGTGGATCAAATTTTTTCGGATCGATGTTTTTTTCTTTTAAAATATTTTTTAAAACAGAGAGTTGGTCGGTCGTATCTAAAATGGAAAAATTGCGGTCAATGCCGATGCGATCAATATCGCGGCGCAAAATGCGGACACACATGGAGTGAAACGTGGAAATCCAAATTTCCTCGGCTGCTCCGCCAAGAAGTCCCTGCACGCGTTCCTTCATTTCACGCGCCGCCTTATTTGTAAATGTAATCGCTAAAATATTCCACGGTGCGACGCGTTTTTCCGCCATTAGATAAGCGATCCGATGCGTCAATACACGCGTTTTCCCGCTCCCCGCCCCCGCCATAATGAGAAGCGGCCCTTCCGTCGTCTTTACCGCTGCTTGTTGCTGTTCATTTAAGTTAGCGAGTAATTTTTCCGACAAAAAATTCATATTGATCACCACCAGAAAACATATGTTCTATTTTACACCACTTTTTTCATATCGACAAATTTACTGTTTCACTGCTTTTACGGTCGCAAGCGCCTTTTTTATATCTTCGTAAATGACATTGCCTACGACGATCGTGTCAGCATATTGTGCCATTTCTTTTGCCTGTTTTTCCGTTTCGATTCCGCCGCCGTAAAACAATTGCGTTTGTTTCAACACTTGTTTTACGCGCTGTACTAGCTCAGGATTTCCGTATGAACCGCTATATTCTAAATAAAAAATTGGCAGCCGATACATATGCTCCGCTATGCGCGCATACGCAACAACATCATCTTCTTGAAGTTCCGTATTCGCATCCGTAAGCATTGCTGCTTTGCAATTTTTATGTAAGATGCAATACCCTTCCATAAAAATTTCATCCCAGTTCATTATGTCGCCAAATTGTTTTACCGCTTTATGATGCAAATCGATAATCCATTTCTTTTCGCGGCTGTTTAATACCATTGGGACAAAATAAAAATCAAATCCCGGTGTCACTGACTCAAGATTTGATATTTCCAGGACACATGGAACGGAAAAACGGCGGATTCGCGCCAAAAGCTCCAGGACGTTTTCCAATGTGACATCGTCCGTTCCGCCGACAATGACTGCATCTGTTCCTGATTCACAAATGCGTTCAAGCTGTTCGTCACTAATTTCTTTGTTTGGATCTAACTTAAACACATGACGCCATTGGCGAATATCGTACATATAGAAAACCCTCCATTGATTTATCCATTTTTTCATTATAACAAATCGGCAAAAAGAAAAGGAGTTCCTTTTCTTTGGAAGGAATCTCCTTGCTTACTTCTGCTGTGCGTTATTTGCTTCTTCGGAATGTTGTTTCTCTTCTTCTTTAATGCGGTCTAACGCCATTGCATAAGCGTCGTTTCCATAGTTTAAACAACGTTTCACACGTGAAATCGTCGCGGTGCTCGCTCCTGTTTCCGTTTCGATTTTATGATACGTATATCCTTCGCGAAGCATACGCGCTACTTCTAGGCGCTGTGCTAGCGATTGAATTTCATTGACCGTGCATAAATCGTCAAAAAAGCGGTAGCACTCCTCTAAGTCACGCAGGGAAAGAATCGCTTTAAACAGCTGGTCCACTTCCCTGCCGCGTAATTTATCGATTTGCATAATATTTCCTCCCTTACCACTTTACTATGTTTAAATCCGGAACAACATTGATCCACGTTTTGCCTGGCATAAAGCCGACTGGTGCTCCATTTTCATATGGCAAAATGCGCCCGTTCACATTTTCCCATTCGATTTGTTTGACGATTCCGTTTTGAAATAAATATCCGCTTCCGCCAGAAACTAGATCAATACTGCGTCGCCCCGATGAATCGATAACATTATGCTTCGCCGCAATAACCAATACGTTTTGAATTTGGATAGGATCATGCGTATCATAATCAATGGTTTGTTCGCCCGCACTATAGCGGAAATAGCTTTTTTGATCCGGCACATATTTGTACTGCACTTGAGCATAGCCACGGTGAGAATACATAATGTCGATCTTGTCCGCCTGTTCTCCTTTCGGGGCATCGATGCGGAACGGAAGCGGATCAATATGATCTTGAAGCAAATATCCTTTCTCAGCCGCCCCCTTTTTGATATTGGCAAACGTGATATATGAATTATGCGGCGCTGTTCGAAAGGAAACACGCTTAAACAACGTTCCGTCGTAAAACAAGCCATTTAAATAATCGGTTGTCCCTGATTCCAGCATCGCTTTTGCCTCTGGACTCCAACCGTGGCAAACGTAAAGAGCATGATAACCATTGCTAAGCTCGATATAGTAGTCGCGCGCACTGCGCACAGGGCCTACTTTTTTCGGAAATTCGCTTTGATATAACGCTAAAAGCCGTGTAATATCCCCTTCAGCGAGCACCTCATAAACGATATCTGCCTTTTGCAGTCCTGACTGCGGCCGCGCTTTTGGATGATTGTTCACCATTACCGCAATAACGCGATGGTTCACCGCTCCTTCCGCTGGCAGCCCGGTTAGCGGAAACACTTCCTGTGTGGAAATGTCCGGTTGTTTTGGTGTTTCCACGGGCTCTGGATTCGGCCGAGGTGCTTTTACTTCATGCATACAACCGCCCATGAAAAGGCATAGTGCACTAAATAAAATAAGCCAACGTTTTCTCAACAGCCACACAACCTTTTTCTTTTCTATTTTAACGCATTATCGGCGGAAAGAGTACTGTTTTGTTCATTACATCATAAATTCCCCGTTGTGTAATACGCACATACGGCAAATGTGTCGATTGTAAAAAGAATAGCGAATAAATTGGATCCACAAAACGATATCCACGCTGTTTTAATAATTCAACGAACTTTTTCTCCTCATCGATCAACTCTTCTACGCTTTGTTTCGACATCATGCCATGGAGAGATAGCGGAATTTCATGAATGATTTCACCATTTTCCACCAACACAATTCCGCCGCCGATTTCACACATTCGTTGGAAAGCAAGAAACATATCCTGCTTGCTTTTTCCGATTAAAATAATATCCCCTGTAGTCGAATAAGAGCTAACAAGCCCGCGGACATTCGTAGCAAACCCTTTCAATATTGTATTGACACGCCATTTCCCATGGCGATCCATCAGTGCTAAAAAGCTTTCATCATGATCGGTGGACAGTTCGTCACGAGAAGTATCGATCGAAATAGAATATGGCTTCATAATCACCGTGTTTTCCATATACATTCCTATTGGCATCGAAAATTGTAAATCATCCATTGTTAAATGCCAGGATAAGCGAAGCGGCTCCATTCCATAGTCGCTCCACGAGATCGATGGCCATGTAATCGAGTCTTCTCCTTCTCGCTTTACCCATTGTCCTTTTGCAATCACTTGCACAGGGGTTGGGTCTTCTTTCGCACGCAAAAAGTTAATGTTTGCTATTCTTCCTGTCGCAATGCTGCCGTGAAGGTGCTCTATTCCGTAATGGCGAGCGACGTTCACCGTAGCCATATTGTATGCGTCAATAACAGGAACATCATGCTCCAACGCAATGCGAATCAAGCGGTCCATGACCCCTTCTTCGTAAAACGATGGAGGCGATCCGTCTGTCGTGAGAATGAACTTATCATACTGATGAATGCCAAGTTCCTTTATTTCTTGTAAAAGCGTCGGTAAATCCGGACGAATGGACGAATGGCGTAATGACACGGTATATCCGTGCAAAAGCCGCATATATACTTCTTTGCCTGTCATCGCTTCATGATCGCTATCAGCACCAAGAAGCATCATTTTTGTAAGCGTTTTCTCAGAAGCGCCAGGAAAATGCCCTTCAATTTTTCGTCTTAGCCGCTTTGCTTCTTGAATCCAATGAAGTATCAGATCATCCCCAGCAAGAAGCTTCGGCCAGCCTGTTAGCTCGCCACCTTGCAATACCGTTTCCTGTTCCAGCCACCGCTTTACTCTGGCGTTGGATAACTGTTCTTCTTCTTTCTCCAGCTCCGTCTGTCCATCCAATCGACACCACCAGTACATCGACGACGGAAGCGCATTCATTTTCTTTAAAAAAGAAAAGGCTTGATCATCTGATAAGTGCAACAAAAAGAATAAATTATCGTTAATCAATGTTGTCGTTCCATATTTCGATGCATAGTGCGCAAACGAATGGGGATTATATAATTGAAATGGATGTGCATGTGGTTCAATATAACCAGGAACTAATATATAACCGCCGCAATCGATGATTTCACATTGATCATCGACCCGATCGGGAAACCGTTCCCCGACATACACAATTCGATCATTGTATATCCAAATATTTCCTTTCAACCATTCACGAAAATACGAATGTAAATAAGTCGCGTTCGTTAACACTTTTGTCGGTGACTTTTTTCCATCAATAATCGCAACATGTTCACGCAATTCGTAACTTTTCCAACGATAACGTTGTTCGCTCATCTATATCTCGTCCCCTTTTTTCCTAATCATGCCATGTAATCATTTTACCGCATTAAAGTCACTTTCACAATGAAAAAGGAGGGAAAAATGGAGATGGCTAATATCGGTATCGTCAATGCGCTCATTCGTATTACTTTTGGTTTGACCATGCTTGCATGGGCAACGGCAAAAATGACAAGACGGCCTTGGTGCGCTTCTTATCTCATTGTTGCGCTGCTTGCCGCAATGAAAGTAGGAGAAGGGATTACACGTTTTTGTCCAATGACCGCTTTATTTGAAAATAATCGCCGTGAGCAATCGATACGTATAAAAGATGAAACGATGTTCAATCCTACTTAAAAAAGAGACTGGCGCTTGATGACGCCAGTCTTTCCGAAGGAGTGTTCGAAATGTTACTCGAATATATAACAGATATGTCATTTGTACTTGCATCCCTCATCGGCGGTATTATTGCTCTTACATTTGTGTACGTGCGGAAAAAGCGCGTTCGATAGCTTTATTTCCAATGTCGCGGCGATAAAACAGCTGATCGCATGTAATATACGAAATTCGCTCATATACCGTTTGTTGTGCTTGCTTTAGCGTCTCCCCTTTCGCCGCAACAAGCAACACGCGTCCTCCGTTTGTGCATAACGCGCCGTTTTCCATCATCGTTCCCGCGTGGAACAACAGTGCGCTTTCTCCTAACTGTTCCCATCCTTTAATAACTGCTCCGCGCTCGTATTTTCCTGGATAACCTTTCGCTGCTAAGACAACGCCAATCACTGCTTCTTCTGACCATGTAAGCTCTATTTCACGGTCCGCAAGCAAGTCCAAAATCACTTGAATCAAGTCGTTTTGTAAACGCGGCAAAACGACTTGCGCTTCCGGGTCGCCAAAGCGCGCGTTAAACTCGATGACTTTTGGTCCTTGTTTTGTTGCCATTAATCCAGCGTACAGCACGCCGGTAAACGGTCTGCCTTCCGCGGCCATCGCTTTCGCCATCGGCTTGATAATTTGCGAAAGCGCCGCATCGATCGTTTGTGCTGAAATTTGCGGTACAGGAGAGTATGCCCCCATTCCGCCTGTATTTGGTCCTTGATCATTGTCATATGCCCGCTTATGATCTTGGGCAATGACCATCGGATAAACGCGCTCTCCATGGACAAACGCCATGAACGAAAATTCTTCGCCCTCCAAATATTCTTCAATTACTACTTGCTTGCTCGCTTCGCCGAATCGTTTTTCGACCATCATCGCGCTTAGTGCTTCCATTGCTTCCGGCAGCGTCGCAGCAACGATAACCCCTTTTCCTGCCGCTAATCCGTCCGCTTTAATGACAATCGGCGCTCCTTTTTTCTCGACATACGCTTTTGCTTCTTCATACGAAGTGAAAGTTGCATGTTCCGCCGTTGGAATGCCGTACTTTTTCATCATCTCTTTCGCGAACGCCTTGCTTCCTTCGATCAATGCCGCTTCTTTGCGTGGCCCGAAAATGCGCAGCCCTTCCTCCACAAAACGGTCGACAATACCGGCAAGCAACGGGGCTTCCGGACCGACGATCGTAAGATCGATACCCTCTTGTTTTGCAAACTGAACAAGCGCTTCGACATCCTGCTCATCAATCGAAACGAGCTCGGCGACTTGAGCGATCCCCGGATTGCCTGGGGCGGCATATAACCTACTTACAAGCGGGCTTTGCGCGGCTTTCCAGGCAATCGCATGCTCCCTGCCGCCGCGTCCGATAATAAGCACTTTCATGTTATTCCCTCCAACTTAATGTTTAAAATGGCGGATTCCTGTAAAGACCATGGCAATTCCGTATTCATCTGCTTTTTTGATCGAATCGGCGTCGCGAATCGAGCCGCCTGGCTGGATGATTGCTGTGATTCCTGCTTTCGCTGCCGCCTCCACCGTATCATCCATTGGGAAAAACGCGTCAGAGGCAAGCACGGCTCCTTTTGCTTTTTCCCCTGCTTGTTCAATCGCAATTTTCGCCGCGCCGACGCGATTCATTTGACCGGCACCAACGCCGATGGTCATTCCGTCTTTTGCAAGCACGATCGCGTTCGATTTCACATGTTTCACCACTTTCCATGCAAACCGCAACGCTTCCCATTCTTGTTCCGTCGGCTCGCGTTTCGTTACAACTTTAATCTCCGCATCATCGAGCGTATGCGTATCCGTTTCTTGAACAAGCAATCCGCCTTGTACGGAAACAAGCAGCTTCTCTTTCGTGTTTGGCGCCGTGAAATCAACGGTAAGAAGGCGAATGTTTTTCTTTTGTGTTAAAATATCGAGCGCTTCTTTGCTAAACGATGGGGCAATCACGATTTCTAAAAAGATTTCATGCATTTTTTCGGCAGTTTCTTTATCGACCTCGCGGTTTAGGGCGATAATGCCGCCAAAAATCGAGGTTGGATCCGCTTCGTACGCTTTGGTGAACGCTTCATAAATCGTTGCGCCAACACCGACACCGCACGGATTCATATGCTTCACCGCCACCGCGGCTGGTTCGGTAAATTCTTTGACGATTTGCAATGCCGCATTCGCATCGTTAATGTTGTTATATGACAATTCTTTTCCATGCAGCTGCATTGCTTGGGCAATCGAGAAAGATGCGCCTAACGGTTTTTTGTAAAACGCCGCAGTTTGGTGAGGGTTTTCCCCATAACGCAACGCTTGTTTTTTCTCGAAAGTGATCGTCAATGATTCCGGATACTCTTCTCCAGTTTTATTCGTTAAGTACTCCGCAATCATCGCATCGTACGCAGCTGTATGGCGAAATACTTTTGCCGCAAGCTTTAATTTCGTTTCTGCCGAGACATCTCCGTGTTCTTTTAGTTCTTGCACTACCGTATCATAGTCGGCCGGGTCAACGACAACCGTCACATATTGATGGTTTTTCGCCGCCGCCCGCAGCATCGTCGGGCCGCCAATATCAATGTTTTCGATCGCTTCGGCAAACGTCACGTCGCTTTTGGCGATCGTTTGTTGAAACGGGTACAAATTGACGACAACAAGGTCAATTGGGGTAATGTGATGCTCGCGAAGCTCGCTTTGATGGCGCTCATTGTCGCGAATCGCAAGAAGTCCCCCATGGATCATCGGATGCAATGTTTTGACGCGCCCATCTAAAATTTCCGGAAATCCGGTAACATCAGAAATGCCTATGACAGGAACTCCCGCTTCTTCTAACGTTTTTTTCGTTCCGCCTGTTGAAATAATTTCCACACCGAGTTCCACTAACTGTTTCGCCAATGATACGATTCCTTCTTTGTTCGATACACTTAATAATGCCCGTTTTACTGCCATTATTCTCGATCCTTTCTATCATGTTCGAGTAATGTTTTTAATACAGCTGGATATAGCTCATGTTCCACTTCATGAATGCGCTCCTCTAGCTGTGCTAGCGATTCTCCTTCGTGAATGGCAATCGCGCGTTGCGCAATGATTGGTCCTGTATCCATTCCTTCATCAACATAATGGATCGTCACACCAGTTATTTTCACTCCTGCGCGGTACGCCTGCCCAATCGCATCTTTTCCCGGGAACGCCGGCAACAGCGAGGGATGAATATTGACGATTTTCCCTTCATATGCATCAAGCAATGTTGGACCAATGAGCCGCATATAACCGGCAAGAGCGATAAATTCGATCTCGTGTTTTCGCAACTCAGCTAAAATCGCTTGTTCAAATTCGGCTTTTGAGTCGTAATCTTTCGGAGAAAAAACGAACGTAGGGATTCGCTCCCGCTCCGCCCGTTCGATCACTTTCGCTCCCGGCTTGTCGCATACTAATAACGCTACTCTTGCTGGCACGATCCCTTTTTTCACCGCGTCGACAATCGCTTGAAAATTCGTTCCGCTGCCGGAAGCAAATATGGCGATATTTTTCATGACATCGCCCCTCCGGCAAACGAAACGCCTTCTCCTTGTTTCACGCGGCCGATTAAATACGCTTTCTCACCAAGTTCTTCTAAGCGTGTGATCACTGGATGAATCATTTCACTATCTACCGCCAGCACCATGCCAATACCCATATTAAAAATCGAAAACATATCACGGCGAAGAAGGTTTCCTTTTTCTTGCAGGAGGTCAAAAACCGGCGGAATCGGCCACGAACCGTAATCAATTTCCGCACCTAATCCTTTCGGAAGCATACGTGGAATGTTTTCGATAAAACCGCCGCCAGTAATATGCGCCATTCCTTTGATTTCAAATTGTTTCATCACGTTAAGCAACGGTTTTACATAAATGCGCGTCGGTTTTAATAGTTCTTCTCCTAATGGAACACTAAGCGGTTCATAGACGCGATCAAGCGCAAGTTTCGCCTGCTCGAAAACGATGCGGCGAACGAGCGAATAGCCGTTGCTATGAATGCCGTTTGATGCAAGTCCGATGAGAGCATCTCCCGCTTGAATGGCACTGCCGGTAACAAGCTTCGACTTTTCGGCAATACCGACCGCAAAGCCGGCAACATCATATTCATTTTCGTCATACATTCCCGGCATTTCCGCCGTTTCTCCCCCAATAAGAGCACAGCCGGCCTCGACGCAGCCGTCCGCGATTCCTTTGACAATTTGCGCGATTTTTTCCGGTATTGCTTTGCCGCACGCGATATAGTCAAGGAAAAAGAGCGGCTCTGCTCCTTGCACAACGATATCGTTGACACACATTGCCACACAATCGATTCCAATCGTATCATGGCAGTCCATCATAAACGCGATTTTTAGTTTTGTCCCCACTCCGTCCGTCCCGGAAATAAGCACCGGTTCGCGATAGCCGAGTGAAGATAAATCGAACATCCCGCCAAAACCGCCTAATCCGCTGAGCACTTCAGGGCGCATTGTTTTTTGCACATGCTGCTTCATCAAGGAGACCGCCTTATACCCTGCTTCAATATCCACACCCGCTTGTTTATATGCTTCTGCCACGTCGAGTCCCCCTTTTTTACTTTGTTGCCATAAACAGCGACCGCGCTTTATGAATATCTGTCGGATAGTTTCCGGTAAAACATGCCATACATTGCCCACGTAATGGTAGATGAGGAGAGCGCCCAATCGCTTCTAACAGCCCTTCCTGACTTAAAAACGCCAAGGAATCTGCTCCGATGATTTGGCGGATTTCTTCTACCGTATGCTTAGACGCAATCAATTCTTCTTTTGTGGATGTATCAATCCCGTAAAAACAAGGATGAGTGATCGGCGGCGAGCTGATGCGGACATGCACTTCCGTCGCTCCTGCTTCGCGAAGCATCGCAACAATGCGTTTGCTTGTCGTGCCGCGCACGATCGAATCATCGACCATGACGACGCGTTTTCCCGCGACAACGCCGCGTACCGGGGAAAGTTTCATTTTTACTCCTTGTTCGCGAAGTGACTGGGACGGCTGAATAAATGTACGTCCGACATATCGGTTTTTAATGAGCCCAAGCTCATACGGAATACCCGTGGCTTCCGCGTAACCAATCGCAACGGAAATGCTTGAATCAGGCACGCCGGTGACAATGTCCGCTTCCACCGGAGCTTCAAGCGCCAGGCGTTTCCCCAGATTTTTTCTTGCTGTATGAATGTTGATGCCATCGACATTGCTGTCTGGACGAGCAAAATAAATGTATTCCATGCTGCAAATCGAACGTGATTGCGCTTGTGCAAATCGTTCAGAACGCATTCCTTCCGCACTGATGATGATTAGCTCTCCCGGTTCCACTTCCCGCTCATACGTCGCGCCAACGACATCAAACGCGCACGTTTCGGAAGCGATAACATATGCATTGCCAAGCCGCCCGATGGAAAGCGGGCGGAACCCATGCGGGTCGAGCGCCACGTACAACGCTGTTTCCGTCAATAGCAGGAAAGCGAACGCTCCTTCAACATACGTGAGCGCTTCTTTAATTTGCTCTTTGAATGTCGGCGCATGGCTGCGGCGAATGAGATGAGCAAACACTTCCGTATCCGATGTTGTTTGGAAAATGCTCCCTTGCTCCTCCAGCTGAAGCTTTAAGTCCATCGCGTTGACGAGATTGCCGTTATGTGCAAGCGCAATGCTTCCGGTTTGCGAACGGAACAGAAGCGGCTGAACGTTTTCATAGCCGCCTCCTCCCGCGGTTGAATAACGAACATGACCGATGGCGGCCAATCCTTTTAGTGCTTGAAGCTCTCCGTTGCTGAACACTTCGGTAACAAGCCCTAATCCTTTATGTCCTTGCAACATTCCTTGATGGGCGACAACAATTCCCGCTCCTTCTTGTCCGCGATGCTGAAGACTATGCAAACCGTAATATGTTATTTGCGCCGCATTTTCGTGTCCCCAAATGCCGAAAACACCACACTCTTCGTTCAATCCTTTGATTTCAGCAAGCATGGAATAGCTCCTTTCCAAACGCTTCTCATTTGCTCGACTGAAAGCTGGATGACAACTTCTCCGCTCGCTCGTTCAACAAGAAGCGTGCCATCGTTTGTTACTTCGCCAATAAGCTTCGCTTCCACAAGCTTTTCAAACTTTTCTTGATTTTCTTTTTTCACGGAAACGATGAAACGAGATTGTGTTTCACTAAATAATTGAGACGTTATATCCCCGTCCACTGTTACTTTCGCGCCAAGGCCGTTTGTGCTCATCACGCATTCCGCCAGAGCGACCGCAAAACCGCCTTCTGCGATATCGTGCGCGGATGCGACGACTCCTGCTTGAATCGCCGTCAGCAATTCTTGCTGCCGTTTTGCTTCCGTTGCTAAATCAATTTCCGGTGCTTTTCCAAAAATGCGGCCTTCTAGCAATTTTTGCAGCTCGCTTCCGCCGAACTCCTGCTTCGCTTCCCCAATCACATAAATGAGATCGCCTGCTTGTTGAAACGTTTGTGTAGTAATATGACGAATGTCCTCCACGAGTCCAACCATGCCGATAACAGGTGTCGGATAAATGGCTTCTCCATTTGTTTCGTTATATAAAGAAACGTTTCCACTAATGACTGGAGTTCCTAACACTCGGCAAACTTCGCTCATTCCGTCAACGGCTTTTTCTAGCTGCCAAAAAATTTCTGGTTTCTCTGGATTGCCGAAATTTAAGCAGTCTGTAATCGCCAGCGGTTTCGCTCCTGAACAGACAATGTTTCGCGCCGCTTCCGCCACGGCGATTTTTCCGCCCGTTTCTGGATCTAAATAAATGTAGCGCGAGTTGCAATCGGTCGTCATCGCCAGCGCCTTGTTCGTGCCGCGGATGCGCAAGACCGCAGCGTCCGATCCTGGGGCAACGACCGTATTTGTCCGCACCATGTAATCGTATTGTTGATACACCCATTCTTTGCTTGCAATCGTTGGCTGGGCTAATAACGAAAGCAACGTTTCTTCATAGTTGGAAACAGCCGGAACATACGGTTCCATCGCTTGAAATTCGCGATAATATGCTGGTTCTTTCGATGGTTTATGGTATACTGGCGCATCTTTGGCTAAGGCGTCGACCGGGATTTCGGCGACGACTTCCCCACGAAAATAAAGGCGGAGCATTTTGTCATCGGTCACTTGGCCAATCGCTTTCGCTTCGAGCCCATATTTTGCAAACAACTCATAAATTTCTTGCTCGCGTCCTTGTTTGACGACAAGCAGCATCCGTTCTTGCGATTCGGACAGCATCATTTCATACGGAGTCATGCCTGCCTCGCGCTGTGGAACAAGATCTAAGTTCATCTCGATGCCAAAACCGCCTTTGCTCGCCATTTCCGCCGAAGAACTCGTCAAGCCCGCCGCTCCCATATCTTGAATGCCAACAAGCGCATCGGATTTTACTACTTCCAAGCACGCTTCAAGCAATAATTTTTCCATAAATGGATCACCGACTTGAACAGCCGGTCGTTTCGCTTCTGATTGCTCGGTCAATTCCTCGGAAGCGAACGTCGCTCCATGAATACCGTCGCGTCCTGTTTTTGCTCCGACGTACATGACCGTATTCCCTACACCCGATGCGATTCCACGCTGGATGTCTTCATGACGGATGATGCCGACACACATGGCGTTAACGAGCGGATTTCCTTCATAAGCCGCATCAAATTGCACTTCGCCGCCAACGGTTGGAATGCCGACGCAATTGCCGTACCCAGCGATTCCCGCAACGACATGCTCAAATAAATATTTTACGCGCGGAGAAGTCAATTCCCCGAACCGAAGCGAGTTTAACAAAGCGATAGGGCGCGCTCCCATCGAAAATACATCACGGATGATCCCGCCGACACCAGTCGCCGCTCCTTGATACGGTTCAATGGCGGACGGATGATTATGGCTTTCGATTTTAAACGCCACCGCCAGCCCATCGCCGATGTCAACGATGCCCGCTCCTTCCCCTGGACCTTGAAGCACATGTTTTCCTTCCGTTGGAAACTTTTTTAGTACAGGTTTAGAATTTTTATAGCTGCAATGTTCTGACCACATGACCGAGAAAATTCCCGTTTCTGTATAGTTTGGCAGACGTCCAAGAATTTTCTCGATCATCGCGAACTCTTCATCCGTTAATCCCATTTCCCGATACAGTTTTTCTTCTTTAATCATTGTTGGGGTTGGCTCAAGCAGTAACGACATGTGTTTCCCTCCAATATTTCACGATCGATTGAAACAATTTTAATCCGTCAGCGCTGCCAAGAAGCGAATCAACAGCTCGCTCCGGATGCGGCATCATTCCAAGTACGTTCCCTTTTTCATTGACAATTCCAGCGATGTCGTCCAAGCTTCCATTTGGGTTTTCCCCATGATAGCGAAAGACGATTTGCCGATTTTCGATCAGCCGCTTCAGTGTTTGCTCATCACAGTAATAATTGCCTTCACCGTGGGCGATTGGAATCGTAATCACTTCCCCTTGTTTGTAAGCGGACGTAAACATCGTTTCGTTATTTTCGACTCTTAATGAAACCGGACGGCAAATAAATTTCAAACTGTTATTGCGGCGCATCGCTCCTGGAAGCAGTCCTGCTTCTAGCAAAATTTGAAACCCGTTGCATACGCCTAGCACCGGCTTTCCTTCATCTGCCGCTTTTTTCACTGCTTTCATGACATTGGAAAAGCGGGCGATCGCTCCGGAGCGAAGATAATCTCCATAGGAAAATCCTCCTGGAAGCAAAATGGCGTCAAATCGATCAAGGTTTTCCGCATCATGCCATACATATTCCACTTCTTCTCCTAATTCATCGGCAATCGCATGATACATATCGACGTCACAGTTGGAACCTGGAAACACAATGACCGCGAATTTCACTGTACGACTACCTCCTCAATTTCATAGCGGTAGTCTTCAATCACTGTATTCGCTAGGAGCTTTTCGCACATTTCACGAACAAGGACATCAATATCGCGCTCGCTTTTTTCGATGACAAGCTCCATAAATTTTCCGATTCGTACATCCTGCACTTCCTTATAAGACAAGCTATGGAGCGCTCCCTTCACCGCCGTTCCTTGCGGGTCTAGCACACTTTCTCGTAACGTAACATATACTTTTACTTTGTACATGCTGATTCTCCCCCTAATCGTTGTAAAATCGTTTCATAGGCATCCGTTAAGCTTCCTAAATCACGGCGAAATACGTCTTTATCAAGCTTTTCGTTCGTTTCCATATCCCACAAACGGCAAGTGTCTGGGGAAATTTCATCGGCAAGCAAAATCGCTCCTTCTGCATCAACGCCAAACTCTAATTTAAAATCAATTAATCTCACACGGCAGTCTGCGAAATGTTTCGTTAATACGTCATTCACTTTTAAAGCTAGTTCCTTCAAAACAGCAATTTGTTCTGAGGTAGCCAGCTTTAAAATCGCGATGTGATCTTCTAATAAGAGAGGATCACCGAGGTCATCGTTTTTGTAATAAAATTCAATGAGAGGCTTTTCCAAGCGGGTTCCTTCTGGGATGCCAAGCCGTTTTGCTAGACTCCCAGCAACAACATTGCGGACAACCACTTCTAGAGGAATAATCGTCACTTTCTTGACAAGCTGCTCCGTAGCAGATAATTTTTGAATAAAATGATTTGGAATTCCTGCTTCACAAAGCTTTGAAAATAATACACTTGTAATTTCGTTATTAAGACGCCCTTTCCCCGCAATCGTCGCTTTCTTTTCCCCGTTAAACGCAGTGGCGCTATCTTTATACTCGACCCATAATACGTTCGCATCATCTGTCGTATACACTTTTTTCGCTTTTCCTTCATATAGCAATGCCAGCTTTTTGACCATCAAAAAGGCCCCCTAATCCAGAATATTGGGAATTTTTTTAGTTGTACATCGGCAAGGGATTCCTTGCCGATATATCATTACGACAATCCTAACCGTTCAAAAATCGTATCCACATGCTTTAAGTGATAGTGATAATCAAAACAGTCATCGATTTGTTCTTTCGTTAAGCGGCTTGTAATCCGCTCATCCGCTTCAATGAGCGAACGGAACGGCACTTGTTTTTCCCATGCCTCCATCGCTTTTGGCTGCACTAAGTCGTACGCTTCTTCGCGCGTCATGCCGGCATCAATTAACGAGAGCAATACGCGCTGCGAATAAATAAGCCCTAATGTGCGATCCATATTTTTCTTCATGTTTTCCGGATAGACTTTCAAGTTTTTCACGATGTTCGTAAAGCGATTTAGCATATAGTTCAACGCGATCGTCGCATCCGGCAAAATGATGCGCTCAGCAGAAGAATGGGAAATATCACGCTCATGCCAAAGAGGCACGTTTTCATAGGCCGTTAACATATAACCGCGAAGAACGCGCGACATTCCTGTCATATTTTCCGAACCGATCGGATTGCGTTTGTGCGGCATCGCCGAAGAACCTTTTTGACCTTTGGCGAAAAACTCTTCCACTTCGCGTACTTCGCTTTTTTGCAAACCACGAATTTCAACAGCGAATTTTTCAATCGACGTCGCAATGAGCGCCAACGTTGCCATATAGTACGCATGGCGGTCGCGCTGCAACGTTTGTGTGGAAATCAACGCTGGTTTTAACCCGAGTTTTTCACATACGTATTGTTCAACAAACGGATCAATATTTGCATACGTTCCAACCGCACCGGAAATTTTCCCGACGCGCACCGTTTCCGCCGCTTGTTTAAAACGTTCTAAATTACGTTGCATCTCCGCATACCAAAGCGCCATTTTAAGACCGAATGTTGTCGGTTCGGCGTGAACGCCGTGCGTGCGCCCCATCATCACCGTATATTTATGTTCCTGCGCTTTTTCTTTCAATACTTGAATAAAGTTTTCTAAATCTCTCAACAAAATCTCGTTCGCCTGCTTTAACAAATACGATAACGCTGTGTCAACGACATCGGTAGACGTTAAACCGTAATGCACCCATTTTCGCTCTTCGCCTAGCGTTTCCGAAACCGCGCGCGTAAAAGCAACCACATCATGGCGCGTTTCTTCCTCAATTTCTTTGATACGCTGAATATCAAACGATGCATTTTTGCGGATAAGCTCGACGTCTTCTTTTGGAATTACCCCAAGCTCCGCCCATGCCTCACAAGCTAAAATTTCAACTTCAAGCCATGCTTTGAAACGGTTTTCTTCCGTCCAAATCGCTCCCATTTCCGGTCTTGTGTAACGTTCAATCATACGTGTTCCAGCCTCCGATCATTCCAAATTTGCCATGAATCAATCATTTTAAGTGCTACATTGACATCTTCCGCGAGCACCGTTACGTGCCCCATTTTTCTTTTCGGTTTTGCTTCTTTTTTGCCGTAAAGATGAAGGTGAACGTGGCTTAGTTTTTCGATATTCTGAAGGATTGGTTCCATATGCTCACCTAAAATGTTCACCATCACGGCTGGTTTTAGCAGCTCTGTGCTTCCTAACGGCCAGTTGCAGATGGCACGGACATGCTGCTCAAATTGAGATGTCACACAAGCATTAATTGTATAATGACCTGAGTTGTGCGGTCTAGGGGCAAGCTCATTAATATAAATATCCCCTTCTTTTGTTAAAAACATTTCAACCGCTAACGTTCCGACGAGCCCAAAATAGCCAGCGAGCGTTTCCGCATAACGAACCGCTTTTTGCGCTATGTGCCCGGAAATTCGTGCTGGAACAATCGTTTCGTGCAAAATATTATCGACATGAATATTTTCCGCGACCGGAAATACGGCCATCTCCCCAAGTCCATTTCTTGTTACGATAACGGAAATTTCTTTATCAAACGAAAGCCAGCGTTCTAATACACAAGGGCCAACCGCTAATAAGGATAGCGCTTCCTTGACATCTTCTTTGTTGCGGATGACGAATTGTCCTTTGCCGTCATAGCCGCCGCGGCGTGTTTTGAGTACACAAGGAAGACCGACCGTTTCAATGGCCGAAACCAGCTCCTCTTTGGATTGCACTTCGACGTACGGTGCAACAGGAAGTCCCGCATCTGTAATCGCCTTTTTCTCCATCGCACGGTCTTGCGTAATGGCAAGCAGCTTGCTTCCTTGCGGCACATACGCGTGTTCCACGAGCCAATTTAAAGCATTCGCATCAATATTTTCAAATTCGTACGTAATGACATCACTCACCGCAGCAAGCTTTCGAATTGCTTCAAGATCGTTATATTCTGCCGTAATCTCGATATCCGCCACTTGGCCACATGGAGAATCTGGGGTTGGATCAAGAACGGCAACGCGAAATCCCATTTCTCTCGCAGCGATTGCCATCATCCGCCCAAGTTGTCCACCGCCAATAATTCCAATCGTTTGTCCAGGAATGATTTGTCGATTACACAAGTTGATCACTGCTTTCCATTACTTGTTTTCTTATCGTTTCCCTGCGTTTTTTTAGCGCCTCCATGTACTGCGGGTAATGAATGCCTAACATCGAGGCTGCTAAAAGCCCCGCGTTCGTAGCTCCCGCTTTGCCGATGGCGACCGTCGCCACTGGTACACCTCCCGGCATTTGTACAATGGACAAAAGCGAGTCTAATCCGTTTAACGCTTTTGACTGCACTGGCACACCAATCACCGGCAGCGTCGTTTTAGCGGCAACCATCCCTGGTAAATGCGCCGCTCCCCCTGCTCCGGCAATAATGACTTTAATTCCTCTTTCTTCCGCCGTCTCCGCATACTCAAACATGTAATCTGGCGTTCGATGGGCGGAAACTACTTTTTTTTCAAACGGAATTTGTAATTCTTCTAATATATCGCAAGCATATTTCATTGTCTCCCAATCCGATTGACTTCCCATAATCACACCAACAAGCGGCTGCATGTGGCATTCACCTCTTTGATTCTCTTCATATAAAAAACCAGAACGAACGTTCCCCCTATTGATAAGGGAAAGCATCGTTCTGGGCATACCTCGGCTATAAGGTGACGAAAAAAGCCAATACGATCCTTTCCCTCATAGTCCAATAATTTACGGTTATTGGGTAGAGACTTTTGGGCCATATTCCCAAAATTATATGAGGGTGATTCACTTTATGAAGTTACTATTATCTTACCAACCTTTTTCAGAAGATGTCAATATAAAATCGAACATTTAATTTATTTATACTATTAATGTTCGTGTTTTCTATTCATTCTCACAAAACGGTATAGAAAACATATGATGAAATAGCGGAGGAGGGAGTTGCCGTGAAGTCAAACCCGTTTAACTCGTTTCCCGAATGGACAAAACAATGGGAACAGTTTTTTCAAGGAGATTTTTGGGGGAGTTTCCAATCATTCTTACCGACAACGAAAAAGCAATCTGGCATGAATATATACAAAAAGGACAACGAGCTATTAATCGTTGTCAGTTTACCAGGATTAGAAAAAATGGAAGATGTTGAACTTTATGTGTACTATAAAACATTAGAAATTAAAGCAAATATTAATTTGCAATTCAAAGGGTTCGAATTAATCGAAGAAGGAATTTTTCAAGGAGAATGGGAAACAACGATCCCGCTTCCCTTTGCAGTAAAGGAAGATCGAATTGAGGCAACATATCACAATGGTCTATTGTTTATTCATCTTCATCGCCTAATTCCTGATGGGACAAAAAAGAAAATCGAAATCAAAAAAGGAGAATAGTTTTTTACATTCGACATGTTTTCAACTACCGTAAAAGCGCAATAAAAACATGATCATTCAAAAACAAACCAATCATTGGTAAGAAAATATGTATGATAAAAATGGGTTACAGTACATCGCTTTCCCTGCAAGTGATCACTCCTTTCTCCTTCTAAATATAAAAAAGGGAGGGTGTCCACAAATTTTTGGGACACCCTCTTTTCACAGCTTCCGTTTCCTATACTAAATCAAAAAGGGGGTCTAGGAAACGATGATAACGCTTCTAGTTTTGGGGGAGAGGATTTAAATGGCGTCATTAAAAACTCAATGGTTTTATATAAGCTGGGCAAAAAAATTAGAGAACTTGTCAGCTCTCTAATTTTTTGCCTGCCTAGCAACGACCTACTCTTGCAGGGGCGCTGGCCCCAACTACCATCGGCGCTGGAGAGCTTAACTTCCGTGTTCGGGATGGGAACGGGTGTTTCCTCTCCGCTATTGTCACTAGGCAAGCACTTCAATTGGCCACATATTATTATATTCCAATCATCACGTTTGTCAAGAGGGATTTCGTTCCCTCAAAACTAGATAACCGTCTGTTTGGAAGAAGCCGTTTTGCATAGGCGGCCTACGCTTTTCTGTTGTCTAGCTCCTAGCGTCCTCCGCTTTTCCGCTTGGTTAAGTCCTCGATCGATTAGTATCCGTCAGCTCCACGTGTCGCCACGCTTCCACCTCGGACCTATCGACCTCGTCATCTTCGAGGGATCTTACTCGCTTGACGCGATGGGAAATCTCATCTTGAGGGGGGCTTCACGCTTAGATGCTTTCAGCGCTTATCCCTTCCGCACATAGCTACCCAGCGGTGCCCCTGGCGGGACAACTGGTACACCAGCGGTGCGTCCATCCCGGTCCTCTCGTACTAAGGACAGCTCCTCTCAAATTTCCTGCGCCCGCGACGGATAGGGACCGAACTGTCTCACGACGTTCTGAACCCAGCTCGCGTACCGCTTTAATGGGCGAACAGCCCAACCCTTGGGACCGACTACAGCCCCAGGATGCGATGAGCCGACATCGAGGTGCCAAACCTCCCCGTCGATGTGGACTCTTGGGGGAGATCAGCCTGTTATCCCCGGGGTAGCTTTTATCCGTTGAGCGATGGCCCTTCCATACGGAACCACCGGATCACTAAGCCCGACTTTCGTCCCTGCTCGACCTGTCCGTCTCGCAGTCAAGCTCCCTTGTGCCTTTGCACTCTACGAATGATTTCCAACCATTCTGAGGGAACCTTTGGGCGCCTCCGTTACCTTTTGGGAGGCGACCGCCCCAGTCAAACTGCCCACCTGACACTGTCTCCCACCCCGATAAGGGGTGCGGGTTAGAATTTCAATACCGCCAGGGTGGTATCCCACCGGCGCCTCCACCGAAGCTGGCGCTCCGGCTTCTCAGGCTCCCACCTATCCTGTACAAGCGATACCAAAATTCCATATCAGGCTGCAGTAAAGCTCCACGGGGTCTTTCCGTCCTGTCGCGGGTAACCTGCATCTTCACAGGTAGTATGATTTCACCGGGTCTCTCGTTGAGACAGTGCCCAAGTCGTTACACCTTTCGTGCGGGTCGGAACTTACCCGACAAGGAATTTCGCTACCTTAGGACCGTTATAGTTACGGCCGCCGTTTACTGGGGCTTCGGTTCGCACCTTCAGCCTTGCGGCTTAAGCGCTCCCCTTAACCTTCCAGCACCGGGCAGGTGTCAGCCCCTATACTTCGCCTTTCGGCTTCGCAGAGACCTGTGTTTTTGGTAAACAGTCGCTTGGGCCTTTTCACTGCGGCTCTCTCGGGCTCATCACCCAAGAGAGCACCCCTTCTCCCGAAGTTACGGGGTCATTTTGCCGAGTTCCTTAACGAGAGTTCTCCCGCGCACCTTAGGATTCTCTCCTCGCCTACCTGTGTCGGTTTGCGGTACGGGCACCTCTCACCTCGCTAGAGGCTTTTCTTGGCAGTGTAGGATCGGGGACTTCGGGACCGATGGTCCCTTCGCCATCACGGCTCAGCCTTTGCGCCAGACGGATTTGCCTATCTGGCAGCCTAACCGCTTGGACAGGCTATTCCAGCAGCCTGCTCGCCCTACCTTCCTGCGTCCCCCCATTGCTCAAACGGTGAGGAGGTGGTACAGGAATCTCAACCTGTTGCCCATCACCTACGCCTTTCGGCCTCGGCTTAGGTCCCGACTAACCCTGAGCGGACGAACCTTCCTCAGGAAACCTTAGGCTTTCGGTGCAGAGGATTCTCACCTCTGTTTTCGCTACTCACACCGGCATTCTCACTTCTAAGCGCTCCACGAGTCCTTCCGGTCCCGCTTCGGCGCGCTTAGAACGCTCCCCTACCGATGACCAACGGTCATCCCACAGCTTCGGTGGCACGTTTAGCCCCGGTACATTTTCGGCGCAGAGTCACTCGACCAGTGAGCTATTACGCACTCTTTAAATGATGGCTGCTTCTAAGCCAACATCCTGGTTGTCTGGGCAACTCCACATCCTTTTCCACTTAACGTGCACTTTGGGACCTTAGCTGGTGGTCTGGGCTGTTTCCCTCTCGACCACGGATCTTATCACTCGTAGTCTGACTCCCAAGGATAAGTCGTTGGCATTCGGAGTTTGACTGAGTTCGGTAACCCGATGAGGGCCCCTAGCTCAATCAGTGCTCTACCTCCAAGACTCTTCCCTTGAGGCTAGCCCTAAAGCTATTTCGGGGAGAACCAGCTATCTCCAGGTTCGATTGGCATTTCACCCCTACCCACACCTCATCCCCGCACTTTTCAACGTACGTGGGTTCGGGCCTCCAGTAGGTGTTACCCTACCTTCACCCTGGACATGGGTAGATCACCTGGTTTCGGGTCTACGACGACGTACTTAACGCCCTATTCAGACTCGCTTTCGCTGCGGCTCCGTCTCTTCGACTTAACCTCGCACGTCATCGTAACTCGCCGGTTCATTCTACAAAAGGCACGCCATCACCCATAAACGGGCTCTGACTACTTGTAGGCACACGGTTTCAGGTTCTCTTTCACTCCCCTTCCGGGGTGCTTTTCACCTTTCCCTCACGGTACTGGTTCACTATCGGTCACTAGGGAGTATTTAGCCTTGGGAGATGGTCCTCCCTGCTTCCGACGGGATTCCCCGTGTCCCGCCGTACTCAGGATCCACTCGGGAGGGAACGAAGTTTCGACTACAGGGCTGTCACCTTCTCTGGCGGGCCTTTCCAGACCGCTTCGTCTACCCCGTTCCTTTGTAACTCCCATGTGAGTGGTCCTACAACCCCAAGAGGCAAGCCTCTTGGTTTGGGCTGTTCCCGTTTCGCTCGCCGCTACTCAGGGAATCGCGGTTGCTTTCTTCTCCTCCGGGTACTTAGATGTTTCAGTTCCCCGGGTGTGCCCTCCATACCCTATGGATTCAGGTATGGATACTGCCCCATTACGGGCAGTGGGTTTCCCCATTCGGACATCTCCGGATCAACGCTTGCTTACAGCTCCCCGAAGCGTTTCGGCGTTTGCCCCGTCCTTCATCGGCTCCTAGTGCCAAGGCATCCACCGTGCGCCCTTTCTAACTTAACCATGCGAAAACAGCTTCACGCTTGCCGCCTTCGCTTCTCGGCTTCTTCCACTGTCTAGCTTCGGCGCCTAGCCCCTCACGGTCGCTTCGGTCCTGCCGTGGCGGCAATAGCCTCCTCGCAGGCCCTCCAGCACCTATCGGGACTAACCGCGGCGCCTCCGCTTTTCTTCTCGGTTATCTAGTTTTCAAGGAACCAACTTATTTCCTGCATCCGCTCATAGACGCAGGCGCAAGGCGACTACTTGAGTATGCTTCCTTGCAGCCTTGTGTCGAGGAATCCTGCTTCCTCGAATTCACTAGCAGACGCAGACACAAAACGACTGAAGGAGTAGAATGCTCCCTCAAAACTGAACAAACCCGAAGCGTCCTTCGCTTTTCTGCTGTCTAGCTCCAGCGCCTAGCTCTCTTGTGCCAAATAACCTTCCCCCTCGAAGTGCAAGCACTTCTGCGGGTGAAGAACATTTGGCTTCGAGAGCTGATCGCGGCGCTTCCGCTTTTCGTATCATCCTTAGAAAGGAGGTGATCCAGCCGCACCTTCCGGTACGGCTACCTTGTTACGACTTCACCCCAATCACTTGCCCCACCTTCGGCGGCTGGCTCCCTTAAAGGGTTACCTCACCGACTTCGGGTGTTGCAAGCTCTCGTGGTGTGACGGGCGGTGTGTACAAGGCCCGGGAACGTATTCACCGCGGCATGCTGATCCGCGATTACTAGCGATTCCGGCTTCATGCAGGCGAGTTGCAGCCTGCAATCCGAACTGAGAGCGGCTTTTTGGGATTCGCTCCCCCTCGCGGGTTCGCAGCCCTTTGTACCGCCCATTGTAGCACGTGTGTAGCCCAGGTCATAAGGGGCATGATGATTTGACGTCATCCCCACCTTCCTCCGACTTTTAGCCGGCAGTCCCCCTAGAGTGCCCAACTGAATGCTGGCAACTAGGGGCGAGGGTTGCGCTCGTTGCGGGACTTAACCCAACATCTCACGACACGAGCTGACGACAACCATGCACCACCTGTCACCCTGTCCCCCCGAAGGGGGAACGCCCTGTCTCCAGGGTTGTCAGGGGATGTCAAGACCTGGTAAGGTTCTTCGCGTTGCTTCGAATTAAACCACATGCTCCACCGCTTGTGCGGGCCCCCGTCAATTCCTTTGAGTTTCAGCCTTGCGGCCGTACTCCCCAGGCGGAGTGCTTAACGCGTTAGCTACAGCACTAAAGGGTTTAACCCCTCTAACACTTAGCACTCATCGTTTACGGCGTGGACTACCAGGGTATCTAATCCTGTTTGCTCCCCACGCTTTCGCGCCTCAGCGTCAGTTACAGACCAGAGAGCCGCCTTCGCCACTGGTGTTCCTCCACATCTCTACGCATTTCACCGCTACACGTGGAATTCCGCTCTCCTCTTCTGCACTCAAGTCCCCCAGTTTCCAATGACCCTCCACGGTTGAGCCGTGGGCTTTCACATCAGACTTAAGGGACCGCCTGCGCGCGCTTTACGCCCAATAATTCCGGACAACGCTCGCCCCCTACGTATTACCGCGGCTGCTGGCACGTAGTTAGCCGGGGCTTTCTCGTTAGGTACCGTCACCGTACCGCCCTATTCGAACGGTACTTCTTCTTCCCTAACAACAGAGCTTTACGATCCGAAGACCTTCTTCGCTCACGCGGCGTCGCTCCGTCAGACTTTCGTCCATTGCGGAAGATTCCCTACTGCTGCCTCCCGTAGGAGTCTGGGCCGTGTCTCAGTCCCAGTGTGGCCGGTCACCCTCTCAGGCCGGCTACGCATCGTCGCCTTGGTGAGCCGTTACCTCACCAACTAGCTAATGCGCCGCGGGCCCATCCGTAAGTGGTAGCAAAAGCCACCTTTCAACCAAAGACCATGCGGTCTTCGGTGTTATCCGGTATTAGCCCCGGTTTCCCGGAGTTATCCCGGTCTTACGGGCAGGTTACCCACGTGTTACTCACCCGTCCGCCGCTAACCGAACAGAAGCAAGCTTCCGTTCGGTCCGCTCGACTTGCATGTATTAGGCACGCCGCCAGCGTTCGTCCTGAGCCAGGATCAAACTCTCCAAAAAGAAAGTTGATTGGCTTCTTTTCAGCTTCAGCGCCGACACCGCAAGGTGTCGCTCGCCTTCGCTTTTCTATGTGGACGCTTCGTTTTGTTCAGTTTTCAAGGAACATTTGTTTTGATCTTTAAAAGCGACTCTTATAATATATCACTTTCAATTTAACATGTCAATATGTTTTTTTAATTTTTTTCGTCCGCATCAAAGCGGCTTTACTAATATAACATCATCGCTTATTAAATGTCAACCATTTACCATAGGTATTTTTATCCAACCAAACAACACTTTCTGTACTCTATATTCTATATTCACCACGATCACACATACAGCCAAACAAACAGCACATGCGTTTTATCCTTATATAGCCGCCAAGTACAATATTAGCGGCAATACCTTCGTTTATAACCTCAACCTAACACTATTAGGTAAATAACTTTTTCTTTGTGTTTGCAATATATTTAGCCGTCAAATCTCTAGTATAAACAAAAAAGAAAGATGCCACAAAAGATCATTCGTATGGCACCCTCTAGTTCGCTTTAACGTTTCCATTCTCTCTCTAACATTCCATAAACAACGTGATCAACGAAATGGTCGTAAAGCCACTCTGCTTCCCGGATCGTCCCTTCGTTTGTAAACCCTAATCGCTCAGGAATTGCCCTGCTTCGTTCATTTTCCACTGCGCAACGGATTTCCAAACGATGCAATTTCAATTCATTAAAGGCATAGTCGATACACGCTTTGCACGCTTTCGTCATTAATCCAAGCCCTTGAAACTGCTCCCCCAGCCAGTAGCCAATGCTTGTTTTTTTATTCGCGCGATCAATATAATGAAGTCCAATGACTCCCGCTAATTGTCCTTTATGCCAAATCCCTGCTTCAAAGCCGTTTCCAGCGGCAAATTTCTGCAATCCCCCCGCGATAAACGCTTTCGAATCCTCTACTGTTTTTGTTGAATCCACCCACGGAAGCCACTTCCGCAAATGCGGACGGCATGAATCAACTAACGCAAATAACCGTTCTGCATCTTCCACTGTAAGCAACTTCAGCCACGCTTCTTCATCCAGGCGGTGGATAAACATAGCGTCCCCCTCCCAGTTTTATAAATTTTTCCTACTATTATACCAAATCCAAATAAAAAAGCCCGCCGTTGGCGGACTTTTTCTATTCTCTTAAAAAGAGAAAGTATAAGATAAAGATGACAAACAACACATATAAAATCGGATGAACTTCTTTACCGCGTCCTCTTAAAATCATCGTAATTGGATAAAAGATGAATCCAACCGCAATCCCTGTCGCAATGCTATACGAAAGCGGCATCGTAATTAACGTGAAAAACGCCGGAATTGCAACTTCGAGTTTTTTCCAATCGATTTCTCCAATCGAAGATACCATTAACACACCAACAATAATCAACGCCGGGGCGGTGACAGGCGCGGTAACAACACTTAATAACGGCGAGAAAAATAGTGCCAGCAAAAACAAAATTCCTGTTACTACCGCAGAAAAACCGGAACGGCCGCCAGCCGCGACCCCTGCCGATGATTCGACATAAGAAGTCGTCGTCGATGTTCCAAGCACGGCGCCAACCATGACCGCCGTTGCATCAACAAGCAATGCTTTTCCCGCGCGAGGCAGTTTATTATCCTTTAACAGCCCTGCTTGATTCGCTACTGCTAATAGCGTCCCTGTTGCGTCAAAAAAGTCGACGATGAAGAAAGTTAACACTACCCCAAGCATTTTTAACGAGAAAATGTCCGGTAAATGCTGAAGCGCAACGCCAAATGTCGGAGAAATATCCGGAACAGCTCCGACGATTTTATCTGGTACTTTGATTAAACCAAAAATCATTCCGACAATCGCTGTAATGACCATACCGTAAAATACGCTGCCATTCACTTTTTTTACCATTAATATTATCGTCACAAACAAACCAAAAATAGCTAATAGCGTATTTCCGTCTTTTAAATCGCTTAAACCTACTAACGTTGCCGGATTATCGACAATGATTTTTGCATTTTGCAAGCCGATAAATGTGATAAATAGCCCGATTCCCGATCCAACGGCGTACTTCAACTCTACCGGAATCGCATCAATAATTTTTTCGCGGATGCCTGTTAAAGATAAAATCGTAAAAATAACCCCTGATACGAACACTCCCGCTAATGCCGTCTGCCATGGGATGTGCATATGCAAAACAACTGTGAATGCAAAGAACGCATTTAGCCCCATCCCTGGCGCTAGCGCAATCGGATAACGTGCTAAAATCCCCATTAAAATACAACCATACGCCGCAGCAAGCGCGGTCGCAACAAATACCGCACCTTGGTCAATCCGCAGCTCATTAGGAAAATCTTTTACCGCTCCTAATGACAGGGTAAACGGGTTAACGAACAAAATGTATGCCATCGACAAAAACGTTGTAAACCCAGCGATGATCTCCGTACGGTAATTCGTGCCGAGCTCTTCAAATTGGAAATACTTTTTCACTTACTGTCCCCCCTATAAAAATAAAAACGCTTCTAGTAAGCTACCAGAAGCGTTGACTAAAGAGGGATAATGAATATAGAGAGGACAAAAAAATGCACTCTCTACCCCATTATACCTCGTAGTCAAGCTATTTACGGTAGCTTGGTAGAAACTCCCGAGCCATATTCCCGGGATTATACGACGTATTTTGACAATATTCGCGATATAGGTACATTGTATCAGCACGATCGCTTTATGTCAATGAAAAAGACGAACATTTAACGATAAATGCCCGTCTTTTGTTCGTTTTATAGAAATCATTCCCATTCAATCGTTGCCGGCGGCTTACTTGTAATATCGTATACAACTCGATTGACATGCGGCACTTCATTGACGATACGCGTAGAAATTTTCTCAAGCACTTCCCAAGGAATGCGCGCCCAATCCGCTGTCATGCCATCCACCGATGTAACAGCGCGAATGCCGACCGTATAGTCATATGTGCGGGCATCACCCATCACACCGACGCTACGAATGTCCGGAAGCACCGTGAAATATTGCCAAATTTCCCGATCAAGTCCCGCTTTTTTAATTTCTTCCCGTAAAATCGCGTCCGATTCACGGACGATTTCTAATTTTTCTTCTGTCACTTCGCCAAGCACGCGAATGCCTAATCCTGGACCTGGGAACGGCTGCCGCCAAACAATTTCATCTGGAAGGCCTAATTCCGTTCCAAGCGCGCGTACTTCATCTTTAAACAGCGTATTAAGCGGTTCGATGAGTTTGAATTTCATATCTTCCGGCAATCCGCCGACATTATGATGAGACTTGATCGTCTGTGCTGTCGCCGTGCCGCTTTCGATAATATCTGTATAAAGCGTCCCTTGTACTAAAAACTCTATTCCTTCTAATTTTGCCGCTTCATCATCAAACACATAAATAAATTCGTTGCCGATGATTTTGCGTTTTTGTTCCGGGTCGGTTACCCCTTTTAATTTTGATAAAAAGCGCTCTTTCGCATCCACTTTAATAACGTTCATATGGAATCCTTCGCGGAATGTTTTCATGACGCTTTCCGCTTCCCCTTTGCGAAGGAGCCCGTGATCGACAAAAATACATGTGAGTTGATCGCCGATGGCGCGATGCACAAGCACAGCCGCCACGGAAGAATCGACACCGCCGCTTAACGCACAAAGCACTTTTTTATCTCCAACAAGCTCGCGAATTTTGCGAACCTGGCTATCGATAAAGCTTTCCATCGTCCAATCGCCTTTACATTGGCACACGTCAAATACGAAATTTCTTAAAATATCGTTTCCGTAAACGGAATGGCGCACTTCTGGATGGAATTGCACCGCGTAAAACTTTTTCGCCTCATTGCTCATTGCCGCAATTGGACAAGAAGCGCTAACAGCATCTACAGTAAACCCTTCTGGCGGAGCAGTGACTAAATCGCCGTGGCTCATCCAGACCACTTGCTCGTCTGGGAGACGTTCAAAAAGGGCGGAAGCGTTCTTTACTTGAATCATTGCTTTTCCGTACTCACGATGTGTTGCTTTTTCTACTTTTCCACCCAAATGATAGGTCATTAACTGCATGCCATAACAAATTCCTAAAATCGGCAGCCCAAGCTCAAAAATTTGCGGATCACACGTAAACGCATTGTCGTCATATACACTGTTTGGGCCGCCGGAAAAAATGATTCCTTTTACATTCATTTCTCGAATTTTTTCCGCTGTAATCGTATGCGGATGCAATTCGCTGTATACCCCAAACTCGCGAATGCGGCGAGTAATTAATTGGTTATACTGGCTTCCAAAATCTAGAACAATAATCATTTCCTGTTTTTGTTCCATGTCATCACCTCATCGCAAAATAAAAAACTAGAATCGCCCACGACAACTATAAAGGCAAAATTCTAGTTAATTCCGCCTTCATAGTCGGGTCGTTTACGGCGACCCGGTAGAGACTCTCGGACCATATTACCGAGGATATATGAAGGTACATATGATGATTTCATTAAATTTTAATCCATTCTATCAACTCTATCTATCAGCGGTCAAGATGCCGTTTTTTTAATTAAATTTTCCCATAATTCTTTCACTTCCGCCCATTCAACCCGAACGGTTTCTTGTTGATAAATCACCTTTTCATATAACAATGTCAACTTCGTCATTTCCTTTGTTTGAAACCAATCGTCGACATATGCGGCGTATTGTCTTAGCGTTTGATCTTGTTTCCGTTTTAATCCATAATCATCCAAGTGACGGAGTAAAGAAAGATACGCTTTCGTAAATCGGTCATTCCCCCGTTTGTATTTGAATAGAAACAATGTAACATACGGCCACCATTTCCGTCTCGTTTTGTACAGCACTAATGCACAAGCAAGCAATATAGACACTACAATCGTGATGCGCTTCCATGACCAAATGTCTAAAAAGCTGGCGAATGTTTCTTTCACACTTGATGAAGAAGACCGATCTTGCTCCATCACATCTTTTATAGGAACACGGCCTTGCTCGAGCCTACGCTGTCGAGGAACCGGCGCTGTTTCCGGCGTAGATTGCAAATCGGTAAACTCATATGGGTTCGCAAACCCTTGCGTTGGCTCAAACGGAACCCAGCCGATTCCGGAAAAATACACTTCCACCCATGAATGCGCATCCTTGTTCGTCACTTGATATACATTTTTTCCTTCTTCCTCTCCCAAAGTTGCTCCTTCTATTAGTTGCCCCGACGTATATCCCTTCACCCAACGTGCTGGAATACCAAGAGAACGTAGGAGCACAACCATCGAAGTGGAAAAATTATCACAATATCCTTTTTTTGTTTCAAATAAAAACTGATCGACGTAGTCATCCTTTTCCCCTGGAATAGCAACATCACTCGTTTCATACACATATCCGTTCATGTGAAAATATTGCTCAATTGCTTTTACTTGTTCATACTGTGTTTGCTTTCCTTTTACGATTTGTTTCGCCAAATCGCGCACTCGTTTCGGTACGCTTTCAGGAAGCTGCGTATATCGCTTTTTTAACCCCTCATCTTGCACTGGCGGTGCGGCGTTTAATTTATCAATGGAGAACGTCGGATATTCATAAGTAATATTATATGTCCTTAACATAATCGCATAAGCTGAACGATCAGTTGCATACATTTTTTCCGTTGCCGTGTCCAAACGAAACACAATGTCTTCAGGCGTATCTATTGTCTTTAGCCCAAGAGGGTAAACAATATGGAAATAAGGCTCCTTTATATGGATGCTAGCTGTCATCGTTTGTTTTTTCACCGATAGATTCCACCAAGAATAACCGATATCTGTGTTTTTTTCAAATGTTTTTACTTGCACACTATCCGAGCTTTCCCATCCTTTTCCTGTATAAATATCTTTCGTTTCGACACGCCAATAATGCCGCTTTTGGTCTTCGGCAATAAAAACGACCGTATCATCGGCAATAAATGGACCGCCAAGCCGCGAATCATTTTGCCCATAGCCGATTTTTTTCACCTTCGCTAAAGCAGGATCATTCCGTTTTTCCTCTTGCGGGGCTGCATAGCTTCTCACAAACGCCACCGGATCCGGCCATTTAGGCGGCAGTTTGGGACTAAAATATCCGCAGATGAAAGCTAGTCCAATTAGGCATAAGCAGAAAACCGTCCATTTTCTGATTCCGCCTGCAATCGATGCCTTTTCACGCAACCGTTCTATATGCAGGAAGCTTAAGAGGAAAAAACCAAAGACGACTAAACGAATAATCGCACCGTTTCCACGAAACATGGTAAACGTATCTAGTACCGTAATGTACGTAACAGTCAGGACATAAAAGAAAAACAGCCGTTTTTGCGTAAATAGCCAATAATGCAGTAAATACGCCATCATCCATAACAAAAGAAAAAAAAGAAAGCTGCGAAACGAGTTGGTCAGTTCCGCCCAACGCATCGAAAATAAAATAGGGACGTGATCAACAATTTCCCGAACAAGCAGCTTCAGCACCTGCAAATAAGAAACATGGTAAAACAATGTGTTTAACGCACAGACCATATATGCAATCTTTATAAAAGCAGAAAGCCACACTGGAATCCGCAACAAATAAAGAAGAAAACAAACAGACACAAACCAAATAAAGACTTGCACATTCCTGGTATCAGACACCGTTTCTAGCGGAAGAAGCCATTCGATCAGCAGCCAGCAAGCCAACCCATATATAAGCAGATTCTTCCCGAGATTTTTAATTGCATTCACCATTCATCCCTGCCTTTATGCAAGGTCGTCATTATATTTCGCGGCGATACGACCACAACATGGATTCCTTTGTGGCGCAGCGCTTCCATCCAGTTCCGCTCCTCTTTCGTCAAATCATCCTTGATAAGAAACACGGTTCCCTCATGGCGGCGTGCAGACATTTCGCCTAACGTGAAAACCAGCTCTTTCTGTAAATAAGAAGTAACATAGCAAAAAGCAACGGTCGCTCTCCAGTTTGCTCTTTCATTGGAAATAACGCGCGCAAATGGCTCATGACTATCACAAGCTACTTTTGCTAAATGATAAAACAAGCGCTGTAGATGCTCCTCACCATTTCGAGCAGGAAAGATGGTGCGGTCGCTGCCAACGGATACAAGTCCTGTCTGCACCCCTTGTTTAATAGCGGCCCGCAAAAAAGAAGCAACAAATGTCACGATCTCTTCAAACAATGATGTTGGTGTACGATCAAGTACAACGATCAAATCATCCCGCTGCCGTTCTTCAAACTCTTTTGTCATCAACCGTTGCTTGCGGGCAGATGCTTTCCAATGAACCCATGAAAAGCGGTCGCCTGGCGCATATTCCCGAACCCCCACAGCCATCGTCATATCTCGATGAATCTGTAGCAAGGAAGCGGCCATTCCTTGGTCAAACTGTTGTTCCGCTTTTCGGTACATGATATCGATATAGCGAGGATATACTAAAATCGTTTCTTCTGCGAAATGGATCGAATTCTTTTCTATCAGTCCGAAAAAGTCCGTAGCGGTAAGGCGAAGCGCGGAAAATATATGTTCCCCTCGCGGCAGCTCGCGCAATTCATACGTGTAAGAAAACGTTCGTTTCCAAATAAATGGAATCGTTACTTTTGTCTGTTCCATCTTAAGTAAAGGAACATCGGCTTCCTCCATCGTCAACGCCACAAATGGAAACCAAATCGGAAAACGCACTTCGACCGTTGCCGTAAGCGAATCGCCGGCATGAAGCTGCCGCTGATGAATCACTCGCCTCACAATGACGCGATGAAACGGATAGACGGCAATTGCTAGTGAATAAAGACCAAATGGAAGAAAACTATAAAACAAAAACCAACTGACAAAGCCTCCCTGAAACATCGCATATGAAAAAAGGATCACAAATAAACTAAATAAACCAAAAACTTGCCGAATAAAGCGCGTTCGTTTTCTCATCCGTTTCACTACCTTTGAATTGGAACAGGAGTTCTAGCGATAATTTGGGCGACAATCTCTTCCGCTGTAAGCCCGTCAAACTTTGCTTCTGATTTAATAATCATGCGATGAGACAATACATATGGCGCTAAAAACTGCACATCATCAGGGACAACGAATTCCCGTCCGTGCATAAACGCATACGCTTGTGCCGCTTTCATCAGCGCAACAGACCCCCGCGGACTTACTCCTAGGTAAACGGACGCGTTCGAACGGCTTCGCTGCACGATGTCAACGATGTAACGCTTAATAGGATCGCTAACGTATACTTTCGTCACCTGCCGCTGCAGCTCCAGCAGCTCATCCAAAGCCATTACAGGGCGAATTCCCTCAATAGGCGGCGCTTTTTCCACTCGGCTTAATATTCCCACCTCTTCCTCAGGGGATGGATATCCCATGTTTAGCTTCAATAAAAAGCGGTCCAACTGGGCTTCCGGGAGCGGATATGTTCCTTCATATTCAATCGGGTTTTGCGTTGCCATGACGAAAAACGGACGCGGCAACGGTCTTGTCGCCCCGTCCACTGTAACGCTTCCCTCTTCCATCGCTTCCAAAAGCGCCGATTGCGTTTTCGGCGACGTACGGTTGATTTCATCGGCCAGCACGATGTTCCCCATAATTGGCCCGGGCTTGTATTCAAATTGCCTCTCTCTCGGGTTATAAATAGACACGCCTGTTACATCGCTCGGAAGCAAGTCAGGGGTGAATTGAATCCGCTTAAACTGCGCGTTGATCGATTTGGCCAGCGCGCGCACCAGCATCGTTTTGCCGACGCCGGGAACGTCTTCCAAAAGCACATGTCCTTTGGCCAGCAGTGCAACAAGGCTTAATATCGCTACGTTTCTTTTCCCCACAATCACTTTCTCGATATTTTCTACAACTTGTTCTATCGAAGGCTGTAACATTTCTTTTACCGTCATGAATGAAGCTCCTTTACTTTTAGGATGGCAGTCATATTGTTATGATGATAAAACTTTTGGCTGTGGACATTTCATTTCCTCAATTATTTAATATTATAATAACTAATATACATAATTTTTGAAATAATTTTTATTATTAAGGAGGATGGAGATGGAAACATCAAATAGCCAAACCAACAAGAAAAAATGGACCATTATTGGTCCCGGTCTCATTGTCGCGGCTACCGGTGTCGGGGCAGGGGACCTCGTCGCCGCGCTTGTCGCCGGCACGAATTACGCTCTTGTGTTCGCATGGGCAATCATCGTTGGAGCTATCTTTAAATTTGTGTTAAATGAAGGGGTAGGACGCTGGCATTTGCTGAGCGGCAAAACCATTTTTGAAGGCTGGCAGTCGATGGGGAAATGGGCCTCCGGCTATTTTGGCGTCTATGCGCTTATTTGGGGCTTTGTATACGGCGCCGCCGGTACATCTTCGTGCGCCTTGGCGATGTCAGCGATGGTTCCGGCCATTCCTCTCTGGGCTTGGGCAATTATCCATGGAATCGCCGGGTTTGCGATCACTTGGTCGGGCCGTTTTCAGCTATTTGAGCGTGTCATGAACGTACTAGTCGGTCTCATGTTTATTACTGTAGTCGGCTCGGCCATTCTCGTTCTTCCGCAGCTGAACGGACTATGGCATACGGCCGTTCCTGACCTGCCGAAAGGATCCCTCCTTTACGCGCTCGGATTAATCGGCGGCGTCGGCGGCTCGATTACAATGGCATCATACGGCTATTGGATTCAAGAAAACGGCTGGAAAGGACCCTCCTACATTTCGCCGATGCGCTATGATTCCGCTATCGCTTACATTGTAACAGCGATCTTTACGTTGTCGCTACTTGTGCTTGGTGCCGCCTTGTTATACGGAACAGACACAAGCATCAGCGGCGAGCAAGGGCTTGTCTCCTTCGCCTCCATTATGGGCAATGAGCTGCATCCGGCATCGCGCTGGCTGTTTTTGCTTGGATTTTGGTCTGCCTCCTTTACGTCGGTAATCGGCGTATGGAACGGAGTATCATATTTGTTCGCCGATTTTATCCGCAATGTACGAAAATTGAACATTGATAAAGAAAAACTCAATCAAACAAAAGCATTCCGCTTTTACGTCTTTTGGCTCACATTTCCACCGATGCTTTTGCATTTTATCGGCAAACCGGTTGGATTAATTATCGTCTACGGTGCGTTAGGAGCATTATTTATGCCGTTTTTGGCGATTACGCTACTGTGGCTTTTAAATTCGAAAAAAGAGCTACCGGAAGGAAGACGCAACCATTGGCTGTCCAACTTATTGTTGATTCTTTGCCTCGTCTTGTTTGCCGTATTGGCGGTGAACGAACTGCGCAACCTTTTTGCCTGAATAAAAAAACATCCTGGAGCTGCCAGGATGTTTTTTCTATCGTCCACATAATGATTTTTTATTGTCTTTCGTGTAACGCAAAACAAAGGAAAAGATATAGAAAGGCGGGGCAACTGACATATGTATTTCCCTCTCGCCTGCCTTCAAACAGTCAACCAAGACAAAAACAGTGAAAAGAACCTTTTTTACTGTTATAATAACTATAGCCCAAATAGATAACAGGAAAGGGACCATTTGTTATAAGAATTAGATATAAACAAAAATGGTATTTTTATACAAAAAATTTTCGACTGCTTCCTCTATAAGCAAACTACTCATCATCGACACTTCTATTCCTTCGATGACCAAATCTAAAAAAGGTCATAGAAAGTTTATTGTTGCTCACATTTGGTAATATTAGGGTTTATTAGGTGCCATAATCCAAATGGCGCTTCAAAAACAAATAAACAATCCATAAGGAGGAATCTTTGACCATGAATATTCGAGAAATTGAACTTCCAGGAATTGGGTACAAATTTGAAATTATTACGCGAAACAAAGATAAACTTGTCATCGTGATTCATGACGATGGACGAAGAGAAATTTATCACTTTGACGCAGATGATTATGATGAAGTCGTTAGCAGTGTGACGCTAAGCGACCAAGAAGCGAGGCAAATTGCGGGGATCATTGGAGGAATGGCATACAAACCGAAAGCACTCGAAACGGTTGAATTCGCCTTTGACGATCTAATTATCGAGTGGTTTCAAGTAGAACCGAACGCCCCTGCTGTAAATAAAAAAATTGGAGATCTTGATATTCGGAACCGCTTCGGTATCACCGTTATCGCTATCAAAAAGAAACATTCCCAAAAATCTCATAATCCGGGTCCCAATACATTGATTGAAGCCGGGGATACATTGGTCATGTCTGGAGAAAGACAACAAATAAAGGAGATCATTAATCAGCTACTATCAAATAAGGAGTGATGTAGATAAATGAACTACTTAGTATTGGAAGTGGGAACAGCGCTCGTTTTAGTTGCTATTGGATCCATCATTGCCAATAAATTAAACTTCTCCATTATCCCGTTTTTGATCATTATCGGCATGCTGGTTGGTCCTCATGCCCCCACGATTGGGATTATTGACCTCACCTTTATTGAAAGTAATGAAATTATCCAGTTTTTAGGGAGGATCGGGGTACTTTTTTTGCTGTTTTATTTGGGGCTTGAATTTTCTGTCGGCAAACTGATTAAGTCCGGAAAAAACATTGTAGTTGGTGGCACCATCTATGTCATAATGAACTTTGTTTTAGGATTGCTTTACGGCAAGGCCGTCGGAATGCCATGGATGGAAACGCTTCTGATTGCCGGGCTCCTCAGTGTATCATCAAGTGCCATCGTGGCTAAAGTGCTTGTCGATTTAAAGAGAACGGCCAATCCTGAAACAGAGCTCATTTTAGGAATGATCCTTTTTGATGATATCTTCCTTGCCTTATTTTTGACGACGATGTCAGGTGTTTTGCTAGCTGGCTCCACCTCCCTTTTTGGAATCAGCCTATCTGTTTTCACATCTGTCGCTTATATGTTGCTATTTTTTATCATCGCTCGAAAAGGTGCCCCTCTACTGAACAAATGGTTAAATATCAAATCCGATGAAATATTTATCATCGTCATCTTTGCTACTCTCTTCTTTGTTGCCGGTTTTTCCGAAACGATTCACGTCGCTGAAGCCATCGGAGCCTTACTGCTCGGGCTTGTCTTTTCGGAGACGGAACACCGTGATCGAATCGCACATTTAGTTGTTCCATTCCGTGACTTCTTTGGAGCTATTTTTTTCTTTAGTTTCGGTTTGAGTATTGAACCGTCAACCTTAATTCATGCGTTTTGGTTATCATTAGGGGCCGTTATCGTCACTCTAATAGCAAATATCGTGGCAGGGATGATCGCTGGGAGAAGGGCTGGATTGTCCTACAAAGCCTCTACAAACATTGGTTTGACGATCACTGCGCGTGGGGAATTTTCCATTATCGTTGCGAATCTGGGGATTACAGCGGGGTTAAACCCTATATTAACTCCTTTTACCGCACTTTACGTTCTCATGCTCGCGATATTGGGGCCGCTCTTTGCCAAAGAAAGTAAAAGTATATATAAACTACTCAATAAAGTATTTAAATGGGATAAGAAGGTAATAAAAGAGAAGCAGAAGGAACAACTGGAAACTGCAGAAAAATAATAGCATCTGCAACGCCTTCTTTACCATTCGCTTACTTCAGATCCATCTCTTATTTGCTTCCCCGAGTGGACGCTCAGTTACCGGACAAGCGGCAACTCGGGGACGTATTCATGCAACCGATCGGTCTAAAAGACGTTTACATTCCAAAAGAAGACCTCTCTATGCAAATACTGTAGACTCCGTTTCTTCTCTTCCCTCTATCCAAAAAGAAAAGGAACACCGGGATCACTCCCAGTGTTCCTTGTTTTTTATAGGGATTACATCATTCCGCCCATGTCAGGCATGCCTGCGTTGCCGCCTTTGTTTTCTTCTGGTTTGTCAGCGACAACTGCTTCTGTTGTTAAGAACATAGCGGCAACAGAAGCTGCGTTTTGAAGTGCGGAACGAGTTACTTTCGTTGGGTCTACGATACCAGCTTCAATCATGTCTACCCATTCACCAGTAGCCGCGTTGAAGCCGATGCCAGGTTTTTCTGTTTTTAAGCGTTCAACAATGACAGAGCCTTCCAAACCAGCGTTTTGCGCGATTTGGCGAACTGGCTCTTCAATTGCGCGAAGAACGATTTTCACACCAGTTGCTTCATCGCCTTCTGCTTCAATCGCAGCAACTTTATTGTATACGTTCATTAATGCTGTACCACCGCCGGCTACGATACCTTCTTCCACAGCGGCACGAGTAGAGTTGAGCGCGTCTTCGATGCGTAATTTGCGTTCTTTCAATTCTGTTTCTGTAGCTGCACCAACTTTGATTACCGCTACGCCGCCAGCTAATTTTGCTAGACGTTCTTGTAATTTTTCACGATCGAATTCAGAAGTTGTTTCTTCTAATTGAGCACGAATTTGGTTGATGCGAGCTTTAATGCGTTCAGAGTCGCCAGCGCCATCTACGATTGTTGTATTTTCTTTTGTTACGACTACTTTTGAAGCGCGGCCAAGTGATGCGATTGTTGCAGATTTTAATTCACGTCCTAGCTCTTCGGAGATGACTTCACCGCCAGTTAAGATTGCGATGTCTTCAAGCATTGCTTTACGACGATCACCGAAGCCAGGAGCTTTTACCGCTACAGCAGTGAATGTACCGCGAAGTTTGTTTACTACTAATGTTGCAAGCGCTTCGCCTTCGATATCTTCTGCGATGATTAATAATGGTTTGCCTTGTTGAACAACTTGTTCTAAGATAGGCAAGATGTCTTGGATGTTAGAGATTTTTTTGTCTGTGATTAAGATATATGGATTTTCAAGCACTGCTTCCATTTTTTCTGTATCTGTGATCATGTATGGAGATACATAACCACGGTCAAATTGCATACCTTCCACAACATCTAATTCTGTTGTGAAGCCTTTTGATTCTTCTAATGTGATAACACCGTCATTACCAACACGTTCCATTGCTTCTGCGATTAATTGGCCAACTTCTTCGTCAGCTGCAGAGATAGCCGCAACTTGAGCAATCGATTCTTTTCCTTTGATTGGTTTGGAGATTGCTTTTAATTCTTCTACTGCCACAGCAACCGCTTTTTCAATACCTTTACGGATGCCCATTGGGTTTGCGCCAGCTGTAACGTTTTTCAATCCTTCGCGGATCATTGCTTGCGCTAAAACTGTTGCCGTTGTTGTACCGTCCCCAGCAACATCGTTTGTTTTGCTTGCAACTTCAGCAACAAGCTTCGCACCCATGTTTTCAAATGGATCTTCTAATTCGATTTCTTTCGCGATCGTTACACCGTCATTCGTAATTAATGGAGAACCGAATTTTTTCTCTAATACAACGTTACGGCCTTTTGGACCTAACGTTACTTTTACCGCATCAGCTAATTTGTCCACACCACGTAACATCGCACGACGAGCTTCTTCGCTGAATTTAATTTCTTTTGCCATACCCCGTTACCTCCTTATGAAATAGAATCGTTAAGTATTTTGTTAAATATTATTTTTGCATATCTATGTTATCAATGCTATATTAACCAATAACAGCTAAAATATCGCTTTCACGTAAAATTAAGTATTCTTTGCCATCATATTTTACTTCTGTACCAGCATATTTCGAGAAGATAATACGATCGCCAACTTCTACTTCTGGAGCTACACGTTCACCGCTGTCAAGCACGCGACCTTTACCAACAGCAACTACTCTGCCTTCTTGTGGTTTTTCTTTCGCAGTGTCTGGCAATACGATGCCGCTTGCAGTTTTTTCTTCTGTTTCAATCACTTCAATGACAACGCGATCACCTAATGGCTTTAACACGGAAAACAACCTCCTTGATAATAATTTTCTCCGTTCTTATTAGCACTCGTCTTAACTGAGTGCTAACACACTTATAATATTAATGAACTTCTCTTTTTTTTGCAAGTGGGAAACACCAAAAAATAATATGTTTTTTCTCGTTTCCTGCCCTTTTTAATTATTTCACATTTCCACAAACCTAAACAACAATCCATTCTTTTTTTGTCATTTTTTATAGAAGATGTGCTACAATACGGGAAGTATCACTATATTATTTTATCGGCAAAGGGGTAAGTTTCATTGAAACGACGCTACTGGTATGTCATTATTACGTATGTCATCATGCAGCTATCAGGTATTGCAGGGGTCCCATTGTTGCATTTTCTCGGTGTTGGAAAACACGCAAAAAATGACTTTGTGGCAACAGAGATCGCCTCTGGCTATTGGGCGGTTATCAGCTTTTCCATCGCCTTTCTCATCATTCTCTTTTTCTTGCGTGAAGATATAAAACAGCGGCACACCCGTTATAGCGTTCCGTTATCTGCAGCATGGATGTGGGCCATTGGCGGCGTCTTTTTAGCCTTGTTTGCCCAAAGCATTGCCGCCAATATTGAATGGCGCTTGCTCGGCATCGAGCCCGGTTCAGAAAATACAAAACGAATTGTCGAGATTATTCGAGTCACCCCATTATTGATGGTCGTTACTTCTGTCATCGGACCGATTTTAGAAGAAATTATTTTTCGCAAAATTATTTTCGGAACACTATATCAAAAATATAATTTCTTCATTTCCGCACTAGTTAGTTCTCTTTTATTTGCGGTTGTCCACATGGAGTTCGAACACCTGCTGCTGTATGCGACAATGGGATTTACCTTTGCGTTTCTTTACGCGAAAACAAAGCGTATTTTCGTTCCGATTTTTGCCCACGTCACTATGAATACGTTCGTCGTATTAATACAAACGATATTTGCGGATGAGATAGAAAAAATGATGCGGCAAACAGAACAGATACAACTCATTATTGGAGGCTTTTAGTACGATGAAAAGGTCACCATTACAATTCGCTTTTTTCTATTTTCTTATGGGCATCTTATTCACTTACTTGTCGATTCAAAGTGCGGATGAAACCATTTGGAATTTTTTCACGATCGTTCTTGCGATAATAGCTACGCTTGATTTTGGAACTGCGATACGTCTGTTAGTACTTTACTTTAAAAAATGAACCTCCCGCCGCATTCACGGGAGGTTTTCTTGTTCCGTCTGCGCCAATAGCGCTTTGCGATAAGCTATTTTCGAAATCCAAATGCTCACTTCATATAAAATCGAAAGCGGAATCATAACAATGACTTGTGACAGCACATCTGGCGGCGTAATGGCCGCCGCTAAAATCAATAGCGCTAAATAAGCATATTTGCGCACCTTGATTAATAACATCGGTGTAATCAAGCCAAGCCTTGTTAAAAACATTACAACTACCGGAAGCTGAAATACAATTCCAAATGGCAAGATCAGGTGAAGCAAAAATTCAAAGTATTCATTAATCCCTATCACCTGATGAATGCCGAGACGGGACGCTAAATTTTGCATAAAACGAACGACGAAAGGAAATAAGATGAAATACGCAAAACTAATGCCAGCTAAAAAGAGAAAGATCGAAATCGGAATGTAGCTTAACGTGACTCTTCGTTCCTTTTCATACAGCCCAGGACTGACAAACGCCCAAATTTGATAAAGCAGAACTGGCGCGGTAAGAACAAACGCAAGAACAAACGCAAATTGAACATAAATTTTTATTGGATCTGTTAAACGAAAGGCGTTCATCGTTAATTCTTTCGCTTCGTCCGTTCGCTGCAAATATAAAATGACGGGCTCCACGAAAAAGAAACTAGCAATAAGGGCAATGACAAAAAACGCAAGAACAATAATAAGTCGCTTTCGTAATTCTCCCAGGTGTTCGTACACCGACATTTCTTTATCGTCCATACTTCAATCATCCTAACAAATCATAATTGGTCTGGCTTTTTTTCATCCTCGTCTGTTAATCCTTTAGTGGCATCCTTAAATTCCCGCAGCGATTGACCGAGCGATTTGCCCAGCTCCGGAAGTTTTTTCGTTCCAAACAATAATAAAATAACAAGCACAATTAACAAATATTTCACTTTTCATTCTCTCCTTTATCGGCCGGATAATTTTTTAAGAAATAGACTAATGATTGCAATTCAACAGCTAAATCAATATGATGGACACAAATATGTTTCGGTACGTTCAATCGAGCGGGTGTAAAGTTTAAAATTCCTTTAATCCCTTTTTGAACGAGACGGTCCGTAATCCATTGAGCGGCAGGAGCCGGTACGGTCAAAATCGCAACAGGAATTCCTTCGTGAAGGCGATTTTCCAATTCATCCAAATGATATACTGGCACACCGCCAACTTCTTTTCCTACTTTCTTTTGATCGACATCAAATGCCATCACAATTTTTGTATTATTGTTTTTCATAAAATTATAATTTAAAAACGCTGTCCCTAAGTTCCCGACTCCAAATAACGCCACTTCGGTAATTTCATCTTGATCAAGCGTCTTGCGAAAAAAAGATAATAAATAATTGACATTATATCCGTATCCTTTTTTGCCAAGCGCACCGAAATAGGAAAAATCACGGCGAATGGTCGCGGGATCAACTTTTACTGCCTCACTTAATTCCGCAGAAGAAACTCGTTGTTTTCCTGAAGCATGTAAATTTTTCAAAAAGCGGTAATATAGTGGCAAACGTTTTGCAGTTGCTTGCGGAATTTTTGGTTGTTCATTGTTCATTCGCAAATCCCCCAACACTACTGTTTTCTCGTTGATAATGGCCTGATTTCCCACCTGATTTTTCCACTAAATAGGTTGGGCCAATCACCATCCCTTTGTCTAGCGCCTTACACATATCATACACGGTCAGTGCACAAACAGAAGCAGCCGTCAGCGCTTCCATCTCCACACCTGTACTTCCTTTTGTTTTTACCGTTACGGTGATCAGTAATTGGTAAAGCGCTTTTTCTTCCTCGACATGCCATGCAAATTGGATGTCGACACCTTTTAACATAAGAGGGTGGCACATTGGAATTAAATCAGACGTTTTTTTTTGCGGCCATAATGCCGGCTACTTGCGCAACAGCAAGCACATCCCCTTTTTCAATCATGCGATTTGTCATTTTCTCGTAAATTTCTTTATTTACGGTCACGCTCGTTTGTGCTACCGCTACTCGAATGGTATCCTCTTTTTCCGTAATATCGACCATTTTTGCACGGCCTTGTTCATTAAAATGCGTAAATGATGACACACATATCTCCCCCATTTATAAACTATACACTATTTTTAGACATCTGTCTTTTATCGTTTTGTTTTATTGCGATAAGAAAACAAATTACGCTACACTATTATTGTTAAACGAGAGGTGAACAACAATGATTATTTTACAAGTCAATCAACTGACAAAATATTTCGGTGCTGACCTTATTTTATCGAATATAAAATTAGAAATACAATCCAAAGATAGGATTGCGCTCGTCGGAAGAAACGGAGCAGGAAAATCGACACTGTTAAAAATTATTGCTGGTGAGATGTCTTACGATAGTGGAGAAATCATCAAACCAAAAGAAGTATCGATCGGATATCTTGCTCAAGATAGCGGTCTACACTCCTCTTTATCCATTTGGGAAGAAATGATGACAGTATTTGCTCCTCTAAAAACAATAGAAAAACAACTTCGCCAGATGGAGCTGCAAATGGGAGACCCTGATCTAATCGCCGATTCTTCCCGCTATGAAAAATTATTAAAAGATTATGATGCATTGCAAGAACGCTATAAAGAACAAGGCGGTTATCAATACGAAGCGGATATTCGTTCGATTTTACACGGCTTACAATTTGCGAAATATGACTATATGACGACTCCCGTTCAATCGTTAAGCGGCGGACAACGAACTCGTCTGGCGCTTGGAAAACTGCTTTTAATGAAGCCTGATTTGCTTATTTTGGACGAACCGACAAACCATTTAGACCTTGAAACATTAACATGGCTCGAACAATACTTGCAAACATATCCTGGCGCTATTCTTATCGTATCCCACGACCGCTACTTTCTCGATAAAGTTGTCACCCAAGTATATGAGCTGTCACGGACAACATTGAAACGATACACAGGAAATTACAGCCGTTACTTAGAACAAAAAGCAGCCGAATATGAACGAGAACGAAAACTGTATGAAAAACAACAAGAAGAAATCGCAAAACTCCAAGACTTTATTCAACGCAATATTGCCCGTGCCTCCACAACAAGACGTGCACAAAGCCGGAGAAAACAGTTAGAAAAAATGGAGAGAATGGAAAAACCAGCAGGAGACGAAAAAGTTGCTTCCTTTTCTTTTGACATCGAACGACAAAGCGGAAATGACGTATTAATCGCTGAAGATGTCGCAGTCGGATATGATGAGAACAAGCCGCTCATTCGCAACATTCGTTTCCGCATCACGCGCGGTGAAAGCATCGCCTTGGTCGGACCGAACGGAATCGGAAAGTCAACGTTGTTAAAAGCGATTGTAAACAAACTTCCGCTGCAATCAGGACATTTCCGTTACGGTTCGAACGTGCAAATCGGCTATTACGACCAAAACCAGGCTGATTTGTCCTCGAATAAGCGCGTGCTCGATGAACTTTGGGATGAATACCCTGACAAAACGGAAAAAGAAATCCGCACCGTGCTCGGAAGCTTCTTATTCTCTGGAGACGATGTATTAAAACCTGTATCGGCCTTAAGCGGCGGTGAAAAAGCGAGACTGGCGCTTGCCAAACTAATGATGCAAAAAGCCAATTTCCTTATTTTAGACGAACCGACAAACCATCTTGATTTAGACAGTAAAGAAGTGCTCGAAAACGCCTTAATCGAATATCCCGGAACTATTTTATTCGTTTCTCACGACCGCTATTTTATTAATCGAATTGCCACGAAAGTATATGAGCTTTCTAGTGACGGAATTACCGAGTATTTAGGCGATTATGACTACTATGTCGCAAAAAAGGCGGAAATGCTGGAGCTAGAACGTCTCGCTTCCGAGAAACAAACAGGCCGTTCTCATGAAGAGGCATCATCGAAACTTAGCTACGAACAGGAAAAAGAGGCGAAAAAACTAGAACGACAGCGCAAGCGGCGCATTGAAGAAATTGAAACAGAAATTAGCGAATTAGAACAGCAAATCGCATACATCGACGAACAATTATGCGATCCAGAAATTTATCAAGACCATGAGAAAGTACAAAAATTAACAAAAGAGAGTGACGAAATGAAGGGAAAATTAGAAAAATTACTAGAAGAATGGGAAACACTTCATACATTACAATAATAATTGCGAAAAAACATCCACGGTTGTGCATACCCGTGGATGTTTTTTAGTTAGTCACATACCCACAAACTTATCCCCAATTTTTTTCCCACAATTTAAGTTATTCACGGATTTTTCCACATTATCCACAAAAAAAGCCGTTTTTATATGAAAAAATTTGTGGTTATTTCATCCCTAATAAAATAAGATTCTTTCTCTTTTTCCACAATATCCACAATTTGTGGATAAATATATTCACATGATTATTTTTTCAATAAAAAATTGGTTTTTCCTTTTTCCACCATGTAAAACGCTCATAGCTAATCTGTTCAAAGACACTTTATCTCTCTTCCTTTCACTCCGTTCAACGAAAAAAGTTACACATTTTTATATAAAAAAAGAACTTCCTTCAAGACATATCTTGAAAGAAGTCCTTTTCGTTTAATCTAGTTCTAAACTTGGATCTGCGTTCAATGCCATGTCGGCAAGTTTTCCTTGTGCGAATAAAACAGTTCCTGCCGCCGCAATCATCGCCGCATTGTCGGTACAAAGCGATAAAGGCGGAATAACCAATTCGATATGGTCTAATTCAGCCATTTTTCGCTCCAACTCCGCTCGTAATCCTCTGTTTGCGGCGACTCCGCCCGCAAGCAGCACTTGACGGACATTATATTCTTTTGCTGCGTTGACGGTTTTGGTCACAAGCACATCGATTACGCTCGCTTGAAAGCTGGCTGCCATATCTTTCGGGTCGATGATTTCTCCACGCTGATTCGCGTTATGAAGCGTGTTTAATACCGCCGATTTCAACCCGCTGAAGCTAAAATCATATGACCCTTCTTCTAGCCATGCACGAGGCAAATCAATGGTCACCTTTCCTTCCTGTGCAAGACGGTCAATATGCGGTCCGCCCGGATAAGGAAGGTTTAATGCCCTCGCTACCTTGTCATACGCTTCTCCCGCCGCATCGTCTCTCGTTTCGCCGATGACTTGAAACTTGCCATGCCCCTCCATGTACACAAGTTCCGTATGTCCTCCTGAAACCACAAGAGATAACAACGGAAATTTCATTTCCGTAACAAGCCGATTCGCGTAAATATGCCCGGCGATATGATGAACGCCTACAAGCGGAAGACCATGGGCAAACGCTAACGCTTTCGCCGCGTTCACACCAATCAAAAGAGCGCCGACTAATCCTGGACCTTGCGTCACTGCAATAGCACTCAACTGTTGAAACGAAACATCCGCCTTACGCATCGCTTCTTCAATAACGAGCGTAATCTGCTCGACATGGTGGCGCGAGGCGATTTCTGGTACGACTCCGCCAAATCGTTTATGGCTTTCCATTTGGGAAGCCACAATATTAGACAAAATTTCCGTTCCATTTTTCACAACTGCCGCCGCGGTTTCATCGCAGCTCGTTTCAATTCCAAGAACATATATGTCATGATTCATGATAATTTCACCCACATTACAAGAGCATCTTCTAAATTATCTGGATAATAATGTCTGCGGATACCGCCATTAAGAAATCCTAATTTTCGATATAAAGATTGGGCTACATGATTAGAAACACGAACTTCTAATGTCATGGTGACAGCCCCAAGTTGCTTTGCTGTTTCCATTAATTTGCGCATTAGCGCTTCCCCTAATTTTTTACCGCGATATTCAGGCAATACAGCTACATTTGTAATATGCGCTTCATCAATGACGACCCACATTCCCGCATAGCCAATGATGCGGCCGTTATGTTCCATTACGATATATTTGGCATAACGATTATAAACAAGCTCATTATAAAATGCTTCTCTGCTCCAAGGAGACGTAAAAGAAGCATGCTCCACTTGCAATACTGCATCAATATCATTTAAGGTCATTGAGCGAAATCGAATTTTCATCCCCATATTTGTTTTCCCCTTTTTGCTTGGCAAGCCATTTTGCTTCTGCCTCGGCAAGGCGAACGTAATTAGGCACAAAAGTATGAGTATTCTCTTTTTCTTTATTTTTTCCAAGCAGCGCTAACTCACCTGGGCGAGGCAATTGTAACGAAGACGGCGCAAATTCCGCAAAATCGCCAAGTTGTTGCTGAAACGTTTCTTTATATAAGGCGATATCGGCTCCGATAAATAACACTTTCTCCTGTCTTTCCTGCAGTTTGTGCGCCCATTCATCGGCCAAAACGATTCGGTCACTTTCTATACACTCTAGTTGTACGCCGTTATAGCGATATAATCCTGTATAAATTTGACCTCTTCTCGCATCAAAAAAACGGAGCGATAACACCCGAAAAATACCTTCCGTTCGCTGCTAACACTTCAAGGCTAGATACTCCTACAATCGGGATCTTTAATGCCCATGCTAATGTTTTTGCAATCGTTACTCCGATGCGCACTCCCGTATAAGACCCGGGCCCTCTCGCAACAACAATTAACTCTAGTTCACTGGGAGATACACCGCAATCTTTCAATAAAGACTGGATTGCCGGCATTACGCGCGTGGAATGGTCTTTCTTTATATTTGTCACTATTTCTCCTTTTACGATATCGTCTTCCACTAATGCGACTCCCATTACCATATTTGATGTATCAATCGCTAATATTTTCATGACTCTAAAATCCCCTTACATAACTGTTCATATCGTTCTCCGATTGGTTCAATCACTAATTTTCGCTCATCATTCCCATGGTGAAACAGATAAATGTTCAATCTTTCCGGTGGTAGCTGTGGTTCGATAAGATGTGCCCATTCGATGACAGTGACACCATCACCATGAAAATATTCGTCAAAACCGAGATCCTCCATTGTATCTTCTAAACGATACACATCCATATGATAAAGGGGGAGACGCCCTTTATATTCCTTCACAATCGTAAAAGTAGGACTGCTAACCGTTTTCCTTACTCCCAATCCTTTGGCTAATCCTTTTGTAAACGTCGTTTTTCCCGCGCCTAAATCCCCTTCTAACGTAATGACATCTTTTGCTTTTAACTGTTCTCCAAATCTTGAAGCAAGATGCATCGTTTCCCCAGGAGAGTGCATAATCAGTTCATAACGTTTCATCACGTTTCACCTTTACATTTTTATAATGATAACCTTCGCTTCTGAAATTTTATCATATTCTTATCACTTGTTACCACTTTCCCTGCTAATATTTAATATTGTTGAAAAGAAGCATCTATGCCTCTACACAATGACTAAAGTTATCGGCTTCCTTCGTCAATCTTCTTAAAGGATGAGTCCAACCTGCAGTAAGCTAGTTGCACATCTAAAAAAAATAAAAAAACCCTAGGAAGCCACTTCCTAAGGAGAAATAAAAAAACGAAACAAGGCTGTTTCGTTTCCTACGCAAGAATTTTATTAAAATGCATTCAACCTTAAGCGGTCCCGACGGGACTCGAACCCGCGATCTCCTGCGTGACAGGCAGGCATGTTAACCACTACACTACGGGACCAATATTGGTTGCGGGGGCAGGATTTGAACCTGCGACCTTCGGGTTATGAGCCCGACGAGCTACCGGACTGCTCCACCCCGCGGTGATAGAAAGGAATGATTGAATTAGGAACAAATGATTTGGAAAACTTTAATTCAATTCGTTGCCTCTTCCTCTACTAGCTAATTCAAAGATGTCAAATGCGTCGAGGCAACTCGTAGCTTATTCGATGGAGCTTAAGCTCGTTGCTCCACCCCGCGACGATAGAAAGAAATAAATTAATCATATAAATAGCCTAGCGACGACCTACTCTCGCAGGGGCGCTGGCCCCAACTACCATCGGCGCTGGAGAGCTTAACTTCCGTGTTCGGGATGGGAACGGGTGTTTCCTCTCCGCTATTGTCACTAGGCAAGCACTTCAATTGGCCACATATTATTATATTCCAATCATCACGTTTGTCAAGAGGGATTTCGTTCCCTCAAAACTAGATAACCGTCTGTTTGGAAGAAGCCGTTTTGCATAGGCGGCTTCCGCTTTTCCGTTGTCTAGCTCCGGTGCCTAGCTCTCTTGCGCCAAATAACCTTCTCCCTTGAGGTGCAAGCACCTCTACGGGCGAAGAACATTTTCCTTTTGGCGCTAAGCGCTCGCCTCCGCTTTTCCGCTTGGTTAAGTCCTCGATCGATTAGTATCCGTCAGCTCCACGTGTCGCCACGCTTCCACCTCGGACCTATCGACCTCGTCATCTTCGAGGGATCTTACTCGCTTGACGCGATGGGAAATCTCATCTTGAGGGGGGCTTCACGCTTAGATGCTTTCAGCGCTTATCCCTTCCGCACATAGCTACCCAGCGGTGCCCCTGGCGGGACAACTGGTACACCAGCGGTGCGTCCATCCCGGTCCTCTCGTACTAAGGACAGCTCCTCTCAAATTTCCTGCGCCCGCGACGGATAGGGACCGAACTGTCTCACGACGTTCTGAACCCAGCTCGCGTACCGCTTTAATGGGCGAACAGCCCAACCCTTGGGACCGACTACAGCCCCAGGATGCGATGAGCCGACATCGAGGTGCCAAACCTCCCCGTCGATGTGGACTCTTGGGGGAGATCAGCCTGTTATCCCCGGGGTAGCTTTTATCCGTTGAGCGATGGCCCTTCCATACGGAACCACCGGATCACTAAGCCCGACTTTCGTCCCTGCTCGACCTGTCCGTCTCGCAGTCAAGCTCCCTTGTGCCTTTGCACTCTACGAATGATTTCCAACCATTCTGAGGGAACCTTTGGGCGCCTCCGTTACCTTTTGGGAGGCGACCGCCCCAGTCAAACTGCCCACCTGACACTGTCTCCCACCCCGATAAGGGGTGCGGGTTAGAATTTCAATACCGCCAGGGTGGTATCCCACCGGCGCCTCCACCGAAGCTGGCGCTCCGGCTTCTCAGGCTCCCACCTATCCTGTACAAGCGATACCAAAATTCCATATCAGGCTGCAGTAAAGCTCCACGGGGTCTTTCCGTCCTGTCGCGGGTAACCTGCATCTTCACAGGTAGTATGATTTCACCGGGTCTCTCGTTGAGACAGTGCCCAAGTCGTTACACCTTTCGTGCGGGTCGGAACTTACCCGACAAGGAATTTCGCTACCTTAGGACCGTTATAGTTACGGCCGCCGTTTACTGGGGCTTCGGTTCGCACCTTCAGCCTTGCGGCTTAAGCGCTCCCCTTAACCTTCCAGCACCGGGCAGGTGTCAGCCCCTATACTTCGCCTTTCGGCTTCGCAGAGACCTGTGTTTTTGGTAAACAGTCGCTTGGGCCTTTTCACTGCGGCTCTCTCGGGCTCATCACCCAAGAGAGCACCCCTTCTCCCGAAGTTACGGGGTCATTTTGCCGAGTTCCTTAACGAGAGTTCTCCCGCGCACCTTAGGATTCTCTCCTCGCCTACCTGTGTCGGTTTGCGGTACGGGCACCTCTCACCTCGCTAGAGGCTTTTCTTGGCAGTGTAGGATCGGGGACTTCGGGACCGATGGTCCTTTCGCCATCACGGCTCAGCCTTTGCGCCAGACGGATTTGCCTATCTGGCAGCCTAACCGCTTGGACAGGCTATTCCAGCAGCCTGCTCGCCCTACCTTCCTGCGTCCCCCCATTGCTCAAACGGTGAGGAGGTGGTACAGGAATCTCAACCTGTTGCCCATCACCTACGCCTTTCGGCCTCGGCTTAGGTCCCGACTAACCCTGAGCGGACGAACCTTCCTCAGGAAACCTTAGGCTTTCGGTGCAGAGGATTCTCACCTCTGTTTTCGCTACTCACACCGGCATTCTCACTTCTAAGCGCTCCACGAGTCCTTCCGGTCTCGCTTCGGCGCGCTTAGAACGCTCCCCTACCGATGACCAACGGTCATCCCACAGCTTCGGTGGCACGTTTAGCCCCGGTACATTTTCGGCGCAGAGTCACTCGACCAGTGAGCTATTACGCACTCTTTAAATGATGGCTGCTTCTAAGCCAACATCCTGGTTGTCTGGGCAACTCCACATCCTTTTCCACTTAACGTGCACTTTGGGACCTTAGCTGGTGGTCTGGGCTGTTTCCCTCTCGACCACGGATCTTATCACTCGTAGTCTGACTCCCAAGGATAAGTCGTTGGCATTCGGAGTTTGACTGAGTTCGGTAACCCGATGAGGGCCCCTAGCTCAATCAGTGCTCTACCTCCAAGACTCTTCCCTTGAGGCTAGCCCTAAAGCTATTTCGGGGAGAACCAGCTATCTCCAGGTTCGATTGGCATTTCACCCCTACCCACACCTCATCCCCGCACTTTTCAACGTACGTGGGTTCGGGCCTCCAGTAGGTGTTACCCTACCTTCACCCTGGACATGGGTAGATCACCTGGTTTCGGGTCTACGACGACGTACTTAACGCCCTATTCAGACTCGCTTTCGCTGCGGCTCCGTCTCTTCGACTTAACCTCGCACGTCATCGTAACTCGCCGGTTCATTCTACAAAAGGCACGCCATCACCCATGAACGGGCTCTGACTACTTGTAGGCACACGGTTTCAGGTTCTCTTTCACTCCCCTTCCGGGGTGCTTTTCACCTTTCCCTCACGGTACTGGTTCACTATCGGTCACTAGGGAGTATTTAGCCTTGGGAGATGGTCCTCCCTGCTTCCGACGGGATTCCCCGTGTCCCGCCGTACTCAGGATCCACTCGGGAGGGAACGAAGTTTCGACTACAGGGCTGTCACCTTCTCTGGCGGGCCTTTCCAGACCGCTTCGTCTACCCCGTTCCTTTGTAACTCCCATGTGAGTGGTCCTACAACCCCAAGAGGCAAGCCTCTTGGTTTGGGCTGTTCCCGTTTCGCTCGCCGCTACTCAGGGAATCGCGGTTGCTTTCTTCTCCTCCGGGTACTTAGATGTTTCAGTTCCCCGGGTGTGCCCTCCATACCCTATGGATTCAGGTATGGATACTGCCCCATTACGGGCAGTGGGTTTCCCCATTCGGACATCTCCGGATCAACGCTTGCTTACAGCTCCCCGAAGCGTTTCGGCGTTTGCCCCGTCCTTCATCGGCTCCTAGTGCCAAGGCATCCACCGTGCGCCCTTTCTAACTTAACCATGCGAAAACAGCTTCATGCTTGCCGCCTTCGCTTCTCGGCTTCTTCCTATGTCTAGCTTCGGCGCCTAGCTCTCTTGTGCCAAATAACCTTCCCCCTTGAAGTGCAAGCACTTCTGCAGGTGAAGAACATTTGGCTTCGAGAGCTAACCGCGGCGCCTCCGCTTTTCTTTTCGGTTATCTAGTTTTCAAGGAACCAACTTATTTCCTGCATCCGCTCATAGACGCAGGCGCAAGGCGACTACTTGAGTATGCTTCCTTGCAGCCTTGTGTCGAGGAATCCTGCTTCCTCGAATTCACTAGCAGACACAGACACAAAACGACTGAAGGAGTGAAATGCTCCCTCAAAACTGAACAAGGCTACTGCCTTGAATCAACTTCTCTGCTGCCTTGCGTCGAGGAATCTAGCTTCTCTGAATCCACTCGTAGACGCAGACGCAAAACGGATTGATTGAAGAGAACATAAACATGTTCCCTCAAAACTGAACAAAACGTAAGCGCCCTTCGCCTTTCTGCTGTCTAGCTCCAGCGCCTAGCTCTCTTGTGCCAAATAACCTTCCCCCTCGAAGTGCAAGCACTTCAGCGGGTGAAGAACATTTGGCTTCGAGAGCTGATCGCGGCGCTTCCGCTTTTCGTATCATCCTTAGAAAGGAGGTGATCCAGCCGCACCTTCCGGTACGGCTACCTTGTTACGACTTCACCCCAATCACTTGCCCCACCTTCGGCGGCTGGCTCCCTTACGGGTTACCTCACCGACTTCGGGTGTTGCAAGCTCTCGTGGTGTGACGGGCGGTGTGTACAAGGCCCGGGAACGTATTCACCGCGGCATGCTGATCCGCGATTACTAGCGATTCCGGCTTCATGCAGGCGAGTTGCAGCCTGCAATCCGAACTGAGAGCGGCTTTTTGGGATTCGCTCCCCCTCGCGGGTTCGCAGCCCTTTGTACCGCCCATTGTAGCACGTGTGTAGCCCAGGTCATAAGGGGCATGATGATTTGACGTCATCCCCACCTTCCTCCGGTTTGTCACCGGCAGTCCCCCTAGAGTGCCCAACTGAATGCTGGCAACTAGGGGCGAGGGTTGCGCTCGTTGCGGGACTTAACCCAACATCTCACGACACGAGCTGACGACAACCATGCACCACCTGTCACCCTGTCCCCCCGAAGGGGGAACGCCCTGTCTCCAGGGTTGTCAGGGGATGTCAAGACCTGGTAAGGTTCTTCGCGTTGCTTCGAATTAAACCACATGCTCCACCGCTTGTGCGGGCCCCCGTCAATTCCTTTGAGTTTCAGCCTTGCGGCCGTACTCCCCAGGCGGAGTGCTTAACGCGTTAGCTACAGCACTAAAGGGAAAACCCCTCTAACACTTAGCACTCATCGTTTACGGCGTGGACTACCAGGGTATCTAATCCTGTTTGCTCCCCACGCTTTCGCGCCTCAGCGTCAGTTACAGACCAGAGAGCCGCCTTCGCCACTGGTGTTCCTCCACATCTCTACGCATTTCACCGCTACACGTGGAATTCCGCTCTCCTCTTCTGCACTCAAGTCCCCCAGTTTCCAATGACCCTCCACGGTTGAGCCGTGGGCTTTCACATCAGACTTAAGGGACCGCCTGCGCGCGCTTTACGCCCAATAATTCCGGACAACGCTCGCCCCCTACGTATTACCGCGGCTGCTGGCACGTAGTTAGCCGGGGCTTTCTCGTTAGGTACCGTCACCGTACCGCCCTATTCGAACGGTACTTCTTCTTCCCTAACAACAGAGCTTTACGATCCGAAGACCTTCTTCGCTCACGCGGCGTCGCTCCGTCAGACTTTCGTCCATTGCGGAAGATTCCCTACTGCTGCCTCCCGTAGGAGTCTGGGCCGTGTCTCAGTCCCAGTGTGGCCGGTCACCCTCTCAGGCCGGCTACGCATCGTCGCCTTGGTGAGCCGTTACCTCACCAACTAGCTAATGCGCCGCGGGCCCATCCGTAAGTGGTAGCAAAAGCCACCTTTCAACCAAAGACCATGCGGTCTTTGGTGTTATCCGGTATTAGCTCCGGTTTCCCGGAGTTATCCCGGTCTTACGGGCAGGTTACCCACGTGTTACTCACCCGTCCGCCGCTAACCGAACAGAAGCAAGCTTCCGTTCGGTCCGCTCGACTTGCATGTATTAGGCACGCCGCCAGCGTTCGTCCTGAGCCAGGATCAAACTCTCCAAAAAGAAAGTTGATTGGCTTCTTTTCAGCTTCAGCACCGACACCGCAAGGTGTCAAGCGCTTCAGCATTTCTTATTGTCCAGCTTCGGCTCCTAGCCCCTCGGGCCGCTTCGGTCTCGCTGTGGCGGCAACAGCCTCCTCGCGAGCCCTCCAGCGCCTGCCGGGGCTAATCAGTCGCCTTCGCTTTTCGTTGTGGACGCTTCGTTTTGTTCAGTTTTCAAGGAGCATTCCCTGAAACATTAGTTGTTAATTATGGAGCGGGTGATGGGAATCGAACCCACGACATCAGCTTGGAAGGCTGAGGTTTTACCACTAAACTACACCCGCATGTTTATTCATTAAGATTAAATAAATCGGGAAGACAGGATTCGAACCTGCGACCCCATGGTCCCAAACCATGTGCTCTACCAAGCTGAGCTACTTCCCGAAATGGCGCGCTCGAGAGGATTCGAACCCCTAACCTTCTGATCCGTAGTCAGATGCTCTATCCAATTGAGCTACGAGCGCAAATATTGATTTTGGAAACAACGAATTATGTTTTAGCACTTCCTGAAATAAATCACAAGTATTTTTTTGTATTTATGCGGTCGAGAGGACTTGAACCTCCACGGGGTTGCCCCCACTAGGCCCTCAACCTAGCGCGTCTGCCATTCCGCCACGACCGCATGTTTATTAAGTTAGTGGTGCGGGTGGAGGGACTTGAACCCCCACGCCGTAAGGCGCCAGATCCTAAGTCTGGTGCGTCTGCCAATTCCGCCACACCCGCAAAAATGAGCCATGGAGGACTCGAACCTCCGACCCTCTGATTAAAAGTCAGATGCTCTACCTACTGAGCTAATGGCTCATGGCTGGGCTAGCTGGATTCGAACCAGCGCATCACGGAGTCAAAGTCCGTTGCCTTACCGCTTGGCTATAGCCCAATGTAAATAAAGTATCTAAATGGCGGTCCCGACGGGACTCGAACCCGCGATCTCCTGCGTGACAGGCAGGCGTGTTAACCACTACACTACGGGACCATCAATAAAATGGGGTTGGTGCTTTATAGACCCCAACACCCATCAGCAGTGACCCGTACGGGATTCGAACCCGTGTTACCGCCGTGAAAGGGCGGTGTCTTAACCACTTGACCAACGGGCCACGACAAAATATATCAAAAGTGGCGGAGAAGGCGGGATTTGAACCCGCGCGCCGTAAAGACACGACCTAACGGTTTAGCAAACCGTCCCCTTCAGCCACTTGGGTACTTCTCCAATGGCTCCGCAAGTAGGATTCGAACCTACGACCTACCGGTTAACAGCCGGTTGCTCTACCGCTGAGCTATTGCGGAATAAAGGGAAATGTAGTTATCTTGTTGCAAAACATCATAACTTTCCAGTTCGTTGCCTCTTCCTCTGCTAGCGAACTCAAAGTTGTTGGATGCGTCGAGGCAACTCGGAGCAAATTCATAGAAGTATCGCTCGTCGCTGAGCTATTGCGGAATAAACAAAATCATGCTTTCTTACTACAGAAACATATCGAGCCATATCTATTACAATTTTTCATTCTTAAAGGCTCGTTCAATCGACATTCTTTATTATATTGAGCTGAGTGATGGTTGTCAATAGCTTTTGTATTCATTTATCATCCATCGCCTTTTGGCGACGGCTTTTATAATTTAGCATATACAAACAATAGCTGTCAACACTTTTTTAACAAAAAATATTGTTTGTTTTTTTAGGCTTGCCTATAAATGCACAAAAATGAAACTACGGCAAACGTGCTTTCATATTTCTCCGCCGTTATCCAACATTAGTTTTCCGCCACATTGTCCACAAACATACTTGTCTGTATTGACCCGCTTTTTCCGTCTATATTTTAAACTGCACTTAGAACAAACATACACGTAAACTTTTTTTGTTCTTTGTTGTGCTTGCTGGGGGAGTGGCCGACAATAGCGGGGAGCCTGAACTTGTCGTAATAAATCACGAAAGTCTTGGTCACGATGGCGATATCCTTTTCCTTCTAAATGAAGATGATAATGGCATAATTCATGCTTAATAATGGCAATAAGCTCTTCTTCTCCGAACACTTCGTAATATTTTTTATTTAGTTCAATGTTATGAGTTTGTAATATGTAACGTCCTCCCGTTGTTCGAAGCCTTGGATTGAATGTCGCTGTATGTTTGAACGGTTTTTTGAAAAATTGTAAAGACACTCTTTCGACAAGCCGTTGCAAATCACTTTGTTTCATTTTCGTTACTCCTTACTTTTTTGACACAGGACAGACCAACCATACATACATTATATACTAACCTTTCTGTTACAGGAGGTCGACTGTTATGCCAACATGGTTAAAAAATCAAATGAGACGAGCCTATTATGAAAAAAATCGTTACCAAATCAAATTGCTAAATCAATGCTGGTTTTTTTATCAGAAAAAACACTGCTCATGAAAGCAGTGTTTTTTCTGATTCTTCCGGTGGAATCATAGATAAAGAAATTCTTCCTTTATCGAGATCTACATTGTCAACCCAAACTTTTACCACATCGCCTACTGATACAACGTCAAGCGGATGACGTACATATTGCTTGCTTAATTTTGAAATGTGAACAAGCCCATCCTGCTTAACCCCAATATCCACAAACGCTCCGAAATCGACGACGTTCCGCACCGTCCCTTCTAACTCCATTCCCCTTTTTAAATCTTCCATTTTTAAAATGTCTTTTCGTAATAACGGCTTTGGCAGCTCATCGCGAGGATCACGTTCTGGACGAATTAAAGCGTCGATAATGTCTTGTAATGTCAATTCTCCGATGCCAAGTTCAGCAGCCGTGTCAGGAATGGAAAGAGATTGCAATGCCTGACGAAGCTCTTCACTTCCGATATGTTCAGTTGTAAAACCAATTTGGTGCAACAGCCTTTTCACTTCTTCATACCGCTCAGGATGAATCGGCGTACGGTCGAGCGGTTCGTCTCCATCAATAATGCGTAAAAATCCGATACACTGTTCATATGTTTTAGCACCAAGCCGCGGTATCGATTTTAATTCCTCGCGGTTTTTAAATTTTCCTTGTTCCTCACGGCGTTTTACGATATTTTCCGATACTGTTTTCGTAAGCCCTGATACGTATTGCAATAAAGAGACGGAGGCAGTGTTGACGTTGACGCCAACTTGGTTAACAACGGTTTCCACGACAAACTGCAATGATTGCGCTAATTTTTTTTGTGAAACGTCATGCTGATATTGGCCAACTCCTACTGATTTTGGATCAATTTTCACCAGTTCGGCAAGCGGATCTTGTACACGCCTTGCGATCGAAACTGCGCTCCGTTCTTCTACCTGTAAATCTGGAAACTCTTGACGGGCAAGGTCAGAGGCGGAATAGACGCTCGCTCCCGCTTCATTGACAATAAGGTAAAAAATTTCTTTATCTACTTGTTTTAAGGTGTCCGCCACAAATTGCTCCGTTTCCCTTGATGCAGTTCCGTTCCCAATGGCAATCATTTCGACATGATATTCTTCGATAATGCGGATTAACTTTTCTCTCGCTTCTTCTATCTGTTGCTGCGGGGGATGAGGGTAAATGACATCGATTTTCAGCAATTTGCCTGTTTCGTCGACCACCGCCAGCTTGCATCCCGTTCGATAGGCAGGGTCTATACCAAGAACAATCTTCCCTTTTAACGGCGGCTGAAGCAATAGCTTGCGTAAGTTCTCCGCAAAAATATGAATCGCCCGCTCTTCCGCTTTTTCGGTTAATTCATTGCGAATATCCCGCTCGATTGACGGTTCAATAAGCCTTTTGTAGCCGTCCTCAATCGCTTCAGAAAGGAGGGAAGCGGCGGGAGATTGCGGATTTGTAATAATGTGCTTTTGTAAGTATGTCATAATATCTTCTACCGGCGCCTGAATGGAAACACGCAACACTCCTTCTTTTTCGCCGCGATTGAGCGCTAATACACGATGCGGAACAATCCTATGTACTGGCTCTTCATATTCGTAATACATTTCATATACTTTTTTCTCATCATTTTCCGACTCTTTGACAGTCGATATGATCACGCCTTTTTTCCATGTGTGCTGGCGAATCCATTGGCGAAATTGTGCATCATCCGATGCCTTTTCAGCGATGATGTCTTTCGCACCTTGAAGCGCCTCTTCGACGGTACGTACTTCTTTTTCTGGTTGAATAAACTCTTGCGCTTTTTCTTCCGGCCGCGGCCTCATTGGACACGTCCATAACCATTCCGCAAGAGGCTCTAACCCTTTTTCCTTGGCAATGGTGGCTTTTGTACGTCGTTTTTGTCTATAAGGACGATACAAATCTTCCACTTGCTGCAGTTTCGTAGCATTGATGATCGCGTTTTTTAGATCATCCGTTAGTTTTCCTTGTTCATCAATAAGGCGAAGGACTTCTTCTTTCCGCTGTTCTAAGTTTTGTAGGTAATTCCATTTCTCCAAAATATCACGAATTTGCACTTCATCTAAGGCGCCTGTCATCTCTTTCCGATAGCGGGCAATAAACGGCACCGTATTTCCTTCCTCAGAAAGAGAAATCACATTGCTAACTTGCTTTGTGGACAAATGTAATTCATTCGCTATCAGGTCCATCAACGCTTCTCTATTTAACAAATCCTTACCCCTCCATGACTAAAAATAAAAATAGCTACAATGATGCAGCTATTCCTAACGAGTCGTATATGAATAAAATAGTTGGACAGATCGATTGTTTGCGACCTGCCCTTTTTTGCGCATAGCAAACTACTCACCACTTTTTATGAAACGGAGGCGATAGGTGGCTCAGTGCATTCTCTCATGGTGAATGAGACTTATATATCCTGAAGGCCGTTTCCGTCTATACTCTTGCTGCAAAAACGGAGCGGGGGTTTCACGAAACAAGTTTTGTTTCGGAGAAGAGAAATTTAAATTTCGAGCGCTACTGTTTAAAAATCTATAAGTCCTAAACTAATTTGCAGCGCTTCGTCCACCTTATCCATCATTTCATCGTCCAAGTGAGTAATTTTGTCTGTTAGCCGCTGTTTATCAATTGTCCGAATTTGCTCTAGCAGAATGACAGAATCCCGCTCAAACCCGTAACGTTTTGCATCAATTTCGACATGCGTTGGCAGCTTCGCTTTTTGAATTTGTGCTGTAATTGCCGCCACAATCACCGTCGGACTAAATCGATTTCCAATGTCATTTTGAATGACCAATACCGGACGAACGCCTCCTTGCTCTGAGCCCACTACCGGGGAAAGGTCCGCAAAATAAACGTCGCCACGCTTAACAATCAAAGCATTACCCCCCGCTAACTAAACGTTCAACGGTGTGGTCGGCCTCGTATTCTGCAAGAAACGCTTCTGAAGCAATGGATAAATTGATTTTGGCCATTTCCATATAACCGCGTCTCATTGCTTCACGGATTTGACGTTTTTTTTCGCTCGCGAATATACATTTTAGTCGCTTGATAAATAAGGTCATTGCGGTTGCCGTTTTCCTGTTTTACAAGCACATCTAATTCGGTTACCAATGCTTGAGGCAAACGAACGACGATTTCTGTTGTTGCGCTAGATTCCGACACGAACATACACCTCCACGAACTGCAGCCGATTCATTACTTCCATTTCATAATACCACTAAATAAAAACGCTGCAAAGTCATTTCTGCTTTTTCTACCTATTATCTTCTGAAAAGTCTTTCAGTTTATACTTAATCATTGCCATCCAAAACAAAATTTCTCACTTCCATTATACTCTTATTTCTGAAAAAAATACGGGGAACGCGATAACTTATTGTACAAGGAACCTCATAGTTAATCGTTCCAAGATATTGAGCCACGTCATCAACAGAAATATATTCGTCGCCTTGCCGCCCAATCAGCGTCACTTTCGTTCCAACAGGCATTTGCTTCGGCAGACGGACCATTAATTGATCCATGCAAATTCTTCCGATAATCGGCGCTTTTTCTCCGTTCACAAGTACATGGAAATTTTGCAGTTTACGCAACCAACCATCTGCATATCCAATCGGGACCGTTCCAACCCACTGCTCCGTTTCCGCCGTATATGTCGCTCCATAACTCACCTTTTCTCCAGGCTTTAACTTTTTCACATGAACGAGACGGCTATGCAATGAAAAAGCTTCTTTTAGCTCATACGGCAAATATTGTTTGATTTCCGGTGAAGGAGATAGACCATACATTGAAATGCCAAAGCGCACCATATTAAAGGCTTTATCCGGAAACCGTAAAGCTGTCGCACTGTTTCCGCAGTGGATAATCGGTGGTTTATATGGAAGCCATTCAAGCATTCGCAAAAAATTATCGTATTGGAAAGAAAAATAGTCCGTGTTTATTTCATCAGCTGTAGCAAAATGAGTATATGCTCCTTCCAATGAAAAATACGGATGTCGGTCAATTTGTTCAATGACGCGCTTTGTTTCCGTTTCCTCCCTGACACCTAACCGTCCCATTCCTGTATCCATTTTTAAATGAAATAAAACGGGACTCGTTTCGCTGTATACGTTTGCCGCTTGTTCTATCCATTCCGGCTGAAACACAGTGAGCGTAATCCGATGCTTTGCGGCAATATTAATATCGCTAGGCCGGCAAGCCCCTAGCACAAGAATAGGTGCAGTAACTCCTTTTTTCCTTAGCGCAATCGCTTCGTCTAAAAACGCCACTGCTAAATAAGAAGCACCTGCTTCAAGCGCTGTTTTTGCCACTTGTACATCACCGTGGCCGTATGCGTTTGCCTTCACTACCGCCATAATGCGGATGTCGTTTTGCAAAAAGTTTTTTAATTGTGAAACGTTGTAGTAAATGGCATCTAAATCAATTTCTGCCCAAGTATCGCGGTAAAACAAATTGCTCATATCTCGCTGCACTTCCTTGTCTATCAAAATGAATGCAAATACATTGAAAGATATTTACTCCAACTTTATCTTCCTATCTCGATAAAATAAAGCATTCCATCTTTTTTTAGTTTACCACTTGCAAAGCAATGAAGGAATATGTACTTATCGTCAATATTTAAGTTCCCCAGATTTTTTAGCAAACAAAAAAAGGCACAGCAACTGCTGGCCCGTGTCAATAACGGTTATTTCATTGCTTTTCCTTGTACAGAACGAGCAACCATTACCATTTCTTCTGGCGTTAAGTCCTTCGAAGCGAGCGTAAATTCGACTCCTTTATACGACCATGTAAGAGTCTGATCTGTCAACGCGCCGATCGCAAAGCCTAAATCAATCGGTTCGCCATTGACAAGTGTCGGAGTGCTTGTTGCCGGCAATACTCTCGCTTTCTCTTGGACTAACGTGAATGATTTTTCGCCTCCAAATGTCATAATAATCCGTTTCCCATCTTCGGCAGCAACTTCTTTTTCATCTATTTGTTTTACCCCTTCCGGTAAATTGACCGGATACATTACTTCAATCGCTTTGTCTTCCGCTTTTGCCATCGTTGGTACTTCTAAGCGTGCTCCTGTCATGTTTTTAGAGGTATCAAACGCATCATCATCAAATTTTTTATTAAACTCCACTTTTGAAAATTGTACGGTTAACAAAGCGTTCCGGTCTGTATCCATCACTTTGACGGATACCGGCGATAAATCTTTTTTGTTTAACGTAATTTCTTGCTTTGGAATCATGTTGCTGTTCGGATAGTTTGTTTTCGTTTCAAATACGTAATGATTTTTCGTCGCTTTAAAACCCGCTTTCGAATCGCTTAAAATGTCTTTGACCAGTGACTCATACAAATACGCTTGACTGCTGTTTTTCGGCCAATCACTTTGGAAACGAAAGCTTTTGTTTAGCGCCGGAGTAAAAACAAAAACCCCTTCATCGTTGCGTAAAATCATCTGGCTTTGACCTTTGTCGGCATTTTTTAAGCTGACACGGTAGTACGAAGGCTGCTTATACCAAATTTCAACATGGTATACTTGCGGCTTAGATCCTGTTTGAAAGGTCATTTTTGCCTCTGCTTGGTAACTTGTCATCTCATCCATCTTTTCATCCAGCGCTTTCATCACGTCTTCTTGTGATTTTGCCCAGCAGCCAGTTAAAGCGACAAGCAGTATGATGCCCATAAATACACTAAATACTTTTCTCCTCATCGTTTCAACCCCTTTGTCTCATATCGATTTCCATCTGTGCATTACAATATATGAGACAACTTAGGGGAATATGCAGACTAGCTATGACAAGCGCTCAATAATGACTTGAGCAATCGCATAATCGCGGCTATGAGAGATCGAAACGTGAATGCGGCAATCCTTCCCATTTGAAACAACGATCGGTTTTCCGTTATCGTCATTCATAATTTGGATATCATGAAATGATACATTCTTTCCGATTCCTGTTCCAATCGCTTTTGCATATGCCTCTTTTGCCGCAAACCGCCCTGCCAAAAATTCTACTTTTCGTTTCGGTGATAATTGAAAAAAAATCCCTTTTTCTTCCTCCGTTAAAATTCGATCAATAAATTTTTCATTTTTCATCATTAGTTGTTCAATCCGTTTTAATTCTACAATATCGATGCCAATCCCGATAATCATCGTTCTTCTACCCTCTCTATGTACATACATTTTAATAAACGAATAAAGGAGCGAAGTTTATGTTTGCGCGCATGGAAAATGCCCATACATTTTTTCGGTTTTACCCTGCCGTTTCCATCCTTGTCGCCCTTCACGTAGTGATTTGGTTCACGTTTTTTTTACGCATTCCTATAGCCGAGCCATTATGGGAAAAAATGATTGGTTTTAATGCCGCTGTACAGAACGGGGAGTATTGGCGGTTAGTAAGCCCGCTTGTTTTACATGTACGGTTTGAACATATGATAATTAACTCCATTTCTCTTATTTTATTCGGACCTGCTTTAGAAAAAATGTTAGGGAAAAGCAAGTTTCTGCTTCTTTATATTGGCAGTGGAATATGCGCCAACATTGCAACATTTTTTGTTCTGCCAGCGATGTATAGTCACGCTGGAGCTTCTGGAGCCATTTTCGGTCTGTTCGGCATGTATGGATACTTGATCGTATTTCGCCGTGATATAATCGAAACACAACACGCGCGACTTCTTTTTGCCGTCATATGTATTAGCCTATTTATCTCATTTACTGCCCCTAATGTAAATATGGTCGCTCACCTGTTTGGTTTTTTAGGCGGTGGGATCATTGCTCCTTTCATTTCTTCCCATCTGCATCCACATCAGCCTTTTCTTCTTCATCGCTAAGATTCCGCTTTCTTCATTCATGAAAGCGGAATCTTAATTACCGAATGAGAAATATTGGATCGCTCAAATAAAAAACGGCGCTTATGCGCCGTTTTTAACGGGCAACGCGCCGTTTTTTTGTACGCTCCCTTGGTTGACTGCCTGGACGGTTCCCGCGCTTTTTCTCCCGTTTTACCGGAAGCGGCGGCTCTTCCGTTAATTGCACTGGCGTTGTATCAGGCTCTTTTGTCAACATTTTAATGCACGCGGCGACAAGCGACACGGAATCATGTTCTTCCAATAACTCTTCGGCAGCTCGTTTATAAAAAGAAAGATTTTCCGATTCGACAGTCGCAACCAGCTTTTCCACAGCGATACGCTGTTGGCCTTCTAGCGCCTCATCAAGCGTCGGCGGCTTCATCCGTTCCATCTTCCGTTTTGTCGTGCGCTCAATATTATGAAGCTGTCCAATTTCCCGCGGCGTAACAAACGTCATCGCTACACCTGTTTTTCCAGCGCGCCCGGTGCGGCCGATACGGTGAACGTAGCTTTCCGGATCTTGCGGGATATCAAAATTGTAAACGTGCGTCACGCCGGAAATATCCAGTCCACGTGCCGCTACATCCGTAGCGACTAAAATTTCAATCGAACCTTCTTTAAATTTACGAAGAACGGATAACCGTTTCGCTTGGCTCAAATCGCCATGAATTCCTTCGGCAGCGTACCCACGCAAGTTGAGCGCTTCTGCTAATTCATCCACGCGCCGTTTTGTACGTCCGAAAACAATGGCTAACTCCGGCGCTTGAATATCCAATAAACGCGTTAAAATATCGAATTTCTTCTTTTCTTGCACTTCTAAATAATATTGTTGAATATTTGGAACCGTCATTTCCCTCGCTTTTACTTTCACAATGTGCGGCTCATTCATAAACCGTTCGGCGATGCGTCGGATTGGCTCCGGCATCGTTGCGGAAAATAATAATGTCTGCCGTTTTTCAGGAACATTGCTTAAAATCGCTTCGATATCGTCGATAAACCCCATATTAAGCATCTCATCCGCTTCATCAAGCACAACGGTGTGCACGTTGTCTAACCGAAGCGTCTTACGGTTGATATGATCAATAATTCGGCCAGGCGTTCCTACAATGATGTGCGGGCGTTTTTTTAATGCGCGAATTTGCCGCTCAATATCTTGCCCTCCGTAAATCGGCAATACTCGAACGCGCTTGACTGCTCCAATTTTATAAAGTTCTTCCGATACTTGAATCGCCAGCTCCCGCGTCGGTGCCACAACAAGACCTTGAATGGCTTCATTTTTTACATCTACTTTTTCAATGAGCGGAATACCAAAAGCAGCCGTTTTACCGGTGCCAGTTTGCGCCTGCCCAATGACGTCTTTATTTTGTAGACTTAACGGAATCGTTTCCGCTTGAATCGGGGTCGTTTCCTCAAATCCCATCCGGCGAATCGCCTTCATTAATTCGTTGCTTAATCCTAATTCATGAAACGTTGTCAATGTTATTCAAACTCCTTTAAATTTCCTTACTATCCGAAATGAATCGAATAAAAATATTTAAGAGTTATCATACCATTTTCACGTTCTGTTTTCAATAAATACCATTTTCTAACTTATTTTCCCGTAAAAATTTTTCTACTTCGCAAAACAATAGATATCGGTCAGGGCCGTGGCAGACGTGATGGTATGATTCTCGTAACAATAACAGCTTTTTTTGCGATGAACCGATCTTATTATATAAATAATGGGCGCTTTTCATTGGAACGATAGCGTCTTTTTCACCTTGAACAATCAGCGCCGGAATATGTACATTAGGCAAACGCGGCCGGACTTCATTGACTAATTTTCGGAACTCTAATATGGCTGTAAGCGGCGTTGCTAAAATTTTATTTTTGTAACGGATAAAAAGCGGATTTTCGCGAAAACGCCTCCTCCATCCATCACGAACGATTTCATGGATATCTTTTATTAATTGACGCGGATTGACATAATAAAAAGCGGCGCTTAATAGCACAAGCTTGTCAATCTTATATTTTTCCGCCAAATATACCGCGATTACTCCACCCATCGAAAAGCCGATGACATAAACCGTTTCGCATATTTCCATTAATGCTTGCAATTCCCTTTCTGCCGCTTGAAACCATTGATCATAAGTAATTCCTTTTAGTTGCAGCCGCTTTCCATGTCCGGGAAGTGTCGGCGTTTTGATCACCCAGTCCGTTCGTTTTTGTAAATATTCCGCCAGCGGAGCTACTTCATCAGGGCTTCCCGTAAATCCGTGTATACATAGACACCCAATCATCATCATCACCATTTTCCAAAAAATCAAAAGCGGCAGTTAGAAACGCCGCTTTTATTTTTTCACGGTTGTTTTCATTTTACACAATGATGTGGTTATTGCAAATCAGGAAGCAACTCTTCTAGCTTCATTCCACGTGAAGCCTTCAGCAAAATCACATCGCCAGAGGAAACAACCGCAAGCAAGTCTTTTGCCAAAGACTGCTTATCTTCATATGCTTTCACGCGTCCATCTGGAAAAAACGGCTGTGCCGCGAGCGCAATATGGCGTGCTAACGCTCCATACGTAAATACATAATCGACCATTTCCGGCCGCAGCATCGCGCCGATTTCCCGATGAAACTCCGCTTCTTGATCGCCAAGCTCCAGCATGTCTCCTAATACAGCAATCTTTTTCTCATATCCCGTCAATTCGTGAAGTAACTGCAACGCCGCTTTCATCGATGTTGGGTTAGCGTTATACGCGTCATTAATAATCGTCCAGCCTTTCTTTGTTTCGATTAATTCCATGCGCATACGCGTCACTTGCAATTGTGAAAATGCTTCTTGAATCTTCTCCCAGCTTACGTGAAAAAAGCGAGCTACAGCGATAGCAGCCAACGCGTTATATACATGATGCTTCCCTAAAATCGGAAGGAAAAAGGAGCGATTTGGCGCCTGATGAATGGTAAACGTAGTGCCATTGGCCTGTACATGGACCGCTTTCGGATAATAATCGTTTTCGCTTCCTTGCCCAAATCTCAAGACGTGCTCAGGCAGCGGCAAGTCTGGAACCCGGTTCACCAGCAACGGCTCATCTCCATGATAAACAAAAAGGCCGTTCTTTTTTAAACCCGATAAAATTTCTAATTTTGCTTGAGCAATCCCTTCGCGTGAACCTAGTTCTTGCAAATGCGATTCGCCAATATTTGTAATAACTGCCGCATCCGGCTCGGCGATGTTAGATAATAATTCGATTTCGCCAAAATTGCTCATTCCCATTTCGACGACAGCCATCTCTGTGTCTTCTTCCAAGCGGAGCAATGTCAATGGTACGCCAATATGATTGTTCAAATTTCCTTCCGTCTTTTGTACTTTATAGGTGGTTGCTAATAATGATGCCACCATATCCTTTGTCGTCGTTTTGCCATTGCTTCCCGTAATGCCGATGACTTTTACCGAAAGCTGCTTGCGATACCGATGCGCGAGGCGCTGGAGCGCGCGCAACGTGTCGTCCACGATAATCACCGGTACGTCTCTCGGCGGGGTTCCTTCCGTTTCCGCCCAAAGCACAGCGCTCGCGCCCTTATCGAGCGCATCTTGGACAAACGCATGGCCGTTAAACTTAGCTCCTTTTAATGGAACGTACAAATTGCCTTGTTGAATCGTTCGCGTATCTGTTGAAACCCCATGAACCATTATGTCGAAAAAGCCGGCCGCTAAACCGCGTCCGTCCACCATCGACTGTATATCGCGCAATGTACGAGTGATCATCTTTTTTCACCTTCATTTTTATTTCTCAAACGTATACGTGATTGTTTGCTTTTCTTCATGACGTTCGATCGCTAATTGTACAAGACGTTCAATCAGTTCTGAATAGGAAATGCCGCTATGTTTCCATAACAAAGGAAACATACTATACGGTGTAAACCCAGGCATTGTATTAATTTCATTAATATACGCTTCGCCATCTTCCGTTAAGAAAAAGTCGGCTCGTACGAGTCCAGAAAGGTCAAGCGCCTTAAACGCGGTAATCGCCATTTGTTTAATCGTTTCATACTGTTCTTTTGTAACGTCTGCCGGAATAATTAATTCCGTATTACCGTCTTCATATTTCGCTTGATAATCGTAAAATTCTTTTTTCGGGACAATTTCTCCAACAACCGAACAAATTGGATCATCGTTGCCGATGACGCCGATTTCGATTTCACGCCCAACAATCGCTTCCTCAACAATAATTTTTCGATCATACTTAAACGCCTCAGCAAAAGCCGCTTTTAAATCATCGCGCTGCTTGCATTTCGTAATCCCGACGCTTGATCCCGCATTCGCCGGCTTGACGAAACAAGGGTATCCAAGCTCTTGTTCCACCTTGTCATAAGCCGCTTCTTCGTTTCTACTCCATTCCCGCTTCGTAAACGATACGTATTTTGCCTGACGTAATCCTGCTTGCGCAAATAAGTTTTTCATCACCACTTTATCCATCCCGACTGCGGAGGCAAGCACACCGTTTCCAACGTATGGAATATTAAGGAGCTCAAGCAACCCTTGCACCGTGCCATCTTCTCCGTTCGGTCCATGCAATAATGGAAAAATGACATCCACTACCGCTTCCTCTTGCTTTTTCCCGTCCGCAACCGCCGGTGTTTGATTTAACGCTACCGGTATAATGGCTTTTGCGTCAGATTGAAACTGCAATTGCTTTATATCATTTACTTTTCCAGTCAACCGTTCTCCCTTGATCCACTGTCCTTCAGTTGTAATATAAATCGGGATGACGTCAAATTTATTTTTATCAATGGCATTCATCACCGCCATCGCCGTTGATAAAGATACGTTATGCTCAGGCGATTTGCCTCCGTATAAAATTCCAACTCTCGTTTTCATTTAGGCTCCTCCTCTTTGTTTACCATAGTTTCTATTTTAACACGTTTCCAGCACAATCGTATGGTATTTTATATGAGTAATATAGGTTGTTTCGTCACTTTGAAAACAGTAAAAACACCATCTAACCCATTCGTTAGATGGTGAAATCGCTATTTCCAGAGAGCGCGGTATTGTCCTTGATACATTGCCACAATCTCTTTTAATGCGTCTTGCGCCGTTTTTTCAATCTGTGAAAAATATTCATGCACCCGTCGATAAAAATGATTTTTTTCTATTTCATCTGTGAGTACATGAATGATTTTTCGTTCGTAATAACGAAACCCTGTCAAATTATAAATCAATCCATGTTTTTCAAGATATTGCAAATTAATTTGTTCTTGACCAGGCAAGTAACCAACCGTAAAAACAGGCAATTGTTTATGCAGCACTTCACTTACCGTAACGCCGCCTGGTTTTGTAATTACCGCATCTACTTCGTTATACAAACGATTCATCTCTTGTGGGCTAGATATGTATGAGAAAGGGCGAATATGTGGATGCTTCCAGCTTGCGATTTCATCATATAACTTTTTGTTCGTTCCACATAGTACCGAATAGCGAAATAAACGGGAATCTTCTACTTTCTTAAAAAAATCGACAATATTGCCTAGTCCTTGGTTTCCTCCCGCCAACAGCAAATGAAACGGGCGTCTTTTCCCCCTCAGCTCGGAATGTTTCGTCATAAACACTTCATGGACGGGAATACCTGTCACAATAATTCGTTTTTCATCAATATGATATTTCGTCATTAACTCCTTTTTTGCGTCCGCATGTGGAACAAAATGATAGTCGATGTCCCGTTTCCCCCATACGCTATTGATAAAAAAATCGGTATATACGTTGATTACTGGTATTTGAATCAGCTTCTTCCGCTTTAGCCGTTGCAAAATGCGCGATGGGAACGAATGAGTGCAAATAATGAGTGTCGGTTTCTCCTTCTCCAACATTTTTTTCATTTTATTTTCAAAATAAGGCAGCCATGGCTCAAAAGAAACGAATTCTAACCGATGAACATCATAGTACATAAACGCCTTATAAACACGATGATAGGAAGCTGGATGAGAGCGAATCCATCGTAAATACATTTCAGAAACCATTTTTTCCATCAGTTCATTACAATAGCTTAAAAAGTCGATTTTTTTACAGTATATATCTTGAAATTGCCTTTGCAGAAAATCAATCAACGTATCGGCTACTTTATGATGGCCTGTGCTCATTTGGAACAATGGTAATACAAGAATTTTCATCATCGTTAGCTCCCTTTAATTTTCAAAAGATTTTTTGCGAAATTGCTGTCCAACCCACACTCCAAGCAGAAACAACAAAAATAAAACAATCCCGATCATCGGAAAATAAATCAGTGGAATTTGCACATGTTGACCAAGCAGCATTCCAACAACGATGATGGGAATCACCCATATCGCTGCGCCAACGGATGCAAGCAATAAAAACAAACGGAAAGGAAAGCGGATCACACCAGCCATATATGGCGAAATTTGCCGAACGCCGGGGACGTAATAGCCAAACAAAATGACCCATTTTCCATATCGATGAAACAACTTTCGTGTTCGCTCCCATTTTTCCTCTTTTATTCCTACATACTTTCCGTACCTTTTAATAAATGGCGCTCCTAAAAAACGGCCGATGCCGTAGGCGACGATCATTCCTATAACAACACCGCCCCAGCTTACGATAAAACAATATTCCCATAACAGCTGCTTCCTGGCAATAACAATCCCTAGAAAAAACAGCAAACTCTCTTCCGGAGCGGGAATGCCGACAATGCCAAAAAACAGAAACAGAAAAATAATCACATATCCATATGATTGCACGTACGAAAAAAGAATGCTCGTATCCATAGATCCCCCAATTATATCGATGAAATTTGTTTATTAGTTTGCTCGTTCAGCAAATCTGTAATCGTCACCCAGCGCATATTTTTCGCTTCTTCTTCCTTCAATAACAATTCCAACGCCGAAAGCATTTGTTCTGGAGCCAATTCATCAGCGCCAAACGTTTTCCCGCTGTCATGAAGAACAATCACCGCTCCATCTTTCATGCTATTTTTCAGCCGATTAAACAATTCCATTGTACCAATTTTGGCATTCCAATCGCCAAGAATGTCCGTCCACATCACCGTCGAATATTTTTTCTGCAAAAACGGGGTGAACAAATTAAAATGCCCCCACGGCGGACGATAATACATCGGCCGCGTTCCAACAATTTGTTCAATAATATCCGCGGATTTTTGCAATCCTTTTTCTAAAAAAGGAGGGAAAATAAACCAATTGCTTATATGTCGATAGTTATGCATCCCAATTTCATGGCCTTCATCATGCATTCGTTTCACAATATAAGGGTATTGCTTCGCCTTTTTCCCAACAACGAAAAAGGTTGCCTTCACTTGATGTTTTTTCAACAAATCTAACAGTCTCGGTGTATAATATGGGTCGGGACCGTCATCGAACGTTAACGCGATCATTCCTGGTTGTGTCCCTTTGCGGTAAATGCGAAAATTTGTTTTTCGAATAAGAACTGTTGGAACGATGCCGTATAATATCATTACTCCAGCGAACAAAACGATCCATAGCATCGTTTTCACCTCTTTATTTGTACTTTACCAGTACTCTTTTTCTTTGAAAATAGAAAATTATAATCCTATTTATCTTTATTAATCATTTTCACGTAACCATTTCCAATTTTACATTTTTTATTAAATGAATAAAATCAGTCATATGTTATATACCGCAAGCACTTTCATAAAAATAAAAAAGAAAAAGATACAAACATTGCCTTGATTCTTCTCCATCTAACGAAATTTTCATGTTTTCGCACCTCAAGCGTCAATTTGCTATAATACAATACGATATTAAAGATAGTAATAATCGTTTTTAAAAGGAATGTAAAATTTCAATATGCTCAAAAAGATAGGTGATTACATTGAATAAAAAAATTATTCTTACCGGCGGCGGAACAGCCGGGCACGTGATGGTCAATTTAGCGCTCATTCCCAAGCTAAAAGAACAAGGCTGGGATATCGCATATATCGGTTCCCACCAAGGTATTGAGCGCGAACTAATTTCGAAGGTGGAAGGCGTGCCTTATTTTCCGATTTCGACAGGAAAACTACGCCGCTATTTCGACTGGAACAACTTTAAAGATCCATTTAAAGTCCTCAAAGGTACATTTCAAGCGTACCGCATCATTAAAAAAGAAAAGCCGAGCATCGTATTTTCCAAAGGTGGATTCGTTTCCGTCCCCGTCATTATCGGCGCATGGTTAAATGGCGTCCCATCCATCATCCACGAGTCCGATATTACCCCGGGACTTGCCAATAAAATTGCGATGCCGTTTGCGACCAAAATTTGCGTCACGTTTCCAGAAACACTCCGCCATGTCAAAGAAGAAAAAGGGATTTACATTGGCGCGGTGGTGCGTGAAGAATTAAAACGAGGAAACGCCGACAAAGGGCGGGAGTACTGCCAATTTGAAAAAGGGAAACCCGTTCTTCTCGTCATGGGCGGAAGTTTAGGCTCGAAGCGGATTAACGATGCACTGCGCGCCAATTTACAAACGCTTCTTGATGATTTTCAAATCGTCCACATTTGCGGAAAAGGAAATGTCGACCCTCAATGGACGAACAAAAAAGGCTACAAACAGTTTGAGTACGTTCATGAAGAGCTTCCTCATCTGATGGCAATGGCGGATATCGTCTTATCACGAGCTGGCGCAAACTCCATTTTCGAGTTTCTCGCCTTGCGCAAACCGATGCTGCTCATTCCTCTTTCCAAAGAAGCAAGCCGCGGCGACCAAATTTTAAACGCCCGCTCTTTTGAAAAATCCGGCTACGCGGAAGTGCTGATGGAAGAAAACTTAACGAACAAATCACTGCGCAATGCTATTTATCATCTTTACCAAAACAAAGACCGCTACCGGCAAAACATGGATCGGTCCGACGCGGGAGATGCACTGCAAAAGTTGCTGACGTTGATTGAGGAAGCAAGGAAAAGTTAAGTAAAAAAGACGAGGTTGACTCAAAAGGTTACTAAATCCACCTTTTGAAGTCAGCCTCTCTTTCCCATTTTCCCTATTTTTTATTATCTATTTATTACACTTACTAATTCCTTTAGTGTGTCATTAATTGGTATAGTTGAAAACCTACAAAAAAGACACCAATTGCTACTAGAGACAATACTTGTCTTGATTCTTCACAAATATCACCTCTTTTATATGCACTAGCCGAAAAAGTACCGTCACTTTTTACTATATTTAGAGTCTGCTTTAGCTGAATTTTTTCTTAAAAAGTTAAAGAGCGTAATCTCCTGATTAGTGTCGTAAAATGAAGGCTTATGTTTGATGTTGATCAAGTCCTAACGATTGTGTAAAATTTCGCTCTCAGTCCATTGAACCTGGATCACCGGAAAACAAAATCGTTTTTTGCCGTTTTCTTTTTATACAAATTTCAGGATTTAATCCAGTTTCCTCCTTTTATAGATACTTTCCACATGAATTTAGAATGCTTGGTAGTTTAAAGTCCTTCAAACACTTTCTCCATTTCATCTATCACGCGCCCCATTGTCACTACGATTATAAAAAATAACCTTTATCGTGTGTCCGGGGCTAATGAGTAAAAACCCTATTTTTAGCATATATTTCACGTAGAAACTAATGATATTCATGCCATTGTATTGTCCTTAGATCATCATATTGTTCATCTTTAGAAAAACCATAGTAATATTTTGGCTTTTTATCGGCAGAAAGAGCTATTGGGTTGATATCTCTTTCATTCAACTTCCCTTCCCAGTAAAAAATCTCGATATTCCCTAGATGCATTGGTCGCAAAAATCTTTCTCCGTCCGGACCAGCTTCAACATATTTAATGTCATTTGTATTTGTTTTAAAAGCCAACATAAGCATATTAATGGTTTGATCATTTATCTTGGCGTAGCCAACTGTTTCAATATCATTTTTTAAATTTGATTGATAATTAAATGCTATCTCACTTTTCCAGAATGGTCCAAAAGGCTTAGATATGACAGTTTTATAGGATTGCTCGTTATCCTGAAAAATATATATTTTGTTTTCACGAGCGTTTATTTCTTTTAGTAATACAGCATTCTTATGTATATAATTGTTTTTCTTAGCAGCGTTTAAAGGAGTAAGATGTAAATCCAAAAAAAATACAGTACATGCAAATACAAAAACTAATATAAAAAAGACGATACCTATAAGCTTTTTAACAGGTTTTCTTTTGTTCATAAAGATTCCTTCCTCATTCATTATCTTGTCAAGCCGCTCAGCTCCCCCCATTGTATCAAAAGGAATTAGAAAAAACATCCGTATTTTCCGCAAATTTGATTGCAGAAAATGCGGATGTTTAAGGATATCCATGAGATTAAACAATCGGTGGCAGCATTTTAGCGTACATCGAGCATCACAAAGAAAAGTTTTTCAGTGCTTAGGACGTTTCACTTGAGAAGCAACAAGCAGAGGGAGCTTGATCTATTATTTTCTAATTTTTAAGAAAAGTTTTTACTTCCTTTCCCATCCCTTGTTCTTCAATGATCCTGAAAAAGCGCAAGCAGCAGCTCTATATACTACTGAGGTTTCCTGTCTGCTCTCTGAATGAAAATAACTGTTGTAAACCATAAGCGCAATAACCGTTATCAATAAAATCACAAATTTCCTTAATAAAAACGGATCCCAAACGGGCGGCTGGAATAAAAAGATGTGCGGCCACGGCATAAATTCCCCTAACGTTACCACTTCTAAAACCGTATAAATGATAATATTTTATCGAGCCATAAAAAAGCAGCAAACTAATACCAAATTTGTTCTCAGGTACTTTGGTATTAGTTTGCGAATAATGAGGCTATAATAGTTATCTCTTACTACCGCTTCGCCAGATTGGAAGTCAGTCTCTCTTTCCCATTCAACAGAAAATTTATCCTTTTCCCTATGGTAGGAATTACTTCACTTTTTCAAGTTTAAAATGGTTGATTCTGTAAACTTCATCACAAAGAATATCAATATCCTCTTGATTATGGCTGGTAAGCAAAATAGTTCTCCCTTCTTGCTTGAATTTTCGGAGTAAATTGCGGATATTTTCAACGCTTTCAGCATCCAAAGCATTAAATGGTTCATCTAAAATAAGTGTTTGTTGATCTTCCATAATGGCTTGAGCAAGGGCAAGCTTTTGTTTCATTCCAAGCGAGTAATGTTTTACCTTTTGTGTCGATTCTGGATTTAATCCAACCATCTTCATCGTTTTCTTTATTTTGTCATCATTAATTTTGTTTCTAATTAGGGCTAATGCTTTTAAATTATCAAACCCTGTCTTTCCCGCTATATATCCAGGCCGATCAATGATAATCCCAAAATTATTCGGAAACCGTTTATTGGTACCCAACTCTTCCCCATCCACGATCACACTACCGTGATCAGGAAATATAAATCCGCATATTAGTTTGAATAATACTGACTTGCCAGAACCGTTAGGACCAATAATTCCATAAATTTTCCCCTTTTCCACTGCAAAATTCATATTTTCAAAAATCGTTACCCCTTTAAAAGATTTACTGACTTGATTCAGTTGTATATGTGGCAACTTCCTCACTCCCCTTTTTATAAATCAATGTCTTTTTTATGAAAAATATACAACACAAAAATTATTCCTAAAATATTCCATAAAGATAGAACCACACTTATACGATAAATAGAGTGATCGCTTAATATATAGCCAATACTATTCAATCCAGATGGAATGATTAACCAATTATTAAGACCTGGAAACATAAAGATCGAAAGTATACAAATAGCCAATAGACTATAAAAAATTTCTTTGCTTAGCCAAGAAATAATAAACACAAATAACACATAGAAGAGAACTTGTAGATAACCATTGACAAAAAAATGATAAAATACCTCGAATATCGTAATAGAGTTATCAACAGAAATATAGAAATCAAAAGAAAAACGTTTCAAAGAAGAGAGCAACAAAGAAAATAATGCCAATATTAACAAATAGAATGCAATATATATCATTATTTTGCGATACCATTCCCAAAACCACTTACTTATAGAGCGATAACGCAAAAGCTTATAATAACCAATTTCCGACAATTCCCTTTGTAAATACAATTGTATTAAATAGATAAAACCAAAATATATAACCCAATAAGACAAAAATGACTTTAAACTAAATGTGTGGTTTGAACCGCCTATAAACATGAAAATAAATTGATCCCAAATGGTTTTTCCTAACTTTTCTCGCATACCGGACCATAATGCTATGACAATCAGTGCAAAAAAAATGATATAGCCCCAGTTATATCGCAATTTACTAAATATTTTCGTATTTAAATCTATTCGATTTACACTCCATACAATCAACGTCGCCAATCCTATTACAATTGCGAACGGTCCCCATATATTACCGAACTGTGCAGCCCCCGAATGTAAAATGAGGTAATTGCACAAATTGAATAAATAAGCATGACTAGGAAGAAGTTTAAATGACACTCCACTATATACCCATATGAAAACCGCAATGAATATGACAATACCTTTTCTTTGTGATTTTACATAAATGATGGCTAGAATAAAGTGGATACAAATCAAACTTAGAATGAGTAACGAAAGATGTAATAACAATGCTAAAAAGGGTGTATCTATAAATTTTTGCAATATTTGTGTTTCACTTAGAGAACCATCAAGCTTACTAAACGGACTCCAACCTGCAAAAGAAGGAGCGCCAATTAATAAAAGCCCACTCACTGCTCCCCAAACTATCGTTGCTATACTGAGGCTTTGAACAAATTTATTTAATGTTTGATACACCCAACTTCGATAAGAACCTAATCGTATAAGAATCGTGTACTCAAAATCAGATATGATAATCGAAATAGAACGGTATAGTAAAACAGGTAAAATGAAATACAAAATAAGATAAATATCACTAAGAAAGCTATGCAACAAGTCCCACTTGTTCAACGATAATTTTGTTTGAACTGAAAAATAATATAATTGTTCTTTGCTTCTTGATCCATATATGTAAATAATCATTCCAAAGATAATCCATTTGAATGTAAATAGTTCGTCGATGAAATCTTTCCATTTACTTCTTAATATCCTAGCCATAGTGTTTGTGTAGATTCTCCTTTAAATAAAATCCTAATATGATAATGACAATACATAATATTGTAAATGGGACGAATACCGTCCACAAAGGTTGTTGTGAGATACTAAAAGGAAAAATAGTATAAGTGGGTGAAAATTGCTCATATCCAAGAATTTGAGTAATAAAATTGCCTAACAAATAATACATAAATGGAATGGAAAGCGCAACAAAAGGTTTCTCTAAGATCATAACTAGCAATAATCCCATTGTCGCATACATCATTCCATTCAGTCCTACCCATAGCGAGTAAATAATTCCATATGGCAATGTTCCAAGAAAAAGCAATTGCTCAAACGTCGTATAAGGAATAGGATTGCCATCTGCAGGATATAAATGAACGATGTCCAAACCAGGTTCAATATACATAGAAAAGTTCCATGAGCAATTTTTGCTCTCCACCCGGGCATGAAAATCCCCCTTTTCTTCCCATAATGAAGAGTAGGCGCAAACAGCTCAATAGGACGTTATACTTAATGGTGGCTTGGACCCTGTACAGAAAAGCGTTCGAATCCACTGGGTGCACCACCCATTGTCCGCCCTTTCCCGATGCGGAGGAAAGGTGACGACGAACGGAAAACTGCCGCATTTCTCCCGTGGATTCGCTGTTTGCGCACTCGATCATCGAAAAGGAGGATTTTCATCATGGATGTCATCTATCCTCGCTGCGCAGGATTGGATGTTCATGCCGAAACCATCGTCGCCTGCGCACTATGGGAAGAAGATGGACACATTCAAAAGGACATTCAAACCTTCTCCACGTTCTCGAAAGGACTTGGCGACCTGCTTGAGTGGCTCGAAGAACATGGCGTTACCCATGTCGCCATGGAATCCACCGGCGTGTATTGGAAACCGGTCTTCGCCTTCCTCGAGGGCTATGTCGACTTGACACTGGCCAATCCGCAGCGGATCAAAAATGTCCCGGGAAGAAAAACCGATGTCTCTGACGCCGAGTGGATCGCCAAGCTGCTCCGCCATGGACTCGTTGAAAAAAGTTTCGTCCCCCCAGCGGATATTCGCGAATTGCGGGATTTTACCCGCCTCCGCAAAAAGTGGGTCGGACAGCTGACTTCGGAGAAAAACCGGATTCAAAAAGTGCTCGAGTCTTCCAATGTCAAACTCGGCTCGGTCCTCTCCGATCTCTTCGGCGTTTCCGGAAAAGACATCCTCGCCCGGCTGCTTGAGAAGGGATACGTGGACAAGGACGAGTTGGATCAATGCCTGCGCGGAAGGCTCAAAAAGAAAAAGCAAGCGGTGTACGATTCGCTGCTCGGCACCTTGACCGAACACGAGCTCCGTCTCCTTCGCCTCTTGTGGAAACACGTTGAGGAATTGGAGCAGTTAATCGAAGAAGTCGACCAGCACATCGACCGCCTGCTCGAGCCGTATCGCGAGGAAGTCGAATTGCTGATGACCATGCCCGGAGTGAAAAAACAAACCGCCGCCGTCATCATAGCCGAGATGGGAACCGACATGAGCGTCTTTGAAACGCCGGAACGGGCGGCTTCATGGACTGGATTGTCCCCCGGCAACCATGAAAGCGCCGGAAAGCGAAAGAGCACGCGCACGACAAAAGGCAATCCCCATCTCCGATCGGCGTTATGCGAGGCGGCATGGTCAGCAGCTCGATCCAAGACGCATCCCTTGTCCCGAAAGTTTTGGTCGTTGGCGGCCCGGTGCGGGAAGAAAAAAGCCCTCATCGCCATTGCTCGGCGGATGTTGGTGATCATCTTTTGCATGATCTCCCGCAAAGAGCCGTTCCGCCAACCACAACTTATTTAGTCTAGCCAAAAGGCAGACAGGTTATACGAGATGCCTAAAATCGGGCACCTCTGCTTTCCTATTGCCTTTTTTGGCCATTTTCAGTATACCCGCACGGATCAGGAGCGTATACCGCACTCACCAAGTGGTGGGGATTTTCACGGAAAATATAAAAGGGACGAATACCATCAAAAAGGCTATCAAAAAAGATAGAATCGCATTGACTACTAATTTGCTAAATAAGTAAGTAGCCAAAGGGATACGAATACGCACATACGGAATAAAATGGTTTTTTTGTTCACCAACGAAGTAAATCGCATACACAAGAACCATTATGATAGGAAAAAGCAGCGGAACAAAATTAGAATTTAATCGTAGAAAAAGATCTAATTGTCTATAATAAACATAATTCTCTTTAATCAATAAAAATTGAATGGTGGGAAGAACCAATATCAATGCCGCCCAAATCACACATTGACGCCAGGTGACGGCTCTCATCAATTCTACTTTCACCTGATGACTTAACATTTTTGACATCCTTTCCTGCTCTTAGTTTTAGTTTTGAAGAGAATGGCTCGGTCCATTCTCATTGTGAATTAATCGCTTCTCCACTCTCCCTTTACCCTTACGTCTACCAATTGAGTAAGATCCGAGCTGAACTCAACTCGGGCATCCTTACCTGATTTGATCGAATTAGGCAATTTGAATGGCCCCCCAACGGTTGCGATACGAACCCAAGGCCCAGTTCCCCCGCTATAAGAATGCGCTCTTGCATCCAATGCTTTTCCAAGTATAGATACTTTCAAATCAGCTGATGCACCGGTAGTAGATTTGGTTTGTTGAGGAGTAAACGCATTACCGTTTAACTTTGGGACAATTACGTCATACCCGCCATACGTTGTACCAGCCTGAGCCAAGCCTCCTGCCGCGAGAAGCCCTGCTGCTAAGGTAAGTACTGCGAATTTCTTTTTCATTTTTTAACATTCCTCCTCGTAATTTTAGATGATAACCGGCCGGCTTCACCCCCACTATATCAAAATAAACTTGAAAAAACATCCGTATTTTCCGCAAATTTGATTGCGGAAAATACCTATTTTCCAGAAAATGATGACATATGTTGTAATATGGTGTAAAATTTTACTGTAAATATTTGTTGGAGGGGGATACTAATGAATCAAAATCCATGGTATGTTTTTCAAACACTACTAGAGAGAGATTTCATGGAATAAGAGTGATTTAATAAACAAAAAAGCCACTAAAGCCGTTGAATATAGTATCGAAAAAGATAATGGGTGGCTGCTAAAGAAACTTCATCAACTGAAAGCAAATGATCACAACTCTCTATTAATGCAGGAGATTAAGAACTATATACGTAAAACCAGAGCAATCGATTACTGCTTCATTCTTTCCAAAGTCTATATGAATAAAGCAGTGGACCAGCTTGCTGCCCATTTTCCTGAAAAACAAGTTCAAGTGAATCGTTTAAAAAGTTATCTAGAAAGCTAGGGATAACATGAACAAAAAAATTTTTCCTTTTGTCATGCTACTCATTTCTGTCTTCATTATTTGTTATATTCTATTAAAAATGTACAATGAGCACTTTTCTTTTCAGCATTATTTCACGATGTTCATTGGAATGACATTTTTGTTCATTGGCATCTATAGCTATCTGCAAAAACCGAACTCGATCGTTGTTCAACATTTTTTAGCGTTAATGTTTATTAGCGGACTGGCGATTGCTTTGTCAACTTCTTCTAGCTGGAACATAAAACCAGCAAAAGAATTGGAAGTGATCGCCGTTTCTTTTGCCCCGTATATTCTTATGAAATTTTTTGAGCATTTTCCTTCATCTACAAAACCAGCATTTTTTCGTCAGGTGCGTATGATCACATTATTGATTGCCATCTTCGCAACGCTCATTTATTTCTTAATAGGCATTCGTCACGATGTCATCGTCAGCACGATCGTTCGGCCATTCATTGTCGCGAACATGGTTCTATCGTTACTATCTTGTATTGTCATCTTTTATTTACACCTTCAATCCAATTCCGATAGAATAAGAAATCAAATGTATCTTTTAATCGCTGGCCTGATTCTATCGTTTGCTCCTGTTGTCATTCTTAGCTTAATTCCAGATGCGTTTCTTTCTTTTTCGGGCGTTCCTTTTCATTATAGTCTTAGCAGCATCATTGTCTTTCCTATGACACTGTCATATCTATTAACGAAGCAAGAAGTCGTTGATTTTCGAGAAATCTTTCGAAAAATTAGTTTTCAATTATTAGCAGTGATTTTGAGTTTAGTTGCATTTAACCTATTATTGGCTATGTTTTACAAATTCAACTTAAAGTCAGCTGTCTTAATGAACACCCTGCTCGTATGCACCTTCGCTGTTTACGACCTGATCCACAAAGGGTTGGAACCTTTAAAAATGAAAAAATGGGATCTTAAGAATCAAGAAATACAAAAAGAAAAATTGCTCATCCTTCAGCAATTACTGAACGGGAAGCATTTGGAATATTGCGCAAAGCTCATTGCTGATTTGATACACAAAACGATCGATGTTAGCGGAGTATGCCTGATATGGAAAAACGATAACATCCCTATGGTCTTGCATAAAACAGGAGTTTTTCTCCATTTTAACGATGCGGAACTACTGACTTACGTTCATCCAAGTTGCCATCCTGAAAAAATGAATATCAATGGAAAGAACTTTTTTTTCTATCCTATGAATATGGAGGATGTAACAATCGGATGGATCATCATCGGGGAAAAAACGAACGCAACGGTTTTTGAAAAAGAAGAAATAAAACTCATAGAAAAAATTCGAATCAACGCGACAGAATTATTTGCCAGCTCTAAATCGTTACAGCAAATCGAAAAACAGTTAAAGGAAACAATGAAAGAATCTCAAGATTATAAACAATTTCATTTGCTGCTGATTAATGAACAAGAAGAGGAAAAAAAGAAGCTATCTGTTTTTCTCCATGATGAGGTGTTGCAAAATTTAATCCTGCTTTTTAATAAACTTGAATTGCTAAGCAAAAATAAAAAAATGGATAACGGAGTTATCGAAGACATTAAAGAGTCGCTCCGCAACAGTATTTTTGAAATAAGGGAAATGTGCCATGAGTTATATCCGGTTATAGTAGAAGATTTGGGATTGGAGAAAAGTCTCTATTCACTAAAAAGAAAATGCCAAACGAACCATAATGTGATCATTGAGATTGATTATAATACGAATCTGAGAGTCATTCCCGCTTCCCTCTCTATTCAAGTGTTTCGAATGATCAAAGAATTGGTTTGCAACGCTATCAAGCATTCTTCGTCAAAGAAGGTTTTCGTTTCTGTTGTAGAAACGAACAATTTCCTAAATATAAAAGTAAAAGATCATGGTATTGGATTTAAGGTGCCGAATCGTTTATCAGAGTTATCGCAAAACAATCATTTAGGATTGATTACGATTCAAAAACGAGTCAATCAGTTAAAAGGCACACTTGACATACAATCTGAACCGGGAGCTGGGACTTGCGTTTCGATAACTCTGCCAATAGATGGGGATGGAACAAATGAAAATCAAAGTATTACTAGTGGATGACCATTTATTAGTGATGCTCGGGATTCAACAATTGTTAGAAAATGAAGCTGATTTAGAGGTTGTAAATACGATTGGTCATCCCGCCCGTTTAGAGGAGGAAATCATCAAGCACAACCCTGACGTCATTGTCATGGATATAAGAATGAAAAACGATAACGGAATTGAATGGACGAAGAAAATCGCTGAAACATATCCAACATGTAAAGTCGTTATTTTATCAGGGTATGACTATGACGAATACATTCACGCTGCTTACGAAGCCGGGGCTTATGCGTTTGTGACAAAAGAAAATTCCGCCTTTGAATTGGCCAATGCGATTAGGCAAAGCCATTTAGGAATCAAATCTTTTCCGATTGACCGATTATCCAATTATAATTCTCCTCTCACAAAAATAGAATTAAACATTCTCCAACTCATTTCCGAGGATAGGACAAACGCAGAAATCAGCGAGCTGTTAAACATCAGCAGAAGAACGGTCGAACACCACGTATCTTCGATTTTGCGAAAATTGGATGTCGACTCACGGGTGGGAGCGGTTGTCAAAGCGATGAAACTAGGAATATTGGAATAAAAACAGCCCGATGGAATGTTGTCCATCGGGCGTCAGTTAAATAATTTCTAGAAATACACGATGTAAATAACAAGCGCCAAAACAATACGGTACACCGCAAACGGCACGAGGCGGATTTGGTTAATAAGCTTTAAGAAAAAGCGAATCGAAATGAGTGCGAACACAAACGCGCTAATAAAGCCGACGGTGAAAAACGGCAGAGCGTCGATCGTAAAATACTGCCAGTTTTTCAGCAAAGAGAGCACGCTCGCTCCCATCATAATCGGAACGGCCATAATGAACGTAAAATCGGCTGCCGCCCGGTGGCTCATTCCCACCAATACCCCGCCGGAAATCGTCGAGCCGGATCGGGAAAATCCTGGCCATAAGGACAAACATTGAACAAGACCGACGATAAGCGCCTGCTTATATGTAATTTGGTCCACCGTTTGCGCTTTTGGCGCCTTTTTGGCAAATACATCGGCGGCAATCATCAACAGCGCCCCGAGCACTAATCCGATCAGCACGGTTGCTGTGGAAAATAAGTGCTCGTCAATATAATCTTCAAATAATACCCCTAATACCCCTGCTGGAATGAGTCCAACGATCACTTGCATCAGCTTCAAGCGCGGCTTCCCATCACGATGGCGTCCGCGCAGCCCAAGCAAGTCGATAAATCGGTCTTTAAACACGACAACGACCGCCAAAATCGAGCCGAGCTGAATAACGACCTTAAAGGTATTTGCTGCATATTTTCCTAAAAATTCCTGCGATTTCAGCCACATATCATCGACAATAATCATATGACCCGTTGAGGAAACCGGGGCAAATTCCGTTAATCCTTCGACCATTCCTAAAATAATGGCCTTTATAATCTCTACAATGTCCATCCTCTAGCATTCCTTTCTTTTCGAAATTATGGCTGTCCTTATATAACATATTTCTCCGCTATGCCAAAATATCACGATTCTCTTCTTTTTACATCACTTTTTTGCTTTTACCAATCGATACACACCAAAAAGTCAGCACGCCTTATTTTACTATAAATCTTCAATTTCTACCACCGCCAAAAGAGGTATCTATCTGCCATAAGCCATTCACCGTTTAAGCTCACGATGATTGACGCAGAAAAAAGGGTGTCCCCTTTCACTTTTGGAAACACCCTCTGTGATGATTATATAATATCGTCTCCACCGTCGAACCAATCGCCGACATCCAACATGTCTCCTAGGTCATGGTCATCGAGCGCTTCCTCAATGACATCCTCCAGCAACTCCTCCGCTGCCATACCTGCAAGCATTCCTGCCGCAAATCCTCCAATCGCTCCCGCCATTCCATGTCCGTGGTGATGAGATACGTGCCGCGGAGGATAGGAAGCATGTGGAACATACGATGTGCCAGCATAAGAACGTGGCTGCTCGATCATTTCTTCGATAGCTGTGTGCAATTTTTTCGCGGTTTCTTCCACATCCTCTATTTCTTCATCGCTCAAGAAGATTTCTCGTTTTATTTCTCTTTCATGGAAGCCGCCAAATCCGCTCCATACATCCACTTCAAGGAACAATCGAATACCGTTTTCTTCGATGAATGCTGAAAATTCTACTTCTTGAACAGTGCCTTTAAACACTTCCGTTGGGAAAAACGCAAATTCCTGACCATATGCAGTTATTTTCCCAGATGAAGGCTTTTCGCGGAAGCCGAGCTTTTCAAACGCATGAAATAGTTTCTCGAGCGATAGTGGAGGAAGAATACGGATCGCATCTTGGTCAAAAGCATCGACTCCGTCTGCAATATCTAAACGTGTTACAAACGTATAGCCCACGCTAGGACGAGTAATTGGCAAATGCAGTGGAAGCACATACGAAAACGGCAATACTTTTCTTTCTCCAGGCTGAATCGTAAATGAAGGGGAAACCGGAATGACAGCAACCGTTCGGCGATATGCTTTTCCATTCGTCTGAACGATAAGCTGTAGTTCCACCTCTAATTTGCGAATGCGTTGTTCTACTGTTCCTCCTTCAATAAAAAACTCCCCTTCCAACTTCTCCCCAAGGCGCACGTGAGGATGATGCAGCACAAGATCGACTTTCGCAGCTCCTACTCCAAGCTTGGACAAAAGCTTTTTCAACATGGCACCGATCTCTCCTTATGGAATAATGTTTATTTCAACAATGGTTACGAACCAACCGGCAAAAAGGATTCAACATAATAAATCCTAAAGGCAAATAGTACCTTTAGGATGTTCTAAAAAATATTTTGACAATCCCAAGAAAGATTAAAATCATCCCAGGGATGACAGTTGCTTTTTTCATTGCCTTTGTCTTGGCAAACATATTTCCGGCTCTGAATCCTAAGCGAATGAAAATGACATTCCATATACATACAAGCAAAGCAAGCATAAACGGCGAATAGCCTAAAAACGAGGCGCTTAATCCCGCTCCAAACGCATCCATCGATAGCGCGAAACCAATAAGCAATGCTTCTTTTATACTAATGCTTCCTGAACGATCTAAATCCGCTAACATTGGGCGTTTCAGCACTTGAATAACGATACCAAACCGTTTTAAATCGAATCGCCATACTTTGATTCTAAGTTGTTTTGGCAATGGTTCGGAATAATCGCATTCATCCTCATCTTTTTTAATAACATTATAAATCGCCCAAATGCCGAGCGCAATTAGCAGACATGAGGCGATCCATCGTTCCGCTTGCACCGGTAAAAACAATAGAAGAAAGCTGCCAACATGCATAGACAGTAGTAACATCACGCTGGACATACACGCAATAATCATAACGGATCGAAGCGGAAATTTAATATTTCTCATTCCATATGTCACACCGACACTGAAACTATCCATACTCACGGCAAAAGCTAACATGAACATCGATATATATTTCCACATAATTCGTTCCTCCTGCGTTACTATATGCAAACAGCAACGCAGAGGAAACCATTTTGTTTCATTCGACACATATCGATTTCCAAGGAAATATTTCCGCTTTTATCGACACATTACTCTTTTAAATGATACGGCAACGTCGCAATGACAATATCTTTTTTCATAATAAAGAAAAAGCGCAAAATAATCGCTGTTTGGTTGTGCAGAAGCGTATGCCACCATTTTTTTACGATGAATTGCGGCATTAAGATCGTAACCGGTGAATCCCATTAGAAAATACAAGACGATCGCCGCGAGCCGATAAGCTCCTTGGCAAAAATCGATCATTGGCAATAAAGGAATTTTGCTTATTTTATGGCTTGCTGTTTTTTCTTTCTCACTCTTTTGCTTATTTTTCGCTTCTCGCTTAACCAATCATCATTTTTTTAGATAACAAAACGAATCATGTTTGCGATGCAATGTGGCCAGCCTAAGGCGATCGGTCCAACTCTTCCTCGCAAATATCGTAATGTTAAATCACCAGCATTCAATGTATCCAATCCAGCTGTTCGCGGTGCTGCGGCCTGATAAAGTCCGCATAGTTGTACATCAAGCATAGAAAAACATACAAGTACGCTCAATTTTTCATTGCTTTATTTTTAATCATAATAAGCAATTCCATTAATAAAATGATTAGAGGGCATGACCATTCCTTTATTTTATAAATTTTACATAAATCATGAAACTATTTGTCTTCCATTTTCGTCTATATAAAATGGAAAGAAAAATGCTTGGTTTTAAAGGGGAGGCTCACCGCAAGAAGCAAAAAATGGGGTGGAAATATGATAAAAACATTCCAATTGACTTTATATAAAATAGATATTATGCTACTTGACGTAGTGACTTTTCAATGTAAAATGGTGACATAACGTTTTTTTGCATGCTGCACGGAACTTTGTGCAGCTGTTGGTCATATATTCATATATTCGTAGTTATTTGCACCAGACGTTGGAATAACGAATAAGGAGGCGAAGAGGACGTGAAGAGGATTGGTGGAAAGCTATTAGAAAAATACCGTTCTCTCCCTAATCAATATATTGTTTTTTTTATTTTTACCGTATTTTTATTTTGGATGAAAACATATGCAGCTTATCAAGCTGAATTTAATTTAGGCATTAGCAATTCCTTGCAGGAATTTCTATTATTTATCAACCCGGTTAGTTCGGCAATTTTCTTTTTTGGATTAGCGTTACTCGCGAAAGGGAAACGAACATATACTTGGCTCATTATCATTAATTTCATTTTATCGTTTATTTTATACGCCAATATTGTTTATTATCGTTTCTTTAGCGATTTTATTACGTTTCCGACGCTCACACAAACGAAAAACTTTGGCGATCTTGGCGGAAGCATTTGGGAACTAATAAAGTGGTACGATATTTTCTACTTTTTAGATACGATTATTTTAATTGCTATTGTCGTTTCGAAACGTTTTTCGTTGCCAGCAGTTCCGGTCGGACGTTATAAAAAAAGCATTGTGTTCGCCATTTCTGCTCTCATTTTCAGCGTAAACCTTGCGCTAGCGGAAGCAGACCGTCCACAATTGTTAACAAGAACGTTTGATCGCAACTATATCGTGAAATATTTAGGTGTTTACAACTATTTGATTTATGATGCTGTACAAAGCATGAAATCGTCGACACAGCGTGCTTTTGCGAATAAAAGCGATATCACAACCGTTCTGAACCATGTACAAGCAACATATGCAAAACCAAATCCAAAGTATTTCGGTGTAGCAAAAGGAATGAATGTGATTTACATTCATTTGGAATCATTCCAAAGCTTTTTGATTAACTATAAATTACATGGTGAAGAAGTAACGCCATTTTTGAACTCGCTCGTTCGTGATCCGAATACGTTTTACTTTGATAACTTTTTCCATCAAACAGGTCAAGGGAAAACATCCGATGCTGAGTTTATGCTAGAAAACTCGTTGTTTGGATTGCCGCAAGGAGCCGTGTTTACGACAAAAGGACAAAACACGTACCACGCAGCTCCGGCTATTCTTTCCCAGCAAGGGTATACGACAGCGGTATTCCACGGCAACTATAAAACGTTCTGGAACCGCGATGAAATTTATAAATCGTTTGGTTTCGACTATTTCTTTGACGCAAGCTACTATGACATGAGCGATGAAAATGTGCTTAACTACGGGTTAAAGGATAAACCGTTCTTTAGAGAGTCGATTCCGTTGTTAGAATCATTAAAAGAGCCGTTCTATGTAAAATTTATCACGTTATCGAACCACTTCCCTTATCCAATCAGCGAAGAAGAGGCAACAATTGAACCAGCTGAAACGGGAGATGGCTCGGTAGACCGTTATTTCCAAACGGCTCGCTATTTGGATGAGGCATTAAAAGAGTTCTTTGATTATCTCAAAAAATCCGGTTTGTACGACCGTTCCGTCATCATTTTATATGGTGACCATTATGGAATTTCCGAAAATCATAACAAAGCAATGTCACAAGTGTTAGGAAAAGAAATTACACCATTTGAACATGCACAATTGCAGCGAGTGCCTTTATTTATCCGTGTTCCGGGTGTCAAAGGCGGAATTATGCACCAATACGGCGGACAAATTGATTTATTGCCAACGGTTCTTCACCTATTAGGAATCGATACGAAAAACTATGTTCATTTCGGTACAGACTTGTTGTCACCGGAACATCAGGAAATCGTACCATTCCGTAATGGTAACTTTGTCACTCCGACAGTGACAGCAGTAAATGGAAAATATTATGATTCGAAAACGGGCGAACCAATTAAAGAAACACCGGAAATTAAACGGCTTGAGCAAATCGCCCGTACAAAACTCGATCTTTCGGACAAAGTCGTATACGGTGATTTACTGCGGTTCTACACACCAAAAGGATTCAAACCGGTCGATCCTACAAAATACGATTATAATAATCGTGAAGATAAAGAAAAGGGAAGCGAATAACAGCTTCCCTTTTCTTTTTTATTTTTTCAATAACTCAATCGCCCTTTTCGCATTGACATATCCCGCGCCATATATATTTGGGTCACGATCTTTCCATAAGACTGCGCCTTCTTTTAGCGCGCTTTTTATCTCATCTGGCGTTGCATTCGGTTTATATTCGAGCATTAAAGCAACAATGCCAGCGCAGATTGGCGTCGCCATCGATGTTCCTGACATGCTCGTATAGTATTGCCCAATGCGATTTTGCTTTTGATATTTATCGAATGTTGATTTTGGCGCACGTAAAGAAATAATGTTTACTCCTGGAACGACAATATCTGGTTTCCTAACTCCATAATAAGTCGGCCCACGGCTAGAAAATTCCGCAATTTCATCATCTTCTCTTGTCTCTGCTGTATCGCGGTCATCTAGCGCTCCAACTGTAATAATTTTATCGCTAATTCCAGGGCTTGAAATCGTTTTATATTCCGGCCCCTCATTTCCAGCTGCAGCACAGACGACTATGCCCCTGTCCCATGCCTCTTCCACTACTTGAACAAGCGGATCGTCATTTTCCGCTGGAAACGGCTGTGATTCCCCACCCAATGACAATGAAATAACATCGATCTTTCTATCTTTATTCGTTTCATTATATTGGATGCACCATTCAATCCCGCGAATAATCGTATCAAGCGTGCCAGCGCCTGTTTTGTCCAACACTTTTACTCCAACCACATTTGCCTCATACGCCGGTCCCGCATACAATCCGGAAGACATGCGGCCGTTTCCCGCCGCATCGCCGGCGCAATGGGTTCCATGTCCATTATCATCATATGGAGCTGTACGCCCATTGACGAAATCGACAAACTCGACAATCCGTCCTTCTAAATCAGGATGCGGATAAATCCCTGTGTCGACAATCGCAATTGTCACTCCTTTTCCGCTTAACGTTGTCCCGTTCACCGTCACATGCTTCGCATTCGCTGATGGAACAGCGTTATTTAATAGCGCGCTTACTTTTCGGTTTAAGTATACTTTTTTCACATCAGACCGCTGTAAAATTTGTTCTAACACTTGCGGAGTCACTTCGGCACTGCACGAAGAGATATAGCGGAATTGATGGTGGATTTTCATGCGGAAGTGTTGTTTTTCAATTTCCTGGAGAGCAAAAATACTATTCTTTTCATGAAAATGAATGATAACCGGAATTTTTTTTGCCTTTTTCATCCATCTTTCTAGCTGCTTATGAATCATACAAGGAGTATACATAAAAGGCTTATACATACTTACCATAAAATGGCGCAAAGGACGGTCTAATTTATGTGTATAATTGCGCGCTAGTTGAACGATAGAATACCCAAACATTCGATCTCCCCCTCTTGTGAAACCTTGATATACTCTATGAAAAAGGAGGAGCTTCGCAACGGCTTGTATCTTGCGACAAACCAATCAAAAAAGCCTATCAACTTCATAAAGTGCGATAGGCTTTGCTACTCATCTTTTCACTCGTTCCAACTCGATTTTATTTGCCTTTCCTAAATAATATTCGACTTGTTTCAATACATTTTCCTTTTCTTCATAGACACCGATTTGCTTTCCATCAACAATGACACGAATTAAATCGTTCGAATCCGACTTTTTCGTTAAATGAAAAGCTTTCTCTAACCCATTCACATGTCCTCTTGCGATCTTTTGAAGAAACGCAGGGTCTTTCAACTTTTCCGCATCCTCTTTTCGATCGATAAATCCGTTTTCCGTCAGCACCGCCGGCATTACCGTTTCCCTTAGCACGTAAAAGTTTGCTTTCTTTTTCCCACGATCGCGGAATCCAGTCGCCCGTATCACTTCTTCGTGAATGATATCGCGAATCCGCGCTGTTGTTGAGCGATCCGAAAGTCCTTCATAAATGTAATCCTCATACCCCGTTCCTCCGCCAGCATTCACATGAATCGATACGTAAACATCGGCGCCCCAGCGGTTCGCTTTAGCCGCCCGCTCGCTTAACGGCACGGCTATATCGCTTGTTCGACTTAATTGCACAGATACGCTTTCATATTCGTTTTGCAATATACGCCGCATCTCCAATGCAATAGATAACGTAAGATCTTTCTCTTGCAGTCCGTTTCCAAGTGCGCCTGTATCTTTTCCGCCATGTCCCGGATCAATAAAAATTTTCAGCATATGCTCCTCCTTATCAATTCATCCTAGAACCTCAAGCATAATGTATAGAAATGGAAGATGTAACGGAATTAACATTGAAATAAGTAAGAAAAGCGGCTGCACCTTTATCTCTATGATCTTCCTTTATGATGGCGAATGTGATACAGTGCATTCGCGACCAATGCAGCAGGGCGATTCAAATGTTTCCTTGTATATGGAAGTGTAGCTGCTCTTTCTCAAATGATATGTTTACATACATTTGCTCTTGTGAAAACTTCAATTTTTTTGTCCGCTCTTTTGCTCCATATAAATATTGAATCAGAACCATCATAAGGAAATACAACAGTGCAATAATGCCGAAAAACCCTCAATGACGATGTCATTCTCATTTTCTCTTTTATTATATTTATATTTACGAACCGTATTTCCAAAAGTTTCATTCGTTGTTTAATCGATTTTACCGCACTGATGAGTCAAGAACGTGCAAGCAGGGCGACTGGGGCTTGCGATTGCGAAAGAATTCGTATTAGCCCACGATGGTACGATCGATGTAGAAAGCACTCCAGGGCAGGGAACAACCTTTATTGTCAAGCTGCCTTACTAACTATATCCTGTCCTTCTTTGATATAATCGAAAGGGAAACAAACCTAAAGGGAGGAATACACATGAGCCGCGCACAGCAATTCGTGCAACACTTTTTATCCCATCGCAATGTCACGGTAGAGTTAATTAACAAAATCGAAGAAAAGCATTATGACTACAAACCGACACCAACATCAATGTCGGCAAAAGACTTAGCCACTCATATTCTTTTTAGCTTTTATAAATTCGCCAACACTGCGAAGCATGGGGATCCAACGCTATTTACAGAAAAAATCGAAGAAACGGAGACCAATTTGCAAAAGCTTGCTGAAACATATACAGAAAAAACGAAGCAATTGCTCGAATCCCTTACCGATGAAGATTTCGAGCGCGTTTTAGATCTCACAAACGTATTTGGCGCAAAAATCCCAACAGCGCAATTTTTGCAAATGGCGATGGACCACGAAATCCATCATAAGGGCCAGCTTTTCGTATACGTCCGCGAAATGGGGCATACCGACTTGCCATTGTTTGTCAAACGCGGATAACGAAAAACAACCAGGCGGCTCTCTCCAAAGACCGTCTGGTTGTTTTTTCATACGCTTCCCTATTCGATTTTGCAGTTGCCGTCCATGCATTGGCCTCCTCCATCAGCTGCCAGCGGCTGCAATGGAGAGTTTGCGTTTTCCTCTTCCCATACTTTTTCAAGCGCCTGCATAAACACTTCGGTCGGCTGTGCGCCGGAAATCGCGTATTTGCGGTTCAGCACAAAGAATGGCACACCGCGGACGCCGAAACGAGCCGCTTCCGCTTCGTCTTTTCTCACCTCATCAGTATAGCGGTCGCTTTCAAGAACTTGTTTTACTTTATCGCGATCCAGCCCAGCTTCGCCAGCCAACTCGATAAGCACGTCATAGTCGCTAATTAGTTTCGAATCGGTAAAATACGCTTGAAACAGCCGCTCTACCATTTCCCGAAGTTTTCCTTGTTCTTCGGCATATTTGGCAAGACGGTGGGCGTCAAACGTATTCGTCGGTTTCATCGTGTCAAATCGAAACGTCAGCCCGACGGACTCTGCCTGTCTGCCAATATCGGCATTGACCCTTTTCGCCTCTTCAACTGAAATGCCATATTTTTGCGCAATGATTTCGTGAATCGTCATATCATAATGCTTTTTTGCGTTTGGGTCCAGCTCAAAACTGCGGAATATGACTTCGACTTGATCTTTATACGGAAACTGCTCAAGCGCTTTTTCCAACCGGCGTTTCCCAATATAGCAAAATGGGCAGACAAAATCGGACCAAACTTCTATTTTCATCGTATATGCACCTCGGTTTAGGCTCTCCGTTGCATAAACAACAAGAAAGCAAAATTTCATGTTTCCACTTTATTGTAGCGAATCGCCATGCCGGTATTCAAATAAATGAACTCAGCATGCATAAAGGAAATGCCGCTCACAACTATTTTGTAATGCGAAACTTCTTATTAAGCAACCATGTCATAGCTAATACAAACAAGCCGAAAAGGATCCGAACCATTCCTCCCGCTTCGATGCGGTAACCAAATTCAGGGACAAGCCTTTCCATTAGAATAAACATACCGAAGACAATGAAAAAAACAAACCATACAACCAAGAATGTCTTTACCTTATTGTTAAATGTGTTCGAATCATCACGAAAAGTAGATTTTCTAATCCATAGTACGATGATAGCAACCACTAACAAAATAACAGCAAAGTCAATCACAAAAAGGACAAACTCTTTTCCAAGATAGACGGTATCATCCACATCTGTAAACAGCTCTGCTACTAGTTCCACTGCACCTGTCGCCAAGGTAATGAGAGCGAATAATTGGATCATTAAGTAGCCAATAAAAGCATATATATTTCTCCTTTTTTCCTTTGGCAGCTGACCAATCAACTCATCGCAATACGCTTTCGGATCTTTGCCGAATACATCTTCCGCACTTTTGCCATGTTTCTGTGCCTCCAATAAATGATCTAACAATTCCATCAACAATTCTTCGCTTTGCTGTTCCGATAGCAACAAATGGGAACGGATATAAACGAGCATATCCTCATAGTAGTTTCGATTATGTTCATTTAATTGTTTACGCTTTTCATTATTAAGCGCAATCAAATCTTTCGCATTCATGTTACCTCTCCCCCTCGTAAAATCGCCTCTACCGGCGTCCGAATACTCTCCCACTCGGTGATGAAGTCTTGCAGCGCTTTCTCCCCTTTTTCTGTCAGATGATAATATTTCCTCTTCGGACCTGAAGGGGAGTCACGCATTTCTCCCTTAATCAATCCCGCTTTTTGCAGCCGAAGCAAAAGCGGATAAATGGAGCCTTCACTTACGTCATTGAGGCCAAATTGCTGCAGCTTTACTGACAATTCATAGCCGTACACGGATTCTTGTTTAATAATGGCCAAAATGCATCCTTCCAGCACCCCTTTTAACAACTGGCTTCTTAGCGACATGTTTTCCAGCTCCTTATATACCTTGTAATGCAAGATAGTCAGCAAAAGAAAATGTATCTTGCAATGCAAGATACCTACATGTTTATTATATATCCACTTCCATCTGAATTTCAACCAAAATATTCCTTACATTTCAGTGTTGATTTTAGACCACAGACAAAAATAGATCTTGTTCAACGAAATCCCCGTTAGCCAACTATGCCACATTTCATAGCACCACAGATGATGGAAGTTAATTCATTCTTCCATACTGCGTCGCATCATCAGTAAATAAATGATCGTTGAACAAGATAATCAATCACATTTTTTATCAAGACCTAAAATCTAAAAATCCTTAAAAAATTAAGGTAAGCACATATTAGTCATGTTGAATATGTTTGCTTACCTTTTATTTCATCTATTTTTTATCGGCATTTTTTCTTATGATAATGAACAGCTATAATAAAAAATAGAGTATATGTAATAATCGAATAAATAGTAGAAAGCATACCATTTACATCGGTTAAGGCCAATAAAGAAGGAAGATTTCCATATACACTATTTTCATATGTCAAAAAGATACAAAAAAAACATATTGTTTGCAGCATGAGCACCAATCGTGAATTCAGCACTATTGGTTCGAATAGTGATGTATGAAAGCATGAACCCAGTGAAAACATAATCTAACCCTGCCCAAAGTGCGCTATTTGACATCTCAGGATTACCAAAATGTAATGCTCCAAAGATAAATCCTACTATGATGGATAATAAAATTGGTTGTTTGACTAGCTTTCCTATCCATTGCAATAAAAATCCTCTGAAAAATAACTCTTCCGAAGTAGTTTGAATAGGGACAAAAAAAATAACGAATATGACTATTTTTCCCTAATTCAGGAAGAACAAAATTTGGCTTCATATATTATGTATGCTCTTATATTGAACATAGTATCCTCTAATCATTCTAGTTTTAATTTTTAAAAGGGCTTATTTAAAAAAATGAATGTCTGTTTGGATTTTTTTGCTGACGTTCTAATGATCGGACAAGCACATATTTTTGCAGGCCTCTTGCGGAAGAAATAGCGAGATGGCCAAGCTGTTCCGCCTCTTTTTTGTCTCCTTGGCGAAAAGCCTTTTCTGCCTCCAATACATAACGGAGCACTCGATTTGCCACGTTGTTCTTTGCCTGTGCAAACTGCTCCTCTTTCCCTTGCATGAGGGCGACGAGCGCCTGGTTATAATAACGGACGGTATCGTTCTTGATTTCATTCGCTATGTCAGCGGCTTCTTCCAGCTGATTTTTCTCTATTTGAATATTCACCAGCGCCGATTTTCGCGCTTCTTCATACTTTCCCGTCAGTTGTTCGGTATATCGCTCCGCCTTCTCAAGATCCCCGTTTGCCAGCGCCAGCATCAAAGCGTAATAAGGCTGCTTCTTTCGCTTCTTGAGATATGCTTCGACGAGCTGGATATTCTTTGTCCAAAAAAGAACATACGCATGATAACCAACAATGACAACGACCAGCGCAATTACGATTCCGACGGCGGCCCAATCTGGGATCTGCACTCCCGCCATCCCGAGCATCCATCCTATTGCGGCTCCTACTATGCACCAAATAATAATTGTTCTCATTTCCAAACTCCTTTGCTATGTTTTCAACATTTATAAAAAACAACCTTATGGAGCGTCCAAATCCATTAGGGGTTAATGAGGAAACAACTCCGTAAAAAAATTAACTCCATTTTTATATCCTTTTATTACGATTTAATACTTGGAAATAAGTTATTATAGCTATTACAGTACACAAAGATCCACTCACTAACCAAATATAAAAAAAGATTTTTCCACCTATTGAAGTAGAATCAATAAAAAAATAACTAAGTAGGAATAAGCCTCCTCCTAAAATTAATAGAAAATAAGCACATCTTTTATGCTGCAGTTTTAAGAAATAGTACCCAATAAGAATTAATAAGTATAAACTGCTTATTGCCATGATACTTGGAAAAATAGGACGGAATTTAGCCGCGTATACAAAGTAGTCAAGTTGTGAAATATGGCTTTCACTATGTACTTGACCGTATAGCATTTGGGAAAATGGTGTTGAATGCTTCCATTCCCAAGGATTATCTAATATTGCACTACCTTCATACCAAGCAGCTAGAGTAGAAAATAAAAGTAAAATAGTGACTAATCCAAATTGAATAATAATCCTCAAAGCAATAATCCCTCCCCCTAAAACGTAATCTTATAATTTCTTCTATGTCTTGGACTGTTGCTTTACGAATTTCAAATTGCAAATTCATTATAAACCCTCCCTTCATTCATTATGTACACATAAAAAACTTCTCTAAAGACAATTCTCCCTACAAACTTGATATCCTTCTTCAAGAAAACTGCCTATTTACAGATGCTTTTTTTATGCTCACACCCTAACATTTAATATAGAGCCCAATAATAAAAGCTAAGCGACAATTTGCTTAGCTTTTTATATTTATAGAAGATCGTTCTATTTTATGCCTTTCTTTAGGTTTAGCCACGGTTGCTAAGTAAACACCAATCGTAACCAACAATGCTCCTAATGATTCATGAAGAAAGATATATCCGAGGATTCCACTCCATATAGGCATCGAGTAAATCAGTATTGAAGATTTGCTCACATTTACAAACATCATTCCGTAATTGATTAATAGAAACATGGCGGTTGTTTGTAACAAACCCATTATAAAAAGAATAATCCATTCTTTACCTTTTGGTCTAGAGGCCTTTAAAAAAGATAAAACGACTATCATCGCTATTGAAGCTAGTAAAAAGCGTAAAGCAGCAAATGTAAAGGGCCCCATGTAACTTAATCCTATCTTCGTTAGAACCCATCCATAACTCCATAACAAAATAACAGTTACTAATAAAAAGATGTATAAATACTTGCTTGACATCTCTTTCATTTCCCACTCCCACCAAATAAATACAAAAATATCTTGAATTAACATGTCATAATAATTGCCATGTTTTTTGATTCATCACAAAAAACATCCATGAGTATATTTTGCTCCTCACCCAAGCATGAAAATAACAACCTAGATTCAGCGTTATTTTCACAGAAAAGTTCCATGAGCAATTTTTGCTCTCCACCCGGGCATGAAAATCCCCCTTTTCTTCCCATAATGAAGAGTAGGCGCAAACAGCTCAATAGGACGTTATACTTAATGGTGGCTTGGACCCTGTACAGAAAAGCGTTCGAATCCACTGGGTGCACCACCCATTGTCCGCCCTTTCCCGATGCGGAGGAAAGGTGACGACGAACGGAAAACTGCCGCATTTCTCCCGTGGATTCGCTGTTTGCGCACTCGATCATCGAAAAGGAGGATTTTCATCATGGATGTCATCTATCCTCGCTGCGCAGGATTGGATGTTCATGCCGAAACCATCGTCGCCTGCGCACTATGGGAAGAAGATGGACACATTCAAAAGGACATTCAAACCTTCTCCACGTTCTCGAAAGGACTTGGCGACCTGCTTGAGTGGCTCGAAGAACATGGCGTTACCCATGTCGCCATGGAATCCACCGGCGTGTATTGGAAACCGGTCTTCGCCTTCCTCGAGGGCTATGTCGACTTGACACTGGCCAATCCGCAGCGGATCAAAAATGTCCCGGGAAGAAAAACCGATGTCTCTGACGCCGAGTGGATCGCCAAGCTGCTCCGCCATGGACTCGTTGAAAAAAGTTTCGTCCCCCCAGCGGATATTCGCGAATTGCGGGATTTTACCCGCCTCCGCAAAAAGTGGGTCGGACAGCTGACTTCGGAGAAAAACCGGATTCAAAAAGTGCTCGAGTCTTCCAATGTCAAACTCGGCTCGGTCCTCTCCGATCTCTTCGGCGTTTCCGGAAAAGACATCCTCGCCCGGCTGCTTGAGAAGGGATACGTGGACAAGGACGAGTTGGATCAATGCCTGCGCGGAAGGCTCAAAAAGAAAAAGCAAGCGGTGTACGATTCGCTGCTCGGCACCTTGACCGAACACGAGCTCCGTCTCCTTCGCCTCTTGTGGAAACACGTTGAGGAATTGGAGCAGTTAATCGAAGAAGTCGACCAGCACATCGACCGCCTGCTCGAGCCGTATCGCGAGGAAGTCGAATTGCTGATGACCATGCCCGGAGTGAAAAAAACAAACCGCCGCCGTCATCATAGCCGAGATGGGAACCGACATGAGCGTCTTTGAAACGCCGGAACGGGCGGCTTCATGGACTGGATTGTCCCCCGGCAACCATGAAAGCGCCGGAAAGCGAAAGAGCACGCGCACGACAAAAGGCAATCCCCATCTCCGATCGGCGTTATGCGAGGCGGCATGGTCAGCAGCTCGATCCAAGACGCATCCCTTGTCCCGAAAGTTTTGGTCGTTGGCGGCCCGGTGCGGGAAGAAAAAAGCCCTCATCGCCATTGCTCGGCGGATGTTGGTGATCATCTTTTGCATGATCTCCCGCAAAGAGCCGTTCCGCCAACCACAACTTATTTAGTCTAGCCAAAAGGCAGACAGGTTATACGAGATGCCTAAAATCGGGCACCTCTGCTTTCCTATTGCCTTTTTTGGCCATTTTCAGTATACCCGCACGGATCAGGAGCGTATACCGCACTCACCAAGTGGTGGGGATTTTCACGGAAAAGTTCCATGAGCAATTTTTGCTCTCCACCCGGGCATGAAAATCCCCCTTTTCTTCCCATAATGAAGAGTAGGCGCAAACAGCTCAATAGGACGTTATACTTAATGGTGGCTTGGACCCTGTACAGAAAAGCGTTCGAATCCACTGGGTGCACCACCCATTGTCCGCCCTTTCCCGATGCGGAGGAAAGGTGACGACGAACGGAAAACTGCCGCATTTCTCCCGTGGATTCGCTGTTTGCGCACTCGATCATCGAAAAGGAGGATTTTCATCATGGATGTCATCTATCCTCGCTGCGCAGGATTGGATGTTCATGCCGAAACCATCGTCGCCTGCGCACTATGGGAAGAAGATGGACACATTCAAAAGGACATTCAAACCTTCTCCACGTTCTCGAAAGGACTTGGCGACCTGCTTGAGTGGCTCGAAGAACATGGCGTTACCCATGTCGCCATGGAATCCACCGGCGTGTATTGGAAACCGGTCTTCGCCTTCCTCGAGGGCTATGTCGACTTGACACTGGCCAATCCGCAGCGGATCAAAAATGTCCCGGGAAGAAAAACCGATGTCTCTGACGCCGAGTGGATCGCCAAGCTGCTCCGCCATGGACTCGTTGAAAAAAGTTTCGTCCCCCCAGCGGATATTCGCGAATTGCGGGATTTTACCCGCCTCCGCAAAAAGTGGGTCGGACAGCTGACTTCGGAGAAAAACCGGATTCAAAAAGTGCTCGAGTCTTCCAATGTCAAACTCGGCTCGGTCCTCTCCGATCTCTTCGGCGTTTCCGGAAAAGACATCCTCGCCCGGCTGCTTGAGAAGGGATACGTGGACAAGGACGAGTTGGATCAATGCCTGCGCGGAAGGCTCAAAAAGAAAAAGCAAGCGGTGTACGATTCGCTGCTCGGCACCTTGACCGAACACGAGCTCCGTCTCCTTCGCCTCTTGTGGAAACACGTTGAGGAATTGGAGCAGTTAATCGAAGAAGTCGACCAGCACATCGACCGCCTGCTCGAGCCGTATCGCGAGGAAGTCGAATTGCTGATGACCATGCCCGGAGTGAAAAAACAAACCGCCGCCGTCATCATAGCCGAGATGGGAACCGACATGAGCGTCTTTGAAACGCCGGAACGGGCGGCTTCATGGACTGGATTGTCCCCCGGCAACCATGAAAGCGCCGGAAAGCGAAAGAGCACGCGCACGACAAAAGGCAATCCCCATCTCCGATCGGCGTTATGCGAGGCGGCATGGTCAGCAGCTCGATCCAAGACGCATCCCTTGTCCCGAAAGTTTTGGTCGTTGGCGGCCCGGTGCGGGAAGAAAAAAGCCCTCATCGCCATTGCTCGGCGGATGTTGGTGATCATCTTTTGCATGATCTCCCGCAAAGAGCCGTTCCGCCAACCACAACTTATTTAGTCTAGCCAAAAGGCAGACAGGTTATACGAGATGCCTAAAATCGGGCACCTCTGCTTTCCTATTGCCTTTTTTGGCCATTTTCAGTATACCCGCACGGATCAGGAGCGTATACCGCACTCACCAAGTGGTGGGGATTTTCACGGAAAAGTTCCATGAGCAATTTTTGCTCTCCACCCGGGCATGAAAATCCCCCTTTTCTTCCCATAATGAAGAGTAGGCGCAAACAGCTCAATAGGACGTTATACTTAATGGTGGCTTGGACCCTGTACAGAAAAGCGTTCGAATCCACTGGGTGCACCACCCATTGTCCGCCCTTTCCCGATGCGGAGGAAAGGTGACGACGAACGGAAAACTGCCGCATTTCTCCCGTGGATTCGCTGTTTGCGCACTCGATCATCGAAAAGGAGGATTTTCATCATGGATGTCATCTATCCTCGCTGCGCAGGATTGGATGTTCATGCCGAAACCATCGTCGCCTGCGCACTATGGGAAGAAGATGGACACATTCAAAAGGACATTCAAACCTTCTCCACGTTCTCGAAAGGACTTGGCGACCTGCTTGAGTGGCTCGAAGAACATGGCGTTACCCATGTCGCCATGGAATCCACCGGCGTGTATTGGAAACCGGTCTTCGCCTTCCTCGAGGGCTATGTCGACTTGACACTGGCCAATCCGCAGCGGATCAAAAATGTCCCGGGAAGAAAAACCGATGTCTCTGACGCCGAGTGGATCGCCAAGCTGCTCCGCCATGGACTCGTTGAAAAAAGTTTCGTCCCCCCAGCGGATATTCGCGAATTGCGGGATTTTACCCGCCTCCGCAAAAAGTGGGTCGGACAGCTGACTTCGGAGAAAAACCGGATTCAAAAAGTGCTCGAGTCTTCCAATGTCAAACTCGGCTCGGTCCTCTCCGATCTCTTCGGCGTTTCCGGAAAAGACATCCTCGCCCGGCTGCTTGAGAAGGGATACGTGGACAAGGACGAGTTGGATCAATGCCTGCGCGGAAGGCTCAAAAAGAAAAAGCAAGCGGTGTACGATTCGCTGCTCGGCACCTTGACCGAACACGAGCTCCGTCTCCTTCGCCTCTTGTGGAAACACGTTGAGGAATTGGAGCAGTTAATCGAAGAAGTCGACCAGCACATCGACCGCCTGCTCGAGCCGTATCGCGAGGAAGTCGAATTGCTGATGACCATGCCCGGAGTGAAAAAACAAACCGCCGCCGTCATCATAGCCGAGATGGGAACCGACATGAGCGTCTTTGAAACGCCGGAACGGGCGGCTTCATGGACTGGATTGTCCCCCGGCAACCATGAAAGCGCCGGAAAGCGAAAGAGCACGCGCACGACAAAAGGCAATCCCCATCTCCGATCGGCGTTATGCGAGGCGGCATGGTCAGCAGCTCGATCCAAGACGCATCCCTTGTCCCGAAAGTTTTGGTCGTTGGCGGCCCGGTGCGGGAAGAAAAAAGCCCTCATCGCCATTGCTCGGCGGATGTTGGTGATCATCTTTTGCATGATCTCCCGCAAAGAGCCGTTCCGCCAACCACAACTTATTTAGTCTAGCCAAAAGGCAGACAGGTTATACGAGATGCCTAAAATCGGGCACCTCTGCTTTCCTATTGCCTTTTTTGGCCATTTTCAGTATACCCGCACGGATCAGGAGCGTATACCGCACTCACCAAGTGGTGGGGATTTTCACGGAAAAGAAAATCTTCAGAGCCTAAAACACACTAACCTCCAGGTCATAATGACAAGGGGGTTAAAATGAACAAGGGGTATTTCATCTGAAAGGCTAGAAATAGGTGCTTATCTCACCATCGCGCTCGATTACGGCAAGACTCACTTAAGCAACTGCCTTAATTCCTCTGTCATTTGCCCGACCAACTCGGGTCTTCCGTGAAACTGAGCAAGGGTATTCTGAAAAAGCTCGATCCGCCAGCCCTCTTCGCTCTTGACTGCGACAAGTGTATGATGTGCGTTGAATTTTGGATCGATGTCTAAGTGTCCAGGTGGCACCATTCCTGCTATAGCGCGTAAAATAGCAATTTCGGAACCAAGAAAACGCACATCTTTCACTTTGCTCACATATGGGGGAGTAGGATGACTTTCAAAGATCTGTTGAAGATGAGAAAAGATCTCTTCCCGTCCAATCGCCTGGCTCCCATCAAAACCGATGAGCTCGCCCTTCTCTGTAAACTGCTCGGCCATTGCAACGGCATTTCGGTTATTCCATCCATCTCACAGCTTTTGATAGAGTGCGATGGCTTCATTGGATGCAGAAGAGTTCACAATCATTTTCTCCTTTCCCTGCTTGATAGGATGGTTCTATTATAGAACATACGTTCACTTTTAGGAATCAAAAATTCCCGATTCATCTCCCCCCTTCCCTTTATTTTGAGGAGGGAGACTCCTCGGGAAAAATGTTAAACTACCTGCAGAGCCTGCCATACATCCGCTTTCAGGTCCTCGATGTGTTCGATGCCGACCGAGAATCTCACGAAATTGGACGGAATCCCAGCTGTCTTCATCTGCTCCTCGGTCATTACTCCTTCCCACATCGCCGCTGTATGTACCACAAGGGAATCGATCCCTCCCAGACTCACCGCATTAGGTGGTAGTTTCAATGCGGAAACGAACCGCTGAGTTTCTTCATAACCCCCTTTAATGGCAAAGGCAATAACCGCTCCGAACCCTTTCATCTGCCGTTTTGCCAATTCGTGTTGCGGATGGCTAGGAAGGCCAGGATAATACACACGCTCTACTTGCGGCTGCTCCTCCAAAAACTTTGCCAATGCTAAGGCGTTGGCATTAATGCGTTCCATCCGTATCGGAAGCGTGCGCAGACCGCGCAATAATAGCCATGCATCCATTGGCGAGAGGACGGAGCCGATGGAAATATGCGTATGCCAAATACGCTCGGCTAACTCCTCGCTGGTGCAGATGACACCAGCTGTCAAATCATGGTGTCCACCCAAATATTTTGTCGCGCTATGAATAACGATATCAACGCCTAGATCGTGAGGACGCTGATTGATCGGAGACGCGAAGGTGTTATCAGCTACGACGATAATTCCATGCGGGCGCGCCAACTCCACCACAGCAGCTAAATCGGTCAACACCAAAGTCGGATTAGCTGGCGTTTCTACCATGATAAGCTTTGTGTTAGGCCGTATCGCTTCCGCAAAGGCGTTGATGTCCGCTTGTTCGACCAGAGTCACTTCCACACCAAATCGCGGTAACATTTCATCCATGATCTTGGCGGTGCTCATATAATGCCGTGTCTGTGCAATCACATGATCTCCTGCGCTGACCAAAGCCAAAATGGTCGTAGCAATTGCCCCCATCCCGGAGCCAGTTACCATTGCAGTTTCTGTACCTTCCAGTTCAGCCATAATCTTCGTTACACGCTCATGCACTGGATTGCCGTAACGCGTGTAATACCGAGGATGACGGGGTGTTCCCGCCATTTCCGCAAATTCACTGGAATTATGCGCGCGAAACGTAGCTGAGTAATAAATTGCCGGAGCTATCGTCCCATCATTAGTTACCCAGTCATCGCCATGCACGACCAATGTTTCGGTTCGGAGTCCTTCAAGGTTCATCTCTTTACGATTTTCACGTTTGTTCATCTATTCTCTCTCCTTTACTTTTCTAGATAAGCGGCGCCGGTCTATTATTGGGCCTATATGGATCTACTTTACAATTAACATAACCTTCATTTATTTCAGAATTTAATAGATATTATATAATTTTTCTTAAAAAAAAGTAAACCCATCGTTATAGATGGATTAAGTCAAGAGGGCGTGTGATATTCTCCCTTTCTCCTTTTTGTTTGCCATTGTGTTTTATTGCCTGTATCACCATCTACTTAAGCAAAAACTTATTTTGCGGTATAAGCAGCGAAAGCAGAGCAATCCCCTGCTTTTGTTCACATTATTTTCTTGTTTTGTATGAAATATCACTGCGTTATATAAGAATAAATGGTGTATGATAAGGTAGAAAGCGCAACTTGCCTCAACAGAGAGGAGGATTCTCATGACATCACTTTATAAAATTCTTGTTTTTATACATATTTTTTCAGCGATATTAGGTATGGGACCGGGTTTTATTTTAATGCATGTCGTAAAACCCGCGAAAACAATGACGCAACTTAAATATGCTTACGCAATTAGACGGCAGCTGCATACCTTCACTATGATCGGAGGCACACTTTTACTTATTACAGGTTTGTTAATGGGATTTTTAAATAGAAGCTTATTTCAGATGGGCTGGTATGTGACAAGCCTTGTTCTCTTCTTAATTGCACTCGCGATGGGACCGCTTGTATTAGCGCCTAAATCAAGACCAATAAAACATTTGTTAGAAACTTATAAGGGAGAAGACATACCAGAGGAATATACGCGTTTATCCAATCAGCTTTTTCGTTATGAGCGCATAGAAAACGGTATTTTTTTAATCATTATTGCACTTATGATTCTAAAACCATTTTGAGCATGTGGTGATATGCAGAAAAATTCATAAATAGCCTTTTTCCTTCATCCGTCTATTTAGCAAAACCCGAACTCTCAAATTACCAGTCTGAACAAAAGCGGGGCATTGCCCTGCTTTTGTTCACATCATTTTTTGTTTTTATCCGCAAAGACTGCCATGGCATCGCGCATAAATTTTGCCAGGCCTTCTCCAAATTGGTCGATGTTTTTAGTGAAGCGTGCATCATCCACGTACATTTGCCCTAATCCTTTGAACGCTTCGAGCGAGTAATTGCCAAAGTTATTGTTCAAAAAGTCATACCATTCTTTAATTGCCGCTTGCGCCTCTTCTGATTCAGGCGAGCCGTGGCGAAGGGCTGCAAGTTTTTGATAGATCGAATTCATTGTTTGAACCATAGCTTTTTGTTCTTCTTTAGACATGCTCCCGATTTTAGCGTTTGCTTTATCAACCGCTTCATCTCCCCAACGTTCACGTGCTTCTTGTTCATATGGATTATGACGAAAATCAAAACCTTCAAATTTCTCTTTGTTTGTCATTTGAATTTCTCCTTTCATGTGCTGAATGGTCTTATCAATTGTCGCAATCATTTTATCGAGCCGCCTGCGTTTCTCCAGCAGCATTTTCCGCTGCAGCACCAACGCCTCATATCGGTCAAACGAAGGATTATTGATAATTTCTTTGATCTTTTTTAAAGGGAAGCCAAGCTCTTTAAAAAATAAAATTTGTTGCAATTTCTCAAGATCAGCATCTGTATAAAGGCGGTAACCAGCTTCGGTTGTCTTCTCTGGGGTTAATAGCCCGATTTCATCATAATAATGCAGTGTGCGCACACTAATGCCAACTAAATCTGCCACTTCTTTCACTCTCATTGCCATCGTTTTGGCCCCCCTTCACCATCCACTATAAAGTATCACGCAACGTGAGAGTCAACATGCGTTTTGAAAAATAAACGTATAAAATATGCATAACACCGTTCAGAGATCCGAACGGTGTAAAAAACAGCAATTTCTTCTGTTTATGTGGCTTTCTAAACAATGCCATATGGCCTTATTTTTTTCCAACTAAAATATCTAGATCGATGGTTATTTCGGTTAAATTCATATTTAACAATGCCTCTAAATGCACTTCATTTTTTATCCATTCACTAATCATCTTGTATAACGGTTCAAAAAATCCATTTTCAGCAATAATCTTACGTGATTCAAATAATTCCTTATCGTACTTCGTTGCGAGAGAACGAGTCATCAAATTTACATATCCCTGCTTAGCGATATCAAAAGTATGGTTGTTAGAGCAAACCAAACTTTTCAAGTCCACGGTTCCCATAGGGGACGAACAAATAGGACATTGAAAAATCCCTTCAAATTTATTCATAAGTTTTGCGCTTATTATTTTTCTGTTCATTTGGACAAAGACACTTCATTCTTTCATATTTAGATAAATGAAAAAGATAGACAAATAAACGGTACCGTCAAGAATTTTGTGTAATGTAAGATAGATAGGGTATCTCTGAAATGGATTTAGAATAGAGGGGGGATATTTCCTCCACACAAGAGACTGAATATTCAGTCCCTTGTGTGGAAAGGGAGAATACTCCTATTTTGTTTATTTATAGTATTTGGTTAATGATAACGTTCTTCAAACATTCGCTCGAGGGCTTCATGCGCTTCGGCAAATCCTCGCAACTTTCGCCCTGCCCATTTCTCATTAAAATCTTGAATGGTCAAATACACGATTTTTTCCGCGGCTTCTAAACTATTCAAACTGTTCATCGGCTTTAGACGTTTCCGAATCTCTTTGATCGTTCGTTCGATGGCATTGGTCGTGTAAATCACACTTCGAATACTGCTTGGATCATCCATAAATGTAGGGAGGACATCCAACTCATTGGCCCAAGATTGAACTTCTCTTGGATATTTGCTGGACCATTTCGACTCAAACTGTTGAAACATTTGTAACGCCATCTCCTTATTCGGCGCGCGATAAATCAGCTTGAGATCCTCGGCCACTTCGAATTGGTCTTTTTTCCGAACACGGCTGAGGGTGTTGCGGACTTTGTGCACGACACAGCGCTGCACATCGGCTTTCGGATACACCGCCTTAAAGGCTTCCTCCAGCCCCGGTCATCCATCGAAGACGCCCAGAAGCACTTCCTTGACGCCTCTTTTGTAGAGCTGTTTGAGAATCTCCCGCCATCCATAGGCGCTTTCTTGTCCTCCCACAAAGAAATCAAGAATTTCGCGATATCCTTCTTCATTCACCCCTAACACCACATAAATGGCTTCTTTCTCCACGGTTTCGCGACGAAGTTTTACGTATAAACCATCCATAAAGCATTTTTTACAAAGGCTGTGTTAAATAATTGCAAATATTTGCTACAATATACAAATGGGAGGTGTTGAATTTGAATAATAAAAATATAGGTTTTGTTTTCGTGTTACTTGGTTTTGTTTTCTTAATGTTATCGTTAACTCTTACCTTGCCTACCCCTATATGGAGTGTATTGATTGGAATAAGTATAATTTCAAACATTATAGGAACTGCAATTTTAATTCGCTTTATAAAAACTTCGCAAAAAGTATAAGATAGTTTTTAAAGCGACCTTTCTTAGTATGGTCGCTTTTACTTTTTTAAATTAATCAACAGTATTGATTAACAGAGCCAAAAAATAAATACTCAAATCGTCGCCCTAAAAATTTTAATTAATCAAAATCGAGTATACAACTTTTTTGTCACTCAACATCATCTCCTACCTACACTCTGTTTTAGAGGTGGGAGACTTCTCGGTAAATATGTTAAAAGGATGAAGCAGGCGGAAAAAGCCTGCTTCATATCATACATGCAGTGGTTTTCATATCCGTTCCCTTCGCAACCGCTTATAACTGGCTTATACGTTAGGAGTCGCCAAATTACCCCCCGTAATAAAATCCGGTTTCCTTCAGTGTCAGCGGATCGCCTTCCCGATGCACACCCGCATTGATTACTTCGCCTACATAAATATAGTGATCGCCTTTTTCTACTTTTTCGACGACTTTGCACTCAAAGAAACTGAGCGCATCTTTAAAAATCGGGCATCCTGTTTCTTCGGTATAGAATTCGTACCCTGCCAGCTTATTTCCTTCCGGTTCTAAAGATTTAAAGAAAGCGGTGACCATATCCTTTTGGCCTGTTTCTAAAATATTGACGCTAAATACGCCGCTTTTGGCAATTTGCTCTTGGGAACGGGTGCCTACTTTCACTGCAACCGCTACCAATGGAGGATTAAAAGACGTTTGTGTCAGCCAGTTTCCCGCAAAAGCATTGGCAGCGCCATTTTCATCTTTTGTGCCGACAATGTATAAACCGTATGTAATTCCGCGTAAAGCCGTTTTTTTCGCCTTGGCATCCATGTATGGAACTCCTCCTTCCGTAAAAATCGCGTTTTTCAGTTGTGTAAATGTTCTTATTTTCCATTTTATTCAAACTAATAATATATGTCCAGCTTTTTATTTTTAGGAGACAAGGGAAATTTCACAACTTAGAATACAGCGGCCGAACACAAGTTTTCTGTATCCACCCAAAAAACTCGTTCCAACTCCCCTCCTCCCTTAAACCTTACCAACTCCTACTCCCCCAACGCCTCAAGCCATTTTCCAATATTCTCCGCCTAAAAAAGTCGTTCCTTCATTTTCCCCACATTCATCTAATTTTTGTTCAGATTTTACACCCATTTTGGACTAAAAAAGTCACTCCATAGTAGAGTTAAGGGATTAGGTTTTAGGGTAAAAGAAAAAGGAATAAAGGCTCGAAAACCCTTATTCCTTCTGGCTTTTTTCCAATTTTAATCTTGCTCTTTAATTCCCTATTTCTTCCTTAACCCTTGTTTCTACTCTACCGACTTTTTTTGTCCTGAACCGAGTTTTTTTGGTTAGGAGCGAGTTTATTGGGTGAAGACATTTTCAAGAAAACGACAGATGGCATAATCCTTTATTGGAAAAGAGAATGGAAGGATATTCCTTAAAAAAGAGGGTGTCCCAAAAGCAGAAAATGGGACACCCTCTTTAAAAGACCCAGTATACAACTTTTTTGTCACTTAACAAATACGAGACGCGTATTTCTATCTTTTATTCCACCGTCACGCTCTTTGCTAAGTTGCGTGGTTTGTCGACATCGCAGCCGCGGTGCAATGCCGCGTAGTAGGCGATGAGCTGCAACGGCACGACGGAAACGAGCGGTGTAAGCATCGGATGAACCGCCGGAATGACGTAGCGGTCTTCATCTGTTTCCAAGCCTCTCATCGAAATAATGCACGGATTGGCGCCGCGGGCGACAACTTCTTTGACGTTGCCGCGAATGCTTAAGTTGACATGCTCTTGTGTCGCCAAGGCGATTACTGGGGTGCCGTTTTCGATAAGAGCGATCGTACCGTGCTTCAATTCTCCGCCAGCGAATCCTTCTGCTTGAATGTAAGAAATCTCTTTTAATTTTAACGCGCCTTCCAAGCATACATAATAGTCAACGGTGCGGCCGATGAAGAAACAGTTGCGCGTTGTTGATAAATACTCGAGAGCGATTTTTTCCATTTCTTCTTTCGCATCGCACAACATTTCCATTACGTTGGCGATAATGCCAAGCTCTTTTTTCAAGTCAAAGTCAAGCGCAATGCCTTTTGCTTTTGCCGCAGCTGTCGCTAAAATCGCAAGCACAGCGATTTGTGCCGTATATGCTTTTGTTGATGCGACGGCGATTTCCGGACCGGCATGAAGCAATAACGTATAATCCGCCTCACGGGAAAGAGTAGAGCCTGGTACGTTCGTAATCGTGATCGCTTTGTAGCCAAGTTCTTTCGTTTGTACAAGCACCGCACGGCTGTCCGCCGTTTCCCCGCTTTGTGAAATGTAAATGAATAGCGGTCTTTCAGACAACAGCGGCATATTGTACGAAAACTCGCTTGCGACATGTACCTCAACAGGGATTTTCGCCCATTTCTCGATCAATTGTTTTCCGACTAATCCCGCATGATAACTTGTACCACAAGCGATAATATATAAACGATCCGCATTAGTAACTTCTCGGATTATTTCTGGATCAATCGTTAACTGACCGTTTTCGTCTTGATACTTTTGAATAATGCGGCGCATGACAAACGGCTGTTCATCGATTTCTTTTAACATGTAATGCGGATATGTTCCTTTTTCAATGTCGCTTGCGTCTAGCTCCGCTGTATATGGAGCGCGCTCAATAATTTCGCCGTTCAATTTTTTAATTGTAATGCTGTCTCTCGTCACAATGACCATTTCTTTATCCATAAGCTCAACAAATTGATTTGTCACTTGCAGCATCGCCATCGCGTCGCTCGCCACAACATTGAAGCCATTGCCGAGTCCGACAAGCAACGGGCTTTTATTTTTCGCGACATAAATAACTTCTTGATTTTGCGCATCAATCATTGCGATGGCATAAGAACCTTTCAACAATGTTAACGTTTTGCGGAATGCTTCTTCAACAGAAAGGCCGCCGTTTACAAATTTTTCGACAAGCTGCACGATAATTTCTGTATCCGTATCACTCTTTAACGCCACATCTTGTAAATACTCCTGTTTAAGAAGCGCGTAGTTTTCAATGACCCCGTTGTGCACCAGCGTAAAACGGCCAGAAGCACTTTGGTGCGGGTGCGCATTGATGCGGCTCGGAGCACCATGTGTTGCCCAGCGTGTATGACCGATTCCAAGAGTAGCACTTACGCTCGGATCAACGACATTCCGTAAATCGGCAATCCGTCCTTTTTCTTTAAAAAGGTGAATTCCTTCATCATTTAGTACCGCAATGCCTGCAGAGTCATACCCGCGGTACTCCAATTTTTCTAATCCGCGCAGTAAAATTTCTTTTACATCCTGTTGACCGATGTAACCGACAATTCCACACATAGATCCGTATCCTCCTTAATATTCAGGAAGACTGTCGCACAAAGGAATTCCTCTATTATTTTTTTGTCAAGGAACGTTGTCAGGTGTCTGACCCCTTTTGCGCGGACAGACTCCCCATTTCCGTATTTTTGCGATTATGTCCTTCCCTTTGTCCAAAGAGTCACCTCTTTGTTTTAAGAAAGGACTTGCGGTTGTAATCGCAGCAACCGGGAGGCATCCGCCGAAACCTCGATAAACCTCCTCCTCGTCAACTAAGCGTTTTTCCGTCCACGCTTAGTCCAGGCGCTTTGAAAAATAAATAATAAATAAAACCTCTACCCACCTTTCTTTTTTAAAATAACAACAAAATAATATTACAGTACATCTCTAGAAGCGTCAACTGTTAGAATTATTTCATAAAATAACCTATGCATAAATAGAACAGAATGTTCCATTTATACATAGGTTAGTTATGAGCGTTTTATTTTATTCGACTCCCATTTCTTCGCGAACGACAGAGGCGATCCGTTCGACATAATTCCGGCATGCTTCTTCCGTCGGCGCTTCTGCCATCACACGTACAACCGGCTCCGTTCCAGACGGACGAACAAGAACCCGACCGTTTCCGTTCATTTCTGCTTCCACTTCTTGAATAACGGCTTTTACTTTTTCATTTTCCATTACTTTATGCTTATCCGCTACTTTTATGTTTACCAGCTGTTGCGGATATTTTTTCATTTCACTGGCAAGCTCAGAAAGCGGTTTTTCTTTGACTTTCATAATGTTCACAAGCTGCAATGCCGTTAGCAATCCATCTCCTGTTGTATTGTAATCGAGGAAAATAATATGCCCTGACTGTTCTCCGCCTAAGTTATAACCATTTTTTCTCATTTCTTCTACGACATAACGGTCGCCAACAGCTGTTTGTACACTTTGAATTCCTTGCGCCTCAAGCGCTTTGTAAAATCCGAGATTGCTCATCACAGTGGAAACGACGGTTTGATGTTTAAGACGGCCAGTTTCTTTTAAATATTTCGCGCAAATGTACATAATTTGGTCGCCATCCACAATATTTCCGTATTCATCTACCGCAATCAAGCGATCCCCGTCGCCGTCAAAGGCAAGTCCAACATCTGCTCCTTTTTCTTTCACAAACGCCGCTAATGCTTCTGGATGTGTCGAGCCAACTCCTTCGTTAATGTTAAGACCGTTCGGTGATGCACCCATTGTAACAACATCCGCCTCCAAATCGGCGAATAAATGGGTAGCAAGAGATGAAGTGGCTCCATGCGCGCAATCGAGCGCAATTTTCAATCCGGAAAAATCTTCGTCAATGGTCTGTTTTAAATACTGCAAATACTTTTGACCGCCTTCAAAATAATCGTTCACTTGTCCTAATGCTTTTCCTATCGGTCTTGGCAACATATCTTCCGGGCTATCAATCAACGCTTCAATTTCTTGTTCTTGTTCATCGGAAAGTTTAAAGCCGTCTGGACCAAAAAACTTGATTCCATTATCTTGAACAGGGTTATGTGATGCGGAAATCATAATTCCCGCTTGCGCTCCCAACGCTTTTGTCAAATAAGCAACACCTGGTGTAGAAATCACACCGAGGCGCATCACTTCCGCCCCGATAGAAAGCAGCCCAGCGACAAGCGCTCCTTCAAGCATATGACCAGAAATACGTGTATCACGACCAATTAATACTTTTGGCCGTTCTTCGCTTTTTGTTAATACATAACCGCCGCAGCGGCCTATTTTAAATGCCAGTTCTGGCGTCAACTCACGATTCGCTACTCCACGAACACCATCAGTGCCAAAATATTTACCCATTATACACTCTCTCCTTACGCAAATGAAATTATCGTTCATTAATTTTAATTTTTACTTTTTCTTTCGGTAATTGCCATTTGATATTTTGTGGACCATTTAATTCCGCTTTTACTTCATGTTCACCAACGCCTAAATCACTAACATCTATATATAATTGAATATCGTCTTTTGTTATATCGCTTAATACATTCGGTGCCCCATAAAGCTGAACATCCATCGCCCCTTCTTGCAGATCTACAAAATCAACCGTATATTGATCTCCTAATCCTACTACATGAATCGGTACATCTTTTAATGTTTTCGATTCTTCTTTTTGTACATCAATGACTATTTTTATTTTAGAAGGATCCACACTTTTTACTCCTGCAGGCAACGGAACATTCACTTCCAATGTCTTATCTTCTGTAATTTCATCTAAATGAATCGTAATACCGTCAATAAATTCAATGGAATTGATTTTTTCTTTTGAGCCAAAAATAGTTACTTGATTTGGGATGGTTTCTATTTTTACTATACTTAATCCTTTTCGCAGTGATCCTGTCCGATTAATTTTCAGTGGAACCGTTTTGCTTGGGCTTTTAATCGGAACGGTTACTTCTACTACGGAAGGCTGGACATCTACATTAAGTACGTTGCCTCTTTTGTCATAAACGGTTACGCTCGATTCCTCTGTTACGGTATCTGTTGCCCTATCTAAATCAATTCTAGCTTTTACCGATGATATACTTTCAATTAATTCTTTGGCACCCGTAATAGTAACGGCGTTTGGTTTGACAATCGGCTTTTCAATCAAATAGCCTTCGGGCACTTTATTTTTATTGATCAAATCAACCCCGACAGGGAAATTTTTAGAAACTTTTTCTTGAATCGTTACTTTTGCGACTGAAGGGTGGATGTTGACCTTTAGTTTATCAGATATATCTTTATATTTAATTGGAACGGTATACGTTCCTAATGGTAAATTCGTTAAGTCGATATACACTTCAAAATTGCGCTGTAAAGCAGTCGGCTTAACAATACTTGCAGGCCCTTGCAAAGTGACATTCACATATTTCGGAATACCGGAGACAACTAAATTTTCCTCATCATAATAAACCACTACAGGAACATTTGTCATTGTTTCCGTATCCTCTTGTCCTACCGTATTGCGGGTAATCACTCCCGATTTTGTTTCTTTCTCAATATTCGCCGACATATAAAGCATAATCGCTAACAGTAAAGAAAATATTTTAATAAACCAATGATTGTTCATTAACTTATCCATGTTTCTTCCCCCTCCATTGCCAACGGGATGAGGAAGTCGCCTTTGTGGATGGCACTAGCTCCTTTGTAAGCAACTCCCGAAACTGCTCCGGGGTTAAATCTCTGTGTAGCTCCCCGTTTTTTGTGACCGATACCGCACCGGTTTCTTCTGATACAACAACCGTTATGCTATCTGTCACTTCACTAATTCCTAATGCAGCGCGATGCCGAGTCCCAAGCTCTTTCGAAATAAAAGGGCTTTCTGAAAGCGGCAGGTAACAGGCCGCTGCTGCGACATGGTTTTTTTGAATAATAACAGCCCCGTCGTGCAACGGAGTATTAGGGATAAAAATATTAATTAATAGTTCAGAGGAAACACGGGCATTCAAAATAATGCCTGTTTCAATATAATCTCCCATTCCTGTTTCCCGTTCAATGGAAATTAACGCGCCTATTCTCCGTTTTGCCATATATTCCGTCGCTTTAATAATCGCTTCAACCATTTTTACTTGCTCTTCGTCCTCATTCGAGCTGCTTCGAGAAAACAGCTTTCCCCGTCCTATTTGCTCAAGCGCACGCCGCAATTCCGGCTGGAAGATAATAATAATAGCGAGAAACCCCCATGTGATTGCTCGATCCATTAGCCATTGCAGCGTGTTAAGACCGAGAAAGTTACTAACAATATGCACTAGTATAATAAGAATAATTCCTTTTAGAAGCTGGACTGCCTTCGTCCCGCGAATCATCATGATTAATTTATATATAACATACCAAACAACAAGAATATCGACGGCCTTGCCTAAATAACTTAAAATCGGGAGCTCTCCGAAAGGCATTTTCACACTTCCTTTATCATTCTAATTCAAACATAATTTTATTGAAACAACCCTTCTATTATAACATATCATATAAAAAAGCCATCAAAAAAGATGGCTCTCTATTCGAACGCTTCCACCGCATCCTTGATTCGTTCCTTAATATTATACCAAATCCACTCAAATACTTGGTTAATTTCTTCAATTTCTCCTGTTACTTGTCCTGCAGAAGCTAAATATTTTTCTCCATGAATCACGGTGACATTGCCCTCGACTTTCCCTTCTATCTTTATAGAACCGTTGCGAACGACAATATCTCCTTGAACGACTTCTCCTTTCGGAACAATGACAGTATGACCGCGAATAATGACATTTTCATGTGTGGAAACAGAAAATTGTTTCTGTGTGTTCCATGTGGTAAATAGACTGCCTATCGTCAACATCATAAATAACGATGCAGCGGTAATAAACGGATGGGTTTGCAGCCACCTTCTAACACGAATCATCTTTCTTTCTTTCGGTAGCTGTGCCATCACACGGGCCGTAAAATCCGAAGGAGGGGTGAGATGGGACGCATGCTGAATGAACGCGACTGTTTTCTCTAGTCCATTAAAATGATCAGCGCATGCTGAACATTGCTGCAAATGCTCCCTTAATATTTTTTCATCATGCGGCCCAATATCACCATCTAAAAAATCATGCATAAGGTTTACAATGTTATGCGGACATTTCATGTTCTTCACCCTCTCATAAATGACCCAAATGCTTTCGCAACGCTTCTCTGCCACGGTGAAGTCTCGTTTTTACCGTGCCGAGCGGCAAGTCTAAAATTTCGCTAATCTCCTGTAATGATAGCCCTTCTATATACTTCAATACAATAACACTACGATATTTTTCTGGAAGTTGTTCAATTGCTTTCTGTACTGTTTCCTGTAGCTCCAAACTTTCTAATGTTTCTTCCGGAGAAGCTTCGCTAGAGGAAAGCTGTGAATACATCGTAAGCCCATCAGTACCGCTTATCTCTTCGTCTAAATAGGCATCCGGTTTTTTCTTCCGAATCTTATCAATCGCCAAATTGGCGGCAATTCGGTAAAGCCACGAGGAAAACCTCATATTTGGATTATACGTATGAATATTAACATAAGCGCGGATAAACGCTTCTTGCGCAGCATCTTCCGCCTCATGGCGATTTCCTAGCATACGATAACATAAACGGTATATTTTATCTTTATAAAGATCTACAATATCAGCATAGGCATTTTGATCGCCTTTTTTGACCGCTTTTATACGTTTTTTCACAAATATCTCCATAATAATACGTACCCCCGCTCACTGCGGCTACAGTGTATTACGTTCACAAATAAAAAAAGTTTCATGCAAACATGCACCATTTATTTTATCATATCCGCCTAATCTTTCCTAAGCAAAATAAAAACAGCAGATTCTGTAAAATCTGCTGTTTTTACACCGTTACACCAGCTTTTCTCCAAAAAGGGACCCCATCAATCCTACAGCAACAGAAGCAGTCTTATTGCGCTCATCTAAAATCGGATTCACCTCTACAAATTCCGCTGATGTAATTAGTTTTGCCTCTGCGAGCATTTCCATTGCCAAATGGCTTTCACGATAAGTAAGACCACCGATAACTGGCGTACCCACTCCCGGTGCATCGTTCGGATCAAGTCCGTCTAAATCAAGTGATAAATGCACTCCATCCGTTCGTTCTTTTAAATATGCAATCGTTTCTTCCATTACTGTCGTCATGCCGAGACGATCTATTTCATGCATCGTATATACTTTAATCCCTTTTTCACGGATTAACTGCTTTTCCCCTTCGTCCAGAGAGCGAATGCCAATAAGAACAATGTTTTCAGGTTTCACTTTTGGGCTATAACCGCCGATATTCGTCAAATATGGATGTCCTAAACCAAGACTCACAGCCAGCGGCATGCCATGAATGTTTCCGGATGGAGAGGTTTCTGGCGTATTTAAATCACCATGGGCGTCATACCAAATAACTCCTAAATTCTTATAATGCTTCGCAATACCAGCTAATGTACCAATGGCAATGCTATGATCACCGCCCAACACGAGAGGGAAGCGCCCCCTTTTGATCACTTCGTCCACTGTTTTTGCTAATTTTTCATTCGCTTCTGCAACCGCTTTCAAATTTCGTAAGTTGAGCTGTGATCCTTCATCATCAGGATGTTCTGTTTTTCCAATTGGAATATCGCCTAGATCTTCAATTTCATAATGAAGACGTTCTAACCTCTCGATTACCCCTGCATAACGCATGGCACTCGGCCCCATATCTACACCACGACGTGTCTGCCCTAAATCCATCGGTACACCAATAATCGATACCGTCTTCATGTTTCCCTCTCCTTCCCATTGTGCTACTTCAATTGTAGACAAAAATATCATATTGACTCAACTCGACAGTTTTTTGAATATTTATTCTTATAAAAAAAGAACAGTCTGCAATCACAATAAACAAAAAATCCCACTTCGGAAAAAACGAAGTGGGGTGTTATATTAATGGAGCCTATCGGGATCGAACCGATGACCTCCTGCGTGCAAAGCAGGCGCTCTCCCAGCTGAGCTAAGGCCCCAAACTATCTTGTTGTAAAAGAGCGGAAGACGGGACTCGAACCCGCGACCCCCACCTTGGCAAGGTGGTGTTCTACCACTGAACTACTTCCGCATGACAATGAGCCATGGAGGACTCGAACCTCCGACCCTCTGATTAAAAGTCAGATGCTCTACCTGCTGAGCTAATGGCTCGTGTAGTAAATGAAAACACTCCATGTTTTTGTTGCCTCTTCCTCTGCTAGCCAATTCAAAGATGTTGGATGCATCGAGGCAACTGGTAATCAACTCTCCTGCTCGTTGTCCCTTCCTCTTCTAGCTAATTCACAGAAGCAGGATGCGTCGGGACAATTCGTAGCGAACTCATAGAAGTTTTGCTCATTGCTTCCCTGCTGAGCTAATTAATGAGATTATGGCTGGGCTAGCTGGATTCGAACCAGCGCATCACGGAGTCAAAGTCCGTTGCCTTACCGCTTGGCTATAGCCCAATAATATTGGAGTACCTAATGCTACCGAAAAATATTATTTCACATAACATAAAAATTATACTTCATTTCAGCTAATTACTCTATGTATAAGGTGGTGGAGGGGGACGGATTCGAACCGCCGAACCCAAAGGGAGCGGATTTACAGTCCGCCGCGTTTGGCCACTTCGCTACCCCTCCATATTATGATGCCGGCTGCAGGACTTGAACCCGCAACCTACTGATTACAAGTCAGTTGCTCTACCAATTGAGCTAAGCCGGCATAAGAAAGGAGTATTGACATATATACTTAATTTTTTGTGTCCCTTCCTCTTCTCGCTTATTCAGCGAAGTGATATGCGTCGGAACAACTCGCAGGGAATTCACGGAAGCTTAGGCTCGTCTCTACCAATTGAGCTAAGCGGGCATTAAAAATGTCGTGGTGGAGGATGACGGGATCGAACCGCCGACCCCTTGCTTGTAAGGCAAGTGCTCTCCCAGCTGAGCTAATCCTCCACAAAAAGAAAGTGACCCGTACGGGATTCGAACCCGTGTTACCGCCGTGAAAGGGCGGTGTCTTAACCACTTGACCAACGGGCCAAAAAATCACAATACGAAAGCTTCCAACCGGGCTTGAACCGGTGACCTCTTCCTTACCATGGAAGTGCTCTACCAACTGAGCTATGGAAGCATGGCTCCGCAGGCAGGATTCGAACCTGCGACCGATCGGTTAACAGCCGATTGCTCTACCACTGAGCTACTGCGGAATAACGGGTTGTTGGTTTATACTCAATTTTTTCGTTGCCTCTTCCTCTACAAGCTTTTTCAAAGAAGCTGGATGCGTCGAGGCAACTCGTAGCTTATTCATAGAAGCTTATGCTCGATGTTTCCCACTGAGCTGCTTTGGAATATTCAACTTGCCTAGCAACGACCTACTCTTGCAGGGGCGCTGGCCCCAACTACCATCGGCGCTGGAGAGCTTAACTTCCGTGTTCGGGATGGGAACGGGTGTTTCCTCTCCGCTATTGTCACTAGGCAAGTTGTCAGCCAAACATTATTATATCCAAATAAATAATCTTGTCAAGAGTGAAATTTCATTCCCTCAAAACTAGATAACCGTCTGTTTGGAAGAAGCCGTTTTGCATAGGCGGCCTATGCTTTTCCGTTGTCTAGCTCCTAGCGTCCTCCGCTTTTCACTTTGTCTAGCTCCGGTGCCTAGCTCTCTTGCGCCAAATAACCTTCTCCCTTGAGGTGCAAGCACCTCTACGGGCGAAGAACATTTGGCTTCGAGAGCTAAGCGCGGCACCTCCGCTTTTCCGCTTGGTTAAGTCCTCGATCGATTAGTATCCGTCAGCTCCACGTGTCGCCACGCTTCCACCTCGGACCTATCGACCTCGTCATCTTCGAGGGATCTTACTCGCTTGACGCGATGGGAAATCTCATCTTGAGGGGGGCTTCACGCTTAGATGCTTTCAGCGCTTATCCCTTCCGCACATAGCTACCCAGCGGTGCCCCTGGCGGGACAACTGGTACACCAGCGGTGCGTCCATCCCGGTCCTCTCGTACTAAGGACAGCTCCTCTCAAATTTCCTGCGCCCGCGACGGATAGGGACCGAACTGTCTCACGACGTTCTGAACCCAGCTCGCGTACCGCTTTAATGGGCGAACAGCCCAACCCTTGGGACCGACTACAGCCCCAGGATGCGATGAGCCGACATCGAGGTGCCAAACCTCCCCGTCGATGTGGACTCTTGGGGGAGATCAGCCTGTTATCCCCGGGGTAGCTTTTATCCGTTGAGCGATGGCCCTTCCATACGGAACCACCGGATCACTAAGCCCGACTTTCGTCCCTGCTCGACCTGTCCGTCTCGCAGTCAAGCTCCCTTGTGCCTTTGCACTCTACGAATGATTTCCAACCATTCTGAGGGAACCTTTGGGCGCCTCCGTTACCTTTTGGGAGGCGACCGCCCCAGTCAAACTGCCCACCTGACACTGTCTCCCACCCCGATAAGGGGTGCGGGTTAGAATTTCAATACCGCCAGGGTGGTATCCCACCGGCGCCTCCACCGAAGCTGGCGCTCCGGCTTCTCAGGCTCCCACCTATCCTGTACAAGCGATACCAAAATTCCATATCAGGCTGCAGTAAAGCTCCACGGGGTCTTTCCGTCCTGTCGCGGGTAACCTGCATCTTCACAGGTAGTATGATTTCACCGGGTCTCTCGTTGAGACAGTGCCCAAGTCGTTACACCTTTCGTGCGGGTCGGAACTTACCCGACAAGGAATTTCGCTACCTTAGGACCGTTATAGTTACGGCCGCCGTTTACTGGGGCTTCGGTTCGCACCTTCAGCCTTGCGGCTTAAGCGCTCCCCTTAACCTTCCAGCACCGGGCAGGTGTCAGCCCCTATACTTCGCCTTTCGGCTTCGCAGAGACCTGTGTTTTTGGTAAACAGTCGCTTGGGCCTTTTCACTGCGGCTCTCTCGGGCTCATCACCCAAGAGAGCACCCCTTCTCCCGAAGTTACGGGGTCATTTTGCCGAGTTCCTTAACGAGAGTTCTCCCGCGCACCTTAGGATTCTCTCCTCGCCTACCTGTGTCGGTTTGCGGTACGGGCACCTCTCACCTCGCTAGAGGCTTTTCTTGGCAGTGTAGGATCGGGGACTTCGGGACCGATGGTCCCTTCGCCATCACGGCTCAGCCTTTGCGCCAGACGGATTTGCCTATCTGGCAGCCTAACCGCTTGGACAGGCTATTCCAGCAGCCTGCTCGCCCTACCTTCCTGCGTCCCCCCATTGCTCAAACGGTGAGGAGGTGGTACAGGAATCTCAACCTGTTGCCCATCACCTACGCCTTTCGGCCTCGGCTTAGGTCCCGACTAACCCTGAGCGGACGAACCTTCCTCAGGAAACCTTAGGCTTTCGGTGCAGAGGATTCTCACCTCTGTTTTCGCTACTCACACCGGCATTCTCACTTCTAAGCGCTCCACGAGTCCTTCCGGTCCCGCTTCGGCGCGCTTAGAACGCTCCCCTACCGATGACCAACGGTCATCCCACAGCTTCGGTGGCACGTTTAGCCCCGGTACATTTTCGGCGCAGAGTCACTCGACCAGTGAGCTATTACGCACTCTTTAAATGATGGCTGCTTCTAAGCCAACATCCTGGTTGTCTGGGCAACTCCACATCCTTTTCCACTTAACGTGCACTTTGGGACCTTAGCTGGTGGTCTGGGCTGTTTCCCTCTCGACCACGGATCTTATCACTCGTAGTCTGACTCCCAAGGATAAGTCGTTGGCATTCGGAGTTTGACTGAGTTCGGTAACCCGATGAGGGCCCCTAGCTCAATCAGTGCTCTACCTCCAAGACTCTTCCCTTGAGGCTAGCCCTAAAGCTATTTCGGGGAGAACCAGCTATCTCCAGGTTCGATTGGCATTTCACCCCTACCCACACCTCATCCCCGCACTTTTCAACGTACGTGGGTTCGGGCCTCCAGTAGGTGTTACCCTACCTTCACCCTGGACATGGGTAGATCACCTGGTTTCGGGTCTACGACGACGTACTTAACGCCCTATTCAGACTCGCTTTCGCTGCGGCTCCGTCTCTTCGACTTAACCTCGCACGTCATCGTAACTCGCCGGTTCATTCTACAAAAGGCACGCCATCACCCATAAACGGGCTCTGACTACTTGTAGGCACACGGTTTCAGGTTCTCTTTCACTCCCCTTCCGGGGTGCTTTTCACCTTTCCCTCACGGTACTGGTTCACTATCGGTCACTAGGGAGTATTTAGCCTTGGGAGATGGTCCTCCCTGCTTCCGACGGGATTCCCCGTGTCCCGCCGTACTCAGGATCCACTCGGGAGGGAACGAAGTTTCGACTACAGGGCTGTCACCTTCTCTGGCGGGCCTTTCCAGACCGCTTCGTCTACCCCGTTCCTTTGTAACTCCCATGTGAGTGGTCCTACAACCCCAAGAGGCAAGCCTCTTGGTTTGGGCTGTTCCCGTTTCGCTCGCCGCTACTCAGGGAATCGCGGTTGCTTTCTTCTCCTCCGGGTACTTAGATGTTTCAGTTCCCCGGGTGTGCCCTCCATACCCTATGGATTCAGGTATGGATACTACCCCATTACGGGCAGTGGGTTTCCCCATTCGGACATCTCCGGATCAACGCTTGCTTACAGCTCCCCGAAGCGTTTCGGCGTTTGCCCCGTCCTTCATCGGCTCCTAGTGCCAAGGCATCCACCGTGCGCCCTTTCTAACTTAACCATGCGAAAACAGCTTCATGCTTGCCGCCTTCGCTTCTCGGCTTCTTCCAATCGGTTATCTAGTTTTCAAGGAACAACATTTATTTAAAAGAACATATAGCATGTTCCCTCAAAACTGAACAAACCCGAAGCGCCCACCTTATTTCACACACATACAGTCCTTAGAAAGGAGGTGATCCAGCCGCACCTTCCGGTACGGCTACCTTGTTACGACTTCACCCCAATCACTTGCCCCACCTTCGGCGGCTGGCTCCCTTACGGGTTACCTCACCGACTTCGGGTGTTGCAAGCTCTCGTGGTGTGACGGGCGGTGTGTACAAGGCCCGGGAACGTATTCACCGCGGCATGCTGATCCGCGATTACTAGCGATTCCGGCTTCATGCAGGCGAGTTGCAGCCTGCAATCCGAACTGAGAGCGGCTTTTTGGGATTCGCTCCCCCTCGCGGGTTCGCAGCCCTTTGTACCGCCCATTGTAGCACGTGTGTAGCCCAGGTCATAAGGGGCATGATGATTTGACGTCATCCCCACCTTCCTCCGGTTTGTCACCGGCAGTCCCCCTAGAGTGCCCAACTGAATGCTGGCAACTAGGGGCGAGGGTTGCGCTCGTTGCGGGACTTAACCCAACATCTCACGACACGAGCTGACGACAACCATGCACCACCTGTCACCCTGTCCCCCCGAAGGGGGAACGCCCTGTCTCCAGGGTTGTCAGGGGATGTCAAGACCTGGTAAGGTTCTTCGCGTTGCTTCGAATTAAACCACATGCTCCACCGCTTGTGCGGGCCCCCGTCAATTCCTTTGAGTTTCAGCCTTGCGGCCGTACTCCCCAGGCGGAGTGCTTAACGCGTTAGCTACAGCACTAAAGGGAAAACCCCTCTAACACTTAGCACTCATCGTTTACGGCGTGGACTACCAGGGTATCTAATCCTGTTTGCTCCCCACGCTTTCGCGCCTCAGCGTCAGTTACAGACCAGAGAGCCGCCTTCGCCACTGGTGTTCCTCCACATCTCTACGCATTTCACCGCTACACGTGGAATTCCGCTCTCCTCTTCTGCACTCAAGTCCCCCAGTTTCCAATGACCCTCCACGGTTGAGCCGTGGGCTTTCACATCAGACTTAAGGGACCGCCTGCGCGCGCTTTACGCCCAATAATTCCGGACAACGCTCGCCCCCTACGTATTACCGCGGCTGCTGGCACGTAGTTAGCCGGGGCTTTCTCGTTAGGTACCGTCACCGTACCGCCCTATTCGAACGGTACTTCTTCTTCCCTAACAACAGAGCTTTACGATCCGAAGACCTTCTTCGCTCACGCGGCGTCGCTCCGTCAGACTTTCGTCCATTGCGGAAGATTCCCTACTGCTGCCTCCCGTAGGAGTCTGGGCCGTGTCTCAGTCCCAGTGTGGCCGGTCACCCTCTCAGGCCGGCTACGCATCGTCGCCTTGGTGAGCCGTTACCTCACCAACTAGCTAATGCGCCGCGGGCCCATCCGTAAGTGGTAGCAAAAGCCACCTTTCAACCAAAGACCATGCGGTCTTCGGTGTTATCCGGTATTAGCCCCGGTTTCCCGGAGTTATCCCGGTCTTACGGGCAGGTTACCCACGTGTTACTCACCCGTCCGCCGCTAACCGAACAGAAGCAAGCTTCCGTTCGGTCCGCTCGACTTGCATGTATTAGGCACGCCGCCAGCGTTCGTCCTGAGCCAGGATCAAACTCTCCAAAAAGAAAGTTGATTGGCTTCTTTTCAACTTCAGCGCCGACACCGCAAGGTGTCGCTCGCCTTCGCTTTTCTATGTGGACGCTTCGTTTTGTTCAGTTTTCAAAGAACATTTTTTCCTCTTTGCGACCTTTTTATGCTAACACATTCATTAACAAGATGTCAATATTATTTTCGCTATCACTTAGCGACGTTAAACAATTTACCATAGCAAATTTTTATTGTCAATACTTTTTTATGTATTTTTTATTAATATGTTTATCGGGATCAAGAATAAAACATGGTTTGAAAATATTTTTCATAACACCCGGGGTGACAAGCATAAGATGGTGACAGAACAACTTTAGGATAAAGGGGGAAAAATAGTGAGTTTTTTCTATGCATTAAATGGACGTTCCTTAAAAAAGGCACTTATTATCGTTCTATCTGCATTTTTTACAGCCACTATTTTATATGCCCAAGGAATCAATAATCCCACGCTTTCTCTCTCTACTGGGCCAAAAGCGGTCTATAAAATAGAAAAAAGTAAACATGAGGTATCACTAACATTTGATATCAGCTGGGGGGATCAAAACGCCTTACACATCCTCGATGTATTAAAACAAAATGACATAAAAAATGCAACATTTTTTTTATCTGCCTCTTGGGCGGAACGTCATCCGAATATTGTGAAACGAATTAAAGAAGACGGTCATGAAATCGGAAGCATGGGATATAACTTTGTTAACTACACAGAGTTAGAAAGCCCGAAAATACGTCAAGATCTTATGCAGGCAAAAAAAGTATTTGACACGCTTGGAATTAAAGAAATTACATTATTGCGGCCTCCGGGCGGCAACTTTAATAAGAATGTATTAAAGATCGCTGATTCGCTAGGTTATACCGTCGTTCATTGGAGTATTGACTCAAAAGATTGGCTTAACCCTGGAGTAAAGACAATTGTTGAAAATGTCGTAAACGACATGGAAGCCGGAGATATTATTTTACTTCACGCATCAGATTCTGCTAACCAAACAGCAAAAGCACTTCCAAAAATTATTGAAGCAATGAAGGAAAACGGTTACCGTAATGTTAGCGTTTCACAACTGATCGCTAATGGCGATGTAAATAGTAAAGAAATAAACTAAACTGAATTTCCGCGTGACTAAAGTCGCGGACTTTCGTGGTTAGTTATCCTGTAAACATAAGCACGCGCAAAAGAAAGGGAGGTATCCTCCTCCCCTTTATGACTTTGGAACACCTGTTAGTTTATGCAGTATAAGAAGCTGATAAGCGTTACAAACTAATAATGGAAATAACATTAAATAAAGCCAATCTTCATTGTTAATACGCAATGCTGGAAACCACTCAATAACCGTTACGACAACCATAAAAAATAATGCTGGTACGAATGCCCCTTTATTCGTTTGTGCACTTTTTATATAAGCAACAATAAGCCCGACAATCAAAATAAATAAAGCGACTAGTATGTAACTGACAATAGACTCCCCTTCCACAGCAAACACTTGATAGCGGAAATATACTAAATCGAAAAGCACAAACAAAATTAGCACAACTTGTACTGAGTTCCAAAGAGAGTCAGAACGAAAGATCCCAAGTCCAAAGCGATGAATGGTTAAATAGGCGAAAAACCCCATTTGACTAATGACACTAAAAATAAAGCCAACACCAATGTGCCACACTAACACCGCAATAATTTCCAATACGTCCGATCGTAAAAACAGTTTCTCGTATTCACTCCAGTTAAGTATAATCCCTATAATCGCTGTTGTTATTCCTCCAATAGCTAATGTTGTTAAAAATAAACGCACCCATTTACGGCTGTTCACAACTTCATCCTCCATTATTTTTTTCAAACTGATTCGTTTAAAATTTTATCAACCACTTTGGAAAAAAGCCAGCTTAGAATAAGGTGAATGCATATTTTTTTGACAGAAATTCATATTAAGGGTAAGGGATTTTTGCAGAAAGGAGCTTATTTACACATGAAAAAAAGCGCATTGCTCCTATTATTTAGTTATTTCCTTATCCTTAGCTCTTGTGCTCCTCAAGAAATTAGCCCACCTCCCCCGGATTACGATCAAACGAAAAAAATGGTCGTTGATATTTTAAAAACAGATGAGGGGAAAAAGGCTATTCAGGAAATTATGACGGATGAAAAAGTGAAACAACAATTAGTAATGGAGCAAACCGTTGTCAAAGAAACACTCGAACAAGTGTTAACGTCGGAAAAAGGAATAAAATTTTGGGAAAAAGCACTGCAAGATCCAAAGTTTGCAGAAAGCTTTGCAAAAAGTTTAAAAACAGGGCAAGAAAAAACGATCAAAGCGTTAATGAAAGACCCTGAATATCAAGGGATGATGATAGATATTTTAAAAAATCCAGAAATGGAAAAAGCGATGATGGACGTGCTAAAAAGTAAAGAATTTCGCAAGCACCTTCAACAAGTCATAACAGAAACGCTGAATAGTCCATTATTCCAGGCAAAAATTCAAGACATATTAATAAAATCCGCTGAAAACATTCAGCAGGAAACAAAAAAACAAAATGAAAATCAAGAGGGAGGAGAAGGAGAGGAAAGCGGCGACGATCAGCAAGGGCAAGGAGGAAGTTAAAAAGGAGCTATCTCCGAGCGAGATATGCTCCTTTTTTCTTTAACACTTTTCAATAATTTTTCGCGCAATGTCCATATATATTTTCCCAATAGGATGATCTTCCGCATAAACAGATGGAGCGAAATCCTCATCGTTCCAATCTGGTTGTTGGAGTGGCAGCTGCCCTAAAAGTTCCGTTTGCAACTCTTTCGCAAGCTTTTCGCCGCCGCCTTTGCCGAATACATATTCTCTTTCGCCTGTTTTGCGGCTTTCAAAATAGGACATATTTTCAATCACACCGATGATTTCGTGTTCCGTGCGAAGCGCCATTGCACCTGCGCGCGCCGCGACAAACGCCGCTGTCGGATGCGGGGTAGTAACAATGATTTCTTTACACGAAGGCAACATGGTATGTACATCTAACGCAACGTCCCCCGTTCCCGGAGGCAAATCTAATAATAAATAATCTAAGTCGCCCCATTCGACTTCTTTGAAAAAGTTGTTTAACATTTTTCCTAACATTGGACCGCGCCAAATAACAGGAGCGTTATCTTCGACGAAAAAGGCCATGGAAATAACTTTTACGCCGAATCGTTCAACCGGAATAATTTTATCGCCGCGCACGGTTGGTCGTTCGACAATGCCCATCATATCCGGAACACTAAACCCATAAATATCGGCATCAATCAGCCCTACTTTTTTCCCAAGACGAGCGAGAGAAACAGCAAGGTTCACGGAAACGGTCGATTTTCCAACGCCGCCTTTTCCGCTAGCAATCGCAATGTATGTCGTTTTCGATGTTTCCCCTTGATATTTTGCTACTACTTCTTCAGGGAGCTGCGCAAACCGCAAACCGACCGAAGCAGCGCCAGCATCTTTTAGTAGCTGAACAATCGTTGTTTGGATGCGAAGCTGCTCGGCTGTCCCTGTTTTTGCTAATGCGATTTTGACGCTGACGTGCTTTTTATCTTCCTTGATTTTAATTTCTTGAATCGCATTTGTTTCTTTAAACGTCTTGTTTAAAAATGGGTCTTTTATATTTTCTAACAATCCTCTTACATCATTTTCTGTGAGCATCGGCCATCACCAATCCTTATGTATGTATTCCCTTTCATACCTTTACTATAACATATATAACTATTGCGTATCTATCATGTAAAAAAAAGGAATCCTCCCTATTCAGGAGGATTTTTTTCATTCGAAAAATATCGCAGTACCCCTTTATATATCGATGCCGCTAGCTTCGTTTGATAACGATCAGAAGCTAAAAGTTCCCGTTCCTCTGGATTAGATAAAAACCCCACTTCGACAAGCGCACCTGGTTTTTTCGCATATTTCAACAAATAAACGGTATCGATTATTTTGGCAGTACGATTTGTATTTTCAAGATTGCGCCGCAATTCCGCTTGGATAAACTTAGCGATCCGTTCATTTTCGATCAGCGAGCCGTAATAAAACGTTTGCGCCCCACGCCAACGCGGAGAGGGAATGGCATTAAGATGGATACTAATAAATAAATCTGCCTCCGATTTATTAATCAACGCAACACGTTTTCGTAAATCTTCCGCCTTTCGACGGCTATAGCCACGTGTGTCTTTATCGGCAAGGTCGCTGTCCGTTTCCCTTGTCATCAACACGAGCGCACCTTGCTGCTGCAAGTAGTCTCGCAATTTCTCCGCCACTTTCAGCGTCACTTCTTCTTCTACCACATCACCGCCGACAGCTCCTCCGTCCGGCCCGCCATGACCAGGATCTAAAATGATAATCCTTCCAGAGAGAGGGAGGTTCCACGATTTAGTTGAAGTCGTATTCGCAAAGATATATTGGAAAAGAACAATAACAATAATGGAACTAATGAGAGCACCCAACCATTTTACTTTCATTGTTTCTCCTCCTGCGTTTCCCCTTCTCTATCTTATATGGGACAAGAGGCAAAAATAGAACTTTTTAGTGAAGTTTCAGATGTCGACGTTTTTTTCCTCTTTCAAATCCTTCCGTCCACCAATAAACAACGTAATGTTCACAGGCATAATAAAGCGACTCATTGGCTAAACCATCATCAATGTTTCCCCAAAAGCAAAGAAAATCAAATAATGTATCAATGAAATATTTTTCTTCTTGCGCGCACCGTCGTCTTACACTTTCTGCTGGTTCTCCATAGTAACCGAATCGACTGTAGTTCGCACCAAGTAAATACGCTTCAATAGCGATATCGATACATCCTTCTTCAATGACGGATGGGAATGCGCGGTACATTGGATAAAAAGGACTAAAATGCTTGATCGCCTTTGTTTTCAGCTTTTCGAAAGACAACTCACGCAACATTTTTCGTTCATATAACATTTGTTTTTCCTGTTTCTTTTCTTTAAATGAAGTGATCACATTCATGTTCTTTCACACCCCTTTAGGATGTAGTTTTTAACGATTCATCCTAAACATGCGTGAATAAAAAAAGAGGGATAAAAGAAAAAAATCCCAGCCGATATCGGCTGGGATTTTTGGAAAAATACCATTAACGTTTTGAGAATTGTGGAGCGCGACGAGCACCTTTAAGACCGTATTTTTTGCGTTCTTTCACACGAGCATCGCGTGTTAATAAACCTGCGCGTTTTAATACTGGACGGTAATCTGGATCTACTTGCAATAACGCACGAGCGATTCCATGGCGAATCGCGCCTGCTTGGCCAGAGAATCCGCCGCCTTTTACGTTTACTAACACATCGTAATTTCCTAACGTTTCTGTTAATACTAACGGTTGTTTCACAACCTCGATCAACGCTTCCGATGGAATATAGTCACGAATGTCACGATCGTTAATCACAATGCGTCCGTCGCCTGGAACGAGGCGCACACGTGCGACAGAGGTTTTACGACGACCTGTGCCATAATATTGTACTTGTGCCAAAATAATGCCCTCCTTCTATTGATTATCCGCGAAGTTCATAAACTTCTGGTTTTTGTGCTTGATGTGGGTGTTCGCTTCCACGATATACGTGCAATTTTTTAAACATTTGACGACCTAAGCGACCTTTTGGAAGCATTCCGCGTATAGCTCTTTCAAGCATTTGCTCTGGATAATTTGTACGCATTTCTAACGCCGTTCTTACTTTTAATCCACCTGGATGCAAGCTATGACGATAGTATAGTTTCTTTGTTAATTTCTTTCCAGTTAGTTCAATTTTCTCAGCGTTGATAATGATGACATGATCACCACAATCCACATGTGGTGTGAATGTTGGTTTATGTTTGCCACGCAAAATGGCTGCTACTTCACTTGCAAGGCGTCCTAACGTTTTACCAGCAGCGTCGACAACGTACCATTTACGTTCTACTTCATTCGGCTTCGCCATATAAGTTGTACGCATACTTTTCCCTCCTAAATAAAAAATCAACGAACATCATCTATTTATCTCAACACGATTACTTTCCGGGGCTAATCGTGGAAAAATACATACCATATGATATAATATCTCTTTAGCATATCAATGTCAAGAAAATGTTACACCAGGACTAGTTGTCATAATATACTTTCCATAAATATAATCCTTGCGGTGGAGCCGTTTTGCCAGCAAACTGGCGATCTTTTGCCTCAAAAGCGTGTGAGATACTATCTATACTCCGTTTTCCTTGCCCAACTTCCAAAATCGTTCCAACGATAATCCGCACCATATTATATAAAAACCCGTTGCCAATAAAGCAAAATTCCAATAAATCATCATGCATCGCCATATCTGCTTTATAAATCGTGCGCACACGATCATCAACATCCGTCTTTGCTGAACAAAAGCTAGTAAAGTCATGCGTGCCCTCTATAAGTCGCAATGCATGTCTCATCGCTTCCATATCAAGTGGATAAGGGTAATGATAGCAATAATTACGTAAAAATACGTCACGTTCTTGGGCAATTCGTACTTTATATCGATATTCTTTTGCTTTGGCACTAAAACGCGCATGAAAAGAAGGATCTGCTTCTTGTACATCTTTAATCACTATATCATCCGGTAACTGGGCATTTAATGCTTTTTTCCATTGATCTGGAGAAAGCGATAAGAACGTATCGAAATGAATTACTTGCCCGTATGCATGAACACCCGCATCTGTCCTTCCTGAAGCAGTAACACGAATCGCTTTCCCTTTATGCATTTGTTCGAGCACTCGTTCTAACTCGCCTTGCACCGTTCGTTTGCCAGGCTGAATTTGGTAACCGAAAAAATGTGTACCGTCATAGGAAAGCGTGCATTTGATCCGTTTACTCATTTTTCTCACCCTGTTATGAGCGTAGTATAAACAAAACAACTGCTAATAATAACACTGCCGCTAAAAAAGCTGTATCTGTCCATTTCCATACAAGCAGGCGAAATTTCGTCCTTCCCTCGCCGCCGCGGTAACCGCGTGCCTCCATCGCGGTCGCCAATTCTTCGGCACGTTTAAACGAACTGATAAACAATGGAACAAGCAAGGAGACGATTGCCTTGATTCTTTCAGAAAACGGCCCCCCTGTAAAGTCGACACCGCGTGCGGTTTGTGCTTTTATAATTTTCTCCGTCTCTTCCATTAACGTCGGGATAAAGCGAAGCGAAATAGACATCATTAGCGCCAGTTCATGGACAGGGACGCGCATTTTCTTCAACGGCGCCAGTAGGCTTTCCACTCCGTCAGTCACTTCGATCGGGGTGGTTGTTAAGGTTAATAAAGTAGTAATAATAATGAGCAGCAGAAAACGCAGCGAAATAAAAATTCCTTGCTTGACGCCGCCTTCGTAAATCGAAAAGGAACCAATTTGGTACAGCACATCTCCTTCTTTTGTCATAAAGACATGCAGCAAAAAAGTAAAGACGATAACCCATATAATCGGTTTTAAACCTTTAATCACAAACGATAACGGAATGCGTGATAATGCTAAAAGACTAAACGTAAATATCGTTAAAACAGCATAAGTAGCACTATTATTCGCTAGAAAAACAATGAATACGTATATAAAGATGATTAGCAGTTTCGCGCGCGGATCCATGCGGTGAATCACGGAATCGCCTGGTACATATTTGCCGATAATCATGCTATTCATCATGGGCGTTCACCTTGGAAAATAATTTTTGAATGGCGTCTACGGTCTGCTCGATCGTCAAACACGGAGACGGCACGGTGATCCCTAACTTTTTCTCCAATTCTTTTTTTAGCCGCACTGTCTCCGGCACATTGAGCCCAATTTCCGCCAAAGAATCGCTATCTTGAAAAATTTGCTGTGGTGTCCCCGTTTTCCACACTGTTCCTTTATGCATGACAATCATATAATCTGCGTATGCGGCAGCATCTTCCATACTATGAGTAACTAACACAGTCGTCAGCTGTTTTTCACGATGAAGGCGATAAAACATTTCCATAATTTCTTTGCGGCCGCGTGGATCTAAGCCAGCAGTTGGTTCGTCTAACACAATCACATCAGGTTCCATCGCAAGCACTCCGGCAATCGCAACACGGCGCATTTGCCCGCCGCTTAAATCGAATGGTGATTTGGTTAGTACGTCTTCTGAAAGCCCGACTAACTTAATAAGCTCCTTTGCTTTCTTTTTTGCTTCCTCCTCAGGAACGCCGAAATTCATTGGTCCGAAACATATATCTTTCTCCACCGTTTCCTCAAACAGTTGATGTTCCGGAAATTGAAAGACAATGCCAACTTTTTTTCGGAGCGGTTTTAAGTCCGTTTGTCGTTTTTTATTCGTAATCGTTTGATTTCCTATCATCACTGTTCCGCTTGTCGGCTGAAGCAAACCGTTTAGATGCTGAAGCAGCGTTGATTTTCCTGAACCAGTATGGCCGATAACCGCCACATAAGAGCCGCTTTCAATCATGATGTCTACATCGTACAACGCTCGGCGGGCAAACGGTGAGTTGGCATTATATACATGCTCTACCTTTTGGAATATAATGTCCATAATTCTTCTACCAACTCCTCTATCGTAAAGTAGCTTGAAGATAGCGGGATTCCGCACTGTTTCAGCCGGTCTCTTACTTTTACCGCAAACGGCAAATCTAAACCAATTCGTTCTAGTTTTGTCCCAAGCGCAAAAATTTGTTTCGGCGTTCCTTCTGCCATGATTTCTCCCCTATTCATAACAATAACGCGATCAGCCTTAGCGACTTCCTCTAAATCATGGGTAATGGACAATACAGTGATACGTTGCTTTTTGTTTAAATCACGGACCGTGTCTAATACTTCCTGCCTTCCTTTCGGATCTAGCATCGATGTTGCCTCATCTAAAATGATGAGATCTGGCCGCAATGCAAGGATGCCTGCAATCGCAACACGTTGTTTTTGACCACCAGAAAGGTGATGCGGTTCATGATGCAAAAACTCTTCCATACGAACTAGCTGTATAGCTTCATGCACTCTTTTGACCATTTCATCGCGAGGAATTCCATTATTTTCAAGAGCAAAAGCGACATCATCTTCTACCGTTGTTCCAACAAACTGGTTATCGGGATTTTGAAATACCATGCCAACACGGCGACGAATCTCCCAAACCGTCTGTTCATCGAGTACAGTGTGAAATAGTTTAATCACACCGCTTTCCGGTCTTAACAACCCGATAAGCAATTTAGCGATCGTTGATTTTCCTGAACCGTTATGACCGACAATCGCTAGCCATTCCCCGCGTTTCACTTGAAAGGTAACGTTTTGTACCGCATAATCTGATTGATTCGGATATCGAAAGTATAGTTTTTCTACTGATACAATGGTTTCTTCCATCATTTCTTCCCCTTGTCTCTGACATTCTCATCTCTACTCTACTAAAAAAGGGTAAATAAAAAAAGGGCATAGATCCAGTTCAAAACAAACTGTCTCGCCCTTGTTAGCCAACCGAATCGTTTTATACTAACTCGATAATCACCATTGGTGCCCCATCACCACGACGAGGACCAAGTTTCATAATACGAGTGTAACCGCCTTGGCGATCTTGGTAACGCGGTGCAATGTCGCTAAATAGCTTTTGAAGTGCATCTTGGCCTGTTTCGCTATTTGCTACTTCTTTACGGATAAATGCAGCAGCTTGACGGCGTGCATGCAAATCACCGCGTTTACCAAGCGTAATCATTTTTTCAACAACAGAACGCAATTCTTTTGCGCGCGCCTCTGTTGTTTCAATACGCTCATTAATGATTAAATCTGTTGCTAAATCACGAAGCAATGCTTTGCGTTGAGCGCTTGTACGTCCTAATTTTCTGTATGACATGAAGTGTCCCCTCCTTTTTAGCATTTTCACTACAAATCTCATTTCAGAAATGATACTTTATACGATCACGTCTATTTTTAGAAACGTAAGCGTTCATGTATCTAGTAACATGAAAATACTAGTTAAACAAACGTTAACTAGTCATCTTTACGCAAACTGAGACCGAGTTCAGCAAGCTTTGCTTTTACTTCTTCGAGAGATTTGCGACCGAGATTGCGCACTTTCATCATATCTTCTTCCGTTTTTTGCGTAAGCTCTTGAACGGTGTTAATACCAGCACGTTTTAAACAGTTGTAGGAACGAACAGAAAGATCAAGTTCTTCAATTGTCATTTCGAGCACTTTTTCTTTTTGATCTTCCTCTTTTTCTACCATGATTTCGGCATTTTGTGCTTCGTCTGTTAGGCTAACGAAAATATTTAAGTGCTCGGTCAAAATTTTTGCGCCGAGAGCAATCGCTTCTTTTGGTCCAATGCTCCCATCTGTCCACACATCTATCGTTAACTTATCATAGTCTGTCACTTGACCGACACGCGTATTTTCTACTTGATAAGAAACGCGTGAAACCGGTGTATAAATCGAATCGATAGGGATAACGCCTATTGGCTGATCCTCGCGTTTATTGGCCTCAGCTGGAACATACCCACGCCCTCGTTTTGCTGTCATTCTCATGCGTAAGCGCCCGCCTTCTGCTAACGTAGCAATATGAAGGTCCGGGTTTAAAATTTCTACATCGCTGTCGTGAGTAATATCAGCAGCTGTGACAACTCCTTCGCCCTGTGCATCAATTTCCAACGTTTTTTCTTCGTCAGAATAAATTTTCAACGCTAATTTTTTTATATTTAAAATAATTGCTGTCACATCTTCTACGACGCCATCAATCGTTGAGAACTCATGCAGCACACCATCTATTTGAACCGATGTCACAGCAGCACCAGGGAGTGAAGACAATAGGATACGACGTAAGGAGTTACCCAAAGTTGTACCATATCCACGCTCAAGCGGTTCGACAACGAATTTGCCATATTTGGCATCTTCGCTGATTTCAACCGTTTCGATTCTCGGTTTTTCAATTTCGATCATTAGTTATTATACCCTCCTTCAAAACGTCGAAACCCCGACCAAACGATAAACGCCTAATCGAAATTCCCCCATGAATAAGTTCCCAAATGTGCGAATGGCTGAGCAAAACTTCCCTGTAATTTAATACTTATCATATCCCATTATTGACAAGGATACAAATTCTATACAGGGGTATTACACACGGCGACGTTTTGGCGGACGGCATCCATTGTGCGGTATAGGAGTTACGTCTTTAATTGCTGTAATTTCTAATCCAGCTGCTTGTAATGCACGAATCGCTGCCTCACGACCAGCACCAGGGCCTTTTACATTTACTTCTACTGTTTTCATTCCATGTTCCATGGAGGCTTTTGCAGCTGCTTCTGCTGCCATTTGTGCCGCAAACGGCGTCGATTTACGAGAGCCTTTAAAACCTAATGCTCCAGCACTTGACCAAGCAATCGTGTTACCGTGAACGTCAGTAATTGTTACGATCGTATTGTTAAATGTTGAACGGATATGCGCAATACCAGTCTCAATATTTTTTCTTACACGGCGTTTGCGTGTATTTGTTTTACGTGCCATTCGTGGAATTACCTCCTTTGCTTAATTATTTTTTCTTGTTTGCTACTGTACGGCGTGGACCTTTACGTGTACGAGCATTGTTTTTCGTATTTTGACCGCGAACTGGCAAGCCGCGACGATGACGAATACCGCGATAGCATCCGATTTCGATTAAACGTTTGATATTTAGCGATACTTCGCGACGAAGATCTCCTTCTACTTTCAAACGACCAACGATTTCACGAATTCTTCCTAGTTCTTCTTCTGTCAAATCACGAACGCGTGTATCTTCGGAAACGCCAGCCTCCGCTAAGATTTTTTTAGCAGTAGATTTACCGATTCCGTAGATATATGTTAACGAAATGACTACACGTTTGTCACGAGGAATATCTACACCTGCAATACGTGCCATACTATACACCTCCTTAAAGATTACCCTTGTCTTTGTTTATGTTTTGGATTTTCGCAAATTACCATAACTTTGCCACGTCTACGAATAACTTTGCATTTTTCGCAAATAGGTTTTACAGATGGTCTTACTTTCATGTCCTTTAACCTCCTTATTGATGCGGAGTCCTTTATTTATAGCGGTACGTGATCCGACCGCGAGTCAAATCATACGGAGATAATTCTACCGTAACTTTATCTCCTGGTAAAATTCGAATGAAGTGCATGCGAATTTTGCCAGAAACGTGTGCCAATACCGTATGACCGTTTTCTAATTCCACACGGAACATGGCATTGGGCAATGTTTCGACAACGGTGCCTTCCACTTCAATTACATCGTCTTTAGCCATCGAACGGCTCTCCCTCCTTCGAATGAGTAACATAGTGTTAGGAAAAAACCGAACGCATACTATATCTATGAATTGCTACACGACCAGTCTCCATCATGATTATATTAGAGAGTTGTTAAAATTTCATAGCCATTTTCTGTAATGGCAATCGTATGCTCAAAATGAGCACACATCTTTCCATCTACTGTAACGACCGTCCAGTTATCGGCAAGTGTTTTAACATAACGGCTTCCCGCATTTACCATCGGTTCAATACATAGCGTCATTCCTGGTTTCAAACGTGGCCCTTTATTTGGCGGACCATAATGCGGTATTTGTGGGTCTTCATGTAAGTTTTGACCAATTCCGTGCCCAACATACTCGCGAACAATCGAAAAATGATGGGATTCGACGTACGTTTGTATAGCATGGGAAATATTGGACAAACGGGCACCTGGTTTTGCTTCTTCTAATCCTATATATAAGGATTTTTCCGTTACTTCAAGAAGTTTTTTCGTTTCTTCCGCAATTTCCCCAACAGGATACGTCCATGCAGAGTCGGCATGATAACCATTATATTGGGCCCCGACATCAATGCTAATAATATCGCCTTCTTTTAACACCCGGTCACCAGGAATACCGTGAACGAGTTCTTCATTTACCGAAGCGCAAATGCTGCCAGGGAATCCGTTGTATCCTTTAAACGAAGGAATTGCCCCATGTTTCCGTATAACTGCTTCAGCAATCGCATCCAACTCTTTTGTCGTAATTCCAGGACGAATATGTTTTTCTAACTCCTGGCGAGTCAAAGCAACAATTTTTCCTGCCTCACGCATGATTTCAATTTCACGCGGAGTTTTGCAAATAATCATTATTGTAATCCCCCAAGAAGTTCACGAATGTCCGCAAATACTTTTTCAATGTCCTGTTGTCCGTTAATGTGGCGTAAATACCCTTTCTTTTCATAAAACTCAAGCAATGGCTGCGTTTGTTTTATATTGACTTCGAGACGGTTTGCCACCGTTTCCTCATTGTCATCTGCACGTTGGTACAGTTCACCGCCACATTTGTCACAAACACCAGACTTTGCTGGTGGGTTAAACACGAGGTGGTACGTTGCACCACAGTTTTTACAAATTCTTCTTCCAGTTAACCGCTCCATTAAAATATCTTTGTCGACTTGAATATGGATGACATAGTCGATCGAACGATTTAATTCCGCTAGAATGTTTTCTAATGCTTCCGCTTGAGCAACGGTCCGCGGAAACCCATCTAGCAAAAACCCTTTTTGGCAGTCATCTTTGCTTAAACGCTCGCGAACGATCCCAATCGTCACTTCATCAGGAACTAGATCGCCGCGGTCCATATACTCTTTCGCTTGCAGTCCTAATGGCGTCCCTTCTTTAATGGCAGCACGAAACATGTCGCCAGTCGAAATATGCGGAATCCCATATGTTTCAACGATTTTCTCCGCTTGAGTACCTTTCCCAGCGCCCGGCAATCCCATTAGTACTAAATTCATCCTCGCTCCCCCTCAGCTCTATAGAGGTTAGGGTACCCCTGACCTCTTTATTTAATAAAACCACGATAGTGACGTTTTACAAGCTGACTTTCAAGTTGTTTCATTGTCTCAAGCGCAACACCGACAACAATGAGCAAACTTGTTCCACCGATTTGAGCGGAAGGCGGCAATTTAGCAAATTCCACAAAGAAAACAGGAAGAATTGCAATAGCCGCTAAAAATAGCGAACCGACGAAAGTAAGCCGGTAAAGAATTTTCGTTACATATTCCTGTGTATTCTTTCCTGGACGTATTCCTGGGATGTAACCACCTTGTTTTTTCAGGTTGTCCGCCATCTGTTCCGGATTGACTTGGACAAATGCATAGAAATACGTAAACGCAATAATTAATAGAACATAAATAACCATGCCAACTGGATGTGTATAATCGAATGTTTTCCGAATCCACAATGTTACATCATTCGAACCAAAAAACGATGCAATTGTTGGTGGAGCAACAAGAAACGACACAGCAAAAATAACTGGAATCACTCCCGCTGGATTTACTTTCAGCGGCAAGTGAGTAGAATGCCCGCCAACTGGGCTGCGTCCTTCCAGTCGTTTTGCATATTGAATCGGAATTTTCCGGAATGCTTGTTGAATGTAAATAGCGCCAACGATAACAACAACTACCGCTAACGCAACAAGCAGAAGCTTAACAATTCGTAAGAACAAATCTTCGCCGACGTTTTCAAATTGTTGAGCATAAATTTGGTTTAACACGGCAGGGATACCGGAGACAATCCCGGCAAAAATAATGATCGAAATGCCGTTTCCAACACCTTTAGCAGTAATTTGTTCTCCAAGCCACATTAGAAATGCAGTTCCGGCTGTTAACACCGTTGCAATTAACAGGTATGTTGGTATTCCAGGATTTTTAATGAGCGCTCCTGAAGCCAAGTTATTAAAACCGTATGACATTCCGAGCGCCTGAATAAAACCTAAAACGACCGTAAAATAGCGGGTAAACTGAGCTAATTTACGTCGTCCAACCTCACCTTGCTTTGACCACTCCGTAAATTTAGGAACAACATCCATCTGCAAAAGCTGCACGATGATGGATGCTGTAATATACGGCATGACGCCCATCGCAAAAATGGAAAAGTTTTGTAATGCCCCGCCGCCGAATATGTTCAGAACACCGAAAGCGTTCATTTGGTCTTGCACTTTTAATACATCCGCATTCACATTCGGCACAGGAATAAACGTCCCAATTCGGAACACAACGAGCATGAGAAGAGTAAAAATAATTTTTTTTCTTATATCACCGACGCGCATAAAGTTGGAGATTGTCCGAAACATTAAATCACCTCAGTTTTACCGCCAGCAGCTTCAATCGCTTCTTTCGCAGAAGCAGAGAATTTATGAGCTTTTACCGTTAACTTTTTCTCGATTTGGCCTTTTCCTAAAATTTTCACACCTGATTTTAATTTGCTGATTACGCCAGTTTCAAGCAGCAATTCAGGCGTTACTTCTGTACCGTCTTCAAAGCGATTTAACTTATCAAGGTTGACGATCGCATATTCTTTGCGATTAATGTTGGTAAAACCGCGTTTTGGAAGACGACGGAATAAAGGAGTTTGACCACCTTCAAAACCGAGGCGTACCCCACCGCCAGAGCGTGCATTTTGACCTTTTTGACCTCTACCAGACGTTTTACCTTTACCAGAACCGATACCACGGCCCACGCGAGTGCGTTCTTTGCGGGAACCTGGTGCTGGTTGTAATTCATGAAGTTTCATCGCGAAGCACCTCCTTATGATCATTATTCTTCAATTTCTTTTACTTTGACAAGGTGAGCGACTTTGTTAATCATCCCGCGAATCGCAGGATTATCATTATGAACGACGGTTTGGTGCATTTTGCGTAAACCTAACGTTTTCACTGTGATCCGTTGATCTTCTGGACGACCGATGACGCTGCGAGTGAGGGTAATCTCCAATTTTTTTGCCATTGTATTTCCCTCCTTATCCTAACAGTTCCTCAACTGTTTTACCGCGCAATCTCGCTACATCTTCTGCACGTTTTAATTGTTTTAACCCGTCAACAGTAGCGCGCACCATGTTAATTGGCGTATTCGAACCGATAGATTTAGATAAAATGTCGCTAATACCCGCTAACTCTAGTACAGCACGAGCAGGACCACCAGCGATAACCCCTGTACCTTCGGATGCAGGTTTCAAAATGATTTTCCCTGCTCCAAAATGACCGATCACTTCGTGAGGAATCGTTGTTCCAACAATCGGTATTTCAATTAAATTTTTCTTCGCATCTTCAATCGCTTTGCGGATCGCATCAGGAACTTCTTGTGCTTTTCCTGTACCAAAACCGACATGACCGTTTTTATCGCCGACCACCACTAATGCGGAAAAGCGTAAACGACGTCCACCTTTTACTACCTTTGCAACACGGTTCACCGCTACTACGCGCTCTTCAAGTTCAAGTTTATTTGGATCGATACGACGCATCATTGTCCCTCCTTTATAATTAGAATTCTAAGCCAGCTTCGCGAGCAGCATCAGCAAGTGCTTTTACACGTCCATGATATAAATATCCGCCGCGGTCGAAAACGACCTTTTTAATTCCTTTTTCTAACGCACGTTTTGCGACTAATTCGCCAACTTTTTTTGCTGCTTCGATATTTCCAGTCGATTCTAAGTCAAATTCTTTATCTAATGTAGAAGCGCTGACAATCGTTACTGCTTTCATATCATCAATAATTTGCGCATAAATGTGTTTATTAGAACGGAACACATTTAAGCGTGGACGTTCAGCAGTTCCAAATATTTTTTTGCGAACGCGCGCATGTCTTTTTTTACGAACTGCGTTACGGTCAACTTTTGTGATCATTTATGTCACTCCTTTCATTTCGCTAAGCTGCATTATTTGCCAGTTTTACCTTCTTTAAGACGTACGACTTCGCCTTCGTAGCGAATACCTTTGCCTTTATATGGTTCAGGTGGACGCACAGCGCGAATATTCGCTGCAAGTTCGCCGACACGTTGTTTGTCTGCACCTTTTACAACGATTTTTGTTTGTGAAGGAACTTCAATTTCTAATCCTTCTTCCGGTTCAATTTCTACTGGATGAGAAAAACCGACGTTCAGTACAAGTTTTTTACCTTGTTTCGCCGCACGATAACCGACACCGACTAATTCAAGCGTTTTTTCGTAACCTTTTGATACACCTTCAACCATGTTTGCAAGCAAACTGCGAGTCGTACCATGAAGAGCACGATGGCGTTTTTCGTCGCTCGGACGAGTAACAGTGATTACATTATCTTCTACTTTAATTGTCATATCTGGATGAAAAGTGCGAGTCAATTCGCCTTTTGGTCCTTTCACTGTAACGGTATTGCCGTTAACCGTTACTGTTACACCAGACGGAATTTCAATTGGCTTTTTACCAACACGTGACATGCATAAACACCTCCATTCTTAGCAAAATGAATTACCATACGTATGCGATTACTTCGCCGCCAGTTCCTTTTTGACGTGCTTCTTTATCTGTTAAAATGCCTTGAGATGTAGAAAGGATCGCAATCCCTAAACCGTTCAATACGCGAGGCACTTCATGGGCTTTAACATAAACGCGCAAACCAGGTTTGCTGATGCGTTTCAAACCGGTAATTACACGTTCGTTATTTGGGCCGTATTTTAAGAAAATACGAAGAATGCCTTGCTTATTATCTTCAATGTATTCAACATCACGAATAAATCCTTCGCGTTTTAAAATTTCCGCGATTTCACGTTTCATTTTCGAAGCAGGCACTTCGAGCTTCTCGTGACGTACCATATTCGCATTACGAATGCGAGTGAGCATATCTGCAATTGGATCTGTCATCACCATATGTTTTACCTCCTTCCCAATTCATGGGTTTATTACCAGCTTGCTTTTTTAATGCCTGGAAGTTGACCTTTGTATGCTAATTCACGGAAACAAATACGGCAAAGTTTAAATTTGCGATAAACCGAATGCGGACGACCGCAGCGTTCGCAACGGGTGTACGCTCTTACTTTAAACTTTGGCGTACGTTTTTGTTTCGCGATCATTGATTTTTTAGCCACGATTTCGCCTCCCTTATTTTACAGATGGGATTCATTATTTTTGGAATGGCATACCGAGTAATGTTAATAGTTCACGAGCCTCTTCGTCCGTTTTCGCTGTAGTAACAATAACGATATCCATACCGCGAACTTTATTTACTTTATCGTAATCAATTTCAGGGAAAATTAATTGTTCTTTAATTCCTAACGTATAGTTACCGCGACCATCAAACGACTTTTTCGATACTCCACGGAAATCACGAACACGCGGAAGAGATACAGAAATAAGTTTGTCTAAGAAATCATACATGCGTTCTCCACGCAATGTCACTTTCGCACCGATTGGCATTCCAGCGCGAAGACGGAATCCAGCGATTGATTTTTTCGCACGAGTTACAACCGGTTTTTGACCAGCGATTAATGTTAATTCTTCTACAGCACTATCAAGTGCTTTTGGATTTTGTACCGCATCACCAACACCCATGTTGATGACGATTTTTTCGATTTTTGGAACTTGCATTATAGATTTATAGTTGAACTTGCTCATTAAAGCAGGAGTCACTTCTTTTAAATACTTCTCTTTCAGGCGGTTCATAAGAGTACCTCCTTTCTGACATCACAATTATTTATCTAAAATCTCACCAGATCTTTTTGCATAACGTACTTTTTTGCCATCTACAATCTTATATCCAATACGTGTTGGAAGTCCCGTTTTTGGATCTAAAGGCATTACTTTAGATACGTGAATTGGTGCCTCTTTTGTGATAATGCCGCCTTGTGGATTTGCTTGAGATGGTTTTGCGTGTTTTTTAACGATATTGACACCTTCAACAATCACACGGTTTTTCTTAGGGAATGCAGCAAGGATCACGCCTTGTTTTCCTTTATCTTTGCCGGAGATTACTTGTACTTTATCACCTTTTTTTACATGCATCGCAGTTCGCACCTCCTTAAAAGGCTTTTCCTGTCCGTTAAATTACTTCTGGAGCTAAAGAAATGATTTTCATAAAGTCTTTGTCACGTAATTCACGTGCAACAGGTCCGAAAATACGTGTGCCACGCGGGCTTTTATCATCACGAATAATGACGCAAGCATTTTCATCAAAGCGGATATAAGAACCGTCAGAGCGACGAACACCACGTTTCGTACGAACAACTACCGCTTTCACTACTTGACCTTTTTTAACAACGCCACCTGGTGTCGCTTCTTTAACTGTCGCAACGACCACATCGCCAATGTTTGCGTAGCGGCGACCAGAACCGCCTAATACTTTAATGACAAGCACTTCACGTGCGCCTGAGTTATCAGCTACTTTTAAACGAGATTCTTGTTGAATCATTGACGAAACCTCCTTTCGGAATTATATCACGATCCGAACATAGATAATGATTAAACGATAACTGCTTTTTCAACGATTTCTACTAAACGGAAACGCTTCGTTGCAGAAAGCGGACGAGTCTCCATAATTTTTACGATATCGCCGACTTTTGCGATGTTGTTTTCATCATGCGCTTTATATTTTTTTGAATATTTCACGCGTTTGCCGTAAAGCGGATGTTTTTTGTATGTTTCAACAAGAACAGTAATGGTTTTATCCATTTTGTCGGATACAACGCGGCCTACGTACACTTTGCGTTGATTGCGCTCACTCATGTCGCAAACCTCCTCTCAAACGGTTATTTTTTTGCGTTCGCAGCAATCTCTCTTTCGCGGATAATCGTTTTCATGCGTGCAATATCTTTACGCACTTGGCGGATGCGTGCTGTGTTTTCTAATTGCCCTGTTGCCAATTGGAAGCGAAGGTTGAATAATTCTTCTTTTAACGCTTTAATTTTTTGTTCGATTTCGGCAGTGGTAAGTTCACGAATTTCTTTAGCTTTCATTTGCTTCACCACCAATTTCTTCACGTTTTACAAACTTGCATTTGATCGGAAGTTTGTGAGAAGCAAGACGCAATGCTTCACGTGCTACTTCCTCAGAAACACCGCCAACTTCAAACATTACTTTACCTGGTTTTACAACAGCTACCCAACCTTCAGGAGCACCTTTACCGGAACCCATCCGTACTTCCAATGGTTTTGCTGTATATGGTTTAGAAGGGAAAATTTTAATCCAAACTTTACCGCCACGTTTCATATAACGAGTCATCGCACGACGAGCAGCCTCGATTTGTCGGTTTGTGATCCAAGCAGATTCTAGCGCTTGCAATCCGTATTCACCGAAATGTACTTCCGTACCGCCTTTTGCGCGCCCTTTCATGCGTCCGCGATGTTCACGACGATATTTTACGCGTTTTGGCATTAACATGATTATTTTCCTCCTTCCTCAGTTTTCTTTTTTGTCGGAAGGACCTCTCCACGATAAATCCATACTTTTACACCAAGTTTTCCGTATGTTGTATCCGCTTCTGCAGTTGCATAATCGATGTCAGCGCGAAGCGTGTGGAGTGGAACAGTTCCTTCACTGTAATGTTCAGAACGTGCGATATCCGCACCGCCAAGACGACCGGATACCATCGTTTTAATCCCTTTTGCTCCTGCGCGCATTGCACGTTGAATCGCTTGTTTTTGCGCACGACGGAACGAAACGCGGTTTTCAAGTTGGCGTGCAATGTTTTCGGCAACTAGTTTCGCATCTAAATCTGGCTTTTTGATTTCAACGATGTTAATGTGAACACGTTTGCCAGTTAATTGCGTTAATGCCTTGCGAAGCGCCTCTACTTCTGAACCACCTTTTCCGATCACCATGCCTGGTTTCGCTGTGTGAATCGTAATGTTAACGCGGTTTGCTGCACGTTCAATTTCAATGCGAGATACTGCAGCGTCTTGCAAACGTTTATTAATATACTCACGGATTTTTAGATCCTCATGTAAAAGGTCCGCATAATCTTTTTCAGCGTACCATCTAGAGTCCCAGTCACGAATAATGCCGATGCGGAGACCGACCGGATTCACCTTTTGACCCACTGATTATCCCTCCTTCTTTTCTGAAACAACGATGGTGATATGGCTTGTGCGTTTATTAATTGCGCTAGCACGACCCATTGCGCGCGGACGGAAACGTTTCAATGTTGGTCCTTCGTCAACGTATGCTTCCGTAATCACTAATTTGTTGACATCCATATCGTAGTTATGTTCAGCGTTTGCTACTGCAGATTTTAAAACTTTTTCAATAATCGGAGAAGCAGCTTTTGGTGTGTGGCGAAGAATTGCGACTGCCTCACCAACTTCTTTTCCTCGAATTAAGTCAATCACTAAACGTGCCTTACGAGGAGCAATACGGACTGTTCGTGCAACAGCTTTAGCTTGCATGTGTTGAACCTCCTCTCATTAACGTTTTGTTTTCTTATCGTCGCCAGCGTGTCCTCTGAACGTACGTGTTGGTGCGAACTCGCCAAGTTTATGTCCTACCATATCTTCTGTGATATAAACCGGTACGTGTTTGCGTCCATCGTATACGGCGATCGTGTGACCAACAAATTGTGGGAAAATAGTGGAACGACGAGACCATGTTTTAATCACTTGTTTTTGTCCTGTTTCATTTAATTTTTCGATTTTTTTCATTAAATGCTCATCACAGAATGGACCTTTTTTTAAGCTGCGACCCATAAATGAACCTCCCTTCGTGATTGCTCTACGGTTCTTAAGAACCGTAGTTCAACCCCGTTATTTTTTACGACGACGTATAATGAATTTATCCGATTTGTTTTTCTTTTTGCGTGTTTTAAAGCCAAGTGTTGGTTTACCCCAAGGAGTCATTGGAGATTTGCGTCCGATTGGTGCTTTACCTTCACCACCACCGTGTGGGTGATCAACAGGGTTCATAACCGAACCGCGAACTGTCGGGCGAATACCTAACCAACGAGCGCGACCTGCCTTACCGATCTTCACAAGCTCATGCTGCTCATTGCCTACTTCCCCAACTGTTGCACGGCAAGCACCTAAAATCATGCGGACCTCGCCAGATGCAAGACGAACAATAACGTATTTTCCTTCTTTACCAAGCACTTGCGCAGATGTACCAGCAGCGCGGACCAATTGTCCACCTTTTCCTGGTTTTAGTTCGATATTGTGCACAAACGTACCAACTGGAATATTTTCAAGCGGCAATGCGTTACCCACTTTAATATCTGCATCTGGTCCAGACATAATTTCCATGCCTACTTTTAGGTTTTTCGGCGCAATGATATAACGTTTTTCACCATCTGCATAGTGAATTAACGCAATGTTTGCAGAACGGTTTGGATCATACTCGATTGTAGCAACGCGTCCTGGAATTCCATCTTTATCACGTTTAAAGTCAATAATACGATATTGACGTTTATGACCGCCACCTTGATGACGTACCGTAATTTTTCCTTGGTTGTTGCGGCCAGCTTTTTTCTTTAATGGCGCAAGCAACGATTTTTCCGGCTGATCTGTTGTGATTTCTGAGAAGTCAAGAACTGTCATACCACGACGACCATTTGACGTCGGTTTATATTTTTTAATCGCCATGTTTGTTTCCCTCCTTCGCTTTTAAACTATACTTCGAACAATTCGATATCCTTGCTGTCTGGCGTTAACGTTACAATCGCTTTGCGGCGACGGTTTGTATAACCGCTGTAACGACCAACGCGTTTGAATTTTCCTTTATAGTTCATGATGTTTACTTTTTCTACTTTAACACCAAAAATTTTCTCTACTGCTTCTTTCACTTCTGTTTTATTCGCTTTTACATCTACTTCAAACGTATATTTTTTTTGAGCCGTTAAATTCATCGTGTTTTCCGTGATGATGGGGCGCTTAATAATATCACGAGGATCTTTCATTATGCAAGCACCTCCTCTACTTTCTCCACGGCCGCTTTCGTGATTACAAGTTTATCATGATTTAATACATCAAGAACGTTAATGCCGTTTGCTGTAACCACGGTAACGCCAGGAATATTGCGTGCAGATAATGTGACATTTTCGTTCACATCATCAGTTACAATTAACGCTTTGCGATCAACAGAAAGGTTATTTAAGATTTTCACCATTTCTTTTGTTTTTGGAGCTTCTAATGTTAAGTTATCTAAAACAACAATGTTGTTTTCAAGAACTTTAGAAGATAACGCTGACTTAATTGCTAAGCGACGAACTTTTTTCGGCAACTTATAGCTGTAGCTGCGCGGAACAGGACCAAATACCGTACCACCACCACGCCATTGTGGAGCGCGAATAGAACCTTGACGAGCACGTCCTGTACCTTTTTGACGCCATGGTTTGCGGCCGCCGCCACTTACTTCAGCGCGATTTTTTGTTTTGTGCGTTCCTTGACGCAAAGAAGCACGTTGCATAACAACCGCTTCAAATAACACATGTTTATTTGGCTCAATGCCAAATACGGAATCGTTCAGTTCGATTTCTCCGATTGTTTCTCCGCTCTGGTTATACAATGCTACTTTTGGCATTGGATAGTTCCTCCTTTCCTAGCAAAGTATTATTTTGCTTTTGCTTTCACTGCGCTTTTAACGATGACTAATCCTTTTCTTGGACCAGGTACGTTTCCTTTAATAAGAAGAAGGTTGCGTTCTGGATCCACTTTGACAATTTTCAAGTTTTGGATGGTTACACGTTGGCCACCCATGCGACCTGGCAATTCTTTTGATTTAAATACACGGTTTGGAGCAATCGCACCCATTGAACCAGGACGACGATGATAGCGAGAACCGTGTGCCATTGGCCCGCGAGATTGTCCATGACGTTTGATTGCGCCTTGGAATCCTTTCCCTTTTGAAATTCCAGTAACATCAACAATATCGCCTTCAGCGAAAATATCTACTTTGACTTCCTGACCAACTTCATATTCATCAATATTTGCGCCGCGAATTTCACGGATGAAGCGCTTAGGTGCAGTATTCGCTTTCGCAGCATGACCGATTTGCGGTTTATTGGCGCGTTTTTCGCTTATATCTTCAAAACCTAATTGAATCGCTTCGTAACCGTCTTTTTCAATTGTTTTCTTTTGCAATACCACGTTTGGAGTCGCTTCGATGACGGTTACAGGAATTAAGTCGCCGTTTTCCGCGAATACTTGCGTCATACCAATTTTTCTCCCTAAGATTCCCTTGGTCATTCGTCACACCTCCTGCTAAATTAAAGTTTAATTTCAATATCAACACCAGACGGTAAGTCAAGACGCATTAATGAATCTACCGTTTGTGGAGTAGGATTTACGATATCGATCAAACGTTTATGTGTACGCATTTCGAATTGTTCACGAGAGTCTTTATACTTGTGAACAGCACGCAAAATCGTATAAACAGTTCTTTCCGTTGGCAACGGAATTGGACCAGACACTTTTGCCCCGGAACGTTTCGCTGTTTCTACGATTTTCTCAGCAGATTGATCAAGAATTCGATGATCGTAAGCTTTTAAACGGATACGAATTTTTTCCTTTGCCATTGTTTTCCCTCCTTCTTCGCCTATTTTGAAAATAGACATTCTCCATGGAAATTTCCTGCACACTCGCCATGGCAAAGCGACCGGGTGTGTCAGCAACCTTCCACTTCATCGCAGTCAAAGACCAACATTTGATATTATACAGATATGTAAACGAGATTGCAAGCAATTTCTTTGTTTTTCTACACACTTATTATATTATACATAGCTAATGAGCATTTTCAACTTGTCAAAAAATTGCGCAAATGAAATAAAAGCAGGTTTGCGTTTGCAAACCTGCTTTTTAGTAGGGCTGTTATTATTCAATAATTTCAGATACAGAACCAGCGCCTACTGTACGTCCGCCTTCACGGATCGAGAATTTTGTACCTTCTTCGATCGCGATTGGCGCGATTAATTCTACAGTCATTTCAACGTTGTCACCAGGCATAACCATTTCCACGCCTTCTGGAAGCGTGATGATACCTGTAACGTCTGTTGTACGGAAGTAGAATTGTGGACGGTAGTTAGAGAAGAATGGAGTATGACGTCCACCTTCTTCTTTTGTTAAAACGTAAACTTGTGCTTTAAATTTTGTATGTGGTGTGATAGAGCCTGGTTTTGCCAATACTTGACCGCGTTCTACTTCATCACGAGATACCCCGCGAAGAAGCGCACCGATGTTGTCACCAGCTTCTGCTTGGTCAAGAAGTTTACGGAACATTTCTACACCAGTAACCGTTGTAGATTTTGGCTCGTCAGCAAGACCAACGATTTCTACAGCGTCACCAACTTTTAACGTACCGCGTTCAACACGGCCAGTTGCAACTGTACCGCGACCAGTGATCGAGAATACGTCTTCGATTGGCATCATAAATGGTTTGTCAATTTCGCGTTGTGGAGTTGGAATGTATTCATCAACTGCATTCATAAGTTCAATAATTTTTTCTTCCCATTGTGGATCGCCTTCAAGTGCTTTTAACGCAGAACCTTTGATAACAGGTACTTCGTCGCCAGGGAAGTCATATTCAGATAATAGATCGCGAACTTCCATTTCAACTAGTTCTAGCAATTCTTCGTCGTCTACCATATCGCATTTGTTCAAGAATACAACGATGTATGGTACGCCTACTTGGCGAGAAAGAAGAATGTGTTCGCGAGTTTGTGGCATTGGACCGTCAGCTGCAGACACAACAAGAATTGCGCCATCCATTTGCGCTGCACCTGTGATCATGTTTTTCACGTAGTCAGCGTGACCAGGGCAGTCAACGTGAGCGTAGTGGCGTTTATCAGTTTCATACTCAACGTGTGCAGTAGAGATTGTGATACCGCGTTCACGTTCTTCTGGAGCAGCATCGATTTGGTCGTATGCTCTAGCTTGTGCTTTACCTTGTTTTGCAAGAACTGTTGTAATTGCAGCAGTTAACGTAGTTTTACCATGGTCAACGTGGCCGATAGTACCAATATTGACGTGTGGTTTCGTACGTTCGAATTTCTCTTTAGCCATTATAGTATCCTCCTTAAGATTAGAATAATTAATTTTTAAATTAAAAATTAAATTTATAATTATAGAATGCCCGGGAGCAAACACTTGTCATATTTGCTCCCAAGTCTTACATAAGTATTTATAGCGAAACTGCAGACAGAAATCAATTATTCACCCTTATTTTTTTTGATGATTTCATCTGCAATGTTTTTCGGAACTTCTTCATAATGGTCAAATACCATCGTGAATGTTCCACGTCCTTGTGTGTTAGAGCGTAGCGAAGTAGCGTATCCAAACATTTCCGCTAGTGGAACCATCGCGCGAACGACTTGCGCGTTGCCGCGAGCTTCCATACCTTCTACGCGTCCTCGACGAGAAGTGATATCACCCATAATATCGCCAAGATATTCTTCAGGGATCACTACTTCGACTTTCATGATTGGCTCAAGCAACACAGGATCACATTTTGCAGCAGCATTTTTCAACGCTAACGAAGCTGCGATTTTGAACGCCATTTCGCTGGAGTCGACATCATGGTATGAACCATCAAATAGTTTCGCTTTAATGTCGACAACTGGGTATCCAGCAAGAACGCCATTTTGCATCGCTTCTTCAAGACCAGCTTGGACTGCTGGAACATATTCTTTCGGAACAACCCCACCGACAATCGCGTTTTCGAATTCGAATCCTTTTCCGCGTTCGTTTGGCGAAAATTCGATCCAAACGTGACCGTATTGACCGCGACCACCAGATTGGCGGATAAATTTCCCTTCGACTTGCGCCGATTTACGGAATGTTTCGCGGTAAGCAACTTGTGGCGCGCCAACGTTTGCTTCCACTTTGAATTCACGGCGCATACGGTCAACGATGATGTCTAGGTGGAGCTCACCCATACCAGAAATGATCGTTTGGCCAGTTTCCGGATCTGTATGAGCGCGGAATGTCGGGTCTTCTTCTTGTAATTTTTGCAATGCTTGACCCATTTTATCTTGGTCCGCTTTTGATTTTGGCTCGATCGCCACCGAAATAACTGGTTCTGGGAACTGCATTGATTCTAGTATAACAAGGTTCTTTTCATCACATAGAGTATCCCCTGTTGTTGTATCTTTTAAACCTACAGCTGCCGCGATGTCACCGGCATATACTTTCGAAATTTCCTGACGGTGGTTCGCATGCATTTGTAGGAGACGACCGATACGTTCACGTTTGCGTTTTGTCGAGTTCATGACATATGAACCAGAATCTAGTGTACCAGAGTACACACGGAAGAACGTTAACTTACCAACGTAAGGGTCAGTCATAACTTTAAACGCTAACGCTGCGAATGGAGCGTCATCGTCTGCTTCACGAACTACTTCTTCTTCTGTATCCGGAACGATCCCTTTAATTGGAGGGATGTCCACAGGAGAAGGAAGATAGTCTACAACTCCGTCAAGCAATAACTGAACCCCTTTGTTTTTAAATGCAGAACCGCAAAATACAGGGAAGAATTCCACGCTAATCGTCGCTTTACGAATCGCAGCTTTCAATTCTTCTTTTGTAATTTCTTCCCCTTCTAAATATTTCATCATAAGCTCTTCATCTAATTCCGCAACTGCTTCAATGAGCTTGTTGCGATATTCTTCCGCCATATCGCGGTAATCTTCTGGAATTTCAATGCGCTCAATATTTTTGCCAAGCTCATCATGATAATGGTACGCGCACATTTCCACAAGGTCAATAATGCCGGAGAATTGGTCCTCCGCGCCGATTGGCAATTGCACAGGATGCGCGTTTGCATGCAAGCGGTCATGAAGCGTTTTTACGGAATACAAAAAGTCCGCGCCAATTTTATCCATTTTGTTAACGAATACGATACGTGGAACCCCGTATGTAGTCGCTTGGCGCCATACTGTTTCTGTTTGCGGTTCTACACCAGATTGCGCGTCAAGAACAGTGATCGCACCGTCAAGTACACGAAGAGAACGTTCAACTTCTACCGTAAAGTCTACGTGCCCTGGTGTATCGATGATATTGATGCGATGCCCTTTCCATTGTGCTGTTGTCGCAGCAGATGTAATCGTAATCCCACGCTCTTGTTCTTGTTCCATCCAGTCCATTTGGGAAGCACCTTCATGAGTTTCCCCAATTTTATGAATACGGCCAGTATAGAACAAGATGCGCTCTGTTGTTGTCGTCTTACCGGCGTCAATATGCGCCATAATCCCAATGTTTCGAGTGTTTTCTAAGGAGAACTCTCTTGCCATGGTGGTTATTTTCTCCTTCCTTCAAATAAGTATCATGTGATATTCGCTAATACAAAATCATAATAATAAATAATATAGGAATATAGGTGAATTGGCGGCAAGTTTCCCGGCCACCATCACCTATTCTCCCTTGTAGATTATCAATAAAGAACCGTAATTACCAACGATAATGTGCAAACGCTTTGTTTGCTTCTGCCATTTTGTGTGTATCTTCGCGTTTTTTCACAGCTGCGCCAGTGTTGTTTGCAGCGTCCATAATTTCATTCGCAAGACGCTCTTCCATCGTTCTTTCACCGCGGAGACGAGCATACTGCACTAACCAGCGAAGACCTAATGTAACGCGACGATCTGGGCGAACCTCAACAGGAACTTGATAGTTTGCACCACCAACACGGCGTGCACGAACTTCAAGAACAGGCATTACGTTTTTCAACGCTTGCTCAAATACTTCCATTGGATCTTTACCCGTACGCTCGCGAATAATATCAAATGCCGTATAAAGAATTTTTTGCGCTTTTCCTTTTTTACCGTCAATCATAATTTTATTGATAAGACGGGTCACTAGTTTTGAATTGTAAATTGGATCTGGTAGTACGTCTCGTTTTGGAACTGGACCTCTACGTGGCATATTTTTTCCTCCTTTCAACCAAAAATCCTATTTCATATTATTTTTTCGATTCTTTTGGTTTTTTCGCGCCGTATTTTGAACGACCTTGCATACGGTTCGCTACACCTGCTGTATCTAGGGCACCACGAATAATGTGATAACGCACCCCTGGCAAGTCTTTTACACGTCCGCCGCGAATTAACACGACACTGTGTTCTTGCAAGTTATGACCGATACCAGGGATATAAGCCGTTACCTCAATACCGTTCGTTAAACGAACACGCGCGTATTTACGAAGCGCAGAGTTTGGCTTTTTCGGAGTCATCGTGCCAACACGTGTACAAACACCGCGTTTTTGCGGAGAAGGCACGTTTGTTTGTATTTTTTTGAAGCTGTTGTACCCTTTATTTAATGCAGGCGATTTTGATTTTACCACTTTTTTCTCGCGACCTTTGCGAACTAGTTGGTTAATTGTAGGCATATTAAATTTCCTCCCTTCACATACAAACTCAAGCCCACATATCCAGGCGGTTCATTATTTATGCAAAAACAAAGTTTTTGTAGTAAAAACCACAAAAACGGTTTTTAACGAATGATCGCTACAGCAGCTGCTCCTACTTGAATTTTGCATGCTTTCCCAAGTTTCTTCATGGAATCCACTTTCGCAACTGGAACGTTTGCTTCTTTTGCCGCTTCCATCACTTTATCGATAATGGATGGATCAGCATCTTCCGCAACGATAACTTCCAGCGCCTTTCCTTCTTTCAGAGCTCTTACTGTTTGCTTTGTTCCTACAACAATTTTTCCAGCCTGCAATACTTTTTCATAAGACATGTAACATATCCTCCAAAGTACCAGGTTTTCGGAACACCTTTATTAGACTATCATTTTCATAAGACATTGTCAACTATATTTTTAAACAATTTGCTACCAGCAAAGGAATCGTCCTTTGCTGGTAACAACCAATTATTTAGAAGTAACCGCGTCCTCATTTGCTTCTTTCTTAATTACCGGTTTTACTTTACGATAGCGCGCCATTCCAGTTCCTGCTGGAACAAGCTTGCCGATAATAACATTTTCTTTTAAGCCGAGCAACTCATCCCGTTTTCCTTTGATCGCCGCATCGGTTAAAACGCGTGTCGTTTCTTGGAACGATGCCGCTGATAAGAACGAATCAGTTTCTAGCGATGCTTTTGTAATACCAAGCAATACTGGGCGAGCCGTTGCTGGACGTTTTCCTTCAAGAAGCGCTTTTTCGTTCACGTCCGTAAATTGATGGACATCTAATAACGTTCCAGGCAGGACGTCTGTATCCCCCGCGTCAATGACGCGCACTTTACGAAGCATTTGACGAACCATTACTTCGATATGTTTATCGCTAATTTCTACCCCTTGCATTCTATATACCTTTTGTACTTCACGCAATAAATATTCTTGAACGGACGTAACATCCCTTACTTTTAATAATTGTTTTGGATCAATGGATCCTTCGGTAAGTTCTTGACCACGCTCTACTTGTTGTCCTTCCTCTACTTTTAATCTTGCGTTATAAGGAGCAATGTAAGAGCGTGTCTCGACCTCGCCTTTTACGACAATTTCATATTGACGATCACGCGTTTGGTTAATCGAAGTGACGATTCCGTCAATTTCTGAAATAACCGCTTGCCCTTTCGGATTACGTGCTTCAAACAGCTCTTGAACACGCGGCAAACCTTGGGTAATATCGTCGCCGGCAACACCGCCTGTGTGGAACGTACGCATCGTTAACTGCGTACCCGGTTCACCGATCGATTGTGCAGCGATAATACCGACCGCTTCGCCAACTTCCACATCCGCACCTGTCGCCAAGTTACGACCGTAACATTTTTTACATACACCGTGTCTTGTATTACATGTAAAGGCAGAGCGGATCCATACTTCTTTAATGCCTGCTTTAATAATCGCGTTCGCAATATCTTCGGTGATCATTTCGTCTTTGCGAACGAGTATTTCGCCTGTTTCCGGATGTTTCACCGTTTTTTGCGCATAGCGACCGACAAGACGCTCTTCTAGTTTGACAATGACTTCTGCACCGTCCGTTAATGCTCTTGCAAGAATACCACGGTCCGTACCGCAATCCTCTTCACGAACAATGACATCTTGCGCCACATCGACAAGACGTCTTGTGAGATAACCGGAGTCTGCTGTTTTTAGTGCTGTATCAGCAAGCCCTTTACGCGCTCCGTGTGTAGAAATAAAGTATTCCAATACCGTTAATCCTTCACGGAACGAAGATTTGATCGGCAATTCGATGATGCGTCCCGCTGGGTTTGCCATGAGACCGCGCATTCCGGCAAGCTGCGTAAAGTTTGATGCGTTACCGCGAGCTCCAGAATCGCTCATCATAAAGATTGGGTTGCGTTTATCGAGCGATTTCATCAGTCTGTCTTGAATTTTGTCTTTCGCTTCGCTCCAAATCGAAATGACACGTTCATAGCGCTCTTCGTCAGTAATTAAACCGCGTCGGAATTGTTTTAAGACCGTGTCGACTTTTGCTTGTGCTTCTTCAAGAATTTCTTGTTTTTCCGGTAATACGACAATGTCGGCAACCCCAATCGTAATGCCGGCTTTTGTTGAATATTGGAACCCTAAATCTTTCATGCGGTCAAGCATCTTCGATGTTTCTGTAATTTTGAACCGCTTAAATACCTCAGCGATAATTTGTCCGAGCACTTTTTTCTTAAACGGTGGAACAAGTTCGCGCTTGCGAATTTCTTCTTTTACATTTGCACCTTTATCGAGGAAGTATTTATCCGGTGTCCGCCCTTCGATATTTTCAGTTGTCGGCTCGTTAATATAAGGGAATGAGTTTGGTAAAATTTCGTTGAAAATAAGTTTTCCAACTGTCGTAATAAGCAGTTTGTTATTTTGCTCTTCCGTAAACGTTTCATTTTTCAATGAACCGGCATGAACGGCGATTCGTGAATGTAAATGGACATAACCATTATGATACGCAAGCAACGCCTCATCCGTATCTTTAAATACCATTCCTTCACCGATTGCTCCTTCACGTTCCATCGTTAAATAATAGTTACCTAAAACCATGTCTTGCGAAGGAGTAACAACTGGTTTTCCGTCTTTCGGGTTCAAAATATTTTGCGCGGCCAGCATGAGCAATCGTGCTTCTGCCTGAGCTTCCGCGGATAGCGGAACGTGCACGGCCATTTGGTCTCCGTCAAAGTCAGCGTTATATGCTGTACATACAAGCGGATGCAAGCGAATCGCGCGACCTTCAACAAGCGTTGGCTCAAACGCTTGAATACCCAATCGGTGAAGAGTTGGGGCACGGTTAAGTAATACCGGATGCTCTTTAATCACATCTTCTAACACATCCCATACTTCCGGATGGACGCGCTCAATTTTCCGTTTTGCGCTCTTAATGTTGTGCGCTAATCCACGTTCGACAAGCTCTTTCATCACAAACGGTTTAAAGAGCTCAAGCGCCATTTCCTTCGGCAAGCCGCATTGATACATTTTCAAGTTCGGACCGACGACAATAACCGAACGGCCTGAATAGTCTACACGCTTACCAAGCAAGTTTTGACGGAAACGACCTTGTTTCCCTTTTAACATATGAGAGAGCGATTTTAGCGGACGGTTCCCAGGTCCTGTTACCGGACGGCCCCGTCGGCCGTTATCGATTAATGCATCGACCGCTTCTTGAAGCATCCGTTTTTCGTTTTGCACAATAATGTTTGGTGCGCCGAGATCCAACAAGCGTTTCAAACGATTGTTTCGGTTAATCACGCGGCGGTACAAATCGTTCAAGTCCGATGTCGCAAAGCGTCCACCGTCTAATTGCACCATCGGCCGCAATTCAGGAGGAATAACAGGAAGCACATCAAGCACCATCCAAGCAGGATCGTTTCCTGAATTCCGGAACGCCTCTAACACTTCCAACCGCTTAATAATGCGGGCGCGTCGCTGCCCCTGTGCTGTTTTTAACTCCTCTTTTAACGTTGCCACTTCTTTTTCTAAGTCGATATCTTGAAGAAGTTTTTTAATTGCCTCTGCACCCATGGAGGCTTGGAACGATTGCCCGTATTTTTCACGATACGCACGATATTCTTTTTCGGAAAGCAATTGTTTTTTCTCCAGTGGCGTATCACCTGGATCAGTCACAACGTATGAAGCGAAATAAATCACTTCCTCTAACGCACGTGGCGACATGTCCAAAACGAGTCCCATACGGCTTGGGATTCCTTTGAAATACCAAATATGTGAAACAGGAGCTGCTAGTTCAATATGACCCATCCGTTCACGACGGACTTTCGAGCGAGTCACTTCGACACCGCAACGGTCGCAGACAACACCTTTATAACGTACGCGCTTATATTTTCCACAATGACATTCCCAATCTTTTGTTGGTCCGAAAATACGCTCACAAAATAATCCGTCTTTTTCTGGTTTCAATGTACGATAGTTAATGGTTTCTGGTTTTTTTACTTCACCGTACGACCAAGAACGGATTTTCTCCGGTGAAGCGAGCCCGATTTTCATGTACTCAAATTTATTTACATCTAGCAAGGGGTATACCTCCCTCTTTATCACTCGGTTTTGCCTCGATTGCTTTTATGAAATAAAGGTTAGTAGTGAACGTTCTTTTGTGAGTCATAACATCTTGAAAGTGATGGAGGATCAACTCCCCCATCACCGTTCAATAAGCTTATTCTTTTGTGACGACATCTTTTTCGTTCTCTGTCGACTTCACTTCTGGAACAATGGCATCCGCGCTATGATCATCATCTTCATCAAAGTTTTCCATATTAATTTCTTTTTCGTCGCTAGTCAAAATGGTTACATCCATACCTAAGCTTTGCAGCTCTTTAATCAACACTTTAAACGATTCCGGCACACCTGGTTCTGGTATGTTCTCACCTTTGACGATTGCTTCATATGTTTTCACACGACCGACGACATCGTCCGATTTGACTGTAAGTATTTCTTGCAATGTATATGCAGCGCCATACGCTTCGAGCGCCCACACTTCCATTTCGCCGAAGCGCTGCCCGCCAAATTGCGCTTTACCGCCAAGTGGTTGCTGCGTAACGAGCGAGTACGGTCCCGTTGAACGGGCATGAAGCTTATCGTCAACCATGTGAGCAAGCTTAATCATGTACATAATACCGACAGATACGCGGTTATCAAACGGCTCACCCGTTCTGCCATCGTATAAAACCGTTTTTGCGTCACGCGGCATTCCTGCTTCTTCTAAAATGTTCCATACGTCTTCTTCCATAGCCCCATCAAATACTGGCGATGCAATATGGAGGCCGAGCTTCTTCGCTGCCATACCGAGATGCAATTCGAACACTTGCCCGATATTCATACGCGACGGAACGCCTAAAGGGTTTAACATAATATCAATTGGAGTACCGTCTGGTAAGAACGGCATATCTTCTTCCGGTAAAATTCGCGAAATAACCCCTTTGTTTCCATGGCGTCCTGCCATTTTATCGCCTTCGGAAATTTTCCGTTTTTGCACGATATAAACACGGACAAGCTGGTTAACACCTGGCGGAAGCTCATCTCCGTCCTCGCGGTTAAAGACCTTCACATCAAGGACAATACCGCCGCCACCATGTGGAACTCGAAGAGACGTATCACGCACCTCGCGCGCTTTCTCACCGAAAATAGCATGTAACAGCCGTTCTTCTGCTGTAAGCTCCGTCATTCCTTTCGGTGTTACTTTACCAACGAGCAAATCACCGTCTTTTACTTCCGCGCCAATGCGGACAATTCCACGTTCGTCCAAGTTCCGTAGCGCGTCTTCACCGACGTTTGGAATATCGCGCGTGATTTCTTCCGGACCAAGTTTTGTATCACGGGATTCTGCTTCATACTCCTCGATATGGATGGACGTATATACGTCTTCTTTGACAAGACGTTCGCTCATGATAATCGCGTCTTCATAGTTGTATCCATCCCATGTCATAAAGGCAACCAGTACGTTGCGGCCGAGTGCAAGCTCACCTTTATCCATGGATGGACCATCTGCTAAAATTTCTCCTTTTTCAACGATATCGCCTTTTTTCACAATCGGGCGTTGATTGTAACAAGTCCCTTGGTTCGAACGAACGAATTTCAAAAGACGATATTTATCAAGATCACCTTTTACTTCTTTTCCGTCCACTTCAATGAGGCGGCGAACCCAAATTTCCTTTGCCTCCACTCGTTCGACAATACCGCGATGTTTACAAATAACAGCGGCACCGGAGTCTTTTGCGGACACATATTCCATTCCTGTACCGACAATTGGCGCTTCTGGCTCTAACAATGGAACTGCTTGACGCTGCATGTTCGCTCCCATAAGCGCACGGTTCGAGTCGTCGTTTTCCAAAAATGGAATGCAGGCTGTCGCTGCTGATACAACTTGTTTTGGCGATACGTCCATATAGTCGACGCGGTCGCGTTTTACGACAATGTTTTCCCCGCGGAAACGAGCAACTACATTTTCTTCTAAGAACGTTCCATCTTCCGCTAGAGGGACGTTCGCTTGTGCTATAACATAGTTATCTTCTTCATCGGCTGTTAAATAATCAATTTGATCGGTAACTCTTCCTGTCTCCGGATCGACACGTCGATATGGCGTTTCGATAAAACCAAATTTATTTACTTTTGCATACGTAGATAGTGAGTTGATCAACCCAATGTTTGGACCTTCAGGTGTTTCAATCGGGCACATTCGTCCATAGTGTGAATAGTGAACGTCACGCACCTCGAAACCTGCGCGTTCACGAGTTAAACCACCCGGTCCTAACGCAGAAAGGCGGCGTTTATGCGTCAATTCAGCAAGCGGGTTCGTTTGGTCCATAAATTGTGAAAGCTGTGAGCTTCCGAAAAACTCTTTAATCGCTGCAATGACAGGACGAATGTTAATCAGCTGTTGCGGAGTGATCGTGTTTGTATCTTGAATGGACATGCGCTCACGAACCACTCGCTCCATGCGTGACAAGCCAATCCGGAATTGGTTTTGCAATAATTCGCCGACAGAACGAAGACGGCGATTTCCTAAATGGTCAATATCATCCGTGTCACCGACTCCGTGTAATAAGTTAAAGAAATAGCTAATCGAAGCAATAATATCCGCAGGAGTAATATGTTTCACATCTTCGGCAATATAGCCGTTGCTGATGACATTAATAACTTTTTCTCCATCCGCGTCGTTTGGTGAATAAATTTTAATAGACTGTAACGCAAATTCTTCATCCACTACGCCACCGACAGGTTTATAAACTTGTAATCCAACGCCGTTTTCAAGGTACGGTAAAATTCGATTTAACGTTCTTCGATCAATAAGCGTTCCTTTTTCCGCAATGATTTCACCAGTTTCCGGATTTACCAATGTTTCGGCAAGACGTTGGTTAAACAGACGGTTTTTAATATGAAGTTTTTTGTTAATTTTATAACGTCCAACGCTTGCTAAGTCATAACGTTTTGGATCAAAAAAGCGGGAGATTAACAAATTTTTCGCGTTTTCAATCGTCGGTGGTTCACCTGGACGCAAACGCTCGTAAATTTCAATGAGCGCTTTTTCAGTGCTATCCGTATTATCTTTTTCAAGCGTGTTGCGAAGATATTCATTATCACCGATTAAATCGATAATTTCCTGATCGGAACCAAACCCGAGCGCACGAAGAAGCACCGTAACTGGTAGTTTACGAGTGCGATCAATACGGACATATACAACATCTTTTGCGTCTGTTTCGTATTCTAACCACGCACCGCGGTTCGGAATAACCGTTGCCGAATAACCGCGTTTTCCGTTTTTATCAACCTTTTCACTATAATAAACGCTTGGAGAGCGGACAAGCTGTGACACAATAACACGTTCCGCCCCGTTAATGATAAACGTTCCTGTTTCTGTCATTAACGGAAAATCGCCCATAAAGACATCTTGTTCTTTTACTTCACCAGTCTCTTTATTAATTAAACGTACTTTTACGCGAAGTGGTGCGGCATATGTAACATCGCGTTCTTTTGCCTCTTCAACAGTATATTTTGGCTCCCCTAAACTATAATCAATAAACTCAAGAGAAAGATTACCGGAAAAGTCTTCAATCGGGGAAATTTCTTTAAACATTTCCCGCAATCCTTCATCAAGAAACCATTTATAAGAGGAAGTCTGAATCTCAATAAGATTTGGCAATTCTAGCACTTCACTAATACGCGCGTAACTTCTTCGTTGGCGGTGTCGTCCATATTGAACTAGTCGGCCTGTCAACTGATTCACCCCTCAAAATTTAAACATTAATCAAAATGGAAGGTAAACCTTCAGCTATAATGGAGAAAAAAAGAAAATGGTTTCTATTATAGAAAACCATATTTTTACCTGTTTATTGATTTTATCATTCTTCCCATTATGGATAAAATTATACGTCATATCCTTGCGATGAAATGTACATATTTAGCATTTTATAATACTACCACAACCATAGAATACTGTCAACATTTTTTTGACTTTATGATATAATATCCTTTTTTCTTTGTCACAACTTCTACATACGAGAATATTTCCTGCAGTTTTTTTAATGCAGAAGGAGCCCCTTGTTTTTTCTGAATCACAACCCATAATTCTCCGTTAGGATAAAGATAGGCAGCACTTTGTTCAAAAATGGCATGAACAACACGTTTCCCAGCGCGAATCGGTGGATTTGTCAAAATCGCAGCAAACTTTTTATCTCCTACTTGCGCAAATAAATCACTTTCATAAATGGAAGCGTTGGTAATATGGTTAGCATGTTTATTTTCATTTGCCAGCTCAAGAGCACGTTTGTTTATATCAATCATGTCTACATGTCGGTTTGGAAATGCCTTGGCAATAGATAAACCGATCGGACCGTATCCGCAACCTACATCTAAAAAATCACCATCTACTTTCGGTTCTTCAAACGTTTCAATAAGCAAGCGTGTCCCAAAATCAACTTCTCGTTTCGAAAATACACCACTATCTGTCGTAAACGTCAGTTCATTGCCCCGCAATGTAAATGCCCACGTATGGGGATTGCTTTCCGACGATGGAGTGGAAGAGTAATAATGTTCGCTCAATGACATCACCCTTCTATTTACTGATTTATTTTCATCATACCCATTTTCTTATAAATAAAAAAGCCCGCTGGTTTCAGCGAGCTTTTTCTGCGCGAATGACAATTATTTCACTTCTACGCTAGCGCCAACTTCTTCAAGTTTCGCTTTGATTTCTTCTGCTTCTTCTTTAGAAACGCCTTCTTTAATTGGTTTTGGAGTGTTATCAACTAAGTCTTTTGCTTCTTTCAAGCCAAGGCCAGTGATTTCACGAACAACTTTGATAACTTTAATTTTTTGCGCACCAGCGTCAGCAAGAATAACATCAAATTCAGTTTTTTCAGCAGCAGCATCGCCGCCAGCAGCACCGCCAGCAACTACTACAGGAGCAGCAGCAGTGACGCCGAACTCTTCTTCAATTGCTTTTACTAATTCGTTTAATTCTAATACAGTCATATTTTTAACCGCTTCAATGATTTGTTCTTTTGTCATCATCAGTTCCTCCTTAATATCATTATGGTTTTATAGCATAAACGAAAGAGAAATTATGCGCTTTGTTCCTCTTTTTTGTCCGCAACTGCTTTTGCAACAAGCGCAAAGTTGCGAATTGGAGCTTGAAGAACGCTAAGCAACATAGAAAGCAAGCCTTCGCGGGAAGGAAGTTTTGCAAGCGCGTTGATTTCTTCAAGTGTTGCAATGTTGCCTTCAATGACACCTGCTTTAATTTCAAGCGCTTCATGGTCTTTAGCAAATTCGCTTAAAATTTTCGCAGGCGCTACAACATCTTCTTTGCTAAATGCAATCGCATTTGGCCCAGTAAGTACATCATTTAATCCTTCTAAGCCAACTTCCGCTAACGCACGGCGAGTTAATGTGTTTTTATACACTTTGAACTCAACGCCTGCTTCGCGAAGTCGCTTGCGAAGTTCTGTAACTTCCGCTACGTTTAAGCCGCGGTAGTCTACGATAACCGTAGATTTGCTGGCGCGGAATTTTTCAGCTATCTCTGCTACAATTTGTTTTTTGAGTTCGATCGCACTGCTCATTTTTACACCTCCTGTGGAAGATAAAATGAAAACACCACTTATACCGCATCAACAAAAAACCTCCATGCCACGTAGACATGGAGGTATCGTAAAACGCGCAAAATGACCTTGAACGCGTTTTTCTATCGTACAAATACCTCGGTAGGATATTAAGCTCCTAAGAGCACCTACTGTCTACGGTACAAATGATATTCATTTTTTCAGACAAAAAACATTTTACTAAAAGGATTGAAAGAAGTCAATATTTATTGCGCTACCGCTACTGTAGACGGGTCTACTTTGATGCCAGGGCCCATCGTTGAAGTAATCGTTACGTTTTTCACGTAAGTACCTTTTGCAGCGGCTGGTTTTGCTTTTAAAATCGCCTCGTAAATCGTAGTGAAGTTTTCTGCCAGTTTCTCGTTATCAAATGACACTTTACCAATCGGTACATGAATGTTGCCGGCTTTATCAACGCGATATTCTACTTTACCAGCTTTAATTTCTTGCACCGCTTTCGCAACATCAAATGTAACAGTGCCTGTTTTCGGGTTTGGCATTAACCCTTTCGGACCTAAAATACGTCCTAATTTACCAACTTCACCCATCATATCTGGAGTAGCGACAACAACGTCAAAATCGAACCAACCTTGTTGAATTTTGTTGATATACTCTGTATCGCCAACGTAATCAGCGCCAGCTGCTTCCGCTTCTTTTGCTTTTTCGCCTTTCGCGAATACTAATACGCGTTGTACTTTTCCTGTACCATGAGGCAATACAACCGCACCGCGAATTTGCTGATCGGCTTTTTTCGGATCAACACCTAAACGGAACGCAACTTCTACTGTAGCGTCGAATTTCGCAATGTTTGTTTTCTTCACAAGTTCAATTGCTTCTGCAATCGGATACGCTTTGAAGCGATCCACAAGCTTTGCTGCTTCTAAATATTTTTTTCCTCTTTTTGGCATGTAAAATTCCTCCTTATTGTGGTTTTAGCGGAATGACCTCCCACGAATAAAGGTTGCGAAAAGGATTTCTCCTTATAGTCGCAACCTCCTCAGCCAACTTTATGCACATTAGTCTTCGATAACAATACCCATGCTGCGGGCTGTACCTTCAACCATGCGCATCGCAGCTTCGATGCTCGCTGCGTTTAAATCCGGCATTTTCATTTCGGCAATCTCGCGCACTTTATCGCGTTTGATTGTCGCTACTTTATTACGGTTTGGTTCACCAGAACCAGATTCAATGCCGGCCGCTTTTTTCAATAATACTGCAGCTGGCGGAGTTTTCGTAATAAATGTAAATGAACGGTCTTCAAAAACCGTAATTTCAACCGGAATAATTAAACCCGCTTGGTCAGCTGTGCGAGCATTGAACTCTTTACAAAATGCCATAATATTAACACCGGCTTGACCTAACGCTGGACCAACTGGTGGTGCCGGATTTGCTTTACCTGCAGGAATTTGTAGTTTCACGACTTTTATAACTTTTTTTGCCACGAGACACACCTCCTTAAGTCCGTGATGTGGTATTAGGGATTGTCCCTCCCACTCATAAGGCTAACTATAGCCCTTTTCCGTATTCTCTCGTTTCGGTTGAGAGGATCTGCGTGTTAGAAAAACGCTCCCTTATACAAACTTGTATAAGTTCATTGCCAAATGCAAACCAATTGTTTGCCTCGATTCACGAGACATACTGACTTTAAAATATTATCACTTTTCTATTTCGATTGCAAGTTGTTTTCCATTATATTTTTTCAATTTGTGAAAACTCAAATTCCACTGGTGTTTCGCGACCAAACATATTGACAAGCACTTTTACTTTTCTCTTATCTAGATCGATCTCTTCAATTTTACCGGTAAAGTTAGCAAAAGGACCTTCTTTCACCCTTACCGTTTCATTTAATTCATAGTCTACATCGATCTCCGTCAACGGCATACCCATTCGTTTTAAAATCATTTCGACTTCCTCTTCAAGAAGTGGCGTTGGTTTTGAACCTGCCCCGCTTGATCCAACAAACCCTGTTACTCCTGGCGTGTTGCGTACTACATACCAGGAATCATCGGTCATCACCATCTCCACTAACACATACCCTGGAAATACTTTTTTCTTTGTTGCCTTCTTCTTTCCGTTTTTTGTATCTGTTTCCGTTTCTTCAGGAACGACGATGCGAAAAATTTTATCTTGCATACCCATTGATTCCACGCGCTTTTCCAAGTTGGCTTTTACTTTATTTTCATAGCCTGAATACGTATGAATGACATACCAATTTTTCTCCATCGATGAGGACTTGACTGTCCTTTCCCTCCCTAAATCGGTTTGGTTTCCTTTTTTAAGCAAAACAAAAACCCGTTACCGGGCTATACGTTCGCTTTATTATCTTTCATTATATCATATGGGCAAAAGACTTATTCAAAAACAAGACGAATTAATTTAGAAATACCTAGATCAACAATAGCGAAAAAGACCGTAAAAAACACAACGGTGGCCAATACAATAGCCGTATAATTGACAAGTTCTTTTCGGCTTGGCCAGCTTACTTTTTTCATTTCCCGTGCTACTTCTTTAAAAAAATTCATTATTCGTTGCATGATTAGTAACCTCCAACAAACCTACGAGCTGCCCACATTGCTTTATTTCGTTTCGCGGTGGGTCGTATGCATATTGCAAGTTTTGCAAAATTTGCTCGTTTCAAAGCGTTCTTGACAACGGTTGACGTTTTTCATTGTAACATAATTTCGACTATTGCATTGACTGCAAGCTAAAATAATTTTTTTCCTCATGAATGTCCCACCGTTCTAAAGGATGTCCATAAAAATTTACCATACACGTATTCCTATGTCAATGACTTCAGGAAAATAAAAGTCTTCTCCTAAAGACTAATTTCACGATATTCCAAATATTTTTCCAGTTTTCTTTTTACGCGCTGAAGGGCGTTATCAATCGATTTGACATGGCGATTTAGCTCTTCAGAAATTTCTTGATATGAGCGACCATCTAAATATAAAGCAAGCACTTTCCGCTCCAAATCGCTGAGCAGTTCGGTCATTTTCACCTCGATATCATCGACTTCCTCGCGATTGACGATCAGTTCTTCTGGATCCATCGCTTTCGTTCCAGAAATGACATCCATCAGCGTCCGGTCTGATTCATCATCATAAATAGGTCTATCCAAAGATACATAAGAATTAAGCGGAATATGTTTTTGTCTTGTCGCTGTTTTAATTGCAGTGATCATCTGCCTTGTAATACAAAGTTCTGCAAACGCTTTAAAAGAGGAAAGCTTGTCCCCTTTAAAATCGCGAACCGCCTTATATAAACCAATCATTCCTTCTTGAATGATATCTTCCCGATCGGCGCCGACTAAAAAATAAGAGCGCGCTTTGGCACGTACAAAATTTTGATACTTATGAATCAAAAAATCTAGCGCATCTCCATCCCCTTGATGCACAAGTTCAACTAATTGCTCATCTTCCAAATGTTTATAGTTTTTATATGTTTTTTCTTTGAAGCAATCGCACACGCTGATCCCCCCGACCGCATAAATCACTAGAATTTATTATACAGTACAAATTTTTACAGCGTCAACCGCTCATTTTTGCCCTCTTCGCCATCTTTCGAAAATTTCAGCAATTTCATCTGTCAATGGAACTTTAGACATAGGAGTTTGTTCTTGTATATTTTGTAATTTTTTTGAAATAGCCTTTTCGATAGACTCCATTTCGACTAAAAGTTCACGTGCCGACTTACGCAACGCCCCTTGACTAAAAATCGTCCATTGCTCCGTATAATCCGACGTGGCGACATACACCTTTGTTTGCACATTAATTAAGCTTTTTGCTAACCTTTCAATCCGTTCATCCGCTGTCTCATTTTCTTTGGTAAAAATAACTTCGACTTGATGATCTTTATATTTTTTCTCATTCCCTTGTATGAGGTGCGCATCGAAAACGATAATGACTTGATCTCCAGTAAATCCTTGGTACTCGGCCATTTTGGAAATCAATAAATCCCTTGCCGCAGCAAGGTCATCCTCCTCTTTCAGCTTGCGAAGCTCCGGCCAAGCACCGATCATGTTATAGCCATCGACAATCAGAATATTCATCGATTTATTCTCCTTGCGGATAACGTTTGCGGTACACCTCATACATGAGAAGACTTGCAGCGACAGAAGCATTCAATGACGTAACATGCCCTCTCATCGGCAAATGAATGAGAAAATCGCATTTTTCTAAAATGAGCCTTCCGATTCCTTTTCCTTCACTGCCAATGACAAGAGCCAGCGGCATCGTTCCGTCAAGGGAGCGATAGTCATCTTTTGCTTTGGCATCTGTTCCAACAATCCATACACCGCGCTCTTTTAATTCATCAATCGTTCTCGCTAAATTCGTCACTCGCGCAACGGGGACATATTCGATCGCACCTGTCGAAGCTTTTGCTACCGTTGCTGTCAATCCTACAGAACGGCGTTTCGGAATAATGATTCCGTGGGCGCCTACGGCATCAGCCGTTCGCATAATCGAACCTAAGTTATGTGGATCTTCCAATTCATCAAGAATGAGAAAAAATGGCGGTTCGTTTTTTTCGGATGCTCGCGCAAATAAATCATCCACCTCGTAATAACGGTACGCCGCAACTTGAGCGACAACTCCTTGGTGCGCCCCTTCCACCATTTGATCAAGCTTTTTTTTCGGAACATATTGCACAAGCACACCATTTTGCTTAGCAAGCTGAATAATCGGTTGGATAGAGTTGCGCTGCACACCTTCTGCTATCCAAATCTTGTTAATTTCCCTTTCTGATTTCAATGCCTCGATGACAGGATTTTTTCCAATAATAAAATCCATTGCTACAACTCCCTTTCCTCACCTTCAATAATCGCAAAAGAACAGCGAATAATCTCCTCAACTCGTTTTTCATTATTTCCTAAAAAATGATAGCCAATAAGCGCTTCAAATGCTGTACTATATCGGTACGTCTGCACATCCGTGTTTTTGGGAATCGTACCAGATTTGGCGTTTCTTCCTCGGCGAACGACCGACTGCTCTTCTTCTGTTAATAATTCATTTTCTAATAATGTTAACAACACTTTTGCTTGTGCTTTCGCTGATACATATTGAATCGCTTGTTTATGAAGCTGATGCGGCTTCACACTTCCGTTTGAAAGAAGGTGATGCCGTACATAAAGTTCGTATACGGCATCCCCAATGTAAGCAAGCGCTAATCCGTTTAGTTGTTTTACATCTTTGATCGGCTGTAAAAGACTCATCGCATCTTATCCTCTTTTCCATCTCGTACCTTGCGGCGTATCTTCTAAAATAATGTTTTTCGCCTTTAATTCATCACGAATTTGATCCGCTAAAGCAAAATTCCGATTTTTTCTCGCTTCGTTCCGCTTTTGAATAAGCGCTTCGATTTCCTCGTCCAATAATTCCTCTTCTTGCAACGTAATACCCAGTACATCTAACAGCTGTTCAAATTCACGCAAAAATGCATGAATGACGCGTTCGGACGTATTTTTTTCCAACAAATATAAGTTCGCTTGTTTCGATAGCTCAAATAACACGGCAATCCCATTGGCTGTGTTAAAATCATCGTCCATCTCCCGAATAAATGCCTCATGTTGCTCTTGAATGCGCGCAAGCCATTGATCATCATCATCGGTTAAGTTCGTGCTGCTTTGCAATCGATGTTTTAAATTAAAATAGGACGTTTTTAACCGTTCCAATCCTTTTTTCGCGCTTTCTAATAATTCTTCACTATAGTTAATCGGATGTCGGTAATGAACAGAAAGCATAAAGAACCGTAATACTTGCGGATCGATTTGCTGGATAATATCGTGAACGAGCACAAAATTACCTAGCGATTTTGACATTTTTTCGTTATTAATATTTAAATATCCGTTATGAAGCCAATATTTCGCAAACGGTTTTCCTGTTAACGCTTCTGATTGTGCAATTTCGTTTTCATGATGAGGAAACGTCAAATCTTGACCACCGGCATGAATATCAATCGTATCCCCTAAATATTTACGCGCCATTGCCGAGCACTCGATATGCCATCCCGGACGCCCTTTTCCCCACGGGCTATCCCAGCAAATTTCGCCTTCTTTTGCCGCTTTCCATAACGCAAAATCAAGCGGATCTTCTTTCTTTTCCCCTACTTCGATGCGCGCTCCCGCTTTTAGTTCATCAATAGATTGATGCGAGAGTTTTCCATATTCTTTAAATTTCCTTGTACGATAGTACACATCCCCGTCTACTTCGTATGCATAACCTCTATCGATTAATGTTTGAATAAATTCAATAATCGTATCTATATTTTCCGTTACGCGTGGATGAACATCCGCTTTTTTGCATCCAAGCGCTGTAATATCTTCAAAATACGCTTGAATAAAACGCTCCGCGATTGTCGGCACATCTTCTCCTAATTCGCGCGCCGCCTTAATTAACTTGTCATCCACATCCGTAAAATTGGAGACGTATTTCACTTCATAACCGCGAAACTCTAGGTAACGGCGAATCGTATCAAACACAATCGCGGCGCGGGCGTTCCCAATATGAATATAGTTATATACGGTTGGACCGCATACATACATTTTTACTTTATTCGGTTCTAACGGTTCAAACAGTTCCTTTTTTCTTGTTAACGTGTTATAAAGTCGAATGCTGCTCATCTTCGACCTTCCTTTCCTTCTTTAAGCTTTCAATTTCTTCACGCAATCTTGCAATTTCTGCTTCTAACTCTTTAATGCGATCGGCAACCGGATCTGGCAAGTCCGTATGATTTAAGTCTTTTTTCACTTTCACACCATTGCGGACAACCACTCGTCCCGGAATGCCAACAACCGTGGAGTTCGGTGGAACGTCTTTCAACACAACAGAACCTGCTCCGATTTTTGAGTTTTCTCCAATCGTAATGGAACCGAGCACTTTCGCACCTGCTGCAATTAAGCAGTTGTCTTTAATCGTTGGATGGCGCTTTCCTTTTTCTTTCCCTGTTCCTCCTAATGTTACACCTTGATACACAGTTACATTATCTCCAATTTCACATGTTTCGCCAATCACCACACCCATGCCATGATCGATGAAAAAGCGGCGGCCGATTTTCGCTCCCGGGTGAATTTCAATGCCTGTAAAAAAGCGGCTAATTTGCGAAATAAGGCGGGCAAGAAAGTAAAATTTACGCTTATATAATGCATGAGCAATACGGTGCGCCCAAATCGCGTGAAGGCCAGAGTATGTTAAAATAACTTCTAAATAGCTTCTTGCTGCTGGATCTTGCTCAAAAATCACCTCAATATCTTCCTTAAGTGTTTTAAACATATGATCCTCCCTCCACTTTCATCAAATTTGCGGAAAGTACATCTATGAAAAAAGCGTCTCTGTGCCAATGACACAGAGACGCTTCTAGGCGCGGTTCCACTCTGTTTAGCTAAACGATTCGTTTAGCTCACTCCAATCTGATAACGGAGAAACTCCGCTCCTATCTACTACAGAACGTCTCTGCTCTGGTTCGAAAGGAGGCTCCGAGGGGCATTTCAAAAACATCGGTCATGAATCACTTCCAGCCAAGGTGATTCTCTCTGGAATGCCAATGTTTTCTACTTCTCCTCGTCAACGCTTTTTCTATATTTTATTTTTACTATATGAAAAACGGATAAAAAGGTTAATGAATTACTTTTTCTAATCGGCTTATAACTTTTTCCTTTCCTAATAATTGAATCGCAAATGGCAGTTCCGGGCCGTGTGTTTGCCCTGTTACCGCAACGCGAATCGGCATAAACAATTTTTTCCCTTTTTGTCCTGTCGCTTTTTGCACCGATTTAATTGCCGCTTTAATATTTTCTGCCGTAAACGGCTCAAGCTGTTTCACTTCTTCTAAAAATGTTTTTAACACATCAGGGACTTGTTCGCCAGCTAACACTTCTTTCGCTTCTTCATTATACTCAATGTCTTCTTTAAAGAACAACTCCGATAGCTCTACAATTTCCGCTCCATAACTCATTTGTTCTTGGTATAATGCAATTAAATCACGCGCCCATTGACGTTGTTCTTCACTCATTTGTTCTGGCAGGCGGCCGGCTTTAATCAAGTGCGGCAATGAAATTTCCACTAATCGGTCTAAGTCTAATTTTTTAATATATTGGTTATTCATCCATGTCAACTTTTTCGTATCGAACATCGATGGTGATTTGGACAATCGGGAAACATCAAAAATACGAATGAGTTCCTCTTTCGAGAAAATTTCTTCTTCCCCTTCTGGTGACCATCCTAATAGTGCAAAGAAGTTAAACAACGCTTCTGGCAAATAGCCAAGCTCTTTATATTGAGAAACAAATTGAATAATCGATTCATCACGTTTTGAAAGTTTTTTGCGATTCTCATTTACAATTAACGTTAAATGAGCAAATTTCGGCGGCTCCCACCCGAAATAGTCGTAAATCATTAACTGTTTCGGCGTGTTCGATAAATGTTCTTCACCGCGGAACACGTGGGTAATTTTCATTAAGTGGTCATCAATAACAACAGCAAAATTGTATGTTGGGATGCCGTTTGCTTTCATAATGACCCAATCGCCAATATCTTTTGATTCAAACGTCACTTTTCCACGTACGATATCTTCAAATTCATATACTTTTCCTTCAGGTACTTTTACACGAATCGTATACGGCTTTCCTTCTGCTTCCAATTGTGCGACTTGTTCTTTCGTTAAATGGCGGCACTTTCCGCTATATTGCGGTGCTGCAATCCCTGCCGCTCTTTGCGCTTCCCGCTCTTTTTCCAGCTCTTCTGGCGTGCAGAAACATTTATACGCATATCCTTTTTCTAAAAGTTCATTCACGTATTTACGATATATATCGAGACGTTCTGTTTGGCGATATGGACCGTATCCGCCGTCTTTATCCACCGACTCGTCATAATCAATGCCTAACCATTTTAAGTTTTCTAACTGCGACTGTTCGCCACCTTCTACGTTTCGTTCGATATCCGTATCCTCAATACGTACAATAAATTTTCCATTATGATGACGAGCAAATAAATAGTTAAATAACGCCGTTCTTGCACCGCCAATATGTAAATGACCGGTTGGGCTCGGTGCGTATCGCACTCTCACTTCTTGTGACATCGTCAATAACCCTCCAATATCTAATCAAACTTGTACCACTATTGTACATTTTATATGAGCAAAGTTCAAAATGGATTGTTTGAGGCTATACAAGTAAGCAATATGATGTTTATTTTATTTTTTTTGCAATAATACGACCGCTTGAGCAGCAATTCCTTCTTCTCGGCCAGTAAAACCTAACTTTTCCGTCGTTGTTGCTTTGACATTGACTTGTGACAGTTCTCCTTCTAACAAATTCGCAATGTTTTCTTTCATTTGCTCAATATGTGGCGCCATCTTTGGCTTTTGTGCGATAATCGTGCAATCGAGATTAGCAAGTTCGTATCCTTGCTGCTTGACTAATTCCCATACTTGTTTTAATAATAGCGCAGAATCAGCGTCCTTATAGCAGTCATCGGTATCTGGAAAATGCTTGCCAATATCACCTGCAGCAATTGCTCCTAAACATGCATCTGCGACCGCATGCAACAATACATCGGCGTCGGAATGGCCGAGCAACCCTTTTTCGTATGGAATGCGAACGCCTCCAATGATGAGGGGACGGCCCTCGACAAGCTGATGAACATCAAATCCTTGACCAATGCGAAACATGTAGTTACCCCTCTCGTTATGAAATTACCCAACTTGATAAAATCGCTTCAGCAAATAATAAATCATCCGGTGTCGTTAATTTAATATTGCGGTAATCGCCTTCGACAATTTTTACTTTCCCGCCAATTCGCTCTACAAGACTTGCATCATCTGTGCCAATATAACCATCTTTTTGTGCCTGCTCATGTGCCCTTAAAACGAGAGAAACATGAAAAGCTTGTGGAGTTTGTACAGCCCACAAGCTAGAGCGTTCCACCGTTTCCTCAACAAACTGATCGCGCGCCTTTTTGATAGTGTCTTTAACGCGCACAGCCGGAATTGCCGCACCGTGTTCCTTCGCTTCTTTTACTAATTCATGAATGTGCTCTATAGTAACGAACGGACGCGCACCATCATGAATAAGCACAATATCCCCATTTTTCACCGCTTTCAGTCCATTGTACACGCTATGTTGTCGCTCTTTTCCACCGCTTACGATCGCAGTGATTTTTTTAATATGGAAACGAGAAAATAATTGTTCAAACTGTGTTCTTTCCGCTTCATTAATCACAACAATAATACCACGGCACCATTCATCGTTTTCAAACACTTTTAATGTGTGCACAATTAGCGGTTCGTTTTGAAGTTCAATCAATTGTTTATTAACTCCTGCCTTCATTCGCTTTCCTTGCCCGGCTGCAGGAATGACTACCTCATACATCATCGCTGTTTCCCCTACTCATTCGTTTATAACGCTTTTTGCAATAGCTTTAGCTTCGCGAAAATCATTCTCCCTGCTGATGTTTGTAACACGCTTGTCACCAATACGTCAACCCGTTTGCCTATATAATCTTTTCCGTCTTCCACGACAATCATTGTTCCATCATCTAAGTACGCCACACCTTGATTGTGCTCCTTGCCATCTTTGATCACATGAACGTTTAATTCTTCCCCAGGGAGAACAACCGGTTTCACCGCATTCGCTAAATCATTAATATTAAGGACACGCACATTTTGCAGCTCACATACTTTATTTAAATTGAAATCATTCGTGACGACAACACCTGATGTTAATTTTGCCAACTTCACCAGCTTACTGTCTACCTCTTGAATATCGTCAAAATCACCTTCATAAATTTCCACTTTCATGTCCAATTCCTTTTGAATGCGGTTTAAAATGTCAAGTCCACGTCGGCCACGATTGCGTTTTAACACATCAGATGAATCTGCAATATGTTGCAATTCTTCAAGCACAAAACGAGGAATGACAATCGTTCCTTCTAAAAAACCTGTTTGGCAAATATCCGCAATTCGGCCATCAATAATTACACTTGTGTCTAAAATTTTTACAGGACTGTCTTTTGATAAGCCGGTCTCTTCTTCTGTCCCCTTTTTCTTTGCCATTCGATTGGAAAGAGAAAATAAATTCATTAATTCATGCCGTTTTTTAAATCCGACTTGAAATCCTAAATAACCAAGCAGGATCGTCAAAAATATTGGCAGCACCGTATTGACGACTTGAAACTGAAACGATTGCAGCGGCATGACGACTAAAAACGCAATAATAAGGCCGAAAATAAGCCCTAAACTGCCAAATAAAAGATCAGCAACAGGCACTTTAACGAGCGATTCCTCGACCCAGCGAATCATATCTACAATATAATCTACTAGCCAAAAAGTCATCATAAAGAAAATAAGTGCTCCTAATACCGCTAATGTATATGAATTATTTAATAATGAAATGTCGCTTATATTCATAAGGCGCAACAAATTTGGCAAGAAAACAACACCTAATGTTCCTCCAACAACAAGAAAAAACAACTGAACGATCCGTTTTACCATTTCTTTATTTTCACCTCCCTATTTAACATTATAAACAGTTTCCAATGTTTGAAACCAATCTTTAACATAGTTTTTAATATTTTTTAAATATTTGACATGTACTTGTAAATTTTACTGCAACGTATGTTCAAGTGCCTCGGCAACGTGGGACACACCGATCACGGTTATATGTTTTGGCGGATTCCATCCTGCTAAATTGTTTTTAGGAATAATGATGCGAGAAAACCCTAATTTTACTGCTTCTTGCACCCGTTGTTCAATACGGGAAACACGGCGTACTTCCCCAGTTAAACCGACCTCGCCGATAATCACATCGGACGGGTTGGTTGGCTGATCGCGGAAACTTGAGGCAATGCTTACGGCAATCGCCAAATCAATCGCTGGCTCGTCTAATTTTACTCCCCCTGCCACTTTCAAGTAAGCGTCCTGATTTTGTAAAAGCAGGCCGACCCTTTTTTCCAATACAGCCATTAATAAAGAAACACGGTTATGGTCGATTCCTGTTGCCATCCGCCGCGGGTTGCCAAAACTCGTTGGAGATACTAATGCTTGAATTTCGACTAATACAGGACGAGTTCCTTCCATTGCTGCGACAACGGTTGAACCTGCCGCCCCTCGGGAACGTTCTTCTAAAAACACTTCTGAAGGGTTTTCGACCTCGATAAGTCCTGAATCTCTCATTTCAAAAATACCAATTTCATTTGTGGAGCCGAAACGGTTTTTCACCGCCCGTAAAATACGATACGTATGGTGACGTTCTCCTTCGAAATAAAGAACCGTATCCACCATATGCTCTAAAATTCTTGGACCGGCAATCGCTCCCTCTTTCGTTACATGGCCGACAATAAAAATGGCAATTCCTTTTGTTTTGGCAATTTTCATCAGTTCCGCTGTACATTCACGGACTTGCGATACACTTCCTGGTGCGGACGTAATATCTGCACGGTAAATCGTTTGAATCGAATCAATCACAACACAAGCGGGGCGAACATTTTCGATTGCTTCTGCAATATATTCCAAATCCGTCTCCGCTAATACATACAATTGGTCGGAAGCAATGTGAAGGCGGTCAGCGCGCAATTTCGTTTGTTTTACGGATTCTTCGCCGGATATATATAATACTTTATGTTGCATAGCAGCAAGTTGCGCAGAAACTTGCAAAAGAAGCGTTGATTTTCCAATGCCTGGATCCCCACCGATTAAAACGAGCGAACCTTTCACAATTCCCCCACCTAATACGCGGTTAAATTCAGAAATATTCGTTTGTATGCGCGGCTCTTGCGTTGTGGTCACGGTAGTAATTGGAACTGGTTTTGAGATGATATCATCCGTGGAATGCACAAACACTCCTCTTGTCATTGGCTTTGTCCGCTCAATTTCCTCGACCATCGAATTCCATGTACTGCATCCTGGACATCTTCCAAGCCATTTCGCTGATTCATAACCGCATTCTTGACAAACAAACTTTGTTTTCTTTTTCCCCATCGCTAGAAAACCCTTTCTTTTTCATCGTTGAAACAAAAAGGTATGGGCAGTGAGCCGCCGCATACCTTCCATCAAGAAAACGCCAATTACATCACCGCTTGCTCTGATAAAACGACGAACTCTCCGTCTTTTACGTCTACAATGACTTTTTGCCCTTTGCCAATCGTTCCTTTTAACAGCTCTTCCGACAAACGATCTTCTACATGTTTTTGCAACGCGCGACGCAATGGACGAGCACCGTATTCTAGATCATATCCCTCGGAAACAATTTTTTCAATGGCCGCATCCGTTAACTCTAAATCGATATCTTGTTCTTTTAAGCGTTTTACAAGCTGTTCTGCCATTAGTTTTACAATTTCTTTTAAATGTTGTTTTTCAAGTGAATGGAAGACAATAATTTCATCAATTCGGTTTAAAAACTCCGGACGAAATGCTTTCTTTAACTCGTCCATGACTTTTCCTTTCATGTCTTTATACTTCTGATCTTCATCTTGGATATTAAAGCCGACGTATTTATTCCGCTTTAACGCATCCGCACCGACGTTCGATGTCATAATGATAATCGTATTGCGGAAATCAACCGTTCTTCCTTTCGAATCAGTTAAACGCCCGTCTTCCAACACTTGCAGCAAAATGTTAAATACGTCCGGATGCGCTTTTTCCATCTCATCTAACAACACGACCGAATACGGTTTGCGGCGCACTTTTTCCGTTAGTTGACCGCCTTCCTCGTATCCGACATAGCCAGGAGGCGAACCGATTAAACGAGATGTCGAGTGCTTCTCCATATATTCCGACATATCGATGCGAATAAGTGCGTCTTCATCACCGAACATCGCTTCTGCAAGCGCTCTTGCTAATTCTGTTTTTCCAACACCAGTTGGACCGAGGAAAATGAACGAGCCAATCGGGCGTTTCGGATCTTTTAATCCAGCGCGTGCACGACGAACTGCTTTGGCAACTGCTTTTACTGCTTCATCTTGACCAACGACGCGGGAATGTAAAATTTCTTCTAGTTTCAATAATCGTTCTGTTTCTGTTTGCGCAAGTTTTGACACAGGAATTCCTGTCCAGCTTGATACAACCATCGCAATGTCTTCCACTGTTACTTCAGAGTTTTCCTGACCCTGTTTTTCTTTCCACGCGCGTTTCGTTTCTTCTAATTCTTCACGTAAACGTTGTTCCATATCACGCAAGGAAGCAGCTTTTTCAAATTCTTGGCTTTGTACAGCAGCATCTTTTTCTTTGCGTACTTCCTCAAGTTTTTGCTCAAGCTCCTTTAATTGTGGAGGAGCAGTAAACGAACGAAGGCGAACTTTCGAACAAGCCTCATCGATTAAATCGATTGCTTTATCTGGAAGGAAACGGTCAGTAATATAGCGGTCAGATAATTTTACTGCCTGAATGATTGCTTCATCCGAAATAGATACACGGTGATGCGCTTCATAGCGATCGCGCAATCCTTTTAAAATTTGAATCGATTCTTCTACCGTCGGTTCATCGACGTAAATTGGTTGGAAACGACGTTCTAATGCCGCGTCTTTTTCAATATATTTCCGATACTCATCCAATGTAGTCGCACCAATGCATTGCAACTCCCCACGGGCAAGCGCTGGCTTCAAGATGTTCGATGCGTCAATCGCACCTTCTGCACCACCTGCGCCAATAAGCGTATGGAGCTCATCAATGAAGAGAATGATATTTCCTGCTTGACGAATCTCATCCATCACTTTTTTCAGACGATCTTCAAATTCACCGCGGTATTTTGTACCAGCTACTACCGTTCCCATATCTAACGTCATTACTCGCTTATCGCGGAGTGTTTCTGGAACCTCATTATTTACGATTTGTTGCGCAAGACCTTCAGCAATGGCTGTTTTCCCAACCCCAGGTTCTCCGATTAACACCGGGTTATTTTTTGTACGACGGCTTAACACTTCAATAACGCGCTGAATTTCCTTGCTTCTGCCAATAACAGGGTCTAATCTTCCTTCACGAGCAATCGCCGTTAAATCGCGAGCTAAGCTGTCTAATGTTGGTGTACTTACGTGTGAAGCACCGCCTCCTGAATGACCGGAAACAGACTCATTGCTTCCAAGCAGTTGCAACACTTGTTGGCGCGCTTTATTAAGACTTACTCCCAAATTGTTAAGTACGCGGGCCGCAACTCCTTCACCTTCACGAATAAGACCTAGTAAAATATGTTCTGTTCCTACATAGGAATGGCCAAGCTTTCTCGCTTCATCCATCGATAGTTCAATTACTTTTTTCGCACGCGGCGTATAATGGATCGTATGGGAAACTTCATGGCCGCGACCGATTAACGATTCTACCTCTTTTTGAATTTTTTCTGGCCCAAGCCCTAAAGCCATTAATGCTTTTGCTGCAATTCCTTCCCCCTCGCGAATTAAACCTAATAAAATATGTTCCGTTCCAATGTTATTATGGCCAAGGCGTATTGCTTCCTCTTGAGCTAGCGCCAATACTTTTTGCGCCCGCTCCGTAAATCTTCCAAACATCATTATTCATCACCCTCCATCGCTTTTCTTTCTTCCATTTTTAGACGTTCGCGGATTAATGCCGCCCGTCGAACATCCCGTTCTTCCGGTCTTAGCACGCCGCCTGCATACTGTTGTAAAAATCCAGGTTGAGTTAAAATCATCAGCTCATTTAAAATATTGCGCGAAATATTTTTAATATATCCTAAGTCAATTCCTAAACGTACATCAGACAAACATTGCGCTGCTTCTTTAGATTCAATAACACGGCTATTTGCTAATATCCCATAAGAACGGAATACTCTGTCTTCTAATTGTATGTTTAAAGTTTTGACTAATGTCTCCCTCGCCATTCTTTCCTGGGCAATTAATTGTTGAACAACGCTTTTCAAATCTTCCACAATATCCTCTTCCGACTTTCCTAATGTAATTTGATTTGAAATTTGGAAAATGTTACCTAACGCCTCGCTGCCTTCTCCATATGTTCCGCGTACTACTAATCCTAGTTGGTTGATTGCTGGAATAATGCGGTTTATTTGCTGTGTTAAAACGAGAGCCGGGAGATGCATCATAACAGAAGCGCGCATCCCTGTTCCAACGTTTGTCGGACAGCTTGTTAAATATCCGAGTTTTTCATCAAACGCATAATTGACATGTTCCTCAATCCAATCATCAAGCTCATTAGCCACTTTTAACGCTTCTGTTAATTGAAGACCAGGAAATAAACATTGAATACGAATGTGATCCTCTTCATTAATCATAATGCTTATTTCTTCATTTTCTGAAAGCAAGCACGCCCCAAAAGGAGAATCTTCTGCCAAATGCGGGCTAATTAAATGCTTTTCTACCAATACCCTTTTTTCAATCAGTTGAAGCTCTGACATTTTTAACAATTCAAAACGACCGACAGACGGGTAAAAACGATGAGCAAATGTTTGCTCAAACAATGAAACAATTTGCTGTGCTTCCTCATTGTTAAATACTGTTGGAAACTGAAAATCAACAATGTTTCTTGCTAAACGGATACGGCTGCTTAACACGATATCAGAATCAGGCCCCTCTTGACTCATCCAAGAACTGACCGCCGTATTAAAAAACTTCTCAAACGACATATAACTACATCTCCCCCCCTCGATGTTGATGCAACTGATATTCAAGAGAGCGAATTTGATCACGAACCTCTGCCGCCTTTTCAAATTCTTCTCTCGCCACCAGTTCTTGCAGTTTTTGTTTTAACATAGCAATTTGCTTGCGCAGATGGAGTGTTCCACCTTTTCGTTTCGGTATTTTTCCAGCATGGGTTGTATTTCCGCTATGGAGTCTTTTTAATATTGGTGGTAAATATCTAGCAAATGTGCGGTAACAGTTTGAACAGCCGAAACGACCTGTTTTTGTAAACTGATGATAAGTCATTGCACACTTCTCGCATTGTAAAATATCGGTGCTTTGGAACGGGCTTGACGTCATTTCTTTCATTGGAGATGAAAAATTAAGCAGGCCAGCTAATAAATTATTAAAGGAAAAGTCATCATTTCCGTAAAACATAAACATATCACTATTCTCTTGAGCGCATTGTTCGCAAAGATGAAATTCGGTTTTTTCGCCGTTTATAATTTTCGTAAAATGCACTGTTGCCGGTCTTTGATTGCATTCCTGACATATCAACTTTATCCCCTCCCTACTTATATTTTAGCGATATCAACATCGCTCTTAGCATGCGTGCTCTCAATTCATCACGTTGGGGCAAATCGATGTATAATACAGAACGGTCCATTACGCTTAGCATAATCTTTGCTTCTCGTTCGGTAATTACTTTTTCCTCGACAAGACGATCAATAATATCTTCCGCATTTGATTGACTAATCCGATGCTGGATTAATTCTAACAGTTGATCAATTAACTGTGCTTCACTTTTTGTTTTCACTTTCATAATGCGGATGTAACCACCGCCACCGCGCTTACTCTCAACAATATATCCTCGCTCTAGCGTAAATCTTGTATTAATAACATAATTAATTTGTGAGGGAACACATTGAAATTTATCAGCAATTTCACTTCTTTTGATTTCCACAATGTCTTTACCGCTCATATTTAATACCTGTTTTAAATATTGCTCAATAATATCAGAAATGTTTGGCACTCTACCTCCTCCTTACAAACCAAGTTGACTTTGACTATATTTGACCTTACTTCTACTATATAGTTTATTATAAAAAAATGCAAGGGTCACTCACAAAAATGGCTAGTCATATGATTTCCTTTTTTTTCGAAAATGAAACATGATTTTAGGTAATAAAAGGAAAGGGTAAGCAAATATAGAAAAAAAGAAGCATGCCTTAATGAAAGGCATGCTTCTTTTTACATTGCCTAGCAACGACCTACTCTTGCAGGGGCGCTGGCCCCAACTACCATCGGCGCTGGAGAGCTTAACTTCCGTGTTCGGGATGGGAACGGGTGTTTCCTCTCCGCTATTGTCACTAGGCAAGTTATCAGCCAAATATTATTATATCCAAACAAATAAGCTTGTCAAGAGTGAAATTTCATTCCCTCAAAACTAGATAACCGTCCGTTTGGAAGAAGCCGTTTTGCATAGGCGGCCTACGCTTTTCCGCTTGGTTAAGTCCTCGATCGATTAGTATCCGTCAGCTCCACGTGTCGCCACGCTTCCACCTCGGACCTATCGACCTCGTCATCTTCGAGGGATCTTACTCGCTTGACGCGATGGGAAATCTCATCTTGAGGGGGGCTTCACGCTTAGATGCTTTCAGCGCTTATCCCTTCCGCACATAGCTACCCAGCGGTGCCCCTGGCGGGACAACTGGTACACCAGCGGTGCGTCCATCCCGGTCCTCTCGTACTAAGGACAGCTCCTCTCAAATTTCCTGCGCCCGCGACGGATAGGGACCGAACTGTCTCACGACGTTCTGAACCCAGCTCGCGTACCGCTTTAATGGGCGAACAGCCCAACCCTTGGGACCGACTACAGCCCCAGGATGCGATGAGCCGACATCGAGGTGCCAAACCTCCCCGTCGATGTGGACTCTTGGGGGAGATCAGCCTGTTATCCCCGGGGTAGCTTTTATCCGTTGAGCGATGGCCCTTCCATACGGAACCACCGGATCACTAAGCCCGACTTTCGTCCCTGCTCGACCTGTCCGTCTCGCAGTCAAGCTCCCTTGTGCCTTTGCACTCTACGAATGATTTCCAACCATTCTGAGGGAACCTTTGGGCGCCTCCGTTACCTTTTGGGAGGCGACCGCCCCAGTCAAACTGCCCACCTGACACTGTCTCCCACCCCGATAAGGGGTGCGGGTTAGAATTTCAATACCGCCAGGGTGGTATCCCACCGGCGCCTCCACCGAAGCTGGCGCTCCGGCTTCTCAGGCTCCCACCTATCCTGTACAAGCGATACCAAAATTCCATATCAGGCTGCAGTAAAGCTCCACGGGGTCTTTCCGTCCTGTCGCGGGTAACCTGCATCTTCACAGGTAGTATGATTTCACCGGGTCTCTCGTTGAGACAGTGCCCAAGTCGTTACACCTTTCGTGCGGGTCGGAACTTACCCGACAAGGAATTTCGCTACCTTAGGACCGTTATAGTTACGGCCGCCGTTTACTGGGGCTTCGGTTCGCACCTTCAGCCTTGCGGCTTAAGCGCTCCCCTTAACCTTCCAGCACCGGGCAGGTGTCAGCCCCTATACTTCGCCTTTCGGCTTCGCAGAGACCTGTGTTTTTGGTAAACAGTCGCTTGGGCCTTTTCACTGCGGCTCTCTCGGGCTCATCACCCAAGAGAGCACCCCTTCTCCCGAAGTTACGGGGTCATTTTGCCGAGTTCCTTAACGAGAGTTCTCCCGCGCACCTTAGGATTCTCTCCTCGCCTACCTGTGTCGGTTTGCGGTACGGGCACCTCTCACCTCGCTAGAGGCTTTTCTTGGCAGTGTAGGATCGGGGACTTCGGGACCGATGGTCCCTTCGCCATCACGGCTCAGCCTTTGCGCCAGACGGATTTGCCTATCTGGCAGCCTAACCGCTTGGACAGGCTATTCCAGCAGCCTGCTCGCCCTACCTTCCTGCGTCCCCCCATTGCTCAAACGGTGAGGAGGTGGTACAGGAATCTCAACCTGTTGCCCATCACCTACGCCTTTCGGCCTCGGCTTAGGTCCCGACTAACCCTGAGCGGACGAACCTTCCTCAGGAAACCTTAGGCTTTCGGTGCAGAGGATTCTCACCTCTGTTTTCGCTACTCACACCGGCATTCTCACTTCTAAGCGCTCCACGAGTCCTTCCGGTCTCGCTTCGGCGCGCTTAGAACGCTCCCCTACCGATGACCAACGGTCATCCCACAGCTTCGGTGGCACGTTTAGCCCCGGTACATTTTCGGCGCAGAGTCACTCGACCAGTGAGCTATTACGCACTCTTTAAATGATGGCTGCTTCTAAGCCAACATCCTGGTTGTCTGGGCAACTCCACATCCTTTTCCACTTAACGTGCACTTTGGGACCTTAGCTGGTGGTCTGGGCTGTTTCCCTCTCGACCACGGATCTTATCACTCGTAGTCTGACTCCCAAGGATAAGTCGTTGGCATTCGGAGTTTGACTGAGTTCGGTAACCCGATGAGGGCCCCTAGCTCAATCAGTGCTCTACCTCCAAGACTCTTCCCTTGAGGCTAGCCCTAAAGCTATTTCGGGGAGAACCAGCTATCTCCAGGTTCGATTGGCATTTCACCCCTACCCACACCTCATCCCCGCACTTTTCAACGTACGTGGGTTCGGGCCTCCAGTAGGTGTTACCCTACCTTCACCCTGGACATGGGTAGATCACCTGGTTTCGGGTCTACGACGACGTACTTAACGCCCTATTCAGACTCGCTTTCGCTGCGGCTCCGTCTCTTCGACTTAACCTCGCACGTCATCGTAACTCGCCGGTTCATTCTACAAAAGGCACGCCATCACCCATGAACGGGCTCTGACTACTTGTAGGCACACGGTTTCAGGTTCTCTTTCACTCCCCTTCCGGGGTGCTTTTCACCTTTCCCTCACGGTACTGGTTCACTATCGGTCACTAGGGAGTATTTAGCCTTGGGAGATGGTCCTCCCTGCTTCCGACGGGATTCCCCGTGTCCCGCCGTACTCAGGATCCACTCGGGAGGGAACGAAGTTTCGACTACAGGGCTGTCACCTTCTCTGGCGGGCCTTTCCAGACCGCTTCGTCTACCCCGTTCCTTTGTAACTCCCATGTGAGTGGTCCTACAACCCCAAGAGGCAAGCCTCTTGGTTTGGGCTGTTCCCGTTTCGCTCGCCGCTACTCAGGGAATCGCGGTTGCTTTCTTCTCCTCCGGGTACTTAGATGTTTCAGTTCCCCGGGTGTGCCCTCCATACCCTATGGATTCAGGTATGGATACTGCCCCATTACGGGCAGTGGGTTTCCCCATTCGGACATCTCCGGATCAACGCTTGCTTACAGCTCCCCGAAGCGTTTCGGCGTTTGCCCCGTCCTTCATCGGCTCCTAGTGCCAAGGCATCCACCGTGCGCCCTTTCTAACTTAACCATGCGAAAACAGCTTCATGCTTGCCGCCTTCGCTTCTCGGCTTCTTCCAATCGGTTATCTAGTTTTCAAGGAACAACATTTATTTAAAAGAACATATAGCATGTTCCCTCAAAACTGAACAAACCCGAAGCGCCCACTTCCGACTAGCCCATAAGGGCAGCCGCTTCCGCTTTTCGTGCTGTCTAGCTCCAGCGCCTAGCTCTCTTGTGCCAAATAACCTTCCCCCTCGAAGTGCAAGCACTTCTGCGGGTGAAGAACATTTGGCTTCGAGAGCTGATCTCGGCGCTTCCGCTTTTCGTACTGTCTAGCTTCGGCTCCTAGCCCCTCGGGCCGCTTCGGTCTCGCTGCGGCGGCAACAGCCTCCTCGCGAGCCCTCCAGCGCCTGTCGGGGCTAACCAGTCGCCTTCGCTTTTCGTATCATCCTTAGAAAGGAGGTGATCCAGCCGCACCTTCCGGTACGGCTACCTTGTTACGACTTCACCCCAATCACTTGCCCCACCTTCGGCGGCTGGCTCCCTTACGGGTTACCTCACCGACTTCGGGTGTTGCAAGCTCTCGTGGTGTGACGGGCGGTGTGTACAAGGCCCGGGAACGTATTCACCGCGGCATGCTGATCCGCGATTACTAGCGATTCCGGCTTCATGCAGGCGAGTTGCAGCCTGCAATCCGAACTGAGAGCGGCTTTTTGGGATTCGCTCCCCCTCGCGGGTTCGCAGCCCTTTGTACCGCCCATTGTAGCACGTGTGTAGCCCAGGTCATAAGGGGCATGATGATTTGACGTCATCCCCACCTTCCTCCGACTTTTAGCCGGCAGTCCCCCTAGAGTGCCCAACTGAATGCTGGCAACTAGGGGCGAGGGTTGCGCTCGTTGCGGGACTTAACCCAACATCTCACGACACGAGCTGACGACAACCATGCACCACCTGTCACCCTGTCCCCCCGAAGGGGGAACGCCCTGTCTCCAGGGTTGTCAGGGGATGTCAAGACCTGGTAAGGTTCTTCGCGTTGCTTCGAATTAAACCACATGCTCCACCGCTTGTGCGGGCCCCCGTCAATTCCTTTGAGTTTCAGCCTTGCGGCCGTACTCCCCAGGCGGAGTGCTTAACGCGTTAGCTACAGCACTAAAGGGTTTAACCCCTCTAACACTTAGCACTCATCGTTTACGGCGTGGACTACCAGGGTATCTAATCCTGTTTGCTCCCCACGCTTTCGCGCCTCAGCGTCAGTTACAGACCAGAGAGCCGCCTTCGCCACTGGTGTTCCTCCACATCTCTACGCATTTCACCGCTACACGTGGAATTCCGCTCTCCTCTTCTGCACTCAAGTCCCCCAGTTTCCAATGACCCTCCACGGTTGAGCCGTGGGCTTTCACATCAGACTTAAGGGACCGCCTGCGCGCGCTTTACGCCCAATAATTCCGGACAACGCTCGCCCCCTACGTATTACCGCGGCTGCTGGCACGTAGTTAGCCGGGGCTTTCTCGTTAGGTACCGTCACCGTACCGCCCTATTCGAACGGTACTTCTTCTTCCCTAACAACAGAGCTTTACGATCCGAAGACCTTCTTCGCTCACGCGGCGTCGCTCCGTCAGACTTTCGTCCATTGCGGAAGATTCCCTACTGCTGCCTCCCGTAGGAGTCTGGGCCGTGTCTCAGTCCCAGTGTGGCCGGTCACCCTCTCAGGCCGGCTACGCATCGTCGCCTTGGTGAGCCGTTACCTCACCAACTAGCTAATGCGCCGCGGGCCCATCCGTAAGCGGTAGCAAAAGCCACCTTTCAACCAAAGACCATGCGGTCTTTGGTGTTATCCGGTATTAGCCCCGGTTTCCCGGAGTTATCCCGGTCTTACGGGCAGGTTACCCACGTGTTACTCACCCGTCCGCCGCTAACCGAACAGAAGCAAGCTCCCGTTCGGTCCGCTCGACTTGCATGTATTAGGCACGCCGCCAGCGTTCGTCCTGAGCCAGGATCAAACTCTCCAAAAAGAAAGTTGATTGGCTTTAATTCGGCGCCGACACCGAAGGTGTCAAGTCGCCTTCGCTTTTCTTATTGTCCAGCTTCAGCGCCTAGCTCTCTTGTGCCAAATAACCTTCCCCCTCGAAGTGCAAGCACTTCAGCGGGTGAAGAACATTTGGCTTCGAGAGCTGATCGCGGCGCTTCAGCTTTTCTACGTGGACGCTTCGTTTTGTTCAGTTTTCAAAGAACATTAAATTTTTGAATAAGTGGAGCCTATCGGGATCGAACCGATGACCTCCTGCGTGCAAAGCAGGCGCTCTCCCAGCTGAGCTAAGGCCCCATATTTTCTAAATCGGGAAGACAGGATTCGAACCTGCGACCCCATGGTCCCAAACCATGTGCTCTACCAAGCTGAGCTACTTCCCGTAATGGCGCGCTCGAGAGGATTCGAACCCCTAACCTTCTGATCCGTAGTCAGATGCTCTATCCAATTGAGCTACGAGCGCATATGCCGAGGGCCGGACTCGAACCGGCACGGTAGTTACCTACCCCAGGATTTTAAGTCCTGTGCGTCTGCCAATTCCGCCACACCCGCGGTCAAAGAGTGAGCCATGGAGGATTCGAACCTCCGACCCTCTGATTAAAAGTCAGATGCTCTACCTACTGAGCTAATGGCTCATCATTCTGTAATAAGTAATGGTGGAGGATGACGGGATCGAACCGCCGACCCCTTGCTTGTAAGGCAAGTGCTCTCCCAGCTGAGCTAATCCTCCATAATAAACTGCCTAGCAACGACCTACTCTTGCAGGGGCGCTGGCCCCAACTACCATCGGCGCTGGAGAGCTTAACTTCCGTGTTCGGGATGGGAACGGGTGTTTCCTCTCCGCTATTGTCACTAGGCAAGTAATGGACAAGTTCCATTATAGTTCAATCATTGACATTGTCAAGGGAAATTTCATTCCCTCAAAACTAGATAACCGTCCGTTTGGAAGAAGCCGTCTTGCATAGGCGGCTTCCGCTTTTCCGTTGTCTAGCTCCTAGCGTCCTCCGCTTTTCGCTTTGTCCAGCTCTGGCTCGCAGCGTGTCAGCTACTTAAATAAGCATCTTCGCTGACATGCGCCGAGTAATCGCAGGCGCAACTTGCGGAAAATAACCTTCCTCCGTCGACATGCAAGCATGTCTCGTCGGAAGAACATTTTCCTTTTGGCGCTAAGCGCTCGCCTCCGCTTTTCGCTTGGTTAAGTCCTCGATCGATTAGTATCCGTCAGCTCCACGTGTCGCCACGCTTCCACCTCGGACCTATCGACCTCGTCATCTTCGAGGGATCTTACTCGCTTGACGCGATGGGAAATCTCATCTTGAGGGGGGCTTCACGCTTAGATGCTTTCAGCGCTTATCCCTTCCGCACATAGCTACCCAGCGGTGCCCCTGGCGGGACAACTGGTACACCAGCGGTGCGTCCATCCCGGTCCTCTCGTACTAAGGACAGCTCCTCTCAAATTTCCTGCGCCCGCGACGGATAGGGACCGAACTGTCTCACGACGTTCTGAACCCAGCTCGCGTACCGCTTTAATGGGCGAACAGCCCAACCCTTGGGACCGACTACAGCCCCAGGATGCGATGAGCCGACATCGAGGTGCCAAACCTCCCCGTCGATGTGGACTCTTGGGGGAGATCAGCCTGTTATCCCCGGGGTAGCTTTTATCCGTTGAGCGATGGCCCTTCCATACGGAACCACCGGATCACTAAGCCCGACTTTCGTCCCTGCTCGACCTGTCCGTCTCGCAGTCAAGCTCCCTTGTGCCTTTGCACTCTACGAATGATTTCCAACCATTCTGAGGGAACCTTTGGGCGCCTCCGTTACCTTTTGGGAGGCGACCGCCCCAGTCAAACTGCCCACCTGACACTGTCTCCCACCCCGATAAGGGGTGCGGGTTAGAATTTCAATACCGCCAGGGTGGTATCCCACCGGCGCCTCCACCGAAGCTGGCGCTCCGGCTTCTCAGGCTCCCACCTATCCTGTACAAGCGATACCAAAATTCCATATCAGGCTGCAGTAAAGCTCCACGGGGTCTTTCCGTCCTGTCGCGGGTAACCTGCATCTTCACAGGTAGTATGATTTCACCGGGTCTCTCGTTGAGACAGTGCCCAAGTCGTTACACCTTTCGTGCGGGTCGGAACTTACCCGACAAGGAATTTCGCTACCTTAGGACCGTTATAGTTACGGCCGCCGTTTACTGGGGCTTCGGTTCGCACCTTCAGCCTTGCGGCTTAAGCGCTCCCCTTAACCTTCCAGCACCGGGCAGGTGTCAGCCCCTATACTTCGCCTTTCGGCTTCGCAGAGACCTGTGTTTTTGGTAAACAGTCGCTTGGGCCTTTTCACTGCGGCTCTCTCGGGCTCATCACCCAAGAGAGCACCCCTTCTCCCGAAGTTACGGGGTCATTTTGCCGAGTTCCTTAACGAGAGTTCTCCCGCGCACCTTAGGATTCTCTCCTCGCCTACCTGTGTCGGTTTGCGGTACGGGCACCTCTCACCTCGCTAGAGGCTTTTCTTGGCAGTGTAGGATCGGGGACTTCGGGACCGATGGTCCTTTCGCCATCACGGCTCAGCCTTTGCGCCAGACGGATTTGCCTATCTGGCAGCCTAACCGCTTGGACAGGCTATTCCAGCAGCCTGCTCGCCCTACCTTCCTGCGTCCCCCCATTGCTCAAACGGTGAGGAGGTGGTACAGGAATCTCAACCTGTTGCCCATCACCTACGCCTTTCGGCCTCGGCTTAGGTCCCGACTAACCCTGAGCGGACGAACCTTCCTCAGGAAACCTTAGGCTTTCGGTGCAGAGGATTCTCACCTCTGTTTTCGCTACTCACACCGGCATTCTCACTTCTAAGCGCTCCACGAGTCCTTCCGGTCTCGCTTCGGCGCGCTTAGAACGCTCCCCTACCGATGACCAACGGTCATCCCACAGCTTCGGTGGCACGTTTAGCCCCGGTACATTTTCGGCGCAGAGTCACTCGACCAGTGAGCTATTACGCACTCTTTAAATGATGGCTGCTTCTAAGCCAACATCCTGGTTGTCTGGGCAACTCCACATCCTTTTCCACTTAACGTGCACTTTGGGACCTTAGCTGGTGGTCTGGGCTGTTTCCCTCTCGACCACGGATCTTATCACTCGTAGTCTGACTCCCAAGGATAAGTCGTTGGCATTCGGAGTTTGACTGAGTTCGGTAACCCGATGAGGGCCCCTAGCTCAATCAGTGCTCTACCTCCAAGACTCTTCCCTTGAGGCTAGCCCTAAAGCTATTTCGGGGAGAACCAGCTATCTCCAGGTTCGATTGGCATTTCACCCCTACCCACACCTCATCCCCGCACTTTTCAACGTACGTGGGTTCGGGCCTCCAGTAGGTGTTACCCTACCTTCACCCTGGACATGGGTAGATCACCTGGTTTCGGGTCTACGACGACGTACTTAACGCCCTATTCAGACTCGCTTTCGCTGCGGCTCCGTCTCTTCGACTTAACCTCGCACGTCATCGTAACTCGCCGGTTCATTCTACAAAAGGCACGCCATCACCCATGAACGGGCTCTGACTACTTGTAGGCACACGGTTTCAGGTTCTCTTTCACTCCCCTTCCGGGGTGCTTTTCACCTTTCCCTCACGGTACTGGTTCACTATCGGTCACTAGGGAGTATTTAGCCTTGGGAGATGGTCCTCCCTGCTTCCGACGGGATTCCCCGTGTCCCGCCGTACTCAGGATCCACTCGGGAGGGAACGAAGTTTCGACTACAGGGCTGTCACCTTCTCTGGCGGGCCTTTCCAGACCGCTTCGTCTACCCCGTTCCTTTGTAACTCCCATGTGAGTGGTCCTACAACCCCAAGAGGCAAGCCTCTTGGTTTGGGCTGTTCCCGTTTCGCTCGCCGCTACTCAGGGAATCGCGGTTGCTTTCTTCTCCTCCGGGTACTTAGATGTTTCAGTTCCCCGGGTGTGCCCTCCATACCCTATGGATTCAGGTATGGATACTGCCCCATTACGGGCAGTGGGTTTCCCCATTCGGACATCTCCGGATCAACGCTTGCTTACAGCTCCCCGAAGCGTTTCGGCGTTTGCCCCGTCCTTCATCGGCTCCTAGTGCCAAGGCATCCACCGTGCGCCCTTTCTAACTTAACCATGCGAAAACAGCTTCATGCTTGCCGCCTTCGCTTCTCGGCTTCTTCCACTGTCTAGCTTCGGCGCCTAGCTCTCTTGTGCCAAATAACCTTCCCCCTCGAAGTGCAAGCACTTCTGCAGGTGAAGAACATTTGGCTTCGAGAGCTAACCGCGGCGCCTCCGCTTTTCTTCTCGGTTATCTAGTTTTCAAGGAACGAAGCTACTACTTTGAGTTCGCTTCTCTGCAGCTTTGTGCCGAGGAACCTAACTCCCTCGAACCTGCTTGTAGACGCAGGCACAAGACTGCTTCTGACACAAAGCCTCTGTTTTGAAAGAACATTAAACATGTTCCCTCAAAACTGAACAAGGCTACTGCCTTGAATCAACTTCTCTGCTGCCTTGTGTCGAGGAATCCTGCTTCCTCGAATTCACTAGCAGACGCAGACACAAAACACTTGAAGGAGTGAAATGCTCCCTCAAAACTGAACAAACCCGAAGCGTCCACTTCCGACTAGCCCATAAGGGCAGCCGCTTCCGCTTTTCGTACTGTCTAGCTCCAGCGCCTAGCTCTCTTGTGCCAAATAACCTTCCCCCTCGAAGTGCAAGCACTTCTGCGGGTGAAGAACATTTGGCTTCGAGAGCTGATCGCGGCGCTTCCGCTTTTCGTACTGTCTAGCTTCGGCTCCTAGCCCCTCGGGCCGCTTCGGTCTCGCTGCGGCGGCAACAGCCTCCTCGCGAGCCCCCCCAGCGCCTGTCGGGGCTAACCAGTCGCCTTCGCTTTTCGCATCATCCTTAGAAAGGAGGTGATCCAGCCGCACCTTCCGGTACGGCTACCTTGTTACGACTTCACCCCAATCACTTGCCCCACCTTCGGCGGCTGGCTCCCTTACGGGTTACCTCACCGACTTCGGGTGTTGCAAGCTCTCGTGGTGTGACGGGCGGTGTGTACAAGGCCCGGGAACGTATTCACCGCGGCATGCTGATCCGCGATTACTAGCGATTCCGGCTTCATGCAGGCGAGTTGCAGCCTGCAATCCGAACTGAGAGCGGCTTTTTGGGATTCGCTCCCCCTCGCGGGTTCGCAGCCCTTTGTACCGCCCATTGTAGCACGTGTGTAGCCCAGGTCATAAGGGGCATGATGATTTGACGTCATCCCCACCTTCCTCCGACTTTTAGCCGGCAGTCCCCCTAGAGTGCCCAACTGAATGCTGGCAACTAGGGGCGAGGGTTGCGCTCGTTGCGGGACTTAACCCAACATCTCACGACACGAGCTGACGACAACCATGCACCACCTGTCACCCTGTCCCCCCGAAGGGGGAACGCCCTGTCTCCAGGGTTGTCAGGGGATGTCAAGACCTGGTAAGGTTCTTCGCGTTGCTTCGAATTAAACCACATGCTCCACCGCTTGTGCGGGCCCCCGTCAATTCCTTTGAGTTTCAGCCTTGCGGCCGTACTCCCCAGGCGGAGTGCTTAACGCGTTAGCTACAGCACTAAAGGGTTTAACCCCTCTAACACTTAGCACTCATCGTTTACGGCGTGGACTACCAGGGTATCTAATCCTGTTTGCTCCCCACGCTTTCGCGCCTCAGCGTCAGTTACAGACCAGAGAGCCGCCTTCGCCACTGGTGTTCCTCCACATCTCTACGCATTTCACCGCTACACGTGGAATTCCGCTCTCCTCTTCTGCACTCAAGTCCCCCAGTTTCCAATGACCCTCCACGGTTGAGCCGTGGGCTTTCACATCAGACTTAAGGGACCGCCTGCGCGCGCTTTACGCCCAATAATTCCGGACAACGCTCGCCCCCTACGTATTACCGCGGCTGCTGGCACGTAGTTAGCCGGGGCTTTCTCGTTAGGTACCGTCACCGTACCGCCCTATTCGAACGGTACTTCTTCTTCCCTAACAACAGAGCTTTACGATCCGAAGACCTTCTTCGCTCACGCGGCGTCGCTCCGTCAGACTTTCGTCCATTGCGGAAGATTCCCTACTGCTGCCTCCCGTAGGAGTCTGGGCCGTGTCTCAGTCCCAGTGTGGCCGGTCACCCTCTCAGGCCGGCTACGCATCGTCGCCTTGGTGAGCCGTTACCTCACCAACTAGCTAATGCGCCGCGGGCCCATCCGTAAGCGGTAGCAAAAGCCACCTTTCAACCAAAGACCATGCGGTCTTTGGTGTTATCCGGTATTAGCCCCGGTTTCCCGGAGTTATCCCGGTCTTACGGGCAGGTTACCCACGTGTTACTCACCCGTCCGCCGCTAACCGAACAGAAGCAAGCTTCCGTTCGGTCCGCTCGACTTGCATGTATTAGGCACGCCGCCAGCGTTCGTCCTGAGCCAGGATCAAACTCTCCAAAAAGAAAGTTGATTGGCTTATTTAATTCGCCACTGACACCGAAGGTGTCAAGTCGCCTTCGCTTTTCGTATTGTCTAGCTTCGGCTCCTAGCCCCTCGGGCCGCTTCGGTCTCGCTGTGGCGGCAACAGCCTCCTCGCGAGCCCTCCAGCGCCTGCCGGGGCTAATCAGTCGCCTTCGCTTTTCGTTGTGGACGCTTCGTTTTGTTCAGTTTTCAAAGAACATTCTTTTTTAAAACGACCTTGTTAATATATCATTTTAAAATTTTATTGTCAATCACTTTTTGTTTTATTCGTTTTTCAAAAGCGACGTTTATTAATATATCAATTATAAATATAAAAGTCAACTACTTTTTTAAAAATCTTATGTCCCCTATGATTCTTTTGATCATAGGGGACATGATATCTTATTTATTACGCATTTGCGGGAATAACAATACGTCACGAATAGACGGTGAATTTGTTAATAGCATAACAAGTCGATCAACACCAATACCTAAACCGCCTGTTGGTGGCATTCCATATTCAAGCGCTTCAATGAAGTCCTCGTCCATCTCGTGCGCTTCGTCATTTCCTTGCTCTCGCTCTTTCAGCTGTGCCTCAAAGCGCTCACGTTGGTCAATCGGATCATTTAACTCAGTAAATGCATTCGCGTGTTCACGACCAACGATAAACAATTCAAAGCGATCTGTGAAGCGCGGATCGTCTGGATTTTTCTTCGCTAACGGCGAGATTTCTACCGGGTGTCCGTAAATAAACGTCGGTTGAATGAGCTTGTCCTCTACTTTTTGCTCAAAAAACTCATTAACAATGTGACCAAACGTCATGTGCGGCGCTATTTCAACACCATGCTCTTTTGCCAATTCTCTAGCCTCTTCATCGCTCATTTGTTTCCAAAAATCGACACCTACGTATTCCTTAATCGCATCTACCATATGAAGTCGTTTCCACTCAGGAGTTAAATCAACCGTATGCTCTCCATATTGGATTTTTGTCGTTCCTAATACCTCTTGCGCGATATGAGCAATTAAATTTTCTGTCAATTTCATAATATCGCGGAAATCTGCATATGCTTCATATAGCTCAAGCATCGTAAATTCCGGATTATGTCGAGTAGAAATCCCTTCATTACGGAACACGCGCCCAATTTCATATACCTTTTCTAATCCGCCGACAATTAAACGTTTCAAATGAAGCTCGATCGCAATCCGCATATATAATGGCATATCCAACGCATTATGGTGAGTGATAAATGGACGAGCTGCTGCTCCTCCGGCAATGGAATGCATCATCGGTGTTTCTACTTCTAAATAGCCGTGGCTGTCCAAGTAGCGGCGCATCGCTTGAATAATTCGGCTGCGAGTGATAAACGTATTTTTGCTCTCCGGATTCATAATTAAATCTAAGTACCGTTGACGATAGCGTTGTTCAATATCTTTTAGTCCATGGTATTTCTCTGGAAGTGGACGCAATGCTTTCGTTAAAAACTCATAAGAAGATACTTTAATGGACAGCTCTCCTACTTTTGTTTTAAATACTGTTCCATAAACACCGATAATATCTCCTAAGTCAGAAGTTTTGAAAAGCTCGTATTGCTCCTCACCAACTGTATCTTCACGAACGTAAATTTGAATTTGCCCCGTAACATCTTGAATATGGGCAAACCCAGCTTTACCTTTGCCGCGTTTTGTCATAATACGTCCGGCGACGGCAACTTTTATTTGTTTCTCTTCTAGCTCTTCTTTGGATAAATCCCCATATAAATCAAATAACTCTTTTGCTTTATGTGTGCGCTCAAACCGTTTTCCAAACGGATCAATTCCCATTTCTCTCAATTTATTTAATTTTTCCCTACGGACTAGTAATTGATCGTTTAATTCTTCATGACTCATATGGCCTTCACTCCATTTAAAAAAGTTTTTATGAAAAATACTGCCAGCAACGGCTGGCAGTGAATAACCGCAATCTTTTATTGATCCATTTACACAGCCTGTGCATTCGCCTGTTCTTTGCTTTCTACTTCTTCGGCAAAGTTAAGTAAAAGGGTGGCAAGCTGTTCACGAGTGTCACATTCATTAATGGCATTGCGAATTTTTGCGTTACCGCGCACCCCTTTTAAATACCATGCCGCATGTTTCCGCATTTCTTTTACTGCAATATGCTCGCCTTTTAATGCAATGAGGCGATCTAAATGTAAAAGACATACTTCTATTTTTTCTCTTACCGTTGGTTCCGGGATTAATTCCCCTGTTTCTAAATAACGGACTGTGCGGTAAATCATCCATGGGTTTCCAAGTGCAGCGCGTCCGATCATCACGCCGTCCACGCCTGTTTCTTCAAGCATCCGCTTTGCATCTTGCGGTGTTTTTACATCCCCGTTTCCAATGACAGGAATATTCACTGCTTCTTTTACTTGTTTAATGATATTCCAATCTGCTTTTCCTTCGTACATCTGTACTCTCGTTCTTCCGTGAACCGCTACTGCCTTACCGCCAGCGCGTTCTACAGCTTGCGCGTTTTCTACTGCGTAAATATGATTTTCGTCCCAACCGATTCGCATTTTTACTGTCACAGGTTTTTCCACTGCATCTACAATGGCGGCAACTACATCATAAATCTTATTTGGATCTAAAAGCCATTTCGCACCCGCATCGCATTTCGTGACTTTTGGGACAGGACATCCCATATTAATATCGATGATATCCGCATTCGTATGTTTATCGACAAATTTTGCGGCTTCTACAAGCGTTTCCTTTTCTCCGCCAAAAATTTGCAAACTTAATGGTTTTTCCCGTTCATCAATATATAACATGCCTAGCGTTTTTTCGTTATTGTACACGATCCCTTTATCACTTACCATTTCCGCACAAACAAGCCCTGCCCCAAACTCTTTTACCGTGAGACGGAATGCCGAATTGCACACACCGGCCATTGGAGCAAGAACAACACGATTTTTAATTTCTACATCTCCGATTTTAAACATCGGTTTACCCTCCTTTCTTATTCCCTAGGCTCTGAACGTGGCGGTGCAAGCTCTTCTACAGATATATTTAACCGTTCGGCAATTTTCTCTATTAATTGCTCCGACGGTAAGCGATTTCCACGCTCAACTTCTCCTAAAATGGACACAGATACCCCCAGATCTTTTGCCAATTTTTCCTGTGTATATCCTTTCAGCTTTCGAAAAGCGCGAATACGTCTTCCCCATTTTTCTGCTTCCATACACGAACTCCTTCTTTGTCAGGTAGTCGATCTATGAGGCACGCTAAACGTTCAGAAATATTTGGAAAATGGATATCGTGATTTAATTCCAATAACGGAATCATAACAAACGCCCGCTCTGTCATACGCGGATGAGGAATGATAAGTTGTTCTGTTTCAATATTTTCATGATTATATAATAAAATGTCAAGGTCTAACGTTCGTGGTCCCCACCGTATTTCCCTTTTTCTCCCAAGTTTTTGTTCGATATTTTGCGTGACGTCTAGCAATGCAAAAGGAGAAAGAGTTGTATAAATTTTTATAACCATATTTAAAAACTTATCTTGATTCACATAACCGACCGGTTCCGTCTCATAAATAGATGAAGCAGCAGTGACGGAAATTTGTTCATGTCTATCCAACATTTTGACAGCTTCCCGCAAGTAATATAGGCGATCACCGATATTAGAGCCAAGAGCAATATACGCATAATTTTCCATCTAACGACCCCTTACAATTTCTACTGCTACAGATTCATAATGACCTTGAATGGGTGGATTTGGTTTTGTCACTTTAATCGTACAACGAGCAACGGTTGGAAAAGAAGATAAAATTTGCTCCGCAATCGTCTCTGCTACTGCTTCGATTAACGAAAATCTCCTTTTCTCGACAACATTTCGGCAAATATCATACACTTCCGCATAATTAATGGTATCATCTAATCGATCGCTTTTTCCAGCCTTTTGTAAATCCGTTTCGAGAATGACATCTACAATAAAGCGCTGTCCAAGCACATTTTCTTCGGGAAGGACGCCGTGATATCCATAAAACTCCATCCGATGAAGATAAATTTTATCGATCGCTCTCCACTCCTTTTCCAAGCATTGCATCCATCATTTTCGCCATTCGCGCAATCGGCAATACATCATGAACACGGACGATGTGAGCTCCCTTTACGATTCCGAGACATACGGTCGCTCCTGTTCCTTCGACTCGTTCATTAACCGGTAAATCAAGAACATGGCCGATAAATCGTTTCCGTGATGTTCCCAATAGCAGCGGGTATCCCAGTTTGGCAAATTCATCTAAACGCCGCATGACTTCTAAGTTATGTTCCAATGTTTTCGCAAATCCAATACCTGGATCTAAAATAATGTTTTCGTCTCTCACCCCTGCGCGTTTTGCGATTGCAACACTTTCCATTAAATCAGAAATCATGTCGGAAATTAAATCACGATATTGAAGATCATGACGGTTGTGCATTAAAATAATCGGAACATCGTAAAAAGCGGCAACTTCTGCCATCTTTGCATCCGCTTTTGCTCCCCATACATCGTTAATAATATGTGCTCCCGCTTCGATCGCTTGCTTTGCAACTTCAGCTTTATACGTATCAATGGAAATAGGAACATCGATTTCTTGAGCGACTGCTTTCACCACAGGAATGACACGCCGCAATTCTTCTTCAAGCGATACCTTTTCTGCACCAGGGCGGGTCGATTCCCCCCCAATATCAATAATATCTGCCCCATCGGCAACAAGACGTTTTGCATGCTCTACGGCACGATCGATATCATAAAACCGTCCGCCGTCAGAAAAAGAGTCTGGCGTTACATTGACAATGCCCATGATCATGGTCTTTTTCCGTAAATCTAACTCGTAATCCCCGCAGCGAAGTACAAAAGAAGCTGCATTTGTTGTACCCATCATTCATTCAATCCTTTCTGCCAACTCATGTCTTGTCCATAAAAATGGTGTGAAGCGCTTGTAATACCTTTGCAAAAATGAAGTAACAATCCCATCAGCACCTGGATAAGTACGACCATTCATTTGATAAATAGGGACGATTTCCTGAATGGAATTGGTCACAAATATTTCATCCGCTTGTTGCAGATGGTCAAGTGTATAAAAACCTTCCTCATATTCAATGTTTAGCACGTTCAACATCGCAATCACAAATTGTCTTGTTACTCCATTTAAAATTCCTGTATGAATCGCCGGAGTGTATACCGTTTTATTTTTTACCCAAAAAATATTGGAGACAATTCCCTCAGCAACATACCCTTGTTCATTCAAAAAAATGCCTTCCACATCGGTACGGCTGCCGATTTCCCGTTTGCCTATAATATTATTCAAATAATGATGCGATTTTAAGCGTTCTTTTCCCTCCGGGGTGTTTCGTTTTGTTTTTAGAACTGTTGCGATTTTGCCTTTTGCAAATGACGGAGGTGAAAAAGGCTTCATATACATAATGATCGTCGGTTCATCATACTCACTCGTTTGCAAACCAATATCCCCGATGCCTGCCGAAATATTGAAACGAACGTAAGCATTTCGCAAACCATTTGCTTCTAACAGACGACGAAGTATCTCCATGACTTCACCGCGAGTAAAGGATTTGACAATATTCATCTCTTGTAAGCTATGATTTAACCGTTCCAAATGGTCGTCTAGCAAAAACGGATGCCCATCATATGTACGAAACGTTTCAAATACACCAAGACCATACAAAAAACCGTGGTCAAACGGCGAAATACGCGCTTCGTCTTTATGAACGACATCTCCATTGATATATACATACATACTGTTATCGAACCCTTTTATATGTTTGAATAAAGTTTTCCAACAGCTTCATCCCGTGACTCGTCATAATCGATTCCGGATGAAACTGAACCCCTTCAACTGGCAATGTTTTATGGCGAATCGCCATAATTTCGTTTTCTTCTGTCCAAGCGGAAATTTCAAAACAATCTGGCAATGTTTCTTTTTCAACAATAAGAGAATGATAACGAGTGGCCGTAAACGGGCTAGGAATATTGGCGAAAATGGTTCTTCCATCATGGAAAATTGGCGACGTTTTACCGTGCATTAAACGGTCAGCACGAATGACTTTTCCCCCAAATACTTGAGCAATCGCTTGATGCCCAAGGCAAACTCCAAAAATCGGAATTTTCCCTGCAAAGTATTCGATGGCTTCCATGCTGATGCCCGCCTCATTAGGAGTGCAAGGACCAGGCGAAATCATAAGAAAATCAGGGCTTAGTGTCTCTATCTCCTTAATCGTAATCTCATCATTTCGTTTTACGATTAATTCTTCCCCTAACACACCTAGATATTGCACTAAGTTGTATGTAAAAGAATCGTAATTATCAACCATTAAAATCATCGATCTCACCTCATGCTCTCAATAGTTTCTCTGCTTCGCTCAGCTCTTTTGCTTTCCAAAGGGCTGCCGCCTTTTTCAAACATTCCTGATATTCATGTTCAGGGTGGGAATCCATAACAATTCCAGCTCCCGCTTGCACATGAGCTATTCCGTCTTTAGCAATCATCGTGCGAATCGCAATATTGAATTCCATATCCCCATCGAAGCTAATCCACCCGATGGAACCAGTATATACACCACGACGTATCGGCTCCAACTCTTCGATAATTTCCATTGTCCGTACTTTTGGAGCACCAGTAATCGTACCGCCAGGAAACATTGCTTGTATAATATCAAATACATCTTTTCCTTGCTGCAATTTTCCCGACACATGGGACACAATATGCATAACGTGGGAATAACGTTCGATTGTCATCCATTCGTCTACTTTTACTGTACCATATTGGCATACACGTCCTAAATCGTTGCGCTCTAAATCGACGAGCATCGCATGTTCTGCTATTTCTTTTTCGTTAGAAAGCAGCTTTTTTGCCAGCTGTTTGTCTTCTTCTTTTGTTTTCCCGCGCGAACGTGTTCCAGCAATCGGCCTTGTGCTAATGTCGCTTCCCCGCTTCTTGACAAGCAATTCAGGCGAACCGCTGACGATTTGAAACTCTGGAAAATGAATATATGCCATGTATGGAGACGGATTAATGATGCGCAGCTGCTCATAAATATGAAATGGATGCACTAGTAGCGGTTTTGATTGCCGCACGGATAAATTCACTTGAAATACATCTCCCTGGGCAATATATTGCTGTACTTTTTTGACCGCTTCGACAAATTCTTCTTTTGTCATCGAAACCGATGGGCTGGCGTCTTCTTTTTGGAATGCCCATTCGATATCCTCTTTCCTTTCTTCCAACCAACATGACTCATAAAAGGAAAGTCGCCGCTCCGCTTCTAATTCTTCTCCATCCCCATAATGAGTAATCATATGCAGCAGCTGCTTTTGATGATCATATACAAATACATCATCAAAAATTAAAAAATACATATGTGGAAGCTGTAAATCATCTTTCGCATATGAAGGAATTTTTTCAATATACCGTGCGCAGTCATAGCTTATATAACCAATCGCTCCACCTTGAAAGGGCAGTTCACTTTCCGAAGGAAGAAGCGGGAACTGTCCGAACCATTGTTTGAGCGACAATAGCGGATTTCCTTCATAACACTTCTTTTCATCACGATAAGAGATGAATAACTGATTTTCTTTTGTTTGGATGATACCCGCAGGAGTTAAACCAATAATACTATATCGTCCGCCCTGACCGCTTTCTAGCAGAGCATGATACGGCTCACCAGCGGCAAGCATCTTATATTGCCGAAACCAATCATGTTTCGAATAAGGAATCGTTCGCCTCTTTCTATTTCTCCATTTCCGCACAGCGATATCACTCCCTTTATTAGCCATGCATATTCTTATTGTACAATGAGTCGCGGAACATATCATTACAAAAAAATTTCGACAGGGGTCCTCCCCTGTCGAAATAGGATGCTTACTCCTCAAATTGATAAAGCGGTGTACTTAAGTAACGTTCTCCGTTACTTGGAATAATTGCCAGCACTTTTTTTCCTTTTCCAAGCTCTTTGGCGACCTTCAATGCAGCATGAATAGCGGCACCAGAAGAAATTCCGCCAAGTATTCCTTCTTCGCGAGCAGCGCGGCGAGCAGCGGCGAACGCTTCTTCTGTTGTAACGGTAATGACTCCATCATAAATGCTTGTATCTAAAATGTCCGGCACAAATCCGGCGCCGATTCCTTGAATTTTATGAGGACCTGGTTTTCCGCCCGATAATACTGGTGAATCAGCAGGTTCTACGGCATAAATTTTAATGTTTGGATATGTTTCGCGAAGCACTTGTCCTGCCCCTGTAATCGTTCCGCCAGTACCGACGCCGGCAATAAACGCATCTAATTGGTCGCCCATTTGCTCAACAATTTCTTTTCCAGTCGTTAACCGATGGATTTCTGGGTTTGCCTCATTCTTAAATTGTTGTGGCATAAAATAGCCATGCTCTCTTACTAGCTCTTCCGCCTTCGCAATCGCGCCGCGCATTCCTTCGCTTCCTGGTGTTAGCACTAATTCAGCGCCATATGCGCGCAACAAATTGCGACGTTCTAAACTCATCGTATCTGGCATGACTAAAACCGCTTTATACCCTTTTGCCGCGGCAACCATCGCCAATCCAATTCCGGTGTTTCCGCTTGTCGGCTCTACAATCGTGTCACCAGGTTTTAATTTTCCGGCTTTTTCCGCCGCTTCGATCATCGCTAAGGCAATACGGTCTTTGACGCTGCTGCCAGGGTTCATAAATTCCAGTTTTAAATATACATCGGCGCTATCTTCATCAACAATGCGGTTTAATTTCACTGCAGGCGTATCGCCAATAAGCTCTGTAATGGAGTTTACTGTTCTTGCCATCTTTCCACCCCTAATCCCGATTAATTTTATCGAATTTGTTTAAAATGTATCAGTTATTGATGGAATTGTCAATCATTTTAATTTTTTGCTTCTGCAAGTTGTTTTAATTGTTCGAGCTCTTCTTTTGTAAAATGATACGTTTCATTACAAAAATGACATGATGCTTCGGCATACCCTTCTTTTTCCATAATGTCTTGAATTTCTTGTGGACCTAAACTAATAATCGCATCGGCAATTCTCTCCCGCGAACAGCGACATACAAACGAAACAGGAAGTGTTTCAAGTACTTTGACATTTCCCTTTCCAAGCAGTTCCTCTAAAATTTCTTCCGGTGTTAGCCCGCTTTCAACCATTTTCGAAACTGGAGGAATCGTTTGTAAACGCTGTTCGATTTGTTCAATCGTCTTCTCTTCCGTTCCCGGCATCAGCTGGATGATAAAGCCTCCTGCCGCCAATATCGTGTTGTCTGGATTCACAAGTACACCAACCCCGACAGAAGACGGAACTTGTTCCGAAGAAGCAAAATAGTACGTGAAATCTTCACCAAGTTCCCCGGAAATAATCGGCACTTGTCCTGTAAAGAAATCACGCAATCCTAAGTCTTTTACAACCGTTAACATGCCATTTTTGCCTACTGCTTTTGCCACGTCTAATTTCCCATGTTCGTTTAAATCAAAGTGAACGTGTGGATTTGTGACGTATCCACGCACCTCTCCCTTGGCGTTGCTGTCGACCAAAATGGTGCCGATTGGACCGCCGCCATCAATTTTAATCGTTAATTTATCGTCTCCTTTTAACATGGCTCCCATCATGACCCCCGCCGTAATAGCCCGGCCAAGCGCTGCGGAAGCAGTCGGCCATGTTTGATGGCGGCGCTGTGCCTCGCTAACGGTATCTGTTGTTCGTGCGGCATACGCTCTTACTTGTCCATCATAAGCTAAGGCTTTCACTAAGTAGTCTGACATACACACTCAACCTTTCATTGTTTTTTATCAACGTTTTTCTCGTATAAAATTTTTAATCCTGTCAGCGTCAAAAACGGATCAACAATATCAATCACACTAGATTCGCTGGCAATTAAGGACGCTAACCCTCCTGTTGCAATCACTTTTGGAGGAACAGAGCTTTTTGCTTTCATCCGCGAAACAATGCCCTCCACTTGCCCCACGTATCCATATAAAATTCCAGCTTGCATCGCACTAACAGTATTTTTCCCAATAATGTCATCCGGACGGGCAATTTCGATACGAGGCAATTTCGCAGCTCGCGCGAAAAGCGCTTCCGTGGAAATCATAATCCCTGGAGCAATAGCGCCCCCCATATATTGTTTATGTTCATTAATATAACAATACGTCGTCGCCGTACCAAAGTCGACAATAATGAGAGGGCTGCCATACAAGTGAATGCCGGCAACCGCGTTCACAATTCGGTCTGCCCCTACTTCTCGCGGATTATCGTATTTAATATTCAGTCCTGTTTTAATCCCTGGACCGACGATAATCGGCTTAATATGGAAGTATTTTAAGCACATTCGCTCAAGCGCAAACATAATCGGCGGCACCACGGAAGAGATAATAATACCATCAATGTCGGAAAACTGAAGCCCGACATGGTTCAATAACGCCTTGATCGTCATGGCGTATTCATCTTCCGTTTTGCCCCGGCTCGTTTCGATGCGCCAATGATGCTTTAATTCATCGCCATCATATACCCCTAACACCGTATTGGTATTGCCAACGTCTAACACAAAAATCATCGTTTCATCACCACTTCTCATAAATTGTTACTTTCTACATCATATCATATCTTGTTTTTACTCGGATAAAAAAAGATGTCCCTTAAAAAGAGACATCTTACTCATCTTTCTTTTGAATATTTATTTTGACGTCATTGTTATCCTCATTATTTTTATTGTCATTGCCATTATTTGCATCACGGTTTGGCAATGTTCCATGTTCAAATAAATGTTTAATTTGTTCTGCATCTAACGTTTCTACTTCTAGCAATGTAGTAGCGATTAACTCCAGTTTATCACGATGTTGTGTTAAAATGTTTTTCGCCTTCTCATAACATTCTTTAATAATCCGTTGAATTTCTAAATCAATTTCATATGCAATTTTATCGCTGTAGTTTTGCTCATTGTGCAAGTCACGCCCTAAAAACACTTGCCCGCTCGGCTGCCCAAATTGCAATGGACCAAGCTTCTCACTCATTCCAAACTCGGTGACCATGCGGCGAGCAATGTTCGTCGCACGTTGGAAGTCATTATGCGCCCCTGTGCTCACTTCGTTAAACACAATTTCTTCCGCAACGCGCCCGCCTAATAAACCGGTAATTTTATCTAACAAGTCTTGCTTTGTCATAAAATAGCGGTCTTCTTTCGGAAGCATAACCGCGTAACCACCGGCTTGGCCACGTGGAACGATCGTCACTTTATGCACCATTTCCGCATTATCAAGCACCATACCAATGACGGTATGACCCGCTTCATGGTATGCAACAATGCGTCGCTCTTTTTCTGAGATGACGCGGCTTTTCTTTGCCGGTCCGGCGATGACACGGTCTGTCGCCTCATCGATGTCGCTCATATCAATTTTCTTTTTATTCCGTCGCGCCGCAACAAGGGCCGCCTCGTTCAACAAGTTTTCTAAATCAGCACCAGAGAAGCCTGGTGTACGCATTGCAATCGCTTTTAAATCAACGGATTCATCAAGCGGCTTATTGCGAGCGTGTACGCGCAATACCGCTTCACGCCCTTTTACGTCCGGACGGTCTACCGTAATTTGCCGGTCAAAACGACCTGGACGTAACAATGCTGGGTCTAAAATATCCGGGCGGTTTGTCGCTGCGATGATAATAATTCCTTCGTTTCCATTGAATCCATCCATCTCGACAAGCAATTGGTTGAGCGTTTGTTCACGCTCATCATGTCCGCCGCCAAGACCTGCTCCGCGTTGACGGCCAACCGCATCAATTTCGTCAATAAAAATGATACATGGCGCGTTCTTTTTCGCGGTTTCGAACAAATCGCGCACACGTGACGCACCGACACCGACGAACATTTCTACGAAGTCGGAACCGCTGATGGAGAAAAACGGTACGCCAGCTTCTCCTGCAACCGCGCGCGCAAGCAACGTTTTCCCTGTCCCCGGAGGCCCAACAAGAAGAACTCCTTTCGGAATACGGGCGCCAAGCTCCACAAACTTCCGCGGATCTTTTAAAAATTCCACAATTTCCACAAGCTCTTGTTTTTCTTCATCCGCACCAGCAACATCGCGGAAACGAACTTTTTTCTTGTCGTCCGTATATAAGCGCGCCCGGCTTTTTCCAAAGTTCATTACCCGGCTGCCGCCGCCTTGCGCTTGGTTCAACAAGAAGAAAAACAAGATAAAAATGATGACAAACGGGATGATTGAAGTGAAAAAGGTGACCCATCCGCTCGTTTCATCCGCAGGCATTACTTCCACTCTTGTTCTTTTCGCTGCAGCGTCAATACGGTTCAGCACCGTATCGCTGTTCATGACATAAGTGGAAAAGTATTGATCCTCACTGTACGTTTTGAGCTGTCCCCTTATCTCATACACACCGCGCTCCGGTTTCATGGAAAACGATTTAACATCGCCATTTTCTAAATGTGTAATAAAGGCATCGTATGTCATCGGTTCCGTCCGTTGATTGCTTCCGTTAAAGAAGCTGACTACACCGATCACAACGAGAAAAATCAATAAGTAAAATATGGTATTTCGGAAGATCCGATTCATCTCTTGCCTCCTCCCATATGAAACACACTATACTCAATAGTATCATAGAAAATTGTATAAATACAAACAATTCGCTAGCGGCTGAAAAAGCAAACTACTTATTGTACACTTCCGGTTTCAGCACTCCGATAAAAGGAAGATTACGGTATTTCTCACAATAGTCTAAGCCATAGCCGACAACAAATTCGTCAGGAACGATAAAACCGGCATAATCTGCTTGAATATCCGCCTTGCGTCCGGAAGGTTTATCTAATAAGGTAACAATTTTAATCGAGTTCGCTTTCCGATAACGGAATAAGTCGACTAAATAACTTAATGTTAAACCACTATCAATAATATCCTCGATAATTAAAATGTCACGCCCTTCCACAGAAGTATTTAAATCCTTTAAAATTTTCACTTCGCCGGACGATACCGTTGCGTTTCCATAACTGGACACATCCATAAAATCCATTTCTAAATATGTATCGATATGCTTTAACAAATCTGCCATAAACGGCATGGCCCCTTTTAGTACTCCGACGGCTAACGGAAAACGCCCTTCATATTCTTCTGTCAACAGCTTGCCTAGCTCCTTTACCTTTTCTTGAATTTGCTCCTCCGTAATAAGTATTTTTTGGATATCGTCTTTCATCCCCATCTTTCTTTTCCTCCTAGATGTTCATTGCTCTTTATAGTGTAATACAATGTAGCTTGCTTTTGTAACATTTGTTGCTTCAAAATTTGATTTTTTTAACTTCGGAACCCATAAAATATTTCCTTGCGCGTCTTCTACAATTGGCCAGCGATCCCTTTCATATAAAGGAATTTTCGCTTCAATGAAAATTTCCTTAATCTTCTTTGTCCCTTTTGTCCCTTTCAACGTCATCCGGTCACCAGCGCGGCGTGTTCGTACTCGTAACGGAAGACGAACCGCTTCCGGATCAATAATAAATACATCGTTTCCCTTCTGTTCTTTCGGATAGTGTTCCCAAAATTCACTAATGATTACATGATTGTTTGGGAGGGGCAATACAGCTGGAATATCCAGCTCGAATGCATAGCTTATATCTTCTTTTTCCTCTCGAAATGTAAACAAGCAACGGTCATAAGAACGAATGACTTTTAAGCCATGCGGAAAGTCTAATCTTCCTGAAGGATGGTCGCGGTTTAAAAACGTAAATATATTATGGATATGTACAGACGAAAGGGAAGAAGGGATGTCTTTATAAAGATAGTTCAATATTAGTTGAATCCCTCTTCTTTGTAAAGGTTTTGGCATCGCCTGAAATGGTTCAATTTTTAATGCAACCGTATCATGTTGTTTTTCCATTACTTTATTCATCGCATCTTTCGCTAATTCCTCTAAAAATAACTCATCTTCCATTACCATTTCACTATACGATTGGAACCGCTCATGAAGACGCGGATTTTCTTTTTTTAAAAATGGAATAACATGGTGGCGAAACCGATTTCTTGTATAATCATCTTTATCATTACTAGCATCATGACGAGGCGTAATTTGATGTTGTCGACAATACGCATCAATATCTGCACGGCTGATCGCCAAAAACGGGCGAATAATATATCCTCCGTAAAATGGGCGCTTTGCCGGAATACCGGCATAGCCTTTGCTAGTACTGCCGCGCACAAGCCGCATTAAAATCGTTTCAACTTGGTCATCGCCATGATGGCCTAAAGCTAAATAATGCGCTTTATATTTTTTCATCAGTTCACCGAAAAAACGGTAACGGCATTGACGCGCCGCCTCTTGAACACCTAATTTGGACTCGCGCTGGAATGCCGGAACATCCATTTGCACCGCCTCACATATAATACCGCGCGCCGCGCAAAAATGTTTCACAAAATTCATATCTTCCTCTGACTGTTTACCGCGAAACATATGATCTACATGTGCGGCGATCAACGTGATATTCCATTCTTGTCGAATCGACCAAAAAAAATGCAGCAGCGCTAGTGAATCCGGACCTCCCGATACGCCGACAATGACCGTCGAATTCGGAGCGAGCAGCTCATGCTTTTTTATAAACTCGTACACTTCCGCAATCATTTCGGAAAAACCCTCTTTATAATAACGTAATTCTAAAATTCATCGTACCATTATTACAATATTTTCTCAAAAATCTCGCCCAATTATTTTATCAAAAATAAACATCATAGCGATAAAAATTTGTCAAGGAAGTACTTGATGGTATACATATATTGCGTATGCGCATAAAAGTACGGCAACGATCAACGCTGTTTCCAACACTCCCTTTGTTTTGCTGCGTTTTCTTTTTTTATTTCGGCGTGTTTTTTGCATCGTTCTCTGGAAAGTACGCTGGTTGGAATGAGAATGATAAGAACGCTGAAGAGCGGTCAAAAAGTCTTGTTTCATTTCGGAAGCTCTTTTATATTTCCCATCAATCGCTTTCATCAACACCGTCTGATATGTCCGCAACGTATCATCTGCCTGAATGATGGAGATTAGCTGGCGGCGTCCATCTCCTTTCCGCTCAAATTTGATTGGATAACAAGCTTGGATCATGATCATTGCCACAGCAAATAAATCATATGAAGGCTCTGCTTTTCGTGACCCCACTCCCCAATAACCGCGATCGTAAAATTCGGTAAACTCTTTAACAGCTCTTCCTTGCAACGTTGTTCCTCCCACATCAAGAAGACGGACCGTCGGCGGCGGACCTGCAACTAACAAGTTTTCGGGCTTCAAATCGCCAAATACCCATCCTTCTTGGTGAAGCTGGTCAAGGGCAGATAAAAGCTGTAGCAAAAGAACGACTGCCCACTCTTTTCCACGTTTGCGAATAAACGTAAAAAAATTTTCTCCTTTGATATATTCCATCACATAAAAAGGAATCGTTTTATTCATCAAAGGATTTACCCAGTCATCAACATCTAGTAAAGAAGGTCCAAGGGCAACTCCCTGGACCTTGGAAAATCGACGTAATACATTGACCTCTGATGCGATCGCCGCGCTATTATCGCTTAACTTTAAAGCAACAAGCCCCTTCGTGCTTTCCGCCAAATAAACGACCCCGTTAGCTCCATTTCCAAGCGGTTTTACCAGCTTGTACGAATGGCGGTGCCACTTTCCTGTCACGACCGTCCCTAGCGGAAGATTACATAGATTCTTCAAAGTATGATTCATCATCACGAATCAAACCCCTTAACGACCGCTTTTTCTCAAAATATGTTAATGCTTCGCGCAAGGCCGGTCCTGTCGGTGTCAATCCTCCCGATGTTAATTTTGGAAAAACAGTGGAAAGCTCCTCTATTTTCGGCGTCCAGTCAACAATTTTTTCTACATTTCCTCGTTTCCCCGGAAATACAAACACAGCGAAACGATTATCACCGATACGTGCATTAAGGCTAAGGGACAAATCAAGCAGTGCCTCTTTCACCGTTGGCAATTTCGTTTTCATACTCCCGCTCGTATCTATTAATATTAAAACTTCTAATTCCACTGTTTCTCCAAGTTCATCGACGACTTCCATCACCTCTCCTCGTTTTTCCGGAGGCAAATCTTCAAGCGACACGTCCGATCCTAATATTTGCTTCAATTCTCTATTCACGACACCTTGAAGCGTTTGCGTCATTGCCTTTCTCGTTACCATTTGCACCGTTTGAGACAGCTGTTTAGCATAGACAACTTGGCTGATTCCACCTCCCGATAAAGCGATCCCTTCAATTTCACGCAATCCACTTTCATCAATCGTATCTTGGTCAAGAACACCGATCACATTCACCGTAATCCCTTGTTCTTTTGCTAAAGAAGCCATCGCAATCGGGTCTTCGCCATGATTGGAACAGCCATCTGTAATAAGCAAAATCTGCCGCAACGTTCCTTTGCGCATCTGATCTTCCCCTCCTCAGCTAATGTATTACAAGCATCGCCGGAGGATGGGGATTTTATACCATTATTGCGCTTTTTTTGTATACATATAAGCTGGAATCGTCGCCCATTTTGGCGTGTTATGCTTGATTTTCGCAACGACTACCGTCATGTCGTCTTCAATTCTTCCAGAACGGCTTCGGATCACTTCTTCCATAATTAAGTCTGCCACTTCTTGCGGGTCGTTCGTTTTAAATTCTTTAATTTTCCGCTTCATCCATAAATCGTAATTTTCTACGTGCGGCGGCCCTTCAAACACCCCATCGCTCATCATAATAAGCAAGTCGCCCGCTTTTAATTGTTCACTGACAATCTCAAAGTCCGCTTCTTTAATAATTCCGATTGGCAAGTTGCTTGCCTCAATTTTCATGACTTTATCCCCGCGTTTGACAAAGCTTGGCGTGGAACCGACTTTTAAAAACTTCGTGACAGCGTTTTGCAAATCAATAATGGCTAAATCTAACGTAGAAAACATATCTTCTGTCGTCCGTAATGATAAAATGGAATTAACGGATTTAATGGCAATAGATTCATCAATTCCTGTTTGTAAAATTTCTTGTAAAAGACGCAACGTTTCATTGCTTTCGTTATGTGCACGCTCTCCATTTCCCATTCCATCGCTGATCGCAATCGCATATTTTCCTGTTCCGAGTTCAATCATGGAATAGCTATCACCGGAAACAAGACCGCCGCCTTTTGCCGCAAACGCTACGCCTGTTTCTACGACGAACGCTTTTGTTGAGCCGAATGCTACTCGGCAATAACCGTTCGGGTAAGCGGCGCATTCTTCGCGTTTTACCACAATCGTTTCTCCTAAAATATCGGATAGCATCGGCGCAATTAATTTTTCACATTCGCCGCGGCCTTCACAATATGGAATGCTCATTTCAATATCGATATTTCCTTTTTCTAAGCTATAAATATCAACGTGTCCGATTTCAATCCCGAATTCTTGCAAGGCGTGAAAGATTTGTTCCTCCTGCAAATAATGATTTTCACGCTCCCGCTGAATTTCCTTAGCGAAATCTTCCATCACTTGCGAGACACCCAACAGCTGTTCGGCAACCAACTTTCTGCTTTCATTCATTTGTTTGCGCAGTTTACGATTCGCTTGATAAAACGTCACGTCTTTTTCAATCATGTCGACTACTTTGCTTGCTTTTACGCAATGGTTGTCCCATTCTCGCAATAGTTTATGGTTATGTTCCAAAATTCCCGCATCTGCTTCTAGCATAATTTGCTTCATATATTCATATGTTGTATCAAAGTTGTATGACCAACATTGTTCTTTTTTAAAGCAAGTTTGGCACGTTTTTTCCGTAATATCGCTTAAAAAGTAATCAATTTCCCGTTCGCTATAATCTTCATCAGAAGAAATTAGACTCTTCGTTGAAAAGCTATTGGCCAGCGCTTGAAATACGTGAGAAAATTGGGAAACGCGCTGTGCAGTCACATCGCGAATTTTGCGGACATACTGCTGCTGTTCATTGGCATATTCTGCTGTACCAGGAATGTGTTTTGCGATTTTTTCCGTCAATGAGCGAGACGTAAATGCAAATAGAATAATCGCCAAGAACGACTCCATCACTGTTGGAATAATTTCTGCCTTACCGCTCCCATATAAGCCAATCAGCAAGGTAGCGATGAGCAATCCGAAAGACACGCCGGCTTTCTTTCCTTCTTTTAATAAGCCTCCTAAAAGACCAGCAAACGCTAACAAACTCATTTCGTATAAATTACCGACGTTCGCTAAACTTAAAATAAGCCCTGTTACTACTCCTACTGTAGAGCCAATCGTCGCTCCTGCCACAAACGCAAAAATTAACACAAGATAGCGGGACATTACATGTTCAAGTGAAAGTCCATAGAACGTCCAACCGATCATCCCCGTTAACATCGACGCAATTAAAATAATGAGCGAAATAATTTCTTCGGCTCTTAACGCTTGTTTATATTTGCGAATCATTAACAACGGGATGCTTTGAATAAAAATAAGTGTCAATACAAATGCGAGCCCTGCTTCGACAAACGCCATCATTGCTTCATATAGCGTCCTATTTCCCAACAAATAATAGAAAATGGCTAATTTTGTAGAAAATGATAGACAAAATACAACAAAAGGCACCATTTTTAACGACTCACTAAAAAACTTCCTTATAAATGCATTCACAACCAGGAAACCGAATATTCCGACAAATACAAATAACGTTGCCTCAAACGATAGAGTAAGTGAACCTGCAAGCAATGCAATAAATGCTAGTGCTGCTTTATCGCGGCGCAACATATAAACAGCGGCAAAAAACGGTAAAGCAAATGGAGTTAGCTTGGATAGAATAAGAGCTCGTCCAAGCAGAAAACCGATAATAAGAAGAAGAAACCCCTTATGAATAAATAAATGTCCGACTCGCAATTTCACATGGCGCACCCACCGCGACAACACAGCCTGTGTCTCATGAATAGGCACTTCTGAAATTTGATTCATAAACCTTCTTTCTACTCTTTCCACTCCGATCCCACTCCTTTGTTTTTCTGTTGCTCCTATTATACATTTCCAATAGTCAAAAATTTGTCAAAAAAAGAAAAGCAACCAAAAAAAACCGTTCGACGTATTTCTTGCTAACATGCCATAAGTTCACATTGAACTACCCCTACTTACCGGCTAATGACGGTGGAAGTGGGGATTCTTGTTTCCTTTGGCTGTTGTTGCTCAAAGGTCCCAAGAATCCCCTCCGTTCATTTATGACAGAAGAAGAACGTTCTTCAACTATTAAGATTACTAAAAAACAAAAAATGCCGATTCATCCCCTATCTATGCGCTGCTTAGAGGCGGGGCCTTCTCGGCAAAAAAGATAAATTCCCAAAAAACATAAAAAACGAGGGCGCCTCTCTTTCGAGAAACACCCTCGTTTTTTAGTGACCCGTACGGGATTCGAACCCGTGTTACCGCCGTGAAAGGGCGGTGTCTTAACCACTTGACCAACGGGCCTCATATGGTAGCGGCGGAGGGAATCGAACCCCCGACCTCACGGGTATGAACCGTACGCTCTAGCCAGCTGAGCTACGCCGCCACGCAACAACATTTCTTATAATAATGATAAAACATGTGATTGTCAATAGCTTTTCTACAGGAAATATATTAGAAAAATTTGTTGTGAAACAATATAAAAAATTCCACATACACGAACGGCAAAATACATCTGCCTTCTCGCTAAAAAATAAGAAAAAGCATCCATCACCGTGGATGCTTTTTAGCTGTTATTCACTATTATGATATGAACATCCTTATACATTCAGCAGCAAGTTACCCACGTCTCGCGCCACGACCTCCCCGCTTTGATTCCATATGGCGTCTAAGAGATGCTAGACGATCTTCACTTTCTTTAAGAAAGCGGCTGATTTTTTGTTCAAAGCTTTCTGTTGCGGCTCGATCATTGGCCTTATAGCGTGGACGCTGCGAAGGTTGCGTATCTTTTGCTTTTTTAATGGATAAACCAATTTTTCCATCTTTCTCTACGTTAATGACCTTGACATTAACGATATCTCCAACTTTAAGATGATCGTTAATATCCTTTACGTAATTATCCGCTACCTCACTAATATGAACTAGTCCAGTTACACCTTCTGGCAGCTCCACAAACGCTCCGAATTTCGTAATCCCCGTTACTTTGCCTCGTAACTTGCTGCCTACTTCAATTGACATAAAAAAAGTGCTCCTCCTTAAAAAACTTTCAAAATTATTTCCTTTATTATAACGAATGTAAAAAACAAGTGTCAATAAGATGAGTGCCTGAATTTATCGAACATCACAGGACAAAAGATTATTTTTCGGGGACGACAAAAATAATCTCCCCATCCTTCGATAAATAATATTTTTTTCTTGCTAACTCAGCGATATATTCATCATCATGCAATTTTTTAATTTCCTCTTTCAGGTGTTTTTGCTGTTTCTCGAGCTTGTCTAGCTGCTGCTCAAGCTGCTTTTTATCTGCTAATTTCGCTTCAATGTCCTTTGATTGAGAGTGGAGGGTGTAAAGAAATATCGAAGATAACGCTGCTAATACAACGCTAAAAAACGTAAAACGAACAACGGCGATTCGTCGTCTTCTCGACGCTTTCTCCCTCTTTTCTTCCTGAGCTGATATGTATGAAGATTGTAACTTTGTTACATTTGTTTTATGCGGTACGCTCACTGTTTTCACACCTCCACCCTTACTTTCGCCGTTTTATGAAACTATCTTTCATATTCTTCACTTGGCGAATAATTCCTGCTAAATAGCTGAAAATTTTTTCTAGCGGCTGTTTCCAATGTTTTGGAATTCCTCTCCAAATCATAAAGCCAATCCAGCGAACCGGAGCAAATAATATCTTTACACATTGATACAAAATATGAAGGAAAGAGGAAAACAATTTCCATACAAAAAACGAAAGTGCCAATAATATTTGAAAAAGCAATTGAATCGGGCGAACGATGGAATAATAGCACAACTGAACAAAAAAGCGGTATAACCGCACCGCAAACCAAATCGTCCATTCAAGCACTTTTAAATATATCATACGAAACAAACTTTGATAAGCAGCATATCCACATAAAATCGCTAGAAAAATATAAAAGCGCAGCTCGCCTTCATTGACGAGCAGTAAAACGTAAAAAATAATCAAACCTTGAACAATCCAAAATAAAATATCATTAATAAAAACGATCCAATGGGCGCGGTCCTGTCGTTTTAAAAAGCGGTTATACGTATCGAGCGCGGCGCCAAGCCAGCTGCCCATTCCGATCATCGCCAGCATTGTCGCCAGCTGCGTCGTTAAACTCATTTGAACAACTTGCTAAAGAATCCTTTAGCCTTCTCCTGATGGTCATCTAAATAAACAAGGTCAAAAATTCTCCCTTTAATCGAAACGACCCCTTTATCCACGTCTAAGTTTTTCATTTGCAAATTTTGTCCGCGAATCGATAAAAACCCCATCACCGTTTCAAGCAAAAATTCCTCATTATCAAAACTTTCCACTTGCTTGACTCCCGTAATATCAAGGAGTCTTCTCCCCCGCATAATGACGTCATGCTCTTGGACAGGACCTTTATTCGTATTGCCTCCAAAATCATAATGTTGGCTCATGTTCATCCCCCGCATTCATATTGAAATCGAGTCAAATGAGAGTCTATTTCCTATCCGTGTTTGTACCATATGTATGAATGCAGGGGAAATTTTAGAACAAGCCTATCCGTATAAATTGAAGCTATTCATTACTCTTTCGTCGTGGCATCGATCTGTTCTTCTCGAATCACTTCATACAAACTAGCCGCTTCCTCTTTTTTTGTCGTTTCCTTCAAATCAGTCACTTTCACCGTTAGCTTCTTCTGTCCAAATTGAATCGTTAGTTCATCGCCAACTTTCACTGTAGAGCTTGCTTTTGCAACGGCGCCGTTAATCGTAATACGCCCTTGATCCGCTACTTCTTTCGCTAACGTGCGGCGTTTAATAAGACGGGAAACTTTTAAAAATTTATCTAAACGCATATACGTCTCTCCCCTTTACCATCCTTTTTCTTTTGCCTCTTCCCAAAAACGGTCTAACTCTGCAAGCGACAACGACGTAAGCGCTACGCCGTGCTTTTGCGCCTGCTCTTCTATATAGGAAAAGCGCTGATAAAATTTTTTGTTTGTTGAGTGCAACGCTTCCTCTGGGTTGATGTCGTAATAACGGGCAATATTGATAAGCGCAAATAAAATATCGCCAAATTCGCTAATGAGACGAGAACGGGTATTTCGTTCCGCCAACGTCTCTCGCTTAAATTCGGCAATTTCTTCTTCTACTTTTTCCCACATCGGTTTGACATCATCCCAATCGAACCCTACTTTTGCTGCCTTTTTTTGGAATTCATACGCTTTTAAAATATTTGGCAAGCTTTTCGGAACGTCATCAAGCAAGGAATTAGAGCGGTCTTTCTTTTCTTTTTCTTTAATTCGTTGCCAATTTTCTACAACCTGTTCTGCATTTTCAACGATAATGTCACCAAATACATGTGGATGGCGACGGATCATTTTTTCTGTAATCCCGCGAATGACGTCATCAATGGAAAACATTCCTTCATCTTCACCAATTTGCGCATGAAGCATGACTTGCAAGAGCACATCGCCAAGTTCCTCAATCATATGTTCATCATCATTTTCATCGATCGCTTCAAACAGTTCATATGTTTCTTCAAGCAAATATCGTTTGAGCGATTCATGTGTTTGCTTGCGATCCCACGGGCAGCCGTTCGGCCCTCTTAATGTCGCAATGACGCGCCGCAACGTTTCAAAACGGTGATAAAGCAATTTCTCCTCGCGAACAGGCGGGACATATACGCTCGTTAAATTGTTCAATGTCGTAGAGCGGTCCAGCTCGTATAATGGAATTTTGGTTACTTTCTCTTCCTTGCTTCCCGCCGCTGTCACGATATAGACAGGATAATCATCAGGAAGCTGCTCCATTAATGTCAATTTCACCTCAGAGGCAATAAACGAATCATATACTTGGCAAAAAATCGTATGCTTTGTTAATTGCCATTCATCTCCTTGAAACGATGTGGCGTCAATGAGCTGAAACCCTTCGATCGGATCAATTTTTAACGTTGTAAACAAAGCATCTAAAAAGCTTTGACCTCCCTCGATGACGACGCGGCATTCCTTTCGCCGCTCCGCTTCTAATAAAAGCTGCACGGTCTTTTCTGCCACAAGCGGATGGCCAGGAACGGCATAAAATATATCACGTTCTTTTACTTGTTCCAATAAAATGGCTGTTATTTCCTCATATACGTCTTCAAATTGTTCATGTTTTTCGTAAATGGAGTCAAAGGATGTAAACGAAACTCCCTCGTCCTCTAACGCAGCGACCACCGGATGTTCCTTTGTGCGGAAAAAAAGCGGAGAAGCCGTCTTTAACTTTCGATATACACCTAACGGTAGCTGCTCAATATCACCAGCGCCTAAACCGAAAATATAAATCGTATTCATCGTCCATCACCTGTTTCTAATAATAAACGTAGTTTGTTTCCAAATGGGAAAAATGATAATTCTTGTTGTGAGAATACATTTCCTTTTATGACCATTATAATATACGTAGCGCCTCCAAGCAGCACTCCGACTAGCGCTTCACCAGTTGCGAACAAGCGGCTGTCGATCCACCTTTCCGCAAGCATTGTGTACAACTGCAAAACAACGACCATCGCTATCGCTGATTTCATAACAGGATATAAATACGTTTTCTTTGGAAAGCGAATATGTAACTTTCGTTGCAACATGACATATAAAAAGCATGCCATTGCGGCATAAGACAACGTCGTAGCAGCAGCCGCACCGGTTGTTCCAAATAAAGGTATTAATAGCCAATTGCATGCAGTTTTTCCTGCTACCGCTACACATACTCCCGCTACTGCAATCCATTCATACCCCATTCCTTGCAATAACGCCGAAAGCGTAAGCGCTAATGTCGTAAAGAAAATCGAGGCAGCCAAAATTGCCAGCGGAAGTGAACCAAGATCATTTTCAAATAACATCACGTTCACAGGACGTATCAGACACATCAATCCTAATGCAGCTCCTAATCCGATGACAGTGGCGATGCGTAATGACAAATCCGTCTTTTCATAAATAAATGGTTCGTCATTGCGTTTTCTCGCTCCGGAAATGAGCGGAACAAGCGTCAGCGAAAAGGAAGTCGCAACCACGGTGCCAAGCTGGATCAAAGGTTGCCCACGATCGTAAATTCCCTTCCATATTTTCGCTTGTTCGAGACTTTCCTTGCCACGTTCAACAAGCAATGATAATAGGGAAAAAGAGTCCACCAGTTGAATGAGCGTTAATAACATGTTTGTAACACAAATAATAAACCCTTCGATGAACAAATAAGAAACAATGCGCTTTGTATCCGCGCTTTTCACTGCTATATGTATTTTCCCTCTATTTTTTCTCCTCATCCAATACGCTGTCAATAAAAGAAGTGCGGTCAATCCCCCGGCGAATGCACCAAACATTGCGGCTGCTCCAGCTTCATATGCGTTGCGTCCGCTTTTGATAAACCAATACGACAAGAAAATAATCGTTGTTACACGTACAAACTGTTCTCCAACTTGAGAAACAGCGGTTGGAATCATATTGTGATTACCTTGAAAATAACCGCGCAACAAAGCGATAAACGGAAATAGTAAAAACGAAAAAGAAAGGAGGCGAACAAGCGGAGCAAGTTCCCCATCTCCCATCCATATCGCGATTTGTTTCGCTCCTATATAGAGAATAGAAAAAATAAGCAAGCCGAGCGAACATAAAAACAAAAGCGAAACTTGCAAAACAGAAATAACACCTTTTTCGTCATGTTCTGCTGCACGCTCTGCCACTAACTTTGAAATGACAATAGGATAGCCATATAACGCTAACGACATGACAATGCCGTAAATCGGATAAACTTGTTGATAAATATAAAAACCGACATCACCAACAATATTTTGATACGGAATGCGATAAAAAGCGCTCAATATCTTCGTCACAAAGGCGGCAATGGTTAAGACGGCCGCCCCCCTCCATATTCTCTCTTCCGGCGATCTCATCGCGTTTCTCCTTCCGCATGTTGGATTCTCCCCACAAGTCTTATCGATGGTTTCTAGTAATTGCAGTATTCCACACGTCAAACTTATAACGTTTGCTATTATAACGCAAAAGAAAAAGGCAGCATAGCAGGCTGCCTTTTTATTCATGTTTTTTATTGTCTACTATTGCTCCATTTGTCGAGCCAAGAAGCTAGCAGCTGTTTCGACTGCTTTATGTTCTACTTCACCAAGCACTTTATCTTTTGATAAAATGACAACGGCGCCAATCGGATCTCCGTTTGCTACAATCGGTCCAATTGTATACGATTTTAACATTTCAGAAACTCCGTCAACGAGTTCGGTCTCTCCTTCTTCTGTGTGAAGGACAGAATTTCGTTCTTCCATCGCTTTTTCCACTAATGGACCGACATTTTTGTTCAAATATTCTTTTTTCGAAACACCCGCTACTGCAATAAAAACATCTCGGTCGCAAATCAACACAGGCTGTCCTAAACTGTCAAACAACGCCTCTGCATATTCTTTTGCAAAATCACCTAATTCACTAATTGGCGAATATTTTTTTAAAATAACTTCTCCGTCACGGTCAACAAATATTTCAAGCGGGTCCCCTTCTCGGATACGCAACGTTCTTCGAATTTCTTTCGGAATGACAACCCTTCCTAAATCATCAATTCGGCGAACAATACCAGTTGCTTTCATCTACAGATGCCCTCACTTTCACCTAGGATTTGAAGAATACACGGATGAATCCTTGTTATGGAGAATTCACCATTGCTGTGATTAGTATCCTTCATAATCCCAGTTATATACGTGATGAAAGTGATTTTTTCAATTTTAGATAAAATTACCCATCATTCATTATCGACCATCTTTTAGAAGCATAAACTTATGCAATAATCGATTTTTCACCTTTTACGCCCGAAAGCTCTTTTAACGTTTCATATAAAATCATTAACCATTCTTGTGGCTTCAATTCTTTAATGTATAAAACAATTTTTAATTTGGAACCTTCCATTCCAAAACCGAATAAGCGACCGTATTGCCCGCCGATTTTCGATAAACGCTGAATTTCCACATCTTTTGATGCGTTCTCATCAAATAAAATTTCAATTTGCTGTTTCTGTTGTTTAATCGATTCTACTCCTATTTGTTTCGCATATACTTTAATTTCCGCAATTTGGAATAAATAAGCGACTTCATCCGGATACTCACCAAAGCGGTCAAGCATTTCATCCCGCAATGCTTCCACGTCTTCCATCGTTTCCACCGCTTTAAAACGCTTGTACATATCAATTTTTTGTAACCCGTCAGAAATATACGTATCTGGAATATAAGCGTCGACTTCTAAATCAATCGTTACTTCAGGTTTTGCTTCTTCCTGTTTGATTCCTTTTCGTTTTTCGATTGCTTCTTTTAACATTTGTGAATATAAATCAAAGCCGACAGAATCAATGAATCCATGTTGTTCCGCGCCTAATATATTCCCAGCGCCGCGAATCGATAAGTCACGCATCGCAATTTTAAACCCTGAGCCAAGCTCGGTAAATTCTTTGATTGCTTGTAAACGTTTCTCAGCATCCTCATTGAGCACTTTATCTTTCCGATACGTAAAATACGCATAAGCAACGCGATTAGAACGTCCGACGCGACCGCGCAGCTGATACAATTGCGATAATCCCATGCGATCTGCATCATAGACAATTAATGTGTTCACATTTGGAATGTCAACACCTGTCTCAATAATCGTCGTTGTGACAAGCACGTCATACTGGCCTTCTAAAAACGCCAACATCGTGGACTCCAACTCATTTTCTGTCATTCGCCCGTGCGCATAAGTAACACGCGCTTCCGGTACGAGCTGTGAAATTTCTTCCGCTTTGGCATCAATATCTTCAATACGATTGTATAAGAAAAAGACTTGGCCATCTCTTGCCAGCTCTCGTTCAATAGCCTCTCGTATAAGTTCAGGGGTATATTCCATCACATACGTTTGCACCGGGAAACGATTTTCTGGCGGCGTTTCAATAATGGACAGGTCACGCACTCCGATCATGGACATATGCAACGTTCTTGGAATTGGTGTTGCCGTTAATGTCAACACATCGATATTTGCCTTTAGCTGCTTGATTTTTTCCTTATGCGTGACGCCAAACCGCTGCTCTTCGTCAATAATGAGAAGCCCTAAATCTTTAAACTGCACATCTTTCGATAATAGGCGGTGCGTGCCGATGACCATATCAATCGTTCCGTCTTTCAGCCCTTTGATCGTTTCCGCCTGCTGTTTTCTCGTCCGGAATCGATTTAAAAGTCCAACGTTAATCGGAAATCCTTGAAACCGCTCCCGAACTGTTTCGTAATGCTGCTGTGCTAAAATCGTCGTCGGTACAAGAAACGCGACTTGTTTCCCGTCCATAATCGCTTTAAACGCTGCCCGCAGCGCAACTTCCGTCTTTCCGTAGCCAACGTCGCCGCAAAGAAGACGGTCCATCGGCTTGTCGCTCTCCATGTCGCGTTTAATTTCCTCAATCGAACGCAGCTGATCTTCTGTCTCCTGATACGGAAACGCCGCTTCAAATTCCCGCTGCATTTCTGTATCCGGGGAAAACGCGTATCCTTTGCTTGCTTCGCGTTCCGCATATAACTTAATTAAATCTTCAGCAATATCTTGGACGGACGACTCGACTTTCTTTTTGACTTTTTTCCATTCGGACCCGCCTAACTTATAAATTTTCGGCTCTTTTCCTTCTGAACCAACGTATTTTTGTACTTGATCAATTTGATCCACAGGCACATATAACGTATCGCTGCCCTGATATTGAATATGGATATAATCTTTATGGACACCGTTAATCTCTAATGTTTCGATTCCCAAATATTTACCGATACCGTGGTTGACATGAACCACGTAATCGCCCACTTGCAGCTCCGAATAACTTTTAATCCGCTCCGCATTCGATAATTTTTGGCGGCGAATTGGTCTTTTCGCCCGCTTTTTAAACAATTCTTCTTCTGTAATCACAGCCAGCTTTTGCATCGGCAGCTCAAATCCTGTATTTAAATCTCCCTCGAGCATTTGATATTTGCCGTGCATCAGCATTGCTTCATCGCTTAGCGGGGCGACATCGATTTCGTAATCTTCAAACACCGATTGCAGTTTTTTCATCCGTTCCGCATTCGGTGCTAAAAATACAACAGCATAATTTGCTTTTTTCCATCTCTCTAGCTCAGACTTAAGTAAAGACATTTGTCCGTGGAAGTTTTGCATTTGCTTGCAGGAAATATTGACAATGTTTTCTGGATGTGTATGCGGGACATGACGTAGAAAAATGGATAAATAAATCCGCTGTTTTGGATGTTTTTGTAATAATTCAGAAAAAGAGTGAGAAATTGGAACATCATGGATGATTTTTCCCTCGCTAAGTAAGCTTGTATACCATTCTGCTTCTTCTTTATCTAAACTTTCTGCCATCTCTTGTAATCTGCTCATTTCATCCATCAACAATATTCCATTTTCCGGCATGTAATCTAGCAAACTAGCAGGCTCGTTATAAAAGAGCGCCGTATATTTATATTGTTGTTCAATTTCCTGCCCTTGTTTTAACTGCTCAAGCTCTGACGACACATGTTCTAGCAATAATTGTTTGGCTTTCTCATCTTTTAATTTGTTGAGGCTTTCCGCTAATCCTGCTTCAATTCGTTCGATTCCCCGCTCCAGCATCTCCCCGTAAACAATCATTTCATCAGCAGGTCCAATGGTTACTTGTTGGACTTCATCGCGGGAACGCTGATCATCCGCGGTAAACGTACGAATCGATTCGATTTCTGTATCAAATAGCTCAATCCGATATGGAAATTCTGCCGTTAATGGATAAATATCAATAATACCGCCGCGAACGCTAAACTCCCCAGGGGTTGACACAGTTGCAACACGCTTGTATCCCATTTGTACGAACCGTTGCTTATAATGTTCAACATCTATATGATGATGAACCTCCAATGTCAACATATGATCTCTCCATAATGACACAGGAGGAAGTAGACGTCGTAATCCGGCAACAGGACAAATGACAACACCTTTGTTATGTTTCAGCCAATAATTCATCACTTCTAAGCGCTGAGCCTTTAATTCTGGACTGGCTATCGCCATTTCTGCGGCAATTACTTCGTTTACTGGATAAAGAAATACCTCTTCCGCCCCAAGCAGTTGAACAAGGTCATCATATATTTTTTGTGCTTGAAACAAATTGTGTGCAATCACTAAGAGCGGCCTTTCTGTTTCTCTATATAACGATGAAATGAAAACAGACCGGGCAGAGCCGGATAACCCGACAACAAGCTGTTCTTTCAACCTAGCTTTCACGCCTTCGATAATGGAACGGACATCTTGATTCTCAACAAAATAGCGATGCAACGAAAGCACCCCTATTCTCCCTCCTCTCAACAAAATAAAAACGTAAACCGTTTTTTTATTTCCCGCTATTATATCTATTATATCCGTCTATTTTGCGCGCAAATGCGGACATTTTCAATAAAGTGATCGTAAATAGACAAAGTTTTTCTAGTGTAGGAAAGATAAAAAAATACAAAAATGCTTTGGTTGCCCAAAGCTTGTTAATGTATAAATTTCTCATATTGATGTAGTTCCGGATTTCTCGTCAGCGCCTCTTGACAATCCTCACAAATCGTTTTTACGTGAATATCACCATTCGGTTGATACGAAATCATCTCCAATCGTTCTTCCTCTGTCAAATGGTGAAATCCTAATTGTTCGCTATATATGGAGACTCTATCAATCGTCCCTATTTTTGTTCCGCAATGCCGGCAATAATAATGTAATGCCATTGCAACAAACCTCCTAATGGGCGTATTCCATATCTTCATTTTGCACCAATTAGGAGGAAAATATTCATGCGTTAAATTCATTCATCACTTGCAGAAATGGCGTCACCACTGCTTTTTCACACGCATCCGCCGCGCGTAAAATCGCCTCCATTACCGCGTCGCTTTCTTCTTTAGTAAAGCGGCCCAACACATAATCGGTTATCTTTTGCCCATTTGCCGGGCGCCCAATCCCGATGCGAACTCGTTTAAATTCTTGCGTGCCTAGGTGATGAATTAATGATTTAATGCCGTTATGTCCACCGGAGCTTCCTTTCATGCGAAGGCGAATTTTCCCAGGGGGAAGGTCAAGGTCGTCGTATATGACAATGACATCATCGACATCAATATGATAGTAATCCATTAACGGCCGAACACATTCCCCTGATAAATTCATATATGTCAGCGGCTTACATAATGCCACTTTTTCTCCGAAAATGACGGTGGAGGCCATCATTCCATGAAATTTTGTTGTTTGAAAGGAAATATTCCAGCGCTTGGCAAGCTCATCAATTACCATAAATCCAGCGTTATGCCTCGTTTGTTCATATTCCTTTCCTGGATTTCCAAGCCCGACAAATAGCTTCAATACTCGGTCTCCTTTCTTTGCGAAGATACTACAAAAGACGTAACCGAAAACGGTTACGTCCGAATTTATGACTCTGGAGTCGTTTCTCTTCCCTCTTCTGCATCAGGGTGACCAGGTTCTTGCTGTTCACCGCTATGAATTTCTTCCTCCTGTTGTGGCGGCAAGATCGTCGCAATCACTTCAGAAGGATCATCGATAATTTCGTATTTTCCGCCCGTGTTAATATCTCCCACCGTAACCGTATCGCCTATTTGAAGGTGCGAAATGTCAATATCAATCGACGGTGGAATATTCGCCGGCAATACGCGGATCGTTAATTGATGCAGATTTTGTTGCAATACGCCGCCGTCTTTTTCTCCGGCAGCTTCGCCGATTAAGCGCACATCAACATCAATATCTACTTCTGTCGACATGTCTACTGCTTGAAAATCAGCGTGAAGAATATTGCCGCGCAGCGGATCTCTTTGGATCTCGCGCAACAGGACGGAATAATCTTTTTCGCCTATTTTCAGCGTCATTAAGCTATGGCGCCCACCTTCGCGGATCGTTTTTTCAAGTGCTGCGCCACTAACAAAAATCATTTGATTGTCAATATTTTTCCCATATAATATTCCAGGAATATTTCCTTGTAAACGAATGCGTCGAAGTGTGGAATGTTTTTTATCTGGGCGTTCTTTTGCTTCTAGTACTACAGCCATGTTTCCTCACCTTCCTGAATTAGAATTTTAGAATCAATTAGAACCTAATTGATACTTTATCCTAAAACAAGAAGGTCTAAACATGCTTTTCCATTAATCAAATAACACACTGACAGATTTCATTTCATATACGCGTGTAATTGCCTCCGCAATAAGCGGTGCAACTGACAGCTCTACAATTTTATCAATTTTCTTCTCTTCTGGCAACGCAATTGTATTCGTTACAACAAGTTCTTTAATTTTTGAATTTTGAATGCGCTCAATTGCCGGACCGGACAGAACCGGATGCGTACAGCATGCGTACACTTCTTTCGCTCCGTTTTCGATCAGTGCGTTGGCAGCTAATGTAATCGTTCCGGCCGTATCAATGATATCATCAATTAAAATAGCAGTTTTCCCTTCAACTTGTCCAACGATATTCATGACTTCCGCCACATTTGGCTTTGGCCGGCGCTTATCAATGATGGCGATCGGCGCTTTTAAACGGTCAGCAAGTTTTCGTGTCCGCGTTACTCCTCCATGGTCTGGAGAAACGACAACAACATCATCAAGATTTTTATTTTTAAAATATTCAGCTAAAATCGGAACTCCCATTAAATGATCAATCGGAATATCGAAAAATCCTTGAATTTGCGGCGCGTGCAAATCAAGTGTAATGACGCGGGAAGCTCCTGCTGTTTCTAAAAGATTTGCCACTAATTTTGCTGTAATCGGCTCGCGGGAGCGTGCTTTTCGGTCTTGACGGGCATACCCGTAATACGGCATCACAATATTAATCGTTTTTGCGGAAGCGCGTTTTAACGCATCAATCATGATTAATAATTCCATTAAATGCTCATTGACCGGGACGCTTGTCGATTGAACAACGAAAACATCATCGCCGCGGATGCTTTCTTCAATGTTAATTTGGATTTCCCCATCGCTAAAACGGGAGACAGAGCATTTGCCCAATTCAATTCCCATAACTTCCGCAATTTCTTCCGCCAATTTCATGTTAGAATTTAACGCAAACAGTTTTAGTTTGTGGTGACACTCAGACATTGATAAACCTCCATTAAGAATTTTTCTTGATCGAAAGACGATCCACATAATTCTCTTTATTTACCTGCCGCGCGCGGGCAATCGATAACGCGTTTTCTGGAACATCATCCGTAATCGTAGAACCGGCGGCAACATAAGCCCCTTTTCCAACCGTCACAGGAGCAATTAAATTGGCATTACAGCCAATAAACGCCCCATCTTCAATTTTCGTTATATGTTTATTTTTCCCATCATAGTTTACCGTAATCGATCCACAGCCAAGATTAACGTTGACGCCGACTTCCGCATCGCCGATATAGCTTAAATGCGATGCTTTGCTTCCTTTTCCAAATGTTGATTTTTTCACTTCGACAAAATTTCCGATGCGGACCTCATCATCGATTTTCGACGATGGACGAATATGGGCAAACGGTCCAATCGTGACATCGTTCCCAATTTCGCTGTCATGGGCAACGGAATGACGAATCGTTGTGCCGTTTCCAATCCAACAATCTTTAATTTCCGAGTTTGGTCCAATCGTACAATCTTCACCGATTACCGTTTTTCCTTCAATGACCGTACCCGGATAAATCACAGTGTCACGGCCGATTCGCACCTCAGCCGATATATACGTATGAGCAGGATCAATAATTGTTACCCCGTTCATCATATGTTTGCGACAAATCCGCTCGCGCATAATTTTTTCTGCTTCAGCGAGGGCAACACGGTCGTTTACCCCGATCGTTTCTTCAAAAGATGGGGCTTTGTACGCGGAAATGATGCTGCCATTTGATTTTAAAATTTCAATGACATCAGTTAAATAATATTCGCCTTGTGCGTTATTGTTTGATACATGTGTAAGCGCTTCAAACAAAGACTTGTTATCGAAACAATATGTCCCTGTGTTAATTTCCTTGATGGCACGTTCTTGTTCGCTTGCATCTTTATGTTCGACAATTTTCTCAACATTTCCATGAGCATCGCGAACAATGCGGCCATATCCGGCAGGGTTATCTGCAACTGCTGTCAAAATCGTTGCTTTTGCATTGGTCGCAAGATGATGATCAAGCAAAGCTTGCATCGTTTCAGCAGTAATTAATGGTGTATCTCCGCATACAACGAGCGTTACTCCATCTTTTTCCTGTAAATAAGGGGCTGCCTGCATAACCGCGTGCGCCGTTCCTAATTGCTCTTGCTGAAAGGCATATTCGCTTTGGTCGCCAAGCTGCGCCTTTACTTGTTCTGCTCCAAATCCAACAACCGTAATAAGCTTTTCTATTCCCAGCTGTAAAACTTGGTCCACCACATGCTGGACCATTGGCTTGCCGCAAACAGGGTGCAATACTTTATATTGCTTCGACTTCATCCTTGTCCCCTGTCCAGCCGCCAATATGACCGCATATCGTTTTACCATATATAGGCCTCCAATTACCTTTTTATCCATAATTGAATATATCTCAATTAGTAGTGTATTTCAAGGAAACATTCATTTTTCCAAAAAAAGAGCCTGTTCATTTAGAACAGACTCTTTTCCATATTTTTATGAAGCACCAGCTTCTTCAAGTTCTTCTTCCAATTTACCTAAACGGTGATACTCAGCTAATATTGCCTCTTGAATTTTTCCGCGTGTGGCTGAGTTAATCGGATGTGCAATGTCGCGAAATTCTCCATCTGGAGTGCGCTTGCTTGGCATTGCGACAAACAATCCGTTATTGCCATCGATGACGCGGATATCGTGGACAACGAATTCGTTATCCAATGTGATAGAGGCAATGGCTTTCATACGTCCTTCGGTATTTACGCGGCGTAATCTTACGTCAGTAACTTCCATTATGTTCACCACCTTTTCCCTATATCAGACTTGATTATTTTTATTCCACATGTTTTCTCTTTTTCCTTCTTTTTTTGAAAATTTTTTATAATAAATTAGCTAGTACGCAACGTACAGCATCCTTGACTGTTTAGGGAAAAGGCAGATGATGTAATTTATCGAATCAACGCGACTACTTCAATTTCGACAAGCGCGTCTTTCGGCAGTCTCGCCACTTCCACGCACGAGCGCGCCGGTTTATGGTTAGTGAAATATTCACTATATACTTCATTCATTGCCGCAAAGTCATCCATGTTTTTCAAAAACACCGTCGTTTTGACTACTGTATCAAGCGATGCGCCAGCCGCTTCCAAAACGGCTTTTAAGTTTTGAAATACTTGATGTGTTTGTGCTTTTATGTCGCCTTGTACCATCTCTCCTTCAGGAGTGAGCGGAATTTGCCCCGAGCTGTAAAACATGTTATTGACGATAATTCCTTGCGAATACGGACCGATCGCTTGCGGCGCTTTATTCGTTTCTACCTTTTTCATTTTGTTTGCTCTCCTTTCTCGTTTATCTATTCCATAAAATGAATATAATTTCCTGCTTTTACGGTAATTTGTTTTTCTTTAACATCGACAGAAGATAATTTTACGAGCGAAATATATTCATCAACAAGTCGCTCTTTCGTTTCTTCCGACTCGACAAGAACACCGATGCCGGAAAGTTTGGCGTTAAATTCATTTAATAAATTCACCATGCCGTTTACCGTTCCGCCGGCTTTCATAAAATCATCGATGATTAACACATTGGCTCCTTCGGCTAAACTCCGCTTGGCTAGCACCATCGTTTGAATGCGTTTAGAAGAACCGGAAACATAGTTAATGCTGACCATCGACCCTTCTGTCACTTTATTGTCATGGCGGACAATAACGACAGGAACATACAAAAAATGAGCTACCGCATAAGCAAGCGGGATTCCTTTTGTTGCAATCGTCATGACGACATCCACCGGCCGGTCGGCAAAAATGGACGCATATAGACGGCCGATTTTGTTCACAATACGAGGGTCGCCAAGAATATCGGTCATATACAAATATCCGCCAGGCAACAGCCGATCTGGGCGTGATAGTTGCTCACATAAATATGTAACAATCTCTTCCGCTTCCTGTTTCGACATTTTCGGAATATATTGCACTCCGCCCGCTGCGCCTGGCAATGTTTTGATCGTTCCGATTCCTTGCTGTTCAAACGTTTGTTTAATAATGGCTAAATCCTCACTAATCGATGACTTCGCCGATTCATAACGATCTGCAAAAAAAGTAAGCGGAATAAGCTGATGAGGCCGTTCGAGAAGATAATGGGTCATATCGACTAAACGGCCGCTGCGCCTTAACTTCATAGAGGCCCTCCTAAAACCGAATGTTTTAAAGTAAATATACCAAAAATGTACGTATTTAATCAAGTGAATGGCGTTCGCCTAATATACGGACAGCAAACACTTGATCACAAAAACCGCGGAGTCCGTTATAAATTCGCTGCAATCTTGAATCGTGCTGGACTAACCCGAACACCGTCGGCCCGCTGCCGCTCATCAATACCGCGTCTGCTCCAAACCGCTTCATTTGCTCTTTAATATGCGCTACTTCTGGATATTTTTTTAATGTTACTTCCTCTAATACGTTTCCAACCAGTTTACAAATAGCCGCATAATCTTGGCGATAAATCGCCTCTACCATTCCGTCCACATCCGGATGTGGAATCTCATCAACCTTTAAATTTCGATACACTTCAGCAGTAGAAACACCGATCGATGGTTTGGCCAAAATAACCCAGCATGGCGGTGGAGCAGGAATCGGTGTAATTTTTTCGCCCCGTCCTGTTGCAATCGCGGTTCCACCGTAAACGCAAAATGATACGTCAGAACCGATTTTTGCTCCTAGTTCTGCTAACTCATCCAGTGTAAGGCCTAAATTCCAAAGCTTATTTAAACCGCGGAGCGTCGCGGCGGCGTCACTGCTTCCTCCCGCCAGCCCGGCCGCTACTGGAATATTTTTTGTAATAGAGATCGCTATGCCTTGTTTAATCGCAAATGTATCTTTCAATAACTTTGCAGCCTGATACGCCAAGTTGCGGTGGTCATCGGGAACGAATCGGTTTTTTTGAAATAATTTGTATGGTATCATCCATTTGTGGAATTAATTCGATCCGATCTGCCAAATCAATCGTTGTCATGACCATTTTCACTTCATGATACCCATCCGGCCGCTTATGTAACACGTCCAATGATAAGTTGATTTTTGCTGGCGCTTTGACTAACAACCTCAAACGTTCCACCTACTTTAACGACTTCAAACTTCTCATAAGATCCATTTACCATATTAGCATAAATGATGTGTGTTCCTGAACAAAAAGAAAAATATATTCATCTGTTGAGTTATGGCAAACGATATCAAACAAAAGCCGAAGCGATGCTGCTTCGGCTGTCGCGGTCGTTTTTGTTTTCCTTTACACAAGTTTACGCTATTTCATGTTCTCGGCTAGCTGTCGTTCCGCTTTTTCAATCGCTAATTTCACCATATTCCCAGCATCTTTCGCGCGGATCGCGCCCCATCCTTCTCTTTGAACGACATCATAAAAGCCTAATTCTTTCGCCAACTCTTCTTTAAAGCGTTGCGACATAATTCCACGACGTCGACCCAATGTCAACAGCCCCTTTCAACCACCGCGACAGTTTTAGTATGAAAAAAACGCATATCTTTATGTTCACCTATTTATGACAAAACAAAAAGCAGCAAACAAATGTCTACTGCCTACCCGCTTGATCGTCATCTAAAAACGTCAATTGTACTGTTTCTGTTAACACATCAGCGTAACTAAACGATACCCGTTCAAACGCATTTTCTTTTTGGTCGAGTTCAATAACAAATACCGATGGATACGTTTCAGCTAAAATTCCGCATCGTTCAATCGTTTTTCTTCGTCCGCCGTTTGCGCGCAATGTCAAACGTCTGCCGATATTAGAATCCAACGCTTTTTTAATATCGGATAAAGTTTTTGCCATTCGCTATCCACCTCACTGTTTATAATTATAACAAGATTTTCTTTCAAAGTCAAAAAAATTAAAATTATATCAGTGTTTTTTCGTTACTGTCAATGCATATTTTTCTACAAAATCCTTCTTTATTATGTATATTATGGTTTTTTATGTGAAAAAATATGTATAAATTGTAGAAAAAATAAAAAAACCGCCTTTTTGATGGCGGCTCTGTTAATCGCTCATTTCACCAATGGAACGAAAAGGCATTCCCGTGCGCAATACTCCTTTCGTTTCTACTCCTCCAAGTCCTTTTTCTCCAGTTAATGTATTGCGAAGTACATCCCAAACATCTACCGTTTCCATAAAAGGGGTAAAACTAATTCTCGAGACGACATAAACTGGGTCCAGCGCATGAATGTTTACGCGTGCGGGGGAGCTGGCAAAATTGGCCCCGGCGCGAATAAGCGATTCAAAATGGGATTGACACGCCCCCGCAAAAATAATCAGCTGGTCAAGATGAGGAACTTTTTTACGTGCTTCTTTTACTGTTTGTACAAAATGTTTTGAATGGCGATATGCCTTTAAATCCGTTACTTTTCCTTTTGAATTGGAATAAGAATCATGGCCGGTAATCACTAAAATATCAGGGCGGAATCGTTCAAGAAGCTCACCGACTTTTTCAGACATTTCGCTTTCATCACAATAAATTCCGTATACCGGCACTCCGATTCGTTCATATAAATCTAAACACTTCCGCAAATATAAAGGGTCACCGTCCAAATGAAGGACGCGCCCCGGAATTTGAAAAAAATCTTTTTCCGTTCGGTATCCTCCCGTCGCCCGGTACTCTGTTTTTTGCTTCATTACATGGTAATCTTGTCGGAATAGCTTATACGATTGTTCTATAAGCTCTATTTCCTTTTTCTTTCTTTCCTGCTGTTCCCGTTCACCAATAATGACTAAATCACTGCATGGGGCATCGGCGACCAGTCTGACATCTTCGCCATATAAAGTCGCTTCTTTTTCCCCATCTTTTTCTTTCACATCTATTACACGAAACAATAAATCACAGTTATACGACTTTCTTGCAACAATATCGCCGACCTTAACGTCCATCACCATTCACTCCATTAAAACAAATTGTTTACTTAAGTAACATATGCACATCTCGACAATAGGTGATAGACATAGGTCTTTTCTTTCCCAAACCAACCAAAAAAGTGCTTACATACTTACAGAACGTGCCGCAGCGCATTGCTAAGCGCGGCAAACTCCTCCATTGTCAGCGTTTCTCCGCGGCGGCGCGGGTCAATGTCTGTCTCTGTTAAGACACGCTCTATTTGCTCTTTCATCGCTTTTCCGTTTGGCAAATTGTTTACTAAATTGTTTAAAATCGTTTTCCGGCGCTGCGCAAAGCTTGCCCGCACCACTTGAAAGAAAAACGCTTCGTCTTCCACTTTAACAGGCGGCTGCTTTCGCTTTATTAACCGAATAACAGCAGAATCCACGTTCGGCTGCGGGATAAACACCGTTCTTGGGACGGTCATGACCGTCTCCGCTTCTGTATAATATTGAACTGCAATCGACAACGAACCGTAATCTTTCGTTCCCGGCTTTGCGGCTAGGCGGTCCGCCACTTCTTTTTGCAACATAACAACCATGCCGCGAATCGGCAAGCGATCTGTCAATAGCTTCATAATAATCGGTGTTGTGACGTAGTACGGCAAATTTGCCACTACCATAATATCGGTCATGCCGGTAAATTCTTCGGAGATCACGCGGTGAATATCCGCTTTTAAAACATCTTGATGGATAATACGGATGTTTCCATACGGTGATAATGTATCCTCTAAAATCGGTAAAAGCCGCTGATCAATTTCAAACGCGACTACCTTTTTCGCACGGCGTGCCAGCTGCTCCGTTAAAGCACCGATTCCAGGACCGATTTCAATCGCTCCTGTTTCGTCCGAAAGCTCGGCAAAATCGACAATTTTCCGCAAAATATTGGTGTCAATTAAAAAATTTTGTCCTAAACTTTTTTTAAATGAAAACCCATACTTTTCCAGGATTTCCCGGGTTCGCCCCGGTGTGGCAATGTCTTTATTCATCATTTGCTTCCTCCTGCAATACTTGCTCTAATGCTGCATAAAATGTTTCTTTAGAGATTTGAAATACTTGCAATCGCTTATAAAGCTGCTTTCCGTTTGTATATCCTATTTTTAAAATTTCACCTAAATGTTGGCGCCGCTTTTTCGCTAATTCTCCACCGATTAAACCAGCAGCAACGAGTTCATCAAACGTAATCTCTTCCTTCCACTCTGTTGTTTCCTCATACACGTTTTTCAACGCTTGACGGATATCTTCCACAGACGCATGTTCTACGCCAATTCCTTTCCCATTTTTCGCAATAGCCGCTTTTCTTGGCAAAAAAGCATGTTTGCAGCCTGGGACACGCTCTGTAATCGTTTTGCGAATTTTTTCACCTGGAAAATCAGGGTCCGTAAAAATAATTACGCCACGTTTTTCTTTTGCTAATTTAATTCGTTCAATCGTTTCTTCACTAATTGCCGACCCGTTCGTTTCAATGGTATCTGCATCAACGGCGCGCTGAATCGCCACTGTATCGTCTTTTCCTTCCACAACAATAATTTCTTTAATCTTCATCACTATTGCGCAGAAATCGTTCACTCATTCCACACGGAATAAGTCTTTTTTCCTATTTCTGCGATGCCCCCTTTCCTGTAAAATAATTGTTGAAAGAGTTTTTTGCTGCTAAAAATGTTAATTTATTTTTTAAAATAACCGAAACTTTTTTTCGATTTTTTTCGTCTAAATGAGTAGGAAAATATCTTTCTTCATTATAACGAAAAAGCAGAGGGCAAAAAACCCTCCGCATCCTTTTCCTTTATTGAAGAATTCTCACTTTCACACGCTTTCTACCCCAACGAAGTGCATCCGATTGCTTTGGAATAAACACGTCAATTTCATAACCATTAATACCTGATCCTGTATCAGCAGCTATAGCATATCCGTATCCTTCTACGTACACTTTTGATCCAAGCGGAATAACGTTTGGATCCACTGCGATTACTTTTGCAGAAGGATTTGCACGTAAGTTAATTCCCATTCTCGTTGTTCCTGAACATCCTTGACAATAAGCAGTATAGGCGCTAGCAACAACATAAATTTCTCGCGCTGCATGCTTTTGACCGCGCGATACGGTCTGAACAGAGCGGCTTTGCGTATGGGCAGGTCGGCTTTTAGCCACTTTCGTACCGATAGCAACAATCCGATTTTTACTTTCTTTTATCATCTTTGTCTCAATTAATTTCCGCGATACTTCTTTTCCATTTTCGAGCACTACTTCATACTTTTTCGAAACTCGCCCCTTTTCTCCAGGGCTAATAATACGTTGTTCTCCTTTTGGCAATTGTGCATCTTGTCTAGTGACGACTGCAAAGTCAACTGGTTCTTCCACTACATCGGTGACTTTTTCAACTTTAATTACTTTTACGACCATATTTTCTTTTAGTTTGTCCTGTAAAGATGGCTCTACACGGTCGAGTTCATCTAATTTTACATTTTGTTGTTTTAAAAAGTCAGCGACAGTAGTCGAAGTTGCCCACACTTGTTGCTGTTTACCGCCGACATTTAATTGAACCGGGAATGCCTTTTCTATGTTCACTTTCATTCCCTTTTTAATTTTTGTATTTGGTGCTGGGGCAATTTTGTCGTGCTTTTCGATTTTAATATGTTGTGAGTTTAATAGCTCGGCAACGTTCTTTGCAGTCGTCCATATTTCTTGTTTTTTTCCATCTACTGTCAAAGTGACTTTCTTGCTCGCTTCCCAAACGATGTTTAAATCATCTGTAATCGGCGTATCTAACGATGGATAGACGCGATCTTCTTTCCTTGGCTTAATATTTTGCTCCTGTAATACTTCTTTTACCGTTTTTGCATGAGTACGAATCTCTTGTTTTTTTCCGTTTGCCGTTAGTGTCACATCATCTTTGGCTATTTCGTACCCAGCAAATCCCGTTGTCGCTGACAAAGCTATAAAACTACTAGCAGTAACAGTGAAATTTTTCCTCAATGAACCAGAAATCTTCTTCACATTGGGTAACATTATGCAAAACGCCTCCTTCTCTCGCTAAATTCCCCTCTCCCTCTAACATGTACGCGTAAACACACTCTATTATGCAGAAAATTCGGTTAAAAGGGAAGGAAGACTTGTCGACAGTTTATACTATGTAATGTTCTAAATTTGTAGAACTTTTTTTACCTCGATCATATTAGACAAGTCTCCTTACCATTTGACAAATAATTTTAGCGATGGATGCCGAATAATCTTTTTGCATTCTCTGCCGTCGCTTTTGCTACTTCCTCAAAGGAAATACCTTTAATCTCGGCGATCGCCTCCGCTACATATTTGACGTAGCTTGGTTCGTTTCGTTTTCCGCGGAAAGGGTGAGGCGTTAAATACGGACAATCTGTTTCAATCAATAAATGCTCAAGCGGAATTTGCGCCGCTACTTCCTTCGGCTTTTTCGCATTTTTAAACGTTACCGGACCGCCAAGGGAAATAAAGAAGTTCATATCAATGCATTGCTTCGCTACTTCTACACTTCCGGTAAAACAATGCATAATTCCACCCACTTCGGCGGCATTTTCCTCTTTTAAAATTTGCAATACATCCGCTGTTGCTTCCCGATTATGGATAATGATTGGCAGTTTTACTTTTTTCGCTAAAGCGATTTGCCGCCGAAATACGTCATGTTGTATTTCCTTTGGTGATTTATCCCAATAATAATCTAAGCCCATTTCTCCTAACGCCACCACTTTTGGATGGGCAGTCAACTCTTCAATCATGTTTAAATCCTCATCTGTCATATCGATTGCATCAACGGGATGCCAACCAACGGAAGCATAAATAAAATCATATTGCTCCGCTAGCTCTATCGCCCGCGCAATCGTAGGGCGGTCAAAGCCGACGACGACAATATGAGAAACTCTTTCACTAAGAGCGCGATCAATCACTTCTTGTAAATCATCATTATATTGAACGGCATTTAAATGCGCATGTGTGTCAAAGAGCATAACAATAACCCCTTTTCTACCTTGGTGTTAAGTGTAACATAGAAATCCATTACATATATCACAAGTTGTTAACATTTACTTTACAAAATGACAACAAAGAGGTGTCGTGTACGATAGACACCACACCTCTTATGTTTGTCATTATTTTATTTTTGTCCCATTTGGAATCGTTTTATCAACGGTAACAAGAGAAAGCACCCCGTTTTCTTCCCCGGCGAGAATCATGCCTTCGGATAGTTCACCGCGCAGTTTCACTGGTTTTAAATTGGCGACGCAAACCACTTTTTTGCCGATCAAATCCTCTGGTTTGTAAAATTGCGCAATTCCTGATACGACTTGACGTTGTTCATCGCCAAGATCAAGCTTGAGCTTCAGCAGTTTATCCGCATTTTTTACCGGCTCAGCGTGAAGTACTTCTGCAACTCGCAAATCAACTTTCATAAAATCATCAATCGTAATTTCTTGCGCTTCTTGTTTTGGTTTTTCTTCCGTTTGTTTTGCCGGTGCACTGCCCTGCATATGGGCTTTAATATATTCCACTTCTTTTTCAATGTCTAGACGTGGAAATAGCGGTTCACCTTTTGTTACTTTCGTGCCTTCCTTGATGAGGCCGAACTCATATAAGCTGTCCCATTGTTTTAATTGTTCATCAACAATGCCAAGCTGCGCGAAAATTTTTTCCGGCGTGCGTGTTAAAAACGGCTGCAACAAAATCGCAACATGACGAAGTGATTCTGCCAAATGGGTCATTACAGACGCCAATTGTTCTTTTTTGCCTTCATCTTTGGCAAGCAGCCAAGGTTGCGTTTCGTCAATATATTTATTCGTTCGGTTAATCAGCTGCCATACGGACGCAAGCGCAATGGAAAATTCCATTTTCTCCATCGCTTCTTCATATTGTTTCACCGTTTCTTTTGCCTTTTCGACAAGATCGTTGTCGAATGCTGTTTTCGCTCCACGATATGGTGGAATCATGCCGTCAAAATATTTTTCAATCATCGCTACCGTGCGATTTAACAAGTTGCCTAAATCGTTTGCTAAGTCGTAGTTAATGCGTTCGACAAATCCTTCTGGAGTAAATACGCCATCGGAGCCAAATGGAACTTCGCGAAGCAAATAATAGCGAAGTGCATCCAATCCATAACGGTCGATTAATGTTACCGGATCAACGACATTTCCTTTTGATTTCGACATTTTTCCGTCTTTCATTAACAGCCAGCCATGGGCAAACACTTTTTTCGGAAGCGGCAAATCGAGCGCCATTAACATTATTGGCCAGTAAATCGTATGGAAGCGGACAATTTCTTTTCCGACTAAATGAACGTCTGCCGGCCAGTATTTTCGAAACTTCTCATCGTTATCCGTGCCATATCCTAATGCCGTAATATAGTTCGTGAGCGCGTCAATCCATACGTAAATGACGTGTTTCGGATCACCCGGAACTTTAATGCCCCAATCAAACGTCGTGCGTGATACCGCTAAATCCTCAAGCCCTGGTTTAATAAAGTTGTTAATCATTTCATTTTTGCGCGACTCCGGCTGGATGAACTCCGGATTTTCTTCATAGTATTGCAAAAGCCGATCCACATATTTGCTCATTCTAAAGAAATACGATTCTTCTTTTACTTTCTCTACCGGACGGCCGCAATCCGGGCAGTTTCCATCAACGAGCTGCCGCTCCGTATAAAATGATTCGCACGGTGTACAATACCATCCTTCGTATTCACCTAAATAAATATCACCTTGTTCGACAAGACGCGCAAAAATCTTTTCTACTACTTTTTTATGACGTTCTTGCGTCGTACGGATGAAGTCATCATAAGAAATATCAAGCTTTTTCCACAACTCTTGGATGCCTTCGACAATTTCGTCGACATATTGCTGCGGTGTTACTCCTTTTTCTTCCGCTTTTCGCTGAATTTTTTGTCCATGTTCGTCCGTACCAGTCAAATACATGACATCATAACCGCGAAGACGCTTATAGCGCGCCATCGCATCGCCTGCTACGGTCGTATATGCATGGCCAATATGTAATTTCCCGCTCGGATAGTAAATCGGGGTCGTAAGATAAAACGTCTTTTTCTCCATCTTCATACCTCCCTATTCTGAACAAAAGCCCCCGCCCAACGGACGAGAGCGATGTTACTTCTATTTTACATAATTTTTTTCATTCTACAAAAACATCTATTTCTCTTATTGAAAAAAAATATACATACAAAATAAGATGATGTATAAAATTTTGTGTAAAGCATTTTACTAGATCAAAAGAAAAAAGGTAGGGTATTCTCTGATTGAACCCAAACATTCCAGAGAAAGGAGAACCCTACCTATGTCTAAAAGTATACCGAATGTCGACTGGGCAAATCAACTGGAAAGTGTCATTCGTCAGTTTGTAAAGGAAAAATTAGAACTGATCATGCGGGAAGAAATCAAGAATTTCCTCGAAATAGAACAGGCCGGAACATCAAATATGAGAAACGGCTACTATCAACGAAATCTAGATACGCAATATGGTCGGATTGAAGGTCTTTTGGTCCCTAGAGACCGAAACGGAGAATTTCAAACCCAATTGTTCGCTCCTTACCAACGGCACACCGGCTGGCTGGAGGAAGCCATCATCAGGATGTATCAAAGTGGCATGAGTACGCGTGAAATTGGCAAGTTTATTGAACGAATTTTAGGCAATGCCTATTCTCCTGCAACGATCAGCCGTATTACCGATGTAGTGAAGGAAGACATCGAGAAATGGCACACTCGTCCACTGCACAAGCGTTATTCCGTCTTATATTTGGATGGTTTATACGTAAAACTTCGTCGCGAAACCGTGGAGAAAGAAGTCATTTATGTGGTGTTAGGAGTGAATGAAGAAGGGTATCGCGAAATTCTGGATTTCTTCGTGGGAGGACAAGAAAGCGCCTATGTATGGCAGGAAATTCTTCAACACCTCTACCAAAGAGGCGTCAAGGAAGTGCTTCTTGGCGTCTTCGATGGCCTTCCGGGGCTGGAGGAAGCCTTTAAGGCGGTGTATCCGAAAGCCGATGTGCAGCGCTGTGTCGTGCACAAAGTCCGCAACACCCTCAGCCGTGTTCGGAAAAAAGACCAATTCGAAGTGGCCGAGGATCTCAAGCTGATTTATCGCGCGCCGAATAAGGAGATGGCGTTACAAATGTTTCAACAGTTTGAGTCGAAATGGTCCAGCAAATATCCAAGAGAAGTTCAATCTTGGGCCAATGAGTTGGATGTCCTCCTTACATTTATGGATTATCCAAGCAGTATTCGAAGTGTGATTTATACGACCAATGCCATCGAACGAACGATCAAGGAAATTCGGAAACGCCTAAAACCGATGAACAGTTTGAATAGTTTAGAAGCCGCTGAAAAAATCGTGTATTTGACCATTCAAGATTTTAATGAGAAATGGGCAGGGCGAAAGTTGCGAGGATTTGCCGAAGCGCATGAAGCTCTTCAACGAATGTTTGAAGAACGTTATTGTTAACCAAATATTGTAAATAAACAAAATAAGGGGATTCTCCCTTTCCACACAAGAGACTGAATATTCAGTCTCTTGTGTGGAGAAAATCAGTCCCCTATCAATTCAAATCCATTTCAGAGAAACCCTACCCCATTTACATTACACAAAATTCTTGACGGTACCCAAAATAACGCCATATTTTATAAAAAATAGTCGAATAGTTATAGAAGAAAACAATCGTCTTTCTTAAAAATACATTTTTTTTTAATTTTACATATAAAAGGATTGACGTATAATGGAAACACTGATATGATTAGGGTGTAGGAAATTTGTCGAATATTGACGAATAAATCCTAGCAAAATAAAAAACTATTTTATTATAGAGAGGGGGAGCGTTCCGTGAAATCAACAGGCATTGTCCGCAAAGTGGATGAATTAGGCCGTGTCGTAATTCCAATTGAATTACGCCGCACGTTAGATATTGCTGAAAAAGATGCATTGGAAATCTACGTAGACGACGATCGCATCATTTTGAAAAAATATAAACCAAATATGACTTGTGTCGTCACTGGCGAAGTTTCTGATGACAATTTCAAATTAGCCGGCGGTAAAATTATTTTAAGCCGTGAAGGCGCGGAAATTCTTTTAAAAGAAATCCAAGAGCATCTACAACAATCATCTGACAATAATGATAAATAAAAGAGTTTCTCTAGCATTTTTAGAGAAACTCTCTTTTTTTATCGATGATGATATTGCTGATAAACGTCCCGTTTCGACATATTTCGATCTTTTGCGGTTTGTTTAATAGCTTCTTTTGACGTAAAATTTTTCTCCCGAATATAATATTCGACATGCTCCACCGGTGTTAGCGAATGCCACCATTCCTCTTTCTCTTCGATCGTTTCCTCCGCTCCTTCCACAATAATGCAAAATTCTCCGCGAATTTCATTCGTTTCTGCCCATTCGACCGCCTCCCGCAAAGTTCCACGAATGAACTCCTCAAATCGTTTGGTAAGCTCACGGCATATAGCGATACGGCGATCGCCAAACACTTCATACATCATCGCAAGCGTTTCTTTTAAGCGATGAGGTGCTTCATAAAAAATCATCGTTTCACGAACCGTTTTTAGTGATTCCAACTGTTCCTTTTTTTCTTTCTTTGTCCGTTCGAGAAAACCGAAAAAATAAAAGTGATCGGTCGGCAGCCCCGAGGCAACCAGTGAGGTTAACGCCGCGTTCGCTCCTGGAAGCGGAACAACTGAACACTGCTCTTTGAGCGCGGAAACGATCAGCTCATATCCTGGGTCGGAAATTCCCGGCATTCCTGCATCACTGACAAGCGCTACCGATTTTCCTTCTTTCAGTTGTTCGACAATTTGCGGCCCGCTTGTATATTTATTATGTTCATGATAACTAATGACCGGTGTATGAATCTCAAAATGGTTTAACAGTTTTTTCGTTTGCCGTGTATCTTCTGCGGCAATGATATCTACTTCTTTCAAAATACGTACCGCCCGAAATGTCATATCTTCAAGATTGCCAATCGGTGTCGGGACGATATATAGAGTTCCTTTATTATCGCCGGCAAAACTTTTTTGCTGCCAAAGCATCGCTTCTGCTCCTTTACGATGGGATAATTCCATATAATAGCTGCTTCACTTCATCTGTATATTCATTATTGTCATGATACACAATAAGCGGCGGCAATACTTTTAAATCCGGATTGCCATCTTTTATTCCTTCAATCAAAATCGTATTGGCCTCTTTTCCGATTTTCGGATAAACAAACCGCAGCCGTTTTGGCTCTAACCGATACTTGCGCATTAGTGTAATAATATCGAGCAGCCGTCCCGGCCGGTGCACAAATGCGGCTTTGCCGCCTTGCTTCAACAGCTGGCTGCTTACGCGAATCACATCTTCAAGCGTACAATAAATCTCATGGCGAGCAATGGCCAAATGAATATTCTTGTTCATTTCTTCCTTGCTGATCGTTGGAAAATAGGGAGGATTGCACGTGACGACATCATATTTACTGTATCCTAACTGCTTAGGCGCATCTTTAATATCCCCGTGAATAATTTCTATTTGTTTTTCCAAACCGTTATATTGTACGCTTCTTTTTGCCATATCACAAAGCCGCTCTTGAATTTCTATACCGATAATTTTTCCCTTTGTTCTCATGCTTAATAACAATGGAATAACTCCATTTCCGGTGCATAAATCGACAATTTGCCCTTTTTGAATTGGCATATAAACAAATTTCGCAAGCAGCACCGCATCAAGGGAAAAGGAAAACACAGACGGACTTTGAATAATGCGAATATCTTCATTTAAAAGATAGTCAAGCCTCTCATCATCATATAATTCCACCATCGTGTATTCCTCCTTATTTTCAAAAAAATAACCTCTCCTTATGTGGAAAGGCTATCGTTATGCTTACTTTTTATTTAAAAAGGATAAACAAAATAGGCAATCGCCTTCTTTTCGGACGCTTCCATAATGGACATGACAAATATGGAACCCTTCCTGATAAAGACGCGCTAAATTATCATATCCTTCGCCAATGTCAACTAATTTTCTTTCATGACCATGCTTATGATCTTTTTCTTTTTGCTTTTCCTCTGCCAATTCACTGGTCACTTGTTCGAGCCGACGGCGCAAATGATCATTTTCTATTTGCAAATGATGATTTTCCTCAAGCAGCTGAACTACATGTTCCTTTAATTGTACAAGCTGGCGGTACAAATGGCTCAGTTGTTCCTCCATGCTCGTTACTGACTGAAAAATCTCTTTCTTATCCACGTCAATCCACCCCAATTAGTCTGTGGCTTGGACTGGTAACGTTCCATCTTTCATCAACTCGTCGAGCGTATATTCCACGACCCGTCCATGTTCCGATAATTCCACTTGCAATACTCGTTCTAAAATATTTAATCCGATCACTTTTCCAAGACCATGCGGAGTTTCCACATACTCCCCTAAATCAGGAAGCTGCTCTTTCGCTGTTTCATATTCATCATTTTCGTATTTTAAGCAGCACATTAACCGACCGCAAAGACCGGAAATTTTCGTCGGATTGAGCGATAAGTTTTGGTCTTTCGCCATTTTAATGGATACTGGTTCAAAATCTCCTAAAAATGTTGAGCAGCAAAGCATTCTTCCGCACGGACCGATCCCGCCAAGCATTTTTGCTTCATCGCGAACACCGATTTGTCTTAATTCAATGCGCGTGCGAAAAATGGCTGCCAAATCTTTGACAAGTTCGCGGAAATCCACACGCCCGTCTGCAGTAAAATAAAAAATCACTTTATTGCGGTCAAACGTATATTCCACATCGACTAATTTCATTTCCAAGCCATGCTCTTCTACTTTTTTTAAGCAAATATCGTACGCTTCCCGTGCCGCTTTTTTGTTTTCCTCAACAATTAATTTATCTTTCGCGTCCGCGACGCGAATCACTTTTTTCAACGGCAAAACGATATCATTTTCGTCGACTTGTTTGTTGCTAATGACAACTTTTCCATATTCGATCCCTCGAATGGTTTCTACAATGACGAACTCCCCAGCAGAAATCGACAATTCTCCAGGATCGAAATAATAAATTTTTCCCGCTTTTTTAAAGCGAACACCGACGACATTATACAAACACTTTTCCCTCCTTTAGATCAAGGATAAGTTGTTCCATTAAAAGCTGTACGCTCATATTAGTTGTATTTAAACGCGCCTTCGCTTGTAAAATCATTTCCATGCTTTTTACGATCTGTCGTTGAGAACAAGAAAGCGCCCATTGCTGCAAATCATCGATTTTATCCCGATAAATGATTTTATCTTGCTGTCCTAATTGAATGTGCAACATATCTTTATATATATATAAAAGCAAATCTAATCCTAAATCGATTTGCTGCTTTTCTTGAAAATGCGGAATCCATTGATCATGGATGAAAAAAAGCGCCTGCAAATCATTTTTCTTTAACATTTCATATAATTGTAACACTATTTTTCTCGCCTGCGCAAACCAATCATCTCGACCTAACTCGAGTGCTTCTTCATGACTGTTTGTCACATGTGCGGCAAGGAGAGCAATATGAGGCGGGATTTGCTGCTCTGCTAAATAATTGGCAAGCAAAGCAGGTGGTATTGGCTTAAACGAAAACACTTGGCAACGGGAAATGATCGTTTCTAATAGGCGGTGATATTGTTCTGTAAGCAATATCGCTACCGTCCCTGGACGAGGCTCTTCTAAAAATTTTAACAAGCTATTCGCTGCATTCGTTGTCATTTTATCAGCGTGCTCGATAATATATAGTTTTCGGTCTGATTCCACCGCCATTTTTGCAAACTCTTGCTGCAACATTTCAATTTGTTCTTTTTTAATCGATTGCCCATCTGGTTCAATGACATGTACATCCGGATGATTCCCGGAATCGATTCTGCGGCAATTTCGGCATTCATTGCAAGGCTTTATTCCAGAACGATGTAAACAAAATAAGCTTTTTGCCAATAAAAGACTCATTGCTTTTTTTCCCGTTCCGCGTTGCCCCTCGAATAAATAAGCATGAGAAATTCGCCCTTTTTCAAGACTTTTTGTGAGCATTTTCACTACTACAGGCTGATATCGTTCCAGCTGCTCCCAGAAAATCGCCACTTTCATCACTTTCCTTTAATTTTTATTCTAACATGTCTTATCCTTTTCATCATGTTCTGTTTCATGGAAACATCACTGTTATCTTCCTTCTATTTGATCCATAACCGCTGCTATGGTCATTGCAAACACTTCATCGACCGGTTTGGAAGCATCAATGACAATGATACGATCAGAAAAACGTTCTGCTATCTTTAAATACCCTTCTCTTACTTTATAATGGAAAGATAAACTTTCCATATCAAGCCGATTAATTTCCCGTTGCTTATTTTTTTGGATTCTCTCTAATCCTATTTTAGGATCAATATCAAAATAAATCGTTAACGAAGGAAAATAACCATCAATCGCAAACTGATTAATTTGTAATATTTCATCGATGCCTAACCCTCTTGCAAATCCTTGATAGGCTAACGAACTGTCGACAAACCGATCGCACAATACAATTTTGCCGGCTTTTATCGCAGGAATAATTTTTTCTAAAAGATGCTGCCTTCTCGCAGCGGCGTAAAGCAACGCTTCCGTACGACCATCCATTTCCGTATGTTTTGGGTTCAAAATAATGGAACGAATTTCCTCGGCAATACGAACTCCTCCTGGTTCTCTTGTCGATAAAACGTCAAACCCTTTTTCTCGCAAAAATGATTCCAGCTTTGTAATCATCGTCGTTTTTCCCGCTCCATCAGGTCCCTCGAAAGAAAAAAAACGGCCTTTCATACGCTAATCCCCCTTATTTTACTGGTACATACACTTCTATTTGATTAGAAGATAAAAACTTTCCTCCTTGAAACCGCGCATGGTATTTTAACTGTTTTATTTGTTCAATATGCTCTTTACTAATTGATTCTCCTATAAATAATAAAGGCACTCCAGGTGGATAAGGTGTGATCGTTTCCGCGGCAATAAATCCTTCCGCCTTTTCTAAGTTAACCACTTTTTTCGGCAATGTCTCTAGTTCCTTATAAGAAATCGGATTTGCAGATGCCAAGAAGGAAAAAGAACGGAACGAATTTAGCAACTCTTCGCTATAGCTTAATCCGCGAAACGCCCGTTTTAATTTTTCGATCACTTCCTCTAAATGATCGATAGCAGCAAGCGGATACACGAGCAAAACGTTAAACGGATCGGCAAGCTCCGCAAAAACGCCTTCTTGCTCCAGCCGTTGTTGAAGCTCATAACCGGACAACTTACTTCTCGTTTGAACGGTAATTTTCAATAAATCCGTCTTTATAAGCGGATGTTGCGAATGAACTACCGCAATCCCTTCTATCTCATCGAGGGCATCTTTCAACCGTTGAATTTGTTTTAAAATATTTTCTACATCTCCCTTTGTTAAACGAGCGAGGTAACTTCTCGCCAAATCAAGTGAAGCCATAATCGGATAAGATGGGCTGCTTGACTGAAACACTTGTAAAAAATATTTTAGTTTCTCTTTATCTATTAATGAACTATTTACATGTAAATACGACCCCATTGTCATGGCTGGCAATGTTTTATGCGCTGACTGGACAACAACATCCGCCCCGCACGCGATCGCTGTTTTCGGAAAAGGCTCTCCTATAATAAAATGGGCCCCATGCGCTTCATCGACAAGCACAGGAATACGATAGCGGTGTGCGATGTTTACAACTTCCGTAAGATCCACCGCCATTCCATAATAATTCGGATTAGTCAACACTAATGCTGCGGCATCTTGGTGAAGTTCAAGCGCCTTTTTTACCGTTTCATACGCAACATAAGAGGCGACACGGACGTCTTCATCCAATTCCGGAGGAAGAAAAATAGGGGCAGCTCCAACTAATTGAAGCGCATGCATAATCGATTTATGGCAATTTCGCTGCACAATTACCTTTTTCTTTTCCCCGCAAACGGCAAAGATCATCGCTAAATTTCCAGCCGTAGAACCGTTTACGAGAAAAAACGTTTCTTCTACATTATACAGCTTTGCTGCTAAAGATTGCGCCTCGGCAATAACCGATTCCGGTTGATGTAGATCATCAAGCCCGCTTAATTCAGTCGCATCTAGTTTTAGTAACTGCTTATAATCATTTTTCGCTTCTATAGGAAATACTGTACCATATTTGTGACCTGGTACATGAAATGAAAACGGATGAATGGCATCATGACGTTTTAAAGCGGTATATAAAGGAGTTTGCTGTTGATCCATAAATGCCCCTCTTTTCTTTTTCATGATAAGGAAATTTAGAACATTGTTTTTCTGACATAGACAACAAGATATATATTATCACTAATCTAATTGCCTTGAATAGAAATACATAAGAGATAACATCGATTTTCCGATACCACTCCAAATCAAAAAAGAAAAAAGCGTGATGAAAGTTGAACATATAAACAAAATAGGCCCTATCAATAGGACCCTATGAATATATTTTTGAAGATATAATTTTTCTTAACTGCTTTACATAAAAACGGTATTTCGGATCGGTCGTGTCCGTTTGCACGATCTCCCTTTCGCAATCAAGACAAAGAAACTGATCATAAATTTGAATTCCTTCTTGTTTTGGCTGCTCACAAACGATACATACTCTTTCGATAACATCTTTACCCGTAATCAGTGAACCCACCTTCTCCACCTCCCACCCTTTATCTTTCCCACATTAATAAGTTTCTATAACTAATAGATGAAAATAAAATTTTATAGATGCTTAGGTAAAATAATAAATACCAAAAAATAAAATTTTATAACACCATGAGAACAAGATAGGAGAGTTGCGCATTTTTCTTCGTTTCAGTTTAATAGAAAAAATGGATACACACAGAGTGAGAGGTGAAGTGGAGATGTTTTAAGGTATATATAAAAACAGCTGATTAAGCATGAAGCTTAATCAGCTGTTTTCTGTAATAATTGCCTAGCAACGACCTACTCTTGCAGGGGCGCTGGCCCCAACTACCATCGGCGCTGGAGAGCTTAACTTCCGTGTTCGGGATGGGAACGGGTGTTTCCTCTCCGCTATTGTCACTAGGCAATTATCTCAATTGGACATTTATTATTATATTCCAATCATCACGTTTGTCAAGAGGGATTTCGTTCCCTCAAAACTAGATAACCGTCTGTTTGGAAGAAGCCGTCTTGCGTAGGCGGCCTATGCTTTTTCCGTTGTCTAGCTCCGGTGCCTAGCTCTCTTGCACCAAATAACCTTCTCCCTTGAGGTGCAAGCACCTCTACGGGCGAAGAACATTTTCCTTTTGGCGCTAAGCGCTCGCCTCCACTTTTCCGCTTGGTTAAGTCCTCGATCGATTAGTATCCGTCAGCTCCACGTGTCGCCACGCTTCCACCTCGGACCTATCGACCTCGTCATCTTCGAGGGATCTTACTCGCTTGACGCGATGGGAAATCTCATCTTGAGGGGGGCTTCACGCTTAGATGCTTTCAGCGCTTATCCCTTCCGCACATAGCTACCCAGCGGTGCCCCTGGCGGGACAACTGGTACACCAGCGGTGCGTCCATCCCGGTCCTCTCGTACTAAGGACAGCTCCTCTCAAATTTCCTGCGCCCGCGACGGATAGGGACCGAACTGTCTCACGACGTTCTGAACCCAGCTCGCGTACCGCTTTAATGGGCGAACAGCCCAACCCTTGGGACCGACTACAGCCCCAGGATGCGATGAGCCGACATCGAGGTGCCAAACCTCCCCGTCGATGTGGACTCTTGGGGGAGATCAGCCTGTTATCCCCGGGGTAGCTTTTATCCGTTGAGCGATGGCCCTTCCATACGGAACCACCGGATCACTAAGCCCGACTTTCGTCCCTGCTCGACCTGTCCGTCTCGCAGTCAAGCTCCCTTGTGCCTTTGCACTCTACGAATGATTTCCAACCATTCTGAGGGAACCTTTGGGCGCCTCCGTTACCTTTTGGGAGGCGACCGCCCCAGTCAAACTGCCCACCTGACACTGTCTCCCACCCCGATAAGGGGTGCGGGTTAGAATTTCAATACCGCCAGGGTGGTATCCCACCGGCGCCTCCACCGAAGCTGGCGCTCCGGCTTCTCAGGCTCCCACCTATCCTGTACAAGCGATACCAAAATTCCATATCAGGCTGCAGTAAAGCTCCACGGGGTCTTTCCGTCCTGTCGCGGGTAACCTGCATCTTCACAGGTAGTATGATTTCACCGGGTCTCTCGTTGAGACAGCGCCCAAGTCGTTACACCTTTCGTGCGGGTCGGAACTTACCCGACAAGGAATTTCGCTACCTTAGGACCGTTATAGTTACGGCCGCCGTTTACTGGGGCTTCGGTTCGCACCTTCAGCCTTGCGGCTTAAGCGCTCCCCTTAACCTTCCAGCACCGGGCAGGTGTCAGCCCCTATACTTCGCCTTTCGGCTTCGCAGAGACCTGTGTTTTTGGTAAACAGTCGCTTGGGCCTTTTCACTGCGGCTCTCTCGGGCTCATCACCCAAGAGAGCACCCCTTCTCCCGAAGTTACGGGGTCATTTTGCCGAGTTCCTTAACGAGAGTTCTCCCGCGCACCTTAGGATTCTCTCCTCGCCTACCTGTGTCGGTTTGCGGTACGGGCACCTCTCACCTCGCTAGAGGCTTTTCTTGGCAGTGTAGGATCGGGGACTTCGGGACCGATGGTCCCTTCGCCATCACGGCTCAGCCTTTGCGCCAGACGGATTTGCCTATCTGGCAGCCTAACCGCTTGGACAGGCTATTCCAGCAGCCTGCTCGCCCTACCTTCCTGCGTCCCCCCATTGCTCAAACGGTGAGGAGGTGGTACAGGAATCTCAACCTGTTGCCCATCACCTACGCCTTTCGGCCTCGGCTTAGGTCCCGACTAACCCTGAGCGGACGAACCTTCCTCAGGAAACCTTAGGCTTTCGGTGCAGAGGATTCTCACCTCTGTTTTCGCTACTCACACCGGCATTCTCACTTCTAAGCGCTCCACGAGTCCTTCCGGTCTCGCTTCGGCGCGCTTAGAACGCTCCCCTACCGATGACCAACGGTCATCCCACAGCTTCGGTGGCACGTTTAGCCCCGGTACATTTTCGGCGCAGAGTCACTCGACCAGTGAGCTATTACGCACTCTTTAAATGATGGCTGCTTCTAAGCCAACATCCTGGTTGTCTGGGCAACTCCACATCCTTTTCCACTTAACGTGCACTTTGGGACCTTAGCTGGTGGTCTGGGCTGTTTCCCTCTCGACCACGGATCTTATCACTCGTAGTCTGACTCCCAAGGATAAGTCGTTGGCATTCGGAGTTTGACTGAGTTCGGTAACCCGATGAGGGCCCCTAGCTCAATCAGTGCTCTACCTCCAAGACTCTTCCCTTGAGGCTAGCCCTAAAGCTATTTCGGGGAGAACCAGCTATCTCCAGGTTCGATTGGCATTTCACCCCTACCCACACCTCATCCCCGCACTTTTCAACGTACGTGGGTTCGGGCCTCCAGTAGGTGTTACCCTACCTTCACCCTGGACATGGGTAGATCACCTGGTTTCGGGTCTACGACGACGTACTTAACGCCCTATTCAGACTCGCTTTCGCTGCGGCTCCGTCTCTTCGACTTAACCTCGCACGTCATCGTAACTCGCCGGTTCATTCTACAAAAGGCACGCCATCACCCATAAACGGGCTCTGACTACTTGTAGGCACACGGTTTCAGGTTCTCTTTCACTCCCCTTCCGGGGTGCTTTTCACCTTTCCCTCACGGTACTGGTTCACTATCGGTCACTAGGGAGTATTTAGCCTTGGGAGATGGTCCTCCCTGCTTCCGACGGGATTCCCCGTGTCCCGCCGTACTCAGGATCCACTCGGGAGGGAACGAAGTTTCGACTACAGGGCTGTCACCTTCTCTGGCGGGCCTTTCCAGACCGCTTCGTCTACCCCGTTCCTTTGTAACTCCCATGTGAGTGGTCCTACAACCCCAAGAGGCAAGCCTCTTGGTTTGGG